>DASUVK010000061.1:0-40680 GCA_036378975.1 Allosphingosinicella sp. | reverse complement strand
CCGGTCGCCAGCCTTGTCTCGACCAGCTTCTGGAACAGCGAGCGGGCGTCGACGGTGGCCCGCTCCGAACCGTCCTTGGGGCTCTTCAGCGTCCATTCGGCACCGTCGCGCACCGCCTCCATGAAATCGTCGGTGACGAGGACGCCGTGATGGAGATTGAGCGCCTTGCGGTTGAAGTCGCCCGAGGGCTTCCTGATCTCGAGAAACTCCTCGATCTCGGGGTGCGAGATGTCGAGATAGCAGGCGGCCGAGCCGCGCCGCAGCGAACCCTGGCTGATCGCCAGCGTCAGACTGTCCATCACCCGCACGAACGGGATGATGCCGCTGGTCTTGCCGTTGAGGCCGACCGGCTCGCCGATGCCGCGCACCGCGCCCCAATAAGTGCCGATGCCGCCGCCGCGGGCGGCCAGCCAGACATTCTCGTTCCAGGTGTCGACGATGCCCTCGAGGCTGTCCGGCACCGAGTTGAGGTAGCAGCTGATCGGCAGGCCGCGGCCGGTGCCGCCGTTGGACAGGACCGGGGTCGCCGGCATGAACCACAATTTCGAGATATAGTCGTAGACGCGCTGGGCGTGCTCGGCGTCGTCGGCATAGGCCGAGGCGACGCGGACGAACAGATCCTGATAGGTCTCGCCGGGCAGCAGATAGCGGTCGTTCAGCGTTTCCTTGCCGAAATCGGTGAGCAGCGAATCGCGGCTGTGATCGACCTCGACCGGATAGATAGTGGGGCGCGCGCCCTTGGCGGACGACTTCGCCTTGCCCGGCGACTCGGAGACGGTTGTAGCCATGTCGCTCGCTCCCGTTTCGCTGCTGCCTGAAAGGTCCATCTTCCTACCCCTTGTTCGGTCTTCGTTCCAGTGGATTCAGCTCCACCTTAAGCGCATTCGAGGGGGCGCGGGCGGTTCATTTCGGCTTGTCCCCGATATCCACAGGACATGCCTTTTGAGCCTGCGGCCGATATGGGGTCCGCAGCCGCCGCCTACAAGTTCTTGCGTTGCCCCCTTGGCAGCGCCACTAGCCATAGTGCCTCAAACGCGATTTCCCGCCAAGACGGTAAATCACTTATCCACCAGTATTTCGTCGCAAATAATCGGCGACGAAACGAGTCGGCGCGCCGATCGGACCTCCCCGCCTCGATCCCCGCCTCGATCCCCGGCCAGTCGCCGCCAAAGCGATGCGCAGCGCCCGCCATCCGGCGGCGCCGGAGAAGAAGCCTAGCCGCCTTCCTTGAGCGTCTTGTCGACCGTGCCGGTGGTCACCGAATGATAGGTCGGCCTCGCCTTGGCATAGATGCGCGTCGCGATCGGCCGGCCCCATTCGCCTTGCTTCGCCAGAGTCTCGAACAGGGGCGCGACGAACTTGCGCCTTCCCATCGCCATCAGGAAGCGCTCGGCGGCGGGCACTGCGGGCTGGTAGCGATTGGCCAGAGCGAGCTGGAGCCAGGCGAACAGGGTCTCGGCATTGGCGCTGTCGGTCAGCTTGAGGGCGCGGTCGAGCTCGGCGAGGCGAGGCTGCGGCAGCGCGCGCGGCAGGCCGTTGAGGAAGCGCAGCCGCTCGGCGGTGGTCCAGCCCGACCATGAGGAAGCCGGCGCGGCGCCGCCGGCGGCGAACGCCCGCACCGCTTCGTCGACCGGCGCGAAGGCGGCGGGATCGGGCCGGGCGGCATTGGCCGGCAGGCCGGGCCTGTAGACCCATTCGTCGAGCTTCAGCTTGTCCTCCAGCGCCTTGTCGCCCTTGACGAGGTTGGCGCGGAGGTCGGCGAGGAAGCGCGCCGAGGTCATCGGCTGGAAGGCGTGACGGTCGAAATAGGATTTGAGATAGGCGTCGAACCGCTCCCGGCCGACCGTCCGCTCGATCGTCCTCAGGAAGGTCGCGCCCTTGTCGTAGACGATGCCGCTGGCGCCGCCGTCCTCGCTCTCGCTGTCGTCGTGGAGGCGGGTGCCGGGCGCCGTCGCGCCGAGCTCCTTCAGCGCATCCTCCATGTCCGCCCATGACAAGGCCGCTTCCTGGCTCGCCCGCTTCGGCCCGTACAGCGCCTCCATGATCCGGTTCTCGAAATAGGAGGTGAAGCCCTCGTTCAGCCAGGAATCCGGCCAGACCGCGTTGGTAACGAGGTTGCCCGACCAGCTGTGGGCGAGCTCGTGCGCGACCAGGCCGACGAGGCTGCGGTCGCCGGCGAGGAAGGTGGGCGTCAGGAAGGTGAGGGTCGGATTCTCCATCCCGCCATAGGGAAAGGCCGGCGGCAGCACGATGACGTCGTAGCGGCCCCAGCGATAGGGGCCGTAGAGCGCCTCGGCGGCGTCGACCATCTTCTCGGTGTCGACCAGCTCGGCGGCGGCGGCCTTGAGCATCGCCGGCTCGGCATAGACGCCGGTGCGCGGGCCGAGGCTCTGGAAGCCGATGTCGCCGGCGGCGAGCGCGATCAGATAGGGCGCCACCGGCTTGTCCATGCGGAAGCGGAAGGCGCGGCCGCCGCCCGCCGCCGGCTCGCCCTCGGGAGTCAGCCGCTCGCCGCTCATCACCGCCTTGAGCGGCTCGGGGACGACGATCCGCGCTTCCCAGGTCTGGCGGATGCCGGGGCTGTCCTGGGTCGGAATCCAGGTCCGGTTGAGGATCGACTGGCCCTGGCTGAACAGGAAGGGATGCTTCTTGCCGGCGGTCTGCTCGGGCGTCAGCCATTGCAGCGCCTCGGCCTCGGGAGCGCTGGTATAGGCGATGCGGATCTGGCGGGCGCCGTTCAGCTCGACGGTGAGCGGGGCGCCGCGTTCGGGATCGGCCTTGCCGAGCGCGTAGCTCAGCGGCTTGCCGTCGGCGCTGGTGATCGCCTCGATCTCGAGGCCCTTGCTGTCGAGCACGATCGCCTTGGCGTCCGGCTTCGCCTCGATGTCGAGCGTGGCGATACCGCCGATCCGCTTGGCGTCGAAATCCGCCTTGAGGTCGAGCGCGACATGGGTGACGCGCGCTTCCAGCGGCCTGGCGTAGCTCTGGGTGTCGACCGCCTCGGGCGTGTCGAGGACCGGCGCCACCTGCCGCGCCGCCGCGGCAGCCTCCTCCGCCTTGGGCTGCGGCGGGTCGGCCGCGGGCGAGCAGGCGGCGGCGAGGGCGAGAAAGGCGAGAAGCAACGGACGCACGGCGGAACTCCTGTGGGGGTCAGTCGGGGATCGGGCGCTCCTCCACCAGTCGGAAGCCGATGTCCACCGCCGCTTCGGCGGCGAGGCCGATGGCGAGGCCGGCCGCGACGTCGGTGGGATAATGGGCGCAGCGCGGAATCTGGGCAAGGGCGAGCGCGCCGCCCGCCGCATAAGCGGGCGCCGCATGCCCGGGATAGTCGCGGGCGAAGGCGCGGGCGACGGCGGCGGCGCCGGCGCTATGGCCGGAGGGGAAGCTGGTCTCCTCCTTGGCGGTGCCGCGGCCGGGCCGGGGCACATGATCCTTGCCTTCCCTGCCCTTGGAGCGGGGGCGGGTCCGATCCACGCGCTGCTTGACGAAATCCTTGGCGAGCGTCGCCAGCGTGTGCGCGACGAGCATCCTGAGGCCGGTGCGGGCGAGACGGCGGTCGCCGCCGGCGAGGCCCGCCGCAATCACCGCCGCGCACAAGGTCCGCAGCGGCGGCTGATCGCCGAGCGAAGCGAAGCGGCCGAGCGCCTCCATCGCCGGCGAGCCCTGATAGGGCAAGGCCGTTTCCGCCGCCGCCGCATCGGCCGCCAGCAGCACCCGGCCGGCTTTCTTTCTAGCCACGGCCGAACACCGATCGGTCGTAGCAGGCGTCCAGGTCCCACGGCCCGTCGTAAAGCTCGCAGGCCCCCGCCGCGGCCAGCGCAGGATCGGGGAAGCCGCCGCAGCGCATGCCGATGATGCGCAGGCCGAGCCTGGTCGCGGCGATCGCGTCCCAGGGCGTGTCGCCGACCGCCGCCGCCTCGTCCACGCCGAGCGCCGCCTTGGCAAGCGCCGCCGCGAAAATGTCCGGGCACGGCTTCGAGCGGTCGACATCGTCTTTCGAGGTCGTCGCCGCGACCAGGTCCGCGCAGTCGATCAGGCCGAGATGAAACGCCACTTCCTCGGCGTCCGAGGAAGAAGCGAGGACGATCGTGACGCCGTCCCCGGCCAGCCGCTCGAACAGCGGACGGACGCCGGCAAACGGCGTGGCGCGGGACAGATAGTCGCGCTTGAACAGCCCGGAGCGGAATTGCTCGATCTCGCCCTGCGGGGCCTTGGGCAGATCGGGGAAGAGCGCGGGAATGAGATTGTCGCCGCCCTTGCCCACCTGCCGGCGTATCGCCTCCACCGGCTGGTCGAGGCCGAAATGCAGGAAGGCCTCGCGCCAGGCGGCGGCATGCAGGTCGTTGGTGTCGACGAGGGTGCCGTCGACGTCGAACAGGGCCGCGCGCGGCGCGGCGCCGGGGCAGGCTTGCGGTGGCAATTCGTCGCTCATCGCCTGCCCAACGTCGGCAGGGGGCGGCAGTTTCCCTCAGGTGGGGTCGGCGACCCGGAAGCGCAGCAGCGGGCCGCCGGAATCGATGCCGTCGACGCGCGGATAATAGCCGATGAAGCGCTCCATCCCGGCCGACAGGGTCAGCCGCCACGGGCTGCCGTCGGCAAGGCGCAGCACGAGCTCGAGGCGGCCCGGATCGACGATAGCCGGAGGAAGGGTGGGGTGGATACGCATACGGACCTGATGACAGTCAAACGTTCACAAATGGTTGCAGGTCCGCCGCCGCCCCTCTCCCTTAATGCAAGATAAAGGAGTTTGCGCCAGAACGGGCGCGGGTTGAGGGGAACGGTGGGTTGACGAGCATCATCGCCAAGCTGCGCGAGATCGGCAAGACCGATCGGACGGTCGCCGAGGAAGTGCGCCGTTCGCTGGTCGAGACCCTGTTCACCTCGTCGACGTCGCTCGGCGTCGGCGCGGTGGCGGGGTCGGCCGTCAGCACCCTGATCGCCCTTTCCAGCGGCGACGTGTGGCTGACCGCCATGGCCGTCGCGATCGGCCTGGTCGGGGCCGGCCGCGTCAGCCACGCCGTCTTCTTCCACAGGGTCGGCCAGCCCGACGCGACCGAGAGCGCCCGATCCGAGACGATCTACGAGGTCGGCGCGTGGGCCTATTCGCTGCTGCTCGGGATGATGACCCTGCTGACTCTGCTCCGCTCCGAGGACGCGGTCCACCACATGTTCGCGGCGACGCTGACCACCGGCTATGCAGCGGGGATTTGCGGGCGCAATGCCGGTCGCCCGGTGATCGCGATCGGCCAGCTCGCGCTCGCGCAGGGGCCGGCGACGCTGGGCCTGTTCCTCAGCGAAGATCCGTTCCGATGGGTATTGGGCGGCGTCTTCATCGTCTTCATGATCGGCATGGTCGACATCACCCTCCAAACCTATTCCGCGGTGCTCAAGGCGATGTCGGCGACGCGCGACCAGAAGCGCCTCACCGAGCGCTTCGAACGGCTGGCGCGGTTCGACGCGATGACCGGCCTCGAGAATCGCGGCGCCTTTCAGGAACGATTGCAGGTCGAGCTCGCGGCGCTGACCAGCCACGGCGAGCAATTGGCCATTTTGTGGATCGATCTCGACAAGTTCAAGGAGATCAACGACTCGCTCGGCCATCCCACCGGCGACGGCGTGCTGTGCACCGTGGCCCGCCAGCTCACGTCGATCGTCGACGGGCGCGGCAGCGTCGCCCGCTTCGGCGGCGACGAGTTCGTTCTGCTCGCCCGCGGCTCCAAACCCTATTTCGCCGAGGAACTGGCGCGCGAGGTGATGCGCGGCCTGTCGGTGCCGATGCAGATCGAAGGCGCGTCGCTCCAGGTGACCGGTTCGATCGGCGCCGCGATCGCGCCGATTCACGGCACCGAGGCCGACACCCTGCTCCAGCATGCCGACATGGCGCTCTACCACGCCAAGGCCAACGGCCGGAACGACTTCTGCCTGTTCGAGATGTCGATGCAGGATGACTTCCACCAGAAGCGCAGGCTCGAAGTAGCGCTGAAGGACGCGATCGAGAGGGGCGAGCTCGAAGTCTATTACCAGCCGATCGTCGACCTCAAGACCAAGAAGGTCACGTGCTGCGAAGCGCTGTTGCGCTGGCACCATCCCGAGCTCGGCATGGTCAGCCCGGGCGAGTTCATCCCGCTCGCGGAAAGCACCGGACTGATCTCGCCGATCAGCCACTGGGTGCTTTATCAGGCCTGCGCGGTCGCGGCGAAATGGCCGGAGGACGTCAGCATCGCCGTCAACATGTCGCCGGCCCTTTTGAAGGACCTCCATCTCAGCCACATGATCCTGTCGGCGCTGTACCGGTCCGGGCTGGCCGCGCGCCGGCTGGAGCTCGAGATCACCGAGAGCGTGCTGCTCGAGGAGAATGCCCAGTCCAACTCGCTGATCCGGGAATTCCAGAAGATCGGACTGAAGCTGTCGATCGACGATTTCGGAACCGGCTATTCGTCGCTCACCTACCTAAAGAAATATCGGTTCGACAAGATCAAGATCGACACCAGCTTCATCGCCGACGTGACCAAGAGCCGCGAGGCTCGGGCGATCATCCACGCCCTCGTCGGCCTCGCCGCCGAGCTCGACATGGACATCGTCGCCGAAGGCATCGAGACCGAGACCCAGCTCGGCTACGTCACCGGCGCGGGCTGCACCGCCGCGCAGGGCTACTTCCTCGGCCGGCCGGTGCCGGAATCGGTCATCTGCCGTCGCCTGGAAGCGCAGGGCAGGGGCGAGGAATGGACCGAGGCGGATCCCTCGGCGGAAAGCCTCAGGCGGCTGCAAGCCTGATCTGGGCGCTGGCCAGCCGCCGCATGAGCTTCAGATCCCCGTCGCTGAGGCACAGGGCGCTGTCCGCCCACACCTCGACGATCGCGTTGAGCTCCTCGAGCGTGACCGCATCGGCGAGGCCGGACGCCTGGTAGATGCCGCGATGCCCCGGCTGGCGGCGGCCGTTCCTGCCGATATAGGCGCGGACCGCTTCCTCGCCGCAACCCGGCTCGGCCAGCACATGGACGAGGCCCATCTCATGCATCTCCTCCGCCGTGTAGAGGCGGCTGGACAGCATCATCTCCTCGGCGCGGGCGAGGCCGATCTTGCGCGACAGCAGGCTGTGCGCGCCCATCCCCGGAAACAGCCCGAACGCGATTTCGGGCAGGCCGAACTTGACGCCTTTCTCGGCGACGATGAGGTTGAAGCTCAGCGCCGCCTCGAAGCCGCCGCCGAGTGCATCACCCTGGATCAGGGCGATGGTGACGATCGGAAGCTCGAGCTGCCGCAGGTTGTTGTGGAGGATGGAGACGCAGTTGCGGCCGTAGCGGACGAGTCCCTCGCGGTCGCCGGCCGAGATGAAGCTGGCGAACAGGTCGAGATCGCCGCCGAGGTTGAACACGCCCGGGAAGCTCGAGCCGAGCACGAGATATTTGAGCCCCTCTTCCGGATCGGAGAACTCGCGGCTGATCTCGGCCTGCCAGCGCTGGAAGTCGCGCAGCATCGGCCGGTTGAAATTGGGACGGTCGACCGGCGTCATGTAGGTCCACAAAGTGCCGTGGGCGGCATCCCACCGCACGTCGAGCTGGCCGAGGTCGAACAGGCGGGTGCCCGACGGTCGCTGGCGATGCTGGAGGGGCAGGGTCCCCGCCAAATCCTCCCTGGCGACCGCTACCGGGATCGCCTCATCCGAAGGCGGAAGACTGAAATGTTGATTCATCGTTTGGCCCCAAGCATTTGGTGTACGCACAAGTAAGCATATAAGCTGCGGGCGAACAATCGGGGTCGGAAGGGATTGGTACGTTAACTGTTCGGGTGTTGCCGGGAGGTCTCGTTTTGGGCACTGGACGAACAGAGTCAAATCTCCATTTCGAATACGAACAAAAACGATTGAGATACAAAGATTTCGCCACTAATTCGCTAGGGCGGCCGAGGGCCGAAAACGGGTTCGAGCTGGGGGGCAGGGTGATCGATAAACCGGACGAACGTGGTAGCGCGGCGGGGCGGCTGTTGCTTTTCGGGACGGCCGCAGGGCTGTTCGTAACCGTCGCGGGGCCCGCCGAGGCCGCCGGGTTTTACCTTCAGGAACAATCCGTTAGAGGTTGGGGCCGGGCGAATTCCGGAGAGGTGGCGGACCAGGGCGCCGCGTCGCTGTGGTGGAACCCGGCGGCGATCGCCGGCGCCACCGAGGCCGAAGCGGTGTTCGGCGCCACCGCCATCTTCCCCCGCGGCGAGGTCAGCGACGCCGGCACTTTGATCGACCGGCCGGGGCTGCCGCCGGCGCCGGTCGGCGGCATCGCGCGGCTCGCGGACCCGATCGTCCGGGGCGTGGCGCCGAGCAACGCATTCGTGCTCCCGCTCAGCGAACGAATCGCGCTCGGCCTAGCCATCACCTCGCCGTTCAGCTTCACCAGCGACTACGACCCGTCGGGATGGCAGCGTTATTCCGCGATTCGCAGCCGCCTGATCACGCTCGACCTGCAGCCGTCGGTTGCGGTCGCGGCGACCGACTGGCTCAGCGTCGGCGCGGCGATCAACATCCAGTATAGCGACGCCTGGCTGTCCAACGCCCTGCCCAATCTGGCGCCGGGCTCGCCCGACGGCCGGCTGCGGCTGACCGGCGACGGCTGGGATTTGGGCTGGAGCGCCGGGGTCCAGCTCCGCCCGGCGAAGCGGGTGACGATCGGCATCGCCTACAAATCGGCGGTCGAGCATGAATTGAAGGGGCCGGTCGACATCAGCGGCCTCGCCGGGCCGCTCGCCGCGCGCAACGCGCGGGCGCAGACGACGGCGAGCTTCACGACGCCGTGGCAATTCACCCTCGGCGCCCGAATCGGCATCGCCGACGGGCTGACGCTCAACGCCCAGACGGTCCATTTCGGATGGAGCAAGTTCGACCGGATCGAGATCGCCGCGCCGCTGAACAATGCGATCATCCAGAATTACAAGGATACGTGGAGCGTCGCCGTCGGCTTCGATCAGGCGATCGGCAAACGGCTGACGCTGCGCGCCGGCCTCCAGATCGACCCGACTCCGACCCGGGACGCCGGCCGCGATCCGCGCGTGCCGGACGGCGACCGCGTCGACTATAATGTCGGCGCGACCTACCGGCTCAACGGGCGCATGTCGCTCGACGCCGCCGCCGGCTATACCGATGTCGAGGACGGCCCGATCAGCCGGGACGAGCGCTTCTACGCCGGCACCGCCGCGCAGACCGACATCCTCACCGAAGGCCGCGCGGAAGACCAGCGGGTGCTCGTCTTCGCGCTCGGCGGCAGGATCAGCTTCTAGGGAGCGAGGCGCCGGCAGCGCCCCGCCGGCGCTCAATTATACTTGGCGCGGCTCCATTGCTCGCGCGTCAGGCAGATCCGCTTGGTCCTCAGCCGCGAGCTGGTCTGGGCGATGTTCCGGCAAATCTTCTTGGGCTCATCGGGCGCGGAAGTCGCGTGCGCCGGCGGGCGGGCATGGCTGCCATGGCTGTCGGTGGCGGTCGCCTCATTCGACGGTGCCGGGGCGGAATCGGCCGCGGCGGCCGGCGCGACGGCGGCAAGGAGAAGACAGGCGGCGCTCGAAAGGCGCACAGAAAACTTGTGCAACTTCATGACATTCCTCAGGAAATTTACCCCCCAGTGGGCCCGTTCACAAAGCCGATCCGGGGCGCCGCGTCAAGGGGGTAGTCCGGTACCGGACACGGGCGCCCGGCGCAAGCCCGCTTCCGCCGGGTCGCCTTGAGACCGAATCGAACGGGATTGCGGGGAGCGGGATCAGCCGCCGCCGCCCTCGCCGCCCGTGCCGCCGCCGCTGCCGGAGGCCGACCCGCCGGCGCCGCCGCGTCCGCGCCCGCCGCCTGCCGGGGCTCGCCGCGGCTTGCCGCCGGCCGCTCCGGTCGCTCCGGACCGGCCCTTGCCGGCGCCCGCGCCCGCGGACTTGCCCCGGCCCCCGCCGGTCTTGGTTGCCGCGGAGGCGGCCGAGGCCTTAGGCCGGCCGGCCGCGCTCTTCGCAGCGCGGCTGGAGCCGCCGGTGGCGGCCTTGGCGCGCGAACCGGCCGCCTTGGCGCCGCCGCGAGTTCCGCCGGCCTTGCTCGGCTTGGTGCGGCCCGCTCCGCCACTGCCCTTGCCCCGATACGAGGGCCGACCGCCGCCGGTCGTGCCGCCGCCCTCCTCCTCGCCGCCGGCGAGAAGGCGCCGCACCGCGTCCGTCGCGGCGGTGACGATCGCCGCGCCGATCTTGCTGGCGCTGTCCGCGGCTGCCTCGGCGGTGTCGAGCGCGTCGCGACTGGCGTCGCGCACGGTCTTGCGCACCCGCGCATTGGCAGTCAGCGCCGCGGCGGCGGTGACTAGGCCGGCGGCCAGCATGGAGCGGGCCACTGGGTTCTGCGCGAGCTCGGCGGCACGCTGGCCGGCTTCCTTGAGTGCGTCGGGGAAGACGCCGGCCGAGCCCTTCTTGGGTTTCGAGCCGCCGCCCGAGCCGTCCTGGTCCGATTTCTGGTTGGCCATGTCGGTCTCCAATATTGTAACTGGCGCGTAACAGACGAGCGGGGCGGCGAGTGGTTCCCTGCTCAGAAATCCCCGCGCGCACGAAGAAGAGCCGCCCCGCGGGACGGCCCTTCCCTGTCGTTCGCGAAGCCCGGCGGCTAGCGCTGGTCGCTCTCGAACTCGCTGCCGGCCTGGCCCTGGCCGCGGTCCTGGTTCGACTGCTGATCCTGCTGGAACTCGACGTCGGCGCCACCCTGGCGCTGGCCGCCCTGCTGGTCCTGCTGGAAGCCGCCCTGCTGGCTACCGCCTTGCTGCTCCTGCTGGAAGCCGCCGGCCTGGCCACCCTGCTGGCCCTGCTGGCCCTGCTGGCCCTGCTGGCCCTGCTGCCACTCGGAGCCGCGACCGCCGCCTTGGGATTTGTCATCGTCCTTGCCGCGCGACTGGCCTTCGGAGCTGCCGCCACCCTGGCGAAGCTCGCTTTGGTCCTGCTGGTTCTGCTTGTCCTGGCCGGCACCGGTGCCGCTGCCGCCGGCCTGGTCGGTGCCGGTGGCGCCGCCGCCCTGCTGCTGCCCGCCTTGCTGTTGCTGCCGGTCGCGATCGTTGCCCGACTGGCCGCCCGTCGCACCGCGGTCCTGATTGTTGTTTTCATTGGCCATGATCATGCTCCTGCAAAGTAACTTGGAGCCTGATCAACGTCGGCAATCCCGGTCGGCTCCCGGACGCGCGGCGGAATGGTGCGGGGACGCGCCGCGCCGCTAAATCTCTTCGGCGCGGCCGTTATCGTCGTATCGATAGGGCTCGCCGTCCGGGTTGACGGCCTGCCGTTTCGGCTGAACCAACGGCTTCGAATCGTCGCCGCGGCCCTTCGCTTCGGCGATATCCTCGGGGATCTCGCCGTGGCGCGCCTCGTTGCTGGCGGGGAGCGGGTGGCCCTTGCCCGCCATCTCAGATCCCCTCGTCCGGATCGATCG
The DNA here is from genome assembly GCA_036378975.1 of Allosphingosinicella sp. Taxonomy (GTDB): domain Bacteria; phylum Pseudomonadota; class Alphaproteobacteria; order Sphingomonadales; family Sphingomonadaceae; genus Allosphingosinicella. Next base: position 29,261 of record DASUVK010000061.1, on the reverse strand, counting down.
GCCGCTCGACGGCCTCATCCGCCGTGCGCGGCCCGTGCGACGGCTCGGCGCCGGCGCCGGCCATCGGATCCTGGTCGTAATCCTCGTTCGGATTGCCGCCGCCGCCGGCGCCCGAGCCGGAGCCGTGGACCTCGCCGGACTTGGGGTCGAAGGTGGCGGGCCTTCCCCGCTCGCTCTGATCGTCGGCCATGTTCGGCTCCTTCCGCGCGGTGAACGTCCTGGCGCTTATTCCCGTTCCCGAACGGACCTTTAGCGAGTCCCGGAGGGTTTAGCCGGCGGACCCACAACCAGGAGCAAGCCATGTTCAACGATCACGAAGTCGACGTCCTCAACGGCCTCATCGAGACCACCATCGACAGCGTCGACGGCTATCGCCATTCCGCCGAGGCGGCCACGACCGGCACTTTCGCCGACATCTTCCGCCAGCGCGCGGGCCAGCGCGAGCAGGTGGTGGCGAGGCTGCGCGAGCGCGTCCGCGCGCTCGGCGGCACGCCGGAAGAGGAAGGCGGCCTGCTCGCCGCAGCCCATCGGCGCTTCCTGTCGCTGCGCGACGCCGTCACCGGCCGCGACGACAAGGCGGTCATCGCCGAGGTCGACCGCGGCGAGAGCTATCTCAACGGCAAATGGGAAGCGGCGCTCGCGGACGAGAAGCTTTCGGCCGAGACCGGCAAGCTGCTGCGCGAGCTCTACCAGTCGGTCCGCTCGGGCCACGAGCAATGGGAGAATATGCACCGCGCCATCAGCGCGAACGGCTGAGGACGGAGCGGGCGCGCCTCAGCGCGCGCCCGGCTTCGCCGCCGGTGCGAGCAGGTCGGGCCGCTCGTCGCGGGCGGTGCGAAGGAAAAGCTTCTCCTGCTGCTGGCGCTGGAGCTGCTCGTCATAGAGGTAGGGCGCGCGGCCCTGATCGGGGGGAAGCTTGTCGGTCACGTCGCTAGAACGCCCGATCGCGGCCGCCGTTCCTGGGATGGCGGACAAGTTGAAGGGCCGCCGCGCCTGGCGCGACGACCCTCCGAACATGGTCAGCGGCTGGATGCTCCAGCCCGGAAGACCGACAGGAAGGCTAGGCCTCCATCTCCCGAACGAGCAGAACCGACCTCTCTGCTGAACCATGAGACATCGGATCACCTCCTTTCGCTTTGTTGTGGCGAGGGGGAGGATGAATCATCGCGAATCGGCACGCAAGCCTTGTTTTGATCTTTTTCGGCGTTAGTCTTTCCGCTTCGCGCGCGCCCCGAGAGGGCGGCGTGAACATCTCACCCGCGGCAGTCCTCGATCACCCGCGCCGGCTCCGGCCAGGCGGGGACGACCAGCGTCTCCAGGCCGTCGGCCTCCACCGCGAAGCGGCCGCGGCTGAACGCCATTTCGTCGAGCACCGGGTCGCCGGCGGGGATCGCCGCGCCGGACGGGAATGTGCGATGCCCATAAGAGGTCCGCACCCGAAAGGTGCCGCCCGCGCCTTCGCGGGTGAGCCGGATCTGGCCGCTGGCGGCGTCGCAGCGCAGGCTGAAGCCCGCGAACCGTGCCGCGCTGCCGCCGGCCTCGCTGCCATAGCTCCAGTCACCGGGCGTCAGCGACCGGTCGGGCCAGTCCCGGGCGACCGGCGCCGGCGGCGGCTCGGCGGGCGGCGGCGCCGCCGGGCGGGCGACCGGCGCCGGGCGCGGCGCCGGGGCGGGCTTGCTCGCGCAACCGGCGAGCAAGGCCGCCGCCATCCCCGTCGCCGCTCTCATCCGCCCGCGCATGGCCGCCCCTCAGCATGGCGGCGCGGGCAAAGCCAAGCCCAAACCGACGGGCCGTGCAATTTAGCCTTTCCCCCGCCCCATGACCCTCGCCTGACAGGCACATTCATGGGCTATTCAATGGCCGGCCGCTATGCCACCTCCCCAACAGCAAAAAGCCATGCCCCAAATGCGTCCCGTCTCCGCCCTCCTCGTCGCCGTTCTCGGCATGACCGCCGCCCTCTCCGCCCCGGCCGCGGCGGGGCCGCGCGAGCGCGAGCAGGCTGCGGCGTTCAAAGGCGCGCGCGACGGCCGCATCATCCCGCTGCGGGCGATCGAGGCGCGCATCGTCCCGCAAATGCGCGGCTTCTCCTATCTCGGTCCCGAATATTATGCCGATATCGGCCGCTACCGTCTCAAGTTCTTGCGCGGCCAGAGGGTCGTCTGGGTCGACGTCGACGCCCGCACCGGCGAGGTGATCGGCCGGTCGGGCTTCTGACGGGTTTGCGGCCCCACCGGGACGCAAGCCCGTCACCCCAGCGAAGGCTGGGGTTCCGGCGGGTGACGGGCGCCGGCATTTTTCACCCGCTCGGGCCCCAGCCTGCGCTAGGGCGACGAGAGGGAACGGTCATGAAACAATTGGCCATAATGCTGGTTGGGCGGCTATTGAGGCGCCGACACAGGATAGGGGAGTGAGATGCGGGTTCTGATCGTCGAGGACGAGCCCAATCTGGGCCGCCAGCTGCGGGCGACGCTCGAAGGCGCCGGCTATGCGGTCGACCTCGCCACCGACGGCGAGGACGGCCATTATCTCGGCTCCACCGAAAGCTACGACGCCATCATCCTCGACCTCGGCCTGCCCGAGATAGACGGCCTCACCGTCCTCGACCGCTGGCGCAAGGAAGGCATTGCCGTGCCGGTGCTGGTGCTGACCGCGCGCGACAGCTGGTCCGACAAGGTCGCCGGCCTCGACGCCGGCGCCGACGACTATCTCGCCAAGCCGTTTCAGACGGAGGAACTGATCGCCCGCCTCCGGGCGCTGATCCGCCGCGCTTCGGGCAACAGCTCGTCCGAACTGACCGCCGGCGACGTCCGCCTCGACACCCGCTCGGGCAAGGTCACGCTCGACGGCGAGCCGGTCAAGCTCACCGCCCAGGAATATAAATTGCTCTCCTATCTGATGCATCACAAAGGCAAGGTGGTGAGCCGTACCGAGCTGATCGAGCATATTTACGACCAGGATTTCGATCGCGATTCGAACACGATCGAGGTGTTCGTCACCCGCATCCGCAAGAAGCTCGGCCCCGACGTCATCACCACCATCCGCGGCCTCGGTTACTCGCTGGAAGATCCGGGCGCCTGAATCCATGAGCACGGACGCAGAAGGCTGCCCATCTCCGTCGCCCCAGCGAAGGCTGGGGCCCCAGGGGGTGAAGAGCGCAGGCGCCTTTCACCCGCTGGGATCCCGGCCTTCGCCGGGATGACGAGGTTATGAAGCGCCTGCGCCTCCCCCGCTTCGTCCGCCGCGTCCCCCGCGCCGCCCGCACCGGCTCGCTGACCCGCCGCATGATCGGCGTCTCGGCAATGTGGATCCTCGTCCTGCTCGGCGTCGGAGGCTATACGCTCGACCGCGTCCTCACCTCGGCCATCACCCGCAATTTCGACGCCCAGCTCGAATATGTGCTGACCGCTTTGATCGCCTCGGCGGAAGTCGGGCCGGAGGGCGAGGCCTTCCTCAACCGGCCGCCGGCCGACCAGCGCTTCCTCGAGCCTTATTCCGGCCTCTACTTCCAGATCAGCGCCGTCGCCGGCCGGCCGGCCGGAGCGACCGCCGACATCGACCTGCCGTCGCGGTCCTTGTGGGACCGCAAGCTCAAGGTCAGCAGCCGGCGCCACAACGACGTCGACCTCCACACCTATGACAGCCGCGAGCTCGAGGGCGAGACGCTGAGGGTGGTCGAGCGCGACATCCAGCTGCCCGGCTCGCCGGCGCGCTGGCGCTTCCAGGTCGCCCAGAGCCGCGAGGATCTCGACGACCAGATCAGCGTGCTCAGGCGGACCCTGCTGCGCTCGTTCGGCATCCTCGGCCTCGGCCTGCTCATCCTCGCCGCGCTGCAGGCGCTCTACGGCCTGTGGCCGCTGCGCCGGGTACGCCGGGCGATCGCCGCCATCCGCTCGGGCGAGAAAGCGCGGATCGCCGAACGCTTCCCGACCGAAATCGAGCCGCTCACCGAGGAACTGAACGCCCTGCTCGCCCACAATGAGGTCCAGGCCGAGGAGGCGCGCCGGCACGCCGGCAACCTCGCCCATGCGCTCAAGACGCCGCTGACAGTGATCACCAACGCCGCCACCGCCCGCGCGCCGGACCTCGCCGACACCGTCTGCCGCGAGGCGACGACGATGCGGCGCCAGGTCGATCACCACCTCGCCCGCGCCCGCGCCATCGGCCGCCGCGCCTCCGCCCAGGCCCGCGCCCCGGTCTGGCCGTCGCTCGAGGCGGTCGAGCGCGCGATCAGCCGGCTCCACGACAACGTCACCGTCGACCTCGCCGGCGACAAATCGGCGTCGGTCCGGGTCGAGCGGCAGGATCTCGACGAGATGCTCGGCAATCTGATCGAGAATGCCGCCAAATATGGCGGCGGCCGGGTCTTCGTCACCGCCAGGACGACGCCCGAATGCGTCGAGATCGAGGTCGAGGATGACGGCCCCGGCATCCCCCAGGAGGAAAGGCAGACCATTTTCGACCGCGGCGCCCGCCTCGACACCGGCAAGCCCGGCACCGGCCTCGGCCTCGCCATCGTCCGCGACGTCGCCCAGATCTACGGCGGCTCGATCAGCCTTGAGGAAAGCGAGGATCTGGGCGGTCTGCTGGCGCGGCTGAAGCTGCCTTTGTGCAACTAGCGCGGGGACCGGGGACCGCGCTCAGGCCAGCCCCGCGCGAACCATCGCGTCGCTCTCGAACATCTTCATCAGCGTCGCGTCGCCGCCGAACACGGTGTGCCGCGCCGCCTTCCAGCTCGCGATCTTCGCCGCCCCGTACATATAATCGAGCTGGGCCGGGCTGATGCCCGAGTTCTTCGACCAGTGCAGCGTATAGCGTATCCCTTCGGCCCTCAGCGCCGCATCCATCCGCCGCTCGAATTCCGGGAATCTCTCGTCGTTGATCATGCCGAATTCGAAGACGGCGGTCTTGGGCTCGTGCTGGGTGAAGCCCAGCGTCGCCCGCGAGCGATGGACGAGGCGGACCTGGCCGATCGACGGCAGCCGCACCTCGCGCGCCACCGCCGAGCTGATGTCGATCATCTTCGGCGCGTCCTTCACCGATACCCCGAACGCGCTCTCGGTATAGCCTTCGAGATAATAGATCGACGAGGTGTAGAGCTGGCCCGGCGTGCCGCGCACCTTGTTGAGCAAGGCGAGCCGCCGATATTGCTTGAACTGGAAGCGCGTCGGGATGCGGGGCGGCAGGAAGCGGAGCAGGCCGACGACCCGGAGGATGTTGATGCCCGGCGCATAGCCGTTCCGGTCGCGGACGATCCAGCGCGGCACCGGCGTCGGAGTGTTCGGCTGGAACGGCACCCGCTTGGCCGCCCCCTCCATGGCCACCGGATTGCGCGCGTGCGGATCGAAGATGAACTCGTAATGGTAGAGGTCCGGATCGGCCGCGGCGAAACCGCTGAGCTTGGTCTTGAGGTCGTCGTGGGGGATGTCGCTGATCGCCGGGAAGTCCAGATGGAAGATCGGCGCCGTCTCCACCGCCAACGCGGCGATGATCCCGAAGGTGCCGAAGCTGACCACGGCGGCGTTGAAGACCGCGTCGTCGCGGATCAGGTCGGCCTCGATCTTGTCGCAGAAATCCTGGTTGAGCACGGGCTTCGAGGCTCGCTCGATCCACAAGGTCCGGCCGCGGCCGGTGGCGATGTGCAGGCCGACGACGAAATCGGGCATCGCCCCGAAATTGATCTGCGAGCCATGAGTGTTGCCGGAGACCGCGCCCGCGACGGTCTGGCCGTTGCCGATCCCCGCCGCCTTGATCGACCGCGGCACCTTCGAGATCAGTTCGAGATAGGCATTGAGCTCGGCGATCTGCATGCCGCCCTGGGCGAGCACGACGCAAGGCCGGTCCGCGGCCGGGTAGCCGGCTTCGAAATATTTGTCGGCAATGTCGTAGCAGCCGTTCAGCAGCTTGGTGTTGATCAGCCAACCGTCGGTGATGTTGATGTCGGACAGCGCCCAGCCCGAGCCGATCGCCAGGATGCGCGCGCCCGCGTCGCGCGCCTTGCCGATGACCTCGTCGAGATAGCGGCCGGCATTGCGGAACATGTCGAAGCCGCCGACCAGGGTGCCGCCCGGCTCGACATTGTCGACGTCGATCAGCTCGGCGACCCGGGTCTTGTGGGTGACATGGACGCCGTTCCAGGACTTGGCGCCGCGATCGTCCCAGTGGATCATCGCGCCCTCCTCAGTCCAGGGTTCCGGAGAGCGACGGCGGCCGGCAGCACCGCCAGCTGATCCGGGTCGGCGCCCACAGGCCGAGGGTCAGGAAGGTGACGAGGACCTGGAGCTTGCTGCGCCCGACCCGTATCTCCTCGATCCCGATCCGCTGGCCGTTGGCGAGTCGGCAATTGGTGATCGGCAGGTCCTGGCGGATCAGCCCCCAGACGAAACTGTTGAGGTTCTTCGATTTCCATTCGGTGCCGGGCATGTTCTGCGGCTGGGAATCGCCGATCCCCCCGTCCTGATAGATATGGTAGGTCGCCGCGGCCGACAGCAGCCCCGCTTGTCCGACAGGCTGGTCCATCTCGTCCCCCCTTCGTCGTTCCCGCATAGTGCCGCATTCGGGCCGGGGATGCCATCGGCTTTCGCCGGGATCTCGGCCGTTTCGGAGCTTTGCCGCCCTGCCGCTTGGTCCGATTCGGCGGCATTTAGGCGCATCGCGCACCCGCTTGCCTTTCACGCCGCGAACGGCCAGAGCGCGGCCCAGAAATGAGCGCCACGATCCACTCGCTCGGCCGCGCCGCCGCCCCTTCGCTCGATCCGATGATCCAGTTGGTCTCGGCCGATCTGAACCACGTCAACGCCGTCATCCTCGAGCGCATGCAGAGCCCGGTCGCGCTGATCCCCGAGCTTGCCGGCCATCTCATCGCCGGCGGCGGCAAAAGAATGCGGCCGATGCTCACCTTGGCCTGCGCGCGGCTGCTCGATTATGCCGGCGCCCGCCACCACAAGCTCGCCGCCGCGGTCGAGTTCATCCACACCGCCACCCTGCTCCACGACGACGTCGTCGACGGCTCGGGCCTGAGGCGCGGCCGCCGCACCGCCAACATCATCTGGGGCAATCCGGCAAGCGTGCTGGTCGGCGACTTCCTGTTCTCGCGCAGCTTCGAACTGATGGTCGAGGACGGCTCGCTGCGCGTCCTCAGGATCCTCTCGCGCGCCTCGGCGGTGATCGCCGAGGGCGAGGTCGACCAGCTCACCGCCCAGCGCCGCATCGAGACCGGCGAGGATCATTATCTCGAGATCATCCAGGCCAAGACCGCAGCCCTGTTCGCCGCCGCCTGCCGCATCGCCGCCGTCGTCGCCGAGCGCGGCGAGGAGGTCGAGAAAGCGCTCGACTGCTACGGCCGCAACCTCGGCATCGCCTTCCAGCTGGTCGACGACGCGATCGACTATGCCTCGGACGCCGAGACGATGGGCAAGGGCTCGGGCGACGATTTCCGCGACGGCAAGGTGACGCTCCCCGTCATCCTCGCTTATGCCCGCGGCTCCGCCGCCGAACGCCGCTTCTGGCAGGAAGCGATGGCGGGCAGCCGCACGTCGGACGGGGACCTCGAGCACGCCACCCGTCTGCTCGGGCAAAGCGGCGCGCTCGCCGACACGATCGACCGCGCCCGAACCTACGGCCAGCGCGCCATCGACGCGCTCGGCGCCTTTCCGGCGGGCAAGGCCAAGGCGGCGCTCACCGAAGCGGTCGAGTTCGCTATCGCTCGGGCCTATTGAAGCCGCCGCCCAAAAAAAGCCCCGTGACCGTCGTCACATAATTCCCCCGTCCGCAAGCCGAGGCAGGCTCTCATCCGTCTGACCCGCGGTCGTCATGCCACAGGCCGAAGGCGCGATTTTCCTAAGGGTAATCATCATGGTTGCGATTCAGAACGTGCGTCTCGAGATCGTCGAGAATCAGGGAGCCGCGGCGGCGCTGGTGAGCTACAGGATCGCCTTCAACTCGCAGGACCTCGGCGAGCCGCTAAAATTCTTCGAGACGGTGGAGCTGATCGGTGTCGACGCGATCGGCGTCGAGGACGGCCAGAACGAACCGATACTGGGGGGCCGCTCCTTCGCGAAGATAACCTTGTCGATCAATGCGCCGGAGCGCCGGCGCCTGATCGCCCTTCAGGGCACATCGCTTGACGAAGACAAGGATTCGACGGGCCCCCTAGGCGCTGCCGCCTTGGCCAGGCCCGACGAGATACAGGCGGTGGTATTTCTGACTTCTCAATCGGGCCGTTCGGTGAGCGCCCTGAGCGAGCCCCTCGTCCTGCATCAGCAGACGAGTGGCAATAATAGCCTGTCGTCCGCCTGACGTCGACTGCTCGTGCGGGTTGCTGGCGCGCCCGACCAGGCGCTACGGCGCCGGGGTGAACCGCCTGCCGATCCACGCCGTCCTCTCGGATCTGCTCGCCGCCCTGCGGTCGGGACCCAGCACCGTGCTGGTCGCCCCTCCCGGCGCCGGCAAGACCACCATGGTCGCGCCGGTCCTGCTCGGCGAAGCTTGGTGCACAGGCGAGATCCTGCTCCTTTCCCCCCGCCGCCTCGCCGCCCGCGCCGCCGCCGAGCGGATGGCGGAGCTGGCCGGGGAGCGGGTCGGCGGGACGATCGGCTATGCCACCCGGCTCGACGCGAAGCGCTCGTCGAAGACCCGCATCCTTGTCCTCACCGAGGGAATTTTCCGAAACCGCATCCAGGCGGACCCGGAGCTGGCAGGAGTCTCGGCCGTGCTGTTCGACGAGGTCCACGAGCGCAGCCTGGACAGCGATTTCGGCCTCGCTCTGGCCCTCGACGCTCAGGCAGGCCTGCGCCCCGATCTCAGGCTGGTCGCAATGTCGGCGACGGTCGACGGCGGGCGGTTCGCGAAGCTGATGGGGGGAGCGCCGGTGATCGAGAGCTCGGGACGAAGCTTCCCGATCGATCTCGTCCACCTCGGCCGCTCGGCGGCGACGAAGATTGAGGACGATATGGCCGCGGCCATCCGCCGGGCTGTCGCCGAGGCGGAGGGCGGTCTGCTCGCCTTCCTCCCCGGAGTCGCCGAGATCGGGCGAACCGCCGAGCGCCTCGGCGGGCTGCCGGAGAACGTCGATCTCCACCGACTCCACGGCAGCCTCGAGCTCGCCGCCCAGCGCGCCGCGATCGCGGCGCCGCCGCCGGGCCGGCGCAAGCTCGTCCTCGCCACCTCGATCGCGGAGACCAGCCTCACCCTCGAGGGAGTCCGCATCGTCGTCGATTCCGGCCTCGCCCGCCGCCCCCGCTACGATCGCTCCGCGGGCATCACCCGGCTCGTCACCGAGCGGGCGAGCCAGGCGGCGGTGACCCAGCGCGCGGGCCGGGCGGGGCGGCAGGGACCGGGGCGCGTCTACCGCCTTTGGGAGGAAGCTGCGAGCGCCGGCCTGACCCGCTTCGACCCGCCCGAAATCCTCGAAGCGGATCTGAGCGCGCTGCTGCTCGACTGCTCGATCTGGGGCGTCGCGGACCCGCGCGAGCTCAAATGGCTTGACCCGCCACCCGCGGCGGCCGTCGAGGAGGCCCGCCGCCGCCTCCTGTCCCTCGGCGCTCTCGACGAAGCCGGCCGCCCCACGCCCCATGGCCGCGCCGTCGCCGCGCTGCCGCTGCCGCCCCGCCTCGCCCACATGCTGGTCCAAACCAGGGCCCGCGGCTGGGGCCGGACGGCGGCCGAGGTCGCGGTGCTGCTGTCGGAGCGCGGGCTCGGTGGGCAGGATGTCGACCTCGAGCTGCGGCTGCGGCGCTGGCGCGGGGACAGGGGCCAAAGGGCGGAGGCGGCCAGAGGACTGGCGAGGCGGTGGGAGCAACTCGGCGCCCCGGCGAAGGTCGGGCCGCAGACCGACGCCGGAACTGGACCCCCGCCTTCGCCGGGGAGCGCAACGCCCGGCTACGAAGAAATCGGTCCCTGCCTCGCCCTGGCCTTTCCCGACCGCGTCGCCAGGCGCCGCGACTCCTCGGGCGAGAACTGGCTGAGCGTCGGCGGGCGCGGCTTCCGGCTCGACCCCCATTGCCCGCTCGCCCGCGAAACCTGGCTCGCGGTCGGCGAGGTCAGCGGCACCGCCGCCGGCGCGCGCATCCTGTCCGCCGCGGCGATCGCCGAAGCGCAGGTCGAAGCCTTGTTCGGCGACCGCATCGATAACGCCGCCCGGCTGACCTTCGACCCCGCCACCGGCGCCGTCCGCGCCCGCCGCGGCCGGCAGCTCGGCGCGATCACCCTCTCCGAGGGCCAGGACGCCAAGGCCTCGCCGGAGGAGGTCGCCGCCGCGCTCGTCGAGGGAGTCCGCGCGCACGGTCTCGACCTCCTGCCCTGGAACGACTCGGCCCGTTCGCTGCGCCGCCGAGCCGCTTTTGCGCGCGCTCATGATCCCGCCCTCGCCGATCTGTCGGACGAGGCCTTGCTGGCCTCCCTCGACCAATGGCTGCCCGGTCTCGTCGGCGGCAAACGCAGCCTGCGCGACGTCGATCCCGCCCGCTTGTCGGGGCTCCTCGACGCCCGGCTCGGCTGGGACGGCCGCAAGGCGGTCGACCGCCTCGCGCCCGACGCTTTCGAGACGCCCGCCGGCAGTCGCCACGCCATCGATTATGAAGCCGAAGCGGGGCCGACCGTGACGGTGCGGGTGCAGGCCCTTTACGGCCTGTCGCGGCACCCGGCGATCGCCGCCGGCCGGGTGCCCCTCGTCCTCAGCCTCACCTCGCCCGCCGGCCGCCCGATCCAGACCACCCGCGACCTGCCCGGCTTCTGGCAGGGCAGCTGGGCGGCGGTGGCGAAGGAGATGCGCGGCCGCTACCCGAAGCATGCCTGGCCCGACGACCCCGCCGGCGCCGACCCGACCCTCAGGACCAAGAAAGCCTCGGCGCGCAACGCAGGGCGATGATCGCCGTCGCACCCGGTTGATTAAACTTGGAAAGCCGGGCAGCAAGGGGCGGGGGACAGGGAGCTTCAGGCGATGGCGGCGCGTATTTTCCAGCGGCCCAAGAATGCGATGCAGTCCGGCAGGGCGCGCACCGACGAGTGGCTGCTCGAGTTCGAATCGCACCGCCCGCACGTGCCGGATCCGCTGACCGGCTGGTCGGGCGGCGGCGACACCCAGGCGCAGGTGACCATCGCCTTCCCGACGCTGGAGGCCGCCCGGGCCTATGCCGCGAAGAACGACATCGCCTATCACCTCGTCCCGCCCGCCGAGCGCAAGCTGAGGCTGCAAGCCTATGCGGACAATTTCCGCTAGAGGCGCCCGCGCGAAGGCCGCGGCCGCTTTGGCCCTGCTCGGGATCGGCGGGGCGGCACTGGCGACCGGCGTCTATGAGCAGCCCCGCGAGCGCAAGTGGTTCGCCAGCCGTGCCGCCTGCGAGCAGGCGCTGAGGCGGCATCACCGGGAGGCGCTGGCGCGGCTCGAAGCCATGCCTGCGGCGGAAAGGGGGACGAGCCGGGTCGTCCCGCCCGAGCGCGACGATGACGGCCGCCTTACCTTCTTCGAGACGCTCGACCTCAGCGTCACCACGGCGCAGCTGGTCATGGCGAACGGCCAGAGCCGGGAATATAGCTGCCGCGGCCGCCGGCTCGAGCGCCGCACCTATCTCGAGGGCGGCGGCTTCCAGTTCTTCCCGCCGCCGCCGCCGCCCGAACCGCCGCCTCCGGTGCAGGAGGTCCCGCAACCATGATCCTGAGCCTTCTGCTGGCCGGCGCCGCCGCGGTCGGTGCCGACGGCGAGACCCCCTTCCGGGCGGCGGCGCAGGGCTTCGCCGACGCCGCCGCCTGCAAGGCCTTTCTCGCCGCCCGGGCCGGGGACGCGCGCGGCCAGGATTTCGATGCGGTCGAAGGCCCCTATGAGATCGCCGCCGGCGACGTGCGCATCCACACCGTCCGCGCCGAGGGCAAGGGCCACCGGATCGACGAGCAGCGCTGCTTCGGCGCCGCCCTGAGCGGCCGCAGCTGGCGCCACAGCCTGGCAGAGGAAGGCGAGGAAGACGAATTCACCGTCGAATCGGTCGCGCGCTCAGCCCCCTGGCTGAAGAAGGGCCCCGGCCAGCAATAGCATCAGCTTGGCGTCGACCGCCACGCCTTCGGCCCGCCGCGCGGCGACGAAGGCCGGCACGTCCTCCAGCCTGACGCGGTGGACATCAATGTCTTCGCCCGCGACGCCGCCGCCCTCGCCGGTCCGGGCCAGCCCTTCCGCGCGCAACAGGGTGAAGCCCTCCGCCGACATTCCCGGCGACGCGTAATAGCGGCCGAGATCGACCATGTGCGCGGCGCGGTAGCCGGTCTCCTCCTCGAGCTCGCGGATCGCCGCGGCCTCGACCGCCTCGTCCGGTTCCTCGTCGCCGACCAGACCGGCGGGAAGCTCGAGGCAGCGCACGCCGATCGGGACCCGATATTGCTCGACCAGGATCGCGTGGCCGGCGTCGATCGCCAGGATCACCGCCGCGCTGACCCCGCGGGTGCGGGAGACGAACTCCCATTTGCCGAGCTTCCTCGCCTCGATGAAACGGCCGCGCCAGACGACCTCGGGCTCGCCCGTCACAGCTCGATCAGCCGGTCCGGCAGCTCGTTGGGATTGTCGAGCGTCGGCGGCAGGCAGCGGACGAGCACCTCGCCGATCTTCTCGACCGCCCGCGCCATGCCCTCGCCGATGCGGCCGACTTTCACCTCGTCGATCAGCGCCGCCATCGCCTCGCCCCACACGTCCGCATCGACCTTGGAGTGGATCGCCTCGTCGGCAACGATCTCGGCCCGATGCTCGAGCAGCGACAGATAGAGGAGTATGCCGGTACGGCCCTTGGTACGCTTCTCCGTTCCCGCCCGGAACAGCTCGACGGCGCGGCGGCGGACGCGGCGGGTCTTGGTGCTGGCCGGCGTCAGCGCCATGCGCAGCTTCATCCAGTTCAGCGCGAAGCGCACGATCAGGAAAAGAGCGACCATCTTGACCAGGATCAGCAGCATCAGCAGGCGCAAGCTCAGCGCCGCGTTCCAGCCGAACATCTGGCTCAGGCCCCAGTCGATCCAGGCCTGCGGCACCAGACCCGCCGCGGTCGGCACCAGCAGCATCGCCAGCACGGCATAATGGAGCGCGACGTCGTGATAGGCATCGGAGCGCGGCGCGACGATGGTGACGATCTCGCCGTCGCTGGCGCGCTCGGCCTTGGCCACCGCCTCGGTGACGCGCAGATGGTCCGCCTCGCTCAGGATCGCCATCACCATCCTCCCGACGCGCCGCCGCCGCCGAACGAGCCGCCGCCGCCGCCAAAGCCGCCGCCGCCCCCGAAACCGCCGAAGCCGCCGCCGCCGCTCGAGCCGCCGCCCCAGCCGCCGCCGCCCAGGCCCGGGCCCCACACCCAGACGCCGCCGCCGCGGCGCCGGTAGCGCCGCCCGCGCTTGCCGCCGCGGAACATCGACAGGAGGACGAACAGCAGCACCATGCCCCAGAAGAAAAGCGGAAAGATCGAGCCGCCGTCGCCGCCCCGGCTCGCCTGTTTCTCCTTCGCCTGCAGCGCCACCTGCTCGGCCTGTTCGGGCGGCGCCTGCAGCTGGGCGATGATCGCATCGGCGCCGGCGTTGATGCCGCCGGGGAAATCCTTGCGCTTGAACGCCGGCAGGATCCGCTCGGCAATGATGTCGCCGGAAAGCGCGTCGGTCATGATCGGCTCCAGCCCGTAACCGACCTCGATCCGCACCTTGCGATCGTTGGGCGCGACGAGCAGGATGATGCCGTTATTCGCCCCCTTCTGGCCGATCCCCCAATGGCGGCCGAGCTGGTAGCCGTAATCCTCGATCGGATAACCCTCCAGGTCCGGCACCGTCGCGACGACGAGCTGGCGGCTGCTGGCCTTCTCGACCGCTTCCAGCTTTTGGGTCAGCGCCGCCTCGTCGGCGTCGGGAATGATGTTGGCGGCGTCGACGACGCGGCCGGTCAGCGGCGGAAAGGTCTGCGCCGCCGCGGGGGCGGCCGCCAGCAGCAGCACCAGCGGCAGCAGCAGGGTTCTGATCACCCCGGATCCCGTCAGCGGCTGGTATTGGTGTCGAAATTGACGTCCGGCGCCTGTTCGGCGTTGGGCGTGGTCGCCTGGTAGGTCGCCATCGGCTTGGCGCCGTAAATCACCTTGGCGCCGATCACGTCGGGGAAGGTGCGGATGCGGGTGTTATAATTCTGCACCGCGCCGTTATAGTCGCGGATGGCGATGTTGATCCGGTTCTCGGTGCCCTCGAGCTGGTCCATCAGGGTCTTGAAATTGCCCTGGCTCTGGAGCTGCGGATAGGCTTCCTGGAGGCGCTGCAGCGACAGGGTCAGCCGGTTCTGCGCCTCGGCGAAGCGGGCCATCGCCTGCGGGTCGCTGAGTTGCTCGCCGGTCACCTGGACCCGGGTTGCGCTCGCCCGCGCTTCGGTGACGCCGGTGAGGATGCGTTCTTCGGACGCCGCCGCGCCCTTCACCGTCGAGACCAGATTGGGGATCAAATTGGCGCGGCGCTGATAGGCGGCCTGGACGTCGGCCCATTTCGCCTTGGCCGCCTCCTCGGCGGTCGGAACCGAGTTGACGCCGCATCCGGCCAGCGAAACCGCGGCCACCGGCGCGAGGAAAACTGTCATCAGACCCGTGCGAATCATGGAAGTCCCCTCCGTTCGACTTGCGTCAACGAGGTAGGGGCTTCGCTCCGTCGCCGCAACGGGTGGCCGCGCTCTTCCCTTTAAATTAACCGCGAAACGCCTATATGGGAGCTGCCGGGTTCGCCCGGCTATGGCGATAAACTGCGGCGTGCAATAGGCGCAGCGGACCCGGGGGCGGTACCCGGCGGCTCCACCAGGTGGGCCGAGCTACGGAGGCGCCACGCATGAAGCGTGCCGCCTCTGCGGCTCAGCTGACGGGGCCGAACTAGGATCGACGTGTGTTGAAAAGCGCTGTTTTTGCCCGGCCTGAATGCGCCGTAAAACCGTTCAAAACCACAAGTGCCAACGACAACGAGGCGCTCGCGATTGCCGCGTAACAAGGTCCTCACGGACTGAGTTACAAGGTCAAAAGCGCGGTTGGGACCGCACCGGGCAACAGAAGCGGTTACGGCGGTACGGGGAGCACCGAGCAACAGAAGCTCCCCACTCCCGTCGCCCCAGCGCCGGCTGGGGCCCCAGGGGATGAAAAGCGCGGCGCCTTTCACCCGCCGGGATTCCCGCCTCCGCGGGAATGACGTATAGGGGACGGATGCGACCCCAGCTCCTCGTCCCTCTCCTCCTCGCCCCACTGCTCCTCCTCGCCGCCTGCGAAGGCGAGCCCGAGAACATCCAGGCCAAATCCGAGAACCAGCAGCGCGCGCTCGAGCAGCGCTACAAGGAGATCGAGGCCGAGGCCGAGAACGACGTCGCCGCCCAGGTCGCGCCGCTCGACAACGAGGCGGAGGCGCTGCTCAACCAGATGAACGCCGCCGATCCCGCCGCGAACCTGGTCAACGTCGTAGAGGGCGACCGGCCCTGAAGACTCCCGGGCTGTTGCCGCGGCGGCACGATGCCCGATGGGGCGGTCGAGCGACGGCTGCCGGGTGTCGCCCTGACCGCTATCTCAGTCGGCGGCGCGCGCGTCGAACATGTGCGCGCTGGGCCACCACAGGTTCGGCCCATGCGGCGGCGGCTCGTCCTGCAGGGGCTGGTGCAGATCGGCGTCCTTGCCGCACCAGTCCCATCGTCCGGTCGTCCGCGCTGCATAGCCGTAAATGACCATGAGGTCCGCCAGCTCCTCGCCGTCGCCCCGCACCAGCCGGGCCGTCCGCCGCCCCTGCGCATCGGGGGCCGAAGCCCCGGCCGGAGACCAGCCTCCCTGCTCGAGTCCGGCGTAGAATTCGCGCTCCAGATATTCCCTGGCGTGGCCGGCCAGCGCGGCCTCGGCCCAGCATTTGGCCCAGGGCCCGAGTTCGGGCGCATCGATTCCGGCAATCCTGATCGGCTTGCCGTCGAGGAGCAGAGTATCGCCGTCCAGGACGCGAAAGTCCTGGCGAGGGGCCGGATCGACGCTCGCGGCGGTGGCGCTGCACAGCGAGAGCGCCAGCAGCGTTCGAAAGGCGGGCCGGCTCATCGTGCCATCCTCAGCGGCTCAGTACAGGCATTCCGACGGCGCGCACGGCATGCCCGTCAGCTTGCCGAATTGCTCCTCGATCCGCAGCTGCATCGCCACCAGCGCCCGCTCGAGATCGACGGCCGACTGCGCCAGCTCCGCCAGGTGTTCCTCGCGGTTGAGGGCGGTCAGCCGCAGCCGTTCGCGCTGAACGGCCTCGTCGCTTGCCTTGGGCGGCGTCGTCGCCACCGAGAATTCCGCCGCTCCCCCGAGTTGCTGGCCCATCAGACGGATCAGCGGGTCCGCCCGCCGGGGAAGCACGCCAAGCCGGGTCTGGCGGGTCACGTCGGGATCCTTGTCGGGCCCCTGCCGGGTAACCACGGTGATCGCCCAGCCTTCGGTCGCGATGCTCCAGCCGACGAGGTCGTCGCGGGTCCGGAAGGTCAGCCGGATGGCGCCCGTCGGGGTCGGCGTCAGGCTGTCATATTGCGGCACGGCATAGAGCGTGCGCTCCAGACGCCACCCGCCATATTGCTCCGGCGGATAATCCACCTGCGGGGGAAAGACCTTGAACGCGGCATATTCGCTTTGCTGCCAATAGAAGCTGCCGCCATGGACGAGCGACGCGACCGCCCGGCCGGTCCGGTCGATGAGCACCGCCCGGCCATTGTCGACCGCATGGGCCTGGCCGAACATGTCGAACGATCCCGCCGTCGAGAAACGGGGCTCGATCGCCCAGCGCCCGTCGGCCTTTATGTAGCCTGCCTTGCCATTCTCCTGCGCCATCGCCAGGCCGTGCGCATCGAAGCCGCCGGCCTGCTCGAAGCGCGGCGGGATGACGATCGCGCCGGTCCGGTCGGCGAAGCCGTATTTCCTGTTGCGCCTGTCATGGATGCGCACCAGCCCGTTCGGCGAAACGCCTCCGGCCGAGACCCCGGCGGGGAAGCGGGTGACGATCCGGCCGGTCGCATCGATATGGGCGCTTTCGCCGCCGGCGAGCACGACCCGCGCCAGCCCTTCCGGCGCGTCCTGTCCGCCGTCGGCGGGCGTCGGCCGGAAGCTGCCGGCATAGAGGAACCGCTCCGGGATGACGAACCGGCCGCGGCGGTCGACATAGCCATATTTGGAGCCCGCCTTGCCGATGCCGCCCTTGCGGCTCGCCGGGGCGAGGCCATTCTCGCCGAACCAGCCCAACAGGCCGAAGCGGGGCGGGATCGCCTCGCGGCCCTGCCGGTCGATCGCGCCCGCACGGCCGCCGAGCCGGAAGACGGCGAGGCCGCCGCTATAATGCCAGAGCATCTCGTACCGGGGCGCGACGACGATCCGTCCGGCCCTGTCGATAAAGCCCTGACGCCGCGGAAAGCCGCTTGGGTCGGCGATCTCGACGATGGCGAGCCCGTCGGCGGCGAAGCCGCGCGCCCCGTCGAAGCGCGGCGCGATGACGGCCGCGCCGCTCTCGTCGACAAAGGCCCATTTGGCGCCGATCCGCGCCGGCTCCGGGCCATGGGCGAACAGGATTCGCTCATGATCCTGGACCACCACGTCATAGACGAGTCCGGTCGATTGCCGGGTGCGAAGGTTCAGATAGCCCGCTTTGCCGTTCCTGGAGACGGCGACCCAATCGCCCCTGAACACGGCCGAGCCGCCGTCATAGATCGCCGGCTCGACCACCTTGCCGCTGCGGTCGACATAGCCGACCAGCGGCACCCGGCGAACGGGCTGCGCCAGCGCCGCGCCGGCGACAGCTACCAGCAGGACGGCCAGCATGAAGAGGGCGGTCTTCATCTCTCCGCCCGACATATCACCGGCCTCGCCGGCCGGCGACCTTTACCTCGGGGCCCCCTCTCCGGCCCGGCGCCGGCGGACGATTCGGATCGTCTCGGCGATGGTCGACTCCGTCCTGGATGAGAACATAAGGTGAATCGCGCCGATCGAGGCTCGGCCGGCGGGACGGGGGTGAGGCGCGGCGCTCCACCGGGTTACGGGTAAGCCGATGTCCGCCTTTGCCTATATCGCCGCCGCGCTCGCCGAGATCGCCGGCTGCTACGCCTTCTGGGCCTGGCTTAGGCTCGACAAATCGCCCTGGTGGCTGGTCCCGGGCATCGCCGCTCTGGCCCTGTTCGCCTGGCTCCTCACCCTCGTCCAGGCCGACCATGCCGGCCGAGCCTATGCCGCTTTTGGGGGAGTCTATATCGCCGCCTCGCTGCTCTGGCTGTGGACGGTCGAGGGCGCGCGGCCCGACCGTTGGGACGCGCTCGGCGCGGCCGTCTGCCTGGTGGGGGCCGGCATCATCCTGTTCGGGCCGCGACCGGCGTAGCGGCCGCCGCGCCCTTCGGGCCGGCCCGCCTTGCGCGCGGCGCCTTCACTCCGCCGTGGTCGGATCGATCGTCGCCCGGACCTGCTTGATGCTGTTGGCCGGGAAGCCGGCCGTCTCCGCGTGACGGCGGATGAGGTCCTCGCTCGGCGCCCGGTAGACGCAGTAGATCTTGTCGTCGGTGACGTAGCTGTGCACCCACTGGATCTCCGGCCCCAGCTCCCTCAGCACCGTGCACGACCCTTGCGACGCAGCCTTGAGGTCGTCGGCGCCCAACCCCCCGACCCCCGGCATCTCCCGTTCGATGACGAATTGCGGCATGCTCGCTGCTCCTTTCCGTGGTCACGCCATGCTGCCGCTAAGGCGGGGACCTGTCCAGCCGGCGGGGGAGATATCCAGCAAGACGTGGCGCTTCACGGCCTCGGCCGCCGCCCTTATCGTCACGTCAACCGCACCCCGGCCAGATCGAGCGCGAGCCCCGCCAGCCACAGGAGAAGGCCGGCAAGGACCAGCGGCCGCAGCCAGCGCGGCCGGCGCGGCAGCATCCGCTCCGTCAGCGCCTGTTGCCCCGACAGCTGGTGCCGCAGCGCCGCGAGGATGTGGAGAAGGACCAGGCCGATCAGCCCGAAGCCGAGCAGCTCGTGCGCTTCGTGCCACGCGAAGGACGCCGCATCGTCCTTCGCCAGCGGCAGGTCGGGCACCGTCTCGAGCCCGCGATAATCGAGCGGCCGCGAGTCCGGCGCCAGCGACACGAACGCCCACCCGGCCAGCGGCACGACGACCATCAGCAGCAGCAACAGCCAATGAACCGCTCTCGCGACCGCCGCTTCGCGCCGGCCGATGTCGCCGGGAATAGCCGGGGGCGGATGGCCGAGTCGCCATGCCAGCCGCGCCAGCGCCAGCAGCAGGATGCCGATCCCGACGATTTTGTGCGCCGAGATCATCGCGATCGCCTGGCCGCCGAACGCTTCCCGGAACAGCGCCAGCCCCGTCGCCGCGAGCACCAGCAGGGCGGCGCCCCAGTGCAGCGCCATCGCAGCCACGCCATATTCGCCCCCGCCCGCCGCCGGGGCCGGGGCCGGTCGCGCCCGGGCGGATTCGCTCTCGTCGCCCATGGCGCAAGGTCGCACCCGCCGCGAGGTCGCGCAAGGCGGCGGGCGACCGGGGCGCTCAACCGTCATGACACCAGACTGTCCCGACGGAAGGGGACAACTATCCTTGGCCTCCCCTCCCCTTTGGCTGTCGTCGCCGCCCCGCCGGAAGCGGCCCGGCGGGCACCGAAAGGGCCGTCCCGGTTGTTTCGTCAACCTTCCGTGAGGGCAGGCGGCCTCGCTCGGCCCGGCCGGCGCTGGCGCCCTTTGTGAGACCCCATAGCGCTCGCGGCGGATCGCGTCGCCGGGAATAGGATCGGCTTCATCTCCGGCCTTGACCCTCGCGGCCCCGACACACGGCCGCTCTCCCGGGCGCCTGAATTGTATGCCGTCACTGTTTTGCCATCGCGTCCCGGACAGGCTCCGCGCCTGCCGGCCTGTCAGGAGATCGCGGTGATCGCGCAGGCGACCAGCGCCCAGGCCTTTCCGATCTTCTCGAACACGCAATGCCCCTGGCCGCCCTCGATCGGCCCGGCCTGCCAGCCGCCCTCGGTCAGGGCGTAGCGGCCGTCCGGGCTGAACGACAGGGAGCTGAACCGGACGCTCCCGATCGGACAATGTCCCCACTCCGGGCGTATCTTCACCTTATAGTCCCAGCCCCCGATCCGCCAATCCGTAGCCCGGAAAATGGCGTCCGCTCTGGCGCCCTTTTCGGGATCGTCGGTCTGGTCGTATCCCGGCGCCTCCGGCCGAGCGGCGATTGCGCAGACGTCCGCCGGCGACCCCGGCCCGGCCTCCGGCGCCGGCACCGCCGCAGCAGCCTTGGCGGCCGCAGCGACGGCCAGCAGCGAAGCGACTGCCGCCCGCCCGAAATTCGCCATCCGAAGTCTCCTCGGCCTGGTGAATAGATTTCCTTCAGCTAAATATCCACCAGAGACCTCAGCGCCCCTCAGGCAGAGCCGTTGCAGAAAACCTGCTCGACTATGCGGGTCTTCAGATTGAAGAACACATTCACGACCGAGCAGCCCCCGTCGGCCCGGAACGGAAGCGCCTTGCGGCCGGCCACCCATCGCCGTTGCCCGGCCCGCAGAAAGTGGCTGACGTCCGGTTCGGGGCCGCATGGCACCGCTTTGGTGGTGAGTTCGCCCTTGAGAATCACGACCTCATCGCAGCCCCAGTCGGCGGGGCGCGGATCGGGGGTCGGCGGCTCCGGCGGGAGCAGGTAGACGGCTCTTGCCCGGCGCTTCCCGTCGAAGGCGTAATATCGCCCGTAATCGTCCAGCCGATAAGCGCCGGCCGGAAGCCGGACCTGCCGCTCGATCTCGTCCATCAGGGCGTCGTGCGCCGACCGCTCCGGCGCAGAGCTTGAGGCGGCGAAGGCCGCCAGGAAGAGGACCGGATTCATCCCTCCCCTGTCCCACCCATGACCAACGGGAGCAACAGGGCAAAGCTCACGCAAGCCGCAAGCACGCACAGACGCGCAGCCGGCCGGAGCCGCGGCCGTTTCCGTCGTCGCGGCTTTGCGTGAACCAAGAAAAGCCTCGCATCGCTGCAAGCTCCAGCTGTTTCTCTCCCGTCACCCCGGACTTGATCCGGGCCTCATCTCTCGCGCTTGTGACCGCCCTGTCGAGCGACCGCAATGGGCCAGGGCTTCTCCCCGCGGCCTGGCGGCACCGGTGATATGGAAAAGGCCCCGCGGTCGCCCGCGAGGCCTTCCCTGGGACCCACTCGATGAATTGGCCGCTCCGCCGGAACGGCCGCGGCCTGCCGGAGGCAGGCCGCACCAGTTCATCCGATTGAGACTCCTCAGTCGTCGTCGCGGGTCAGGAAGGCCGGCGCGAATTCCGGCTCCGGGCCGCCGTCGCGCTCGGGACGGTCGCCGCCCTCGCGCTCGCGGCGCGGGCCGCGGTCGCCGCGGTCGGAACGCTCGCCGCCGCCTTCGCCGCGCGGACCGCGGTCGCGACCACCGCCGCCGTCGCGGCGCGGACCCCGATCACGGCCGCCCCGGTCGCCCCGGTCGCCGCCGTCACGCCTCGGCCCGCGGTCGCCGCGGTCGCCGCGCGGGCGATCCTCGCGGCCCTCGCGCGGCGGCCTGGTGTCCTCGAGCTCGGCGCCGGTCTCCTGGTCGACCACCCGCATCGACAGGCGGACCTTGCCGCGCGGGTCGATCTCGAGCACCTTGACCTTGACTTCCTGGCCTTCGCTGAGCGCGTCGGCGACCCGCTCGACCCGCTCGTTGCGGATCTCGGAGACGTGGACGAGGCCGTCGCGGCTGCCCATGAAGTTCACGAAGGCGCCGAAATCGACGAGGTTGACGACCTTGCCGGAATAGACCTTGCCGACCTCGGGCTCCTCGACGATGCCCTGGATCCACTTACGCGCCGCCTCGATCTGGTTGACGTCGCTGGAGCTGATCTTGATCACCCCCTCGTCGTCGATGTCGACCTTGGCGCCGGTGGTGGCGACGATCTCGCGGATGATCTTGCCCCCCGTTCCGATGACGTCGCGGATCTTGGCCTTGTCGATCTGCATCGTCTCGATCCGCGGCGCATGGGCGCTGAGCTCGGTGCGGACGTCGCCGAGCGCCTTGCTCATCTCGCTGAGGATATGGGCGCGGCCGGCATTGGCCTGGTCGAGCGCGACCCGCATGATCTCCTCGGTGATTCCGGCGATCTTGATGTCCATCTGCAGCGAGGTCAGGCCCTTTTCGGTGCCCGCCACCTTGAAGTCCATGTCGCCGAGATGGTCCTCGTCGCCGAGGATGTCGGAGATGACGGCAAAGTCGTCGCCTTCCTTGATCAGGCCCATGGCGATGCCGGAGACCGGCCGCTTGATCGGCACGCCCGCGTCCATCAGCGCCAGCGTCCCGCCGCACACCGTCGCCATCGACGACGAGCCGTTGGACTCGGTGATGTCGGAGAGGATCCGGATCGTGTAGGGGAATTCCTCGTGGCTCGGCAGCACCGGGTGCAGCGCCCGCCAGGCGAGCTTGCCGTGGCCGACCTCGCGCCGCCCCGGCGCGCCGAAGCGCCCGACCTCGCCCACGCTGTAAGGCGGGAAGTTATAGTGCAGCATGAACCGCGAGTAAGACAGACCCTCGAGCCCGTCGATCATCTGCTCGGCGTCCTTGGTGCCTAAAGTGGTGGTGCAGATCGCCTGGGTCTCGCCGCGGGTGAACAGCGCCGAGCCGTGGGTGCGCGGCAGGAAACCGACCATGGCGTCGATCGGACGGACCGTCTTGGTGTCGCGGCCGTCGATGCGGAAGCCGTCCTTCAAGATTGCGGTGCGGACGATCTCGGCTTCGAGCTTCTTTACCAGCTTCAAGGCGCCGAGATAGCCGGCCGGGTCGCTGGCCTCCATGTCGGCGAGGCCTTCGCGCGCCTTGGCGCGGGCTTCATTGATCGCGGTCTGGCGCTGCTGCTTGTCGGTCAGCTTGTAGGCGGCGGCGAGGTCGGCGCCGATCAGCTCCCTCAGCCTCTGCTTGATCGCCGAGGTGTCGGCGCCCGCGGCCAGCTCCCAGGGCTCCTTGGCGGCCTGCTCGGCCAGCTTGATGATCGCGTCGATCACCTTCTGGCACTCGCGATGAGCGAACATGACGCCGCCGAGCATGACGTCCTCCGACAGCTCCTTGGCTTCGGATTCGACCATCATCACCGCATTGTAGGTGCCGGCGGCGACGAGATCGAGCTCGCCGTCCCTGATCTGGTCCTGGCTGGGGTTGAGGATGTAGTCGCCATCCTTGTAGCCGACCCGCGCAGCGGCGATCGGGCCCATGAACGGGATGCCGGAGAGCGTCAGCGCTGCCGAAGCGGCGATCATCGCCAGCACATCCGGCTCGTTCTCGCCGTCATAGGACATGACGTGGGCGATCACGAGCACCTCGTTGTAAAAGCCCTCGGGGAAAAGCGGCCTGAGCGGCCGGTCGATGAGGCGGCTGGTCAGCGTCTCCTTCTCGGTGGCGCCGCGCTCGCGCTTGAAGAAGCCACCCGGGATGCGCCCGGCGGCCGAGAATTTTTCCTGATAATGCACGGTCAGCGGGAAGAAATCCTGCCCCGGCTTGACGGTCTTGGCGGCGGTGACCGCGCACAGGACCACGGTTTCGCCGAGGGTCGCGAGCACCGCGCCGTCGGCCTGGCGGGCAACGCGGCCCGTTTCGAGGGTCAGCGTCTTGCCGCCCCACTCGATTTCCACTTTTTTCATGTCGAACATTCTTGGTTCCTTCAACGCCCACCGCCGGATGCGGTGGGGGCCTATATTCCGGGCTCATTGCCCGGCTCTTGGGTCCATGCGACCCGGATCGGGCGCCGCCGAATTGCGGAACGCCAGATGCAACGAGCGGCCCCGCGGGGCCGCCCGATTGTTACTTGCGAAGCCCGAGCTTCGCGATGAGAGCGGTGTAGCGCGCATGATCTTCCTTGCGGATATAATCCAGCAGGGAGCGGCGCTTGTTGACCATCATCAGAAGGCCGCGGCGGGAATGGTTGTCCTTGGCGTGCGTCTTGAAATGGCTGGTGAGGTTGTTGATGCGCTCGGTGAGGATCGCGACCTGGACCTCGGGGGATCCGGTGTCGCCCTTGGCCCGGGCATTGTCTTCGATGATTTCGTGCTTGCGCTCGGCAGTAAGCGACATCGTGAACTCCTTGTCTCTAGATGTTGAAGCCTCGCACCACCCGAAGACACCCTTCGGAAAGCTTCACAAGCGCAACCGGAACAGACGATTCGGTCGCTAGATGAAGCCCTGGCTTTGCGGCGATCCCGGCCAATGCCCGCCCCTGTCGGAGCAGCCTCGCCTGGTCGGGGGTGACGGGTAGAGCCGGGATGTCGTCCAGCCCCGCCGCCAGCGGCAAGAGTGCCTGTTCAAGCTGCCGCGCCTTAGCGAGTTCGCCCATTTTGTCCAGCGAAATCGCGGATTCGAGGGTGAACGGCCCGGCCTTCAGCCGTCTCAACATGATGACGTGGCCGACGCTTGCCAAGGCATGGGCGATGTCGCGGGCGAGCGAGCGTATGTAGGTGCCCTTGGAGACGCGGGCCTCGAGGGTGATTTCGTTCGGGGCTCCCCGGCGGAGCGCCAGGCTGGCCACCGTCACCCTCCGGCTGTTCAGCTCGACCTCGGTCCCCGAGCGCGCCAGGTCATACGCCCTTTTCCCCGCCACCTTCAGCGCCGAATAAGCCGGCGGCACCTGCTCGATCTCGCCGGTGAAGCGCGCCAGCACGGCCTCCACCTGCGCCGGCGTCGGCCGCACGTCCGACCTCGCCACCACCTCCCCTTCCGCGTCGAGCGTATCCGTCTCCTCGCCGAAGCGGATCGTGAACTCATAGACCTTGTCCGCGTCGAGCATCCGACCGGCGAGCTTGGTCGCTTCGCCCAGCGCGACCGGCAGCACCCCGCTTGCCAGCGGGTCGAGGGTGCCGCCATGGCCGACCTTCAGCTTCGGGTAGCCGGCGTCGCGAAGCGCCCTTTTCACCCTCGAGACCACGTCCGTCGAGCCAAGCCCGACCGGCTTGTCGATGACCAGCCAGCCGTGCACCCGCCTCAGCCGCCGACAAGGCTGAGGCGCAGCTGCCTCGCTTCGGCCTCGCCGATCCGCTCCATGAAGTGACGGCGGCAGAGCGCGACGTAGCGGTCGTTGCCGCCGATCTCGGTCTGGGCGCCGCTCGACACGGCGCGGCCGGCGGCATCGACGCGCAGGTTCATCGTCGCCTTGCGGCCGCATTCGCAGATCGCCTTCAGCTCGACCAGCTTGTCGGCCAGCGCGAGCAAAGTGGCGCTGCCCTCGAACAGATTGGCCTGGAAATCGGTGCGAAGCCCGTAGGTGAGGACCGGGATGTCGAGCTCGTCGCAGATCGAGGCGAGCTGCATCACCTGCGCGCGGCTGAGGAACTGGGCCTCGTCGACCAGGATGCAGTGGACCGGGCGCTTGTCGAGTTCCGCCTCCAGCTCGCCGCGCAAGTCGGTGGCCGGCTCGTAGGTATTGGCCTGGGCAGTGATGCCGATCCGCGAATCGATGATGCCGAAGCCCGAACGGTCGTGCACCGCCGCGGTCCACAGCATCGGCTCCATCCCCCGCTCGCGATAATTGAACGCGGTCTGCAGC
Source organism: Allosphingosinicella sp. (assembly GCA_036378975.1). Lineage (GTDB taxonomy): Bacteria > Pseudomonadota > Alphaproteobacteria > Sphingomonadales > Sphingomonadaceae > Allosphingosinicella. Next base: position 3,742 of record DASUVK010000061.1, on the reverse strand, counting down.
AGCACGGTCGATTTGCCGGCGTTCATCGACGCGTAGTAGAAATAGAGCTTGGCCATGGCTTGGCTTAGCGCCGGTCGCCGGCAATGTCAGCGTCCGTGCCGACCTCGGGCTGCCCGGGGGTTCAGTATCTCGATCATTGACGAGCCTTCGATCAGGCGTCCGGAAGAATATCGTCCGCTGAGACGCGCAAGGCTTCGGCCAGCCTTTTCCAGGCGGCCGTGCGCCCTTGAAGCTTGCCATTTTCGATCCTCGACAGGATCGTGTGACCCATCTTCGCGGCTCGGGCAAGTTGGTCGAGGGTCAATCCGCGGTGCTTTCGCCAGACCTTCGGGGGGCTTTCGCCGGCCAATATCCGATCCACCATCTCGGCAGGCAGATATTCCTCGCCTTCGAGACGCCGGCGTTCAGCCTCCGCGGCCGCGATGGCATCCGCCTTATCCTCCGCAATGTCGATCAACCGCTCATATTCGGCAACGGGAAGCATTGCCATCTTCTGCCCTGCGATTTCCACAATCTGCACAGTCATGATGTCACCTGATAGGCCAAACCCCGCGGGGCGATGTCGTCAATCCAAAGCACGCCATCGTCGATCCGGAAGATTGTCCGCCAATCCTGAACTCGCAAACGATATTCAGGTCGACTGCAGCTGGGGCAGCATCAGTTGCAGCAGCGCGTCCACCGGCGGCCGGACCACCCGTTCGACGATATTCGCCTCCGGCATCAGCATCGGCAGGATGAGGAGCAGGAAGATGAGCAAGGGAAAGCCGAAGCGCGCCAGCCCGGCATAATGGCGGGCGAGGCGGCGGGGCAGCAGGCCCTCGACGACGTGGCCGCCGTCGAACGGCGGCAGCGGCAGCAGGTTGAAGACGGCGAGAAAGATGTTGATGGCGATGAAGTTGATCAGGTTGAGCAGCAGGAACAGCATGCCCGGCCCGGCCGGCGGGCCCTCCGGACGGACCAGGACCAGCATTATTCCGGCCAGCATCGCGAGCATCAGGTTCATGCCCGGCCCGGCGAGGGCGACCAGCATCATGTGCAGGCGCGGGTTGCGCATCCGCTGTGCGACCACCGGCACCGGCCTGGCCCAGCCGAAGACGGGCGCGCCGCTCACCGCCAGCACGAGCGGCAGTGCGACGGTGCCGATCGGATCGACGTGACGGATCGGGTTGAGGCTGAGCCGGCCGAGATCCCGAGCGGTCGGATCGCCGAACGCATTGGCCACCCAGCCGTGCGAGATTTCGTGCAGGACGATCGCCACGACCAGCGGGATCAGCCAGGTCGCGACCTGGAAGACGATAGAGTCAGGCGCCATCCGCCGTCTTCCGGACGTCGCCCTCGGCGCAGGCGGCCTTCAGAGTCTCGCGACGCTCCGCCTTCATCTGTTCCAGCGGAACGTCGCCGTCGGTCGTGTCGGCACCGAGGTTCATGGCCTTTGCGAGCAGCTCAATGGGAAATCATGCTCGAGCCCGTAAGGATCGAACTCTTCTCCGTCGCTGATCTGCTGAACGGTCAGCAGCGGTCGTGGAGCCAGATTTTGCCAGCGGACCTGCTCATCGTCCCGGTCGATGTAGGCCGCCATGAGCTTGGCGCGGCGGGAGAGGAAGTTGATGCTCAACTGGTGCAGGCACCCACCCTCTACACTGGCAGAGTCGTAGCCGATCAATCTGAATGCGCGATCCTGCCAGCGAAAGGTGTAGGTCCTGTGCCCGCGCGTATATTCGAAGATGACGCGCAGACGGCCCCGCCGCGCATCCAGGCTCCCGTCTTCGAACAGCATATAGCCCACGCTCAAACCGTTCGGCGGCGTTCTTCGCGGGAGAAATTCCCGATTCAGAAGCGCGACTTCATACCCGCCGGCGGCGCGGGCAAAAGCGACTGCGAGCATCCGAGGATTGGGTTCTCGCGGAGTTGCGCTCCCCTCCCGAGGGGGCCGATCGGGGTCGACGTCACCCGGCCCAATCAGGACGAAAGCCAGGTCGGCTGCGCCGTCGCCGTTCAGGTCGCCGCTGGCTTGCGTCTCGACCTGCCAACCGGCGGGCGCGAAGGCCGCCGCGCTTTTGCCGGCATTTGGCACTTCAGGGTGGCGGACAGCGAGGCGCTGGGCGGCCGGAGATGTCGCGCAGATCCCCGATAGGGCTATCGCAACCAAGGCGCGGCTAGTCCTCATCTCTCGCCAGATCCCGCGCCACCTTCGGCGCGCGCAGCAGCTTGTCGATATGGCTGCCTTCGTCGAAGCTCTCGTCGAGCAGGAATTTCAGCTTCGCCGCATATTTGGTGTTCACCCGCCGCGCCACCTCGCTCTGCAGATAGGCGGTGTGGGTGCGAAGCGCCTTGAGCACGCCCTGCGCATTGGCGCCGAGCAAGGGGATAACGAACGCCGTGGCGTGGCGCAGGTCCGGCGACATCCTGACCTCGGTGACCGAGACGAGGTGGCTGGCGAGAGTCTCGTCATGGACGTCGCCGCGAATCAATATGTCGGACAGCGCATGGCGCACCTGCTCGCCGACCCGGAGCAGTCGGACGGAGCGGCCTTCGGCGGATTCGGTGGGACGTACCATCGCTTTACCCTAGCGTGTCAGGAGATAGGCGGGAACGGTCAGCAGAGCGACCAGGACGGCCGCGCTCCCGATCGCCTCGACGACGCAGCAGCCCATATGGCCGACGACCTCCGCGCCATTCGCCACGTCGCGCGGGTCGAAGGAGCGCGACGAGCGGACAGGGTCCTTGACGTCGCCGAGGTCCGAGAGCTTCGAGGCGAAGGTCTCGCCCTTCCGCCTGCGCCGGAGGCGCAGGCGCCGCCGGGCCGATCCGCGGTTCACAGCGTCCTGGCGCGCTCCTCGACCTCGAAGACCTCGAGATGGTCGCCGGGCTTGATGTCGTTGGTGTCGGCCAGGAGCACGCCGCATTCGAGGCCCGCGCGGACCTCGGCGACGTCGTCCTTGAAGCGGCGCAGCGACGAGATGGTCGTCTTGGAGACGATGACGTCCTCGCGGGTGAGGCGCGCATGCACGCCCTTGCGGATGACGCCTTCGAGCACCAGCAGGCCGGCCGCCTTGTCCTTCTTGCCGGCCGGGAAGACCTCTTTGACCTCGGCGCGGCCCATCACCGTCTCGATGATCTCGGGCCCGAGCTCGCCCGCCATCGCCTGCTTCACCCAGTCGGTGAGGTGGTAGATGACGTCGTAATAGCGGAACTCGACCTTGTTGCGCTCGGCCACTTCGCGCGCCTTGGCGTTGGGGCGGACGTTGAAGCCGATGATCGGAGCGCCGCTGGCCGAGGCCAGGATGACGTCGCTCTCGGTGATGGCGCCGACTCCGGCGTGCAGGATCCGAGCCTTGATGTCCTCGGTCGAGATCCGGTTGATGGCGCTCGCGATCGCCTCGACCGAGCCCTGGACGTCGGCCTTGACCACCAGCGGGAACTCGATCGCCTGATTGGCCTTCGACGCGAACATGTTCTCGAGGCTGACCGGCGCCGTCGTCGTGCGCTTGCGGTCGATCAGGGTCTGGCGATATTCGGCGACCTCGCGGGCGCGGGCCTCGTTCTCGACCACGGTCAGGGTATCGCCCGCCGACGGCACGCCGGACAGGCCGAGCACTTCGACCGGGACGGACGGACCGGCTTCCTTCACCGGCTTGCCCTTGTCGTCGATCATCGCCCGGACCTTGCCGGGAACCGCGCCGACGACAAAGACGTCGCCGACCTTCAGCGTCCCGCGCTGGACGAGCACGGTGGCGAGCGG
>DASUVK010000060.1:0-159596 GCA_036378975.1 Allosphingosinicella sp. | reverse complement strand
GCTGTCGCACAGCCTCGGGCCGGGGACGATCGTCGTCGGCGGCCGCCAGACGACGGTCAACGCCGAATTGAAGGACCAATATTCGGCGATCGAGGAATCGAAGGCCGACGTCATGGGCACCTACAACATCCTCTATCTGATGCGACGCGGCGAGCTGCCGATCGCCGAGCGGGAGGAATTGCTCGCCACCTATTTCGCCGGCATCTTCCGCTCGGTGCGCTTCGGCATCGACGAAGCGCACGGCCGCGGCGCGGCGATGCAATATGACTATCTCAAGGACAAGGGCGCCTTCGCCTGGGACGGCGGCGCCAAAAGGTTCCGGATCGATTACGGCCGGATGGAGAGCGGGCTGAAGGACCTGCTCGCCGAGCTCGTCCGGCTGCAGGGCAATGGCGACTATGCCGGCACCAAGGCCTTTTTCGAGCGCCATGCGAAGCTCGACGATCATGCGCGCGCGGTGCTGGCGACGAACTCGGCCATCCCGACCGACATCCAGCCCGTCTATCCCGACCGGGTCTAGGCGATAGCGCGCCGCCCCCTCGCCAGGGCGGCACCGAAGGAGCGAAGCCTCGGGCGCGATGGATCCAGGGAGGACACGACTGGCGTCAGGGCAGGGCGCGGAACTCCCTGACGACGAAAGCGGGGCCGCGGCAGTGCGGCGGGACGGGGCGCTCGAGCGCCAGGCCGGACATGTCATCCTTCATGTCGCCGATCAGCTCGACCCGCTCGCCGATGCGGACCGGGGTGCCCGATCCGATCGTGCGCGCCCAGATGATGACGGTGGTGCCGTTCCCGTCGCGGCGGCGTTCGACCTTGGCAGAGCGGGGCCAGATGACGACGGTGTTGATCCCGGGCGAGCCTTGCCCGCCGCTGCCGTAGAGAGGCCAGACGACGACGCCGTTGATGCCCGGACAGGCCTCGTCCCCGGTCAGCACGCCGACCGCCCGAACGTTCGCGGCGGGCGTCGGGGCGCCGGCCTTCAGCCGCGGCAAGGTGCCGCCGCCGACGCTATGGCAATACGCTAGAAGGATGATGCCGAGCAGAGCCGCCGCGGCGGCCTTAATTCCACGGGCCATGACGACCTCCCGCCCCAGGACAGGCCAGAGGCCAGAATAACATGGTCGCCGCCAATCCCCTAATCGGCGGCCTTTTAGGGGAGCCGCAAAGCCGGCGATGTGCTAGGCGCGCCGCGTGACCGACGGCCACGCCCCTCTGCTGCTCGCGCGAGCCCTTTGCGGACGGAGACCCACCCACCCCAGCCCCTCCCTACAATCAGGAAGGGGAAGGAGATACGAATGGACTATCAGGCTCTCGTCGACGAAGTCCTGGCCGATGTCTCGGCCTATAAGGGGCAGGGCGATGTCGCTTCCTACATCCCCGCTCTGGCGCAGGCCGATCCGAACAAGCTCGGCCTCGCTCTGGTGCTCAACGACGGCTCCGGCTTTTGCGCGGGCGACGCCGACGAGCCGTTCTCGATCCAGAGCATCTCCTATGTCTTCGCGCTCTGCCTCGCGCTCCACCACGTCAAGGGGTCCTTGTGGAACCATGTCGGACGCGAGCCGACGGGGTCGCCGGTCAACTCGATCCTCCAGCTCGAGCTCGGGAAGGGGCGGCCGCGCAACCCGCTGACCAGCGCCGGCGCGCTGGTGGTCTGCGACCAGCTGATCGGCGCCGACGGCGCCGACGTCGCGGTCGGCGAGCTGGTCGGCTTCCTGCGCGACCGCTCCGGCGACGACCAGGTCGCCATCGACGAGCGGCTGGCCATGTCGGAATCGCGGGCCGGCGCCTTCAACCGCTCCATGGCCCATTTCATCGCCGCCTTCGGCAACCTCACCAACCCGGTCGAGGAAGTATTGTCCGTCTATTACCGGCAATGCTCGGTGGCGATGAGCTGCCGGCAGCTGGCGCAGGCGGGACTGTTCCTCGCCTTCGACGGAGTCGATCCTCGCACCGGCGACGCGGTCACCATCCCGTCGCGCTCGCGGCGGATCAACGCCTTGATGCTGACCTCGGGCCATTACGACAATAGCGGCGACTTCGCCTTCCGCGTCGGCCTGCCCGGCAAGAGCGCGATGAGCGGCGGCATCCTCGCCATCATCCCCGGCCATGGCGCCGCCTGCGTCTGGTCCCCCGGCCTCAACGCGGCGGGGACGTCGCTGGCGGGGGCGATGGCGCTGGAAAGGCTGGCCGACAAGACGGGCTGGTCGGTGTTCGTCTAGTTCGCCTCCCCACCGCTTCGCGGCAGGGAAGCAAGATGGTATCGCTTGCCCATGCTGCTCGCTTTCGCCCTCGCCGCCGCCGTCCCAACTCCGCCCGCCTGCCCGATCGAGCGGGCGGTCTACCGGCTGCACGGCGCGCCGACCTTCGCCGCCGGCTTCGCGCGGCAGGACCGGCGCAACGCCCTGGTCTCGGACCTCGCTTTCTGGGTGGAGACTCCGACGCGGACCTACTGGTTCGCGTTCGGCATGCCCAACGGCTATGGCGGCACCTTCATCTCGCCCGGGCTCGATCCGCGGCGCGCGGCCGATATGGACGACGACGAGGAGCATGAAGCGCTGGCGCGGCCGCGGGCGGTGGAGGAGCCGGTCTCGCTCGGCTTCCACGCCTTCGACAGCGGCCTCGGGGCGCTGCCCTATCCGCCGCAGGCCGACACCCCGGCCCCGGCCCTGATCTTCGTCCCCGACCTGGGCAGGACGCTCTGGTACAGGCCGGTCGAGCTGGCCGGCGGCGATCCGGCAGCGCGGGACGAGGCCATGCCGACCGGCTTTTTCGAGCCCGCCGGGTGCGGCGGCCCGCCACGATGAAAAAAAATTTCGAGCGCCGCGATCCAAACGGCGCGCGGCTTCCGTCCTAGCTTCGAAACCGGGGACAGGCCCCGGAGGAAAGGAGCTTTTCAATGCCGGTCACGGAAATGATCACCATCTCAGCCATCGGGCTGTTCTTCCTGCTGGGCTTCATTTACTTCCTGCGCCTCATCCAGGCGTGGATGCTGCACCGCAGCCTGCGCGAGGCGATCAAGAAGGATTCGGCCCATGCGGGCATGCTGGTCGACCGGATCGGCCGCGGCGACCTCAGCGGGCCGCGGGTCGAGGGCGGCACCGACGACCGCACCGGCCTGGTGCTGATCGCGATCGGCGTCGCTCTCGCCGGCTTCTCGCTGATCGCCGACCAGGCGGACTGGCTGCGCTACGGTCTCGGCGCGGCGCTTTTCCCGACTTTGGTCGGCGCGGCCCTGCTGCTCCGGCATCACCTGATTCGCCGGGCCGCAGAGCCGGACGTTGCCGCCGGAGCGTGACGCCGATGCCGTGCTCTGCCGCCGCGCTGCGGGGGGAGACAGGGGCGCCTTCCGCCTGCTCGTGGAGACCCACGAGCGGCGGCTGCGCGCATTTCTCGGGCAGCTGGCCGGCCCGGACCTCGCCGACGAGCTGGCCCAGGAGGCGTTCCTCAAGGCGTGGCAATCGCTGGCCGCCTTCCGGGAGGAAGCCAAATTCTCCTCCTGGCTGTGCGCGATCGGCTGGCGGCTGTTCGTCGACCACAAAAGGCGGGAGCGAAGCGAGGGCCGCAAGCGCGACGCCGCGGCGGAGCTTGCCGAGCGCGAGCAAGCGCCCGCCGCCGGCTCCCGCCTCGACCTCGCCCGGGCGCTGGCGCGGCTGGAGCCGGTCGAACGGGCCGCGCTCGTGCTTTGCGACGGCCACGGCTGGTCGCACGAGGAAGCGGCCGTCATCTTGCGATTGCCGCTCGGCACGCTCAAGGGGAATGTACGGCGGGCGAAGCAGAAATGCCGCGAGTATCTGAGGTAAGCGCCATGGACGATAACGAGCTCGACATCCTCCTCAGCGAGGCCCTGGCGCCGCCCCAAAGTCCGGCCGATCGGGGGTTCGTGCTGCGCGTCGAACGGGCCGTGGCCGAGGAGGAGCGCTACCGGAAATGGCGGGCGGCGTTCCTTCGCCAGCTGGTCAGCGAGACGCTGGCGCTGGCGGCGGTCGGCGGCAGCTTCGCCTTCATCGCGCAAGTGCCCGCGGTCGAGGCCGCGCTGACCGAGGCGCCGGGGCTGATCTGGGCGGCCCTGGTCCTCCTGCTGCTCGTCTGGGCGCTGATGCGCGGACGAGTCAACGTGCTGGCGTAACTTCGTCATCCCCGCGAAAGCGGGGATCCAGAACGACCTTTCCATCCACGCCCGCGTGCGATCTGCGCAGCACCGGATTCCCGCTTACGCGAGAATGACCGGTCGGGGGTCCCATGCTATACGCCCCCTCATGGCCGACGGCGATACCGCCCTGCTCCTCGCCCGCGTGCAATTCGCCTTCACCGTCTCGTTCCACTTCATCTTCCCGGCTTTCTCGATCGGCCTTGCGAGCTATCTCGCGGTGCTGGAGGGGCTGTGGCTGGCGACCGGCCGGGCCGTCTATCTGACCTTGTTCCGCTACTGGCTGAAGATCTTCGCCATCGTCTTTGCGATGGGCGTCGTCTCCGGCATCGTCCTGTCCTACCAGTTCGGCACCAACTGGTCGGTGTTCGCCGACAAGGCGGGGCCGATCGTCGGGCCGCTGATGGCCTATGAGGTGCTGACCGCCTTCTTCCTCGAGGCCGGCTTCCTCGGCGTGATGCTGTTCGGGCTCGAGCGGGTGGGCAGGAAGCTCCATTTCCTCGCCACCTGCCTGGTCGCGATCGGCACGTTGCTGTCCGCTTTCTGGATCCTCAGCGCCAATAGCTGGATGCAGACGCCGACCGGCTGGACGATGAACGCCGAGGGCCAATTCGTGCCGGCCGGAAGCTGGGTGGACATCATCTTCAATCCGAGCTTCCCCTACCGCCTCGTCCACACCGTGCTCGCCGCCTATCTGACGACGGCGCTCGTCGTCGGCGCCGCCGCGGCCCGGCACCTGCTCAAGGGCCGGGACAGCGCGGCCGTGCGCACCGGCTTCTCGATGGCGATGTGGATGGCGGCGTTGGTGGCGCCGCTGCAGATCTTCGTCGGCGACCAGCACGGCCTCGCCACGCTCGAGCACCAGCCGGCCAAGATCATGGCGATCGAAGGCTATTTCAAAAGCTATCCGGACGGCGCGCCCTGGATCGTGATCGGCCTGCCCGACGATGAGGCGGAGCGGGTGGATTACGCCGTCGCCTTGCCGAAAATGGGTTCGCTCGGGCTCAAGCACGACATGAACGCGCCGATGGCCGGGCTCGACACCATCCCCAGGCAGGACCGGCCGCCGTCGCGGATCATCTTCTGGTCGTTTCGGATCATGGTCGCATTGGGCTTCCTGATGGCCGCGCTCGGCCTGTGGAGCCTGCTCGCCCGGTGGCGCAAGCGGCTCTACGGCTGGCGCTGGCTGCACCGTTTCGCCCTGGCGATGGGGCCGGCCGGGTTCGTCGCGGTGATCGCCGGCTGGGTGACGACCGAGGTGGGACGGCAGCCCTGGGTGATTTACGGGCTGCTGCGGACCAAGGACGCGGTGTCGCCGATCGCGGCGCCGGCCGTGACCGGCTCGCTGATCGCCTTCGTCATCGTCTATTTCGCCGTGTTCGGGGCGGGGACGGTCTACCTCCTGCGGCTGATGGCGCGGGTGCCCGGTGAGGGGCAGGACGACGAGCCCGAGGCGCCGATCCGCACCGCGGGGATCACGCCGGCGGCCGCGGTGGCCAAAAGGAGGGAGGAATGAATTTCGCCGTCATCCCAGCGAAGGCTGGCATCCCGGCGGGTGAGAACCGCCCGCATCTTTCACCCGCTAGGCCCCCAGCCTGCGCCGGGGCGACGCGATGATCGATCTCACCGTGATCTGGGCCTTCCTCATCGCCTTCGCGGTCGCCGCTTATGTGGTGATGGACGGGTTCGACCTCGGCATCGGCATCCTGTTCCCGCTCTTCCCGGTCGGCAAGGAGCGGGACAAGGCGATGAACGCGATCGCGCCGGTGTGGGACGGCAACGAGACTTGGCTGGTGCTCGGCGGCGGCGGCCTGCTCGCCGCTTACCCGCTCGCTTATGCGATCATCCTGCCGGCGCTTTACGCGCCTTTGATCGCGATGCTGCTCGGCCTCGTCTTCCGCGGCGTCGCCTTCGAGTTCCGCTGGCGCGACGCCGGCCACCGCAAATGGTGGGACGCCGGCTTCTTCGCGGGGTCGCTGGTCGCGACCTTCGCCCAGGGCATCACGCTCGGCGCGCTGATCCAGGGGATCAGCGTCTCGGGCCGGCATTATGGAGGCGGCTGGTGGGACTGGCTGACGCCGTTCAGCCTGCTCGCCGGCGCGAGCCTGGTGGTCGGCTACGCCCTGCTCGGCGCCGGCTGGCTGATCTGGAAGACGAGCGGGCCGCTGCAGGCACAGGCGCGGCGGCTGGCGCGCCTCCTGCTGCCCGGGCTGCTCGCCGCGATCGGCCTGGTCAGCCTCGCCACCCCGTTCGTCGAGCCGCAATATTTCGAGCGCTGGTTCGCCCATCCCGGCATCTGGGTGTCGCTGCCCATGCCCCTGCTCGTCGCCGCCGCGGCCTGGTTCGGCTGGCGCAGCCTCGGACGCGGCCCGGACTGGGCGCCGTTCCTGTGGTCGCTGGCCTTGTTCGGACTGACCCTCGTCGGCCTCGGCATCTCGATCTGGCCCGACGTCATCCCGGGACGGGTGACGATCTGGCAGGCGGCGTCGCCGCCGTCGAGCCAGGCCTTCATGCTGGCTGGCGCGCTTGTCCTCATCCCGCTCATCCTCGGCTACACCGCCTGGTCCTACTGGGTGTTCCGGGGGAAGGTCGGCGAGGAAGGCTATCATTAGGCGACTCGCCTGGTTCGTCGGGCTGTGGGCGGCGGGGATGGCGAGCGTCGCCGCCGCCGCCTGGGCGCTGCGCCTGTGGCTCCACCCCTGAACCGCACAGGTTCGACGAATAGGATTTGCAAAATAGGGTTTGGACTGTTCTCATTGTGTTCCAGTGATTCGGAACGCAAGGAGATCGCCGATGGCCGACGTGATTACCGTCCCCACCCGGACCGCGCCGGCCTCGGCTGCCTTCATCGCCTTCACCAGAGCAGATTTGCTCTCGGCGGAACATGAATTCTCCGCGAGGAATCGGGACCTCCGTCAGCTCAACTGACGGGGCAGGCCGCGTCTCCCCCTTGCCCCGGGGGGAGGCGCGGCCGTTACCCGCTGATCAGGCCGAGGAGATTGCCCTCGGTGTCGCGGCACAAAGCGAGGTGGATGGGCTTGCCGTCGACCTCGGCGATCCTGCGGGGCGGTTCCTCGAACCCGACGCCTTTTGCCTTCATCGACGCATAGGCCGCCTCGACGTCCTCGACGCCGTAATAGAGGATCGAGCTTCCGGCCGTCTCCGGCCCTTCCGGCCGGCTCAGCATCAGTCTCGTCTCCCCGCACTGGAAGAAAGCGAGCCCGGGCGGGGCGTCGAACAGGTGCGGCAGCCCGAGCACGTCGCCGTAAAAGCTCTTGGCACGATCCAGATCGTCGACGACGATCGCGACTTGGGCGAGGCGGATGGGAACCATGCTTCCGCTTCCTCCTATAGCTGTGCTAATTATTGTATACGAACAACCATTAGCACAGCTAACAATAAGGAGCAAGCGCCTTGAACGACGACCAGCTGCACGACATGGCGAGCGGCCTCCATGCGGCGGCGATCCGGCTGCTGCGCATGGTCCGGCGGGAGGACCGCCACACCGGCATCAGCCCGCCGCGGCTGTCGGCTTTGTCGGTGCTGGTCTTCGGCGGGCCGATGTCGCTCGCCGAGCTGGCCACCGCCGAGGAGGTCCGGGCGCCGACCATGTCGCGCATCGTCGAGGGGCTGGTGAAGGACGAGCTCGCCACGCGCGAGGCCGATCCCGACAATCGCCGCAAGGTCCGGATCGCCGCGACCGAGGAGGGCCGGCGGCGGCTCGAAGGCGGACGCGAACGGCGGGTGCGGGCGCTGCGCGAGCGGCTGCGGCGGCTGGCGGACAGCGAGCAACGCGCGCTGGCCCGGGGCGTCGAGGTGCTGGAGCGGGCGGTGCGGTAATGCCGTCGCCGGGGCGACGGGATCATTCCAGGTCGAAGCGTAGGAACCGTCCCGATTCGGCGCGGCGGACCGACTGCGCCTCCAGCGCCTCCAGCAGGCCTTCGGGCATCGGCCGGCGGAGCGGGCCCTTCCTGTCGAGGACCAGCGTGGTGGCGCCCCACGCACGGGCGAGGCGGAGGCGCTGGCCGCGGTTGAGCGCCGGGTCGAACAGGCGTTCGGCGGCGGCCTGGCGGGCGGCGAGACCGTCGATCATCGGCTCGGGCCACGGCACCGAGACGACGCGCTGGCCGGTGGCGACGATCGGCCAGGCGGCGACGTCGTAGGCGGCGACCGGCCGGGAATCGGGGATGTCGCGAGTCAAGGCCAGAGCGGCGTCATAGGCGCTGCCCATCTTGCGGGCGACGAGCCGCTCGGCGGTGAGAGTCGTGTAAGCGAACAAGGCGAAGATCTGCAGCAACGCCGCGGCGAGCGCGAACAGCGCGAGCTGCGCCGGCCGGCACAGCGTCGGCCAGTCGCGGGCGAGCACCAGCAGCAGGGCGCCGAGGCCGATATGGAGCATCAGCACGGCCGGCATGACGAAGCGGGTGGCGATGAGCAGGCCGAAGCCGCCGAGCGCGAAGATCCCGGCGAACGCGGCGAAGGCGGCGAGCACCGGCGGCGCGGCGCGGGCGAAGCGGGGGTGGCGCAGGCCCCACAGGCCGGCCAGGGCGGGCACGAAGGCGCCGAACATCTCCGTCGGCCCGTAAAAGTCGATGCCGCCGCTCCAGCTCGGGTTGCCGGTGCGGGCGATCGCTTCGAACGGGCTGTGATAGGGCCAGGCCGCCGCAAGCAGGAGGCCGCCGGCGATCGCGGCGGCGATGGCGGCGCGGGCGCGCAGGCTCCCCTCGGGCCACAGCAGGATGAAACAGCCTGCCGCCAGGAAGCCGATGCCGGCGCCGAGCTGGTGGGTGGCGAACATGAAGGCGGCCAGCGGCACGATCGGCCAGGCCGGCGCGCTCCGCTCGAGGATCCGGATCACCAGCGCCCAGAGCAGCAGCGACAGCCCGATCAGCAAAGTGGCGGGATAGGCGACGCCCTCGATCAGGGTGCCGAGCGAATGATAGCCGGTATGGCTGACCGGCAGCGACCAGCCCAGGCTCATCGCGACGAGCAAGGCGAGCGGACCCCACGGCGTCCGGTAGAAGGCGCGGCCGAAGGCGTGGATGCCGGCGAGCAGGGTCGTGGCGCTGACGAAGCCGGCGAAGGCGATCGCCTGCCATTCGTTCCAGCCGACCGTCTTGGCGAGAAGGGCGACCGACACCCAATAAGGATGGAAGTGCCGCGAGCCTTCGGCCGTCGCCACGAAAGGATTGGCCGGATCGAAGGGATTTTCGATCAGCGCGCGCAGCGTGGCCAGATGCTGCCACAGGTCGCGCGAGCTCTGATTGAGGAAATGGCCGCTCGCGAAATACCAGGCGGCAAGGCCGTAGACGAGCAGCCCGGCCGCCCAAAAGCACAGATTCGGGCTGCCGGCGAGGCGTCGCATCGGCGAGGCTCGGGCTGGCATCGCGCTCGACACGGCGGCGATCTGCGTCATCGACGGACTAGGCGAGGCGGGCGACGAAGTGCAGGCGGCGGTCGAACAGCCAGCTGAACGGGGCGGGATAGAGGCCGACCTTGTCGGTCAGCCGCTCCACCTTCAGGCCGAGGTCGGACCAGAGGCCGCGCCATTCCGGATCGGACAGATAATTGTAGGGCAGGACGACGCCGTGAGCGGCGTTGCCGACCCAGTCCATGAAGCGCAGGGTGGTGTCGGCGAAGGCGCCTTCGCGGAAATGGTCCTTGATCACGATCCCGCCCTTCGACACCCGCTTCGCCTCGGCGAGCAGCCGCGCCGGCGCCTCGGTATGGTGAAGCACGTCGACGAACAGGGCGATGTCGAAATGGTCGTCCGGCCAGGGAATGTTGTCGCCGTCGAACCGGGCGACCGGAATCTCGGTCGCCGGACGGACCAGCACGTCGATCCCCTCGATCCGGACGTCGGGGCGAAGCGCCATGATCCGCTTGGCCAGCGTGCCGCTGCCGCAGCCGATGTCCAGCACCCGGGCGTCGGCCGGAATGAAATCGGCGAGGGTGCGGGCCAGCACCTCGATCCGCCGTCCGAACACCGCTTTGTCGTGAACCCGGCCATGAAGGCGTTGGAGGAAGCTCATCGGATCACCTTTGCGGCTGGCGGGCGGGGTGGGAAAGCAGCTCGAGCAGGAAGGACGTGAGCATGAGCTGCAGGCCGAGACCGGCCGAGAGGACGGAGGGAATGGAGAGGCGCATCAGCATGTCCGGATCCATGTCGCTGAAGCCGCCGCCCGCCCAGGACGCCAAGGCGACGACGGCGCCGGCGAGGCCGGCCAGCATCATCGCGCCGCCGGCGAGGCAGGCCTTGTCGATGGTCAGCAAAGCGCGGATCCGGTCGAGGCCGCGGCCGGCGGACCAGTAGCGCTCGCGCACGCCGAACAGGCTGGCGAGCAGGCCGAAGCTCATCAGCTGCGCGCCGATCAGCATGCCGGCGCCGGCGAACAGGAGCGAATGGACGCCGAAGCGGACGCTGCCGAGCGCGACGTCGCCGGGGAGCAGGCCGAGGAAGGCGGCGAAGCTCAGGGCGAACAGGCCGAGGCCCGGATAGAGGTAGAGCCAGCGCGGGGCGAACAGCAGCAGGAATTTCAAATGGCGCCAGCCGTCGCGCCAGCTGCGCAGATGGGGCGGGCGCGAGCGGCCGTCCTTGCTGAGGGTGACGGGCACCTCGGCCATGGAGAGGCCGGCAAGCTGCGCCTTGACGATCATCTCCGAGGCATATTCCATGCCCGGCGAGGACAGGCCGAGCGCCAGCACGGCGTCGCGGCGGAAGGCGCGCAGGCCGCAATGGAAGTCGCCGACCGGCGCCGAAAAGAACAGGCGCCCGGCCAGCGACAGCACCGGATTGCCGAGATAGCGGTGCAATGGCGGCATCGCGCCCTTGCCGATGCCGCCGAGGAAGCGGTTGCCGACGACCAGCTCGGTGCCGGCGCGCAGCCGCTCGAGGAACGGCATCAGGCCCATGAAATCGTAGCTGCAATCGGCATCGCCCATCGCGACAAAGGTGCCGCGCGCCGCCTCGATGCCGCCGCGCAGCGCCGCGCCGTAGCCGGCCTCGGCGACGGGGACGACCCGCGCCCCGGCGCCGATGGCGATGGCGGTCGAGCCGTCGGTCGAGCCGTTGTCGGCGACGACGATTTCGCCGGCGATGGCGTAGGCGTGGAGGAAGCGGCGCGCCCGGTCGACCACCTCGGCCAGGGTCTCGGCCTCGTTGAGGCAGGGTATGACGATGGTCAGCTCGAGCTCGGCGGCGGCCTGCGGCACGAAGCCGACCGGCGCCTCGATCCGCTCGCGTTTCTTCACTCCCTGCACCGGCATCCCCCCGTCGATCGAACGTTGGGGACCGGTGTGGCAGGCCATGGTTAATTCTTTGTTGACGGGGGACGCCCGTTCTCCCCGTCGCCGCCGGCTGCGCGGCAGGGAGGACAAATCCCGATCCTGCCCTTGCCGCGCCACATTGTCGTGCTTATGGCCGCGGCGACCTTTTCCTCACCCGAGAGTTATCCTGAAATGAGCCTCCGCAACGTGGCGATCATAGCGCACGTCGATCACGGCAAGACGACGCTGGTCGACCAGCTGTTCCGCCAGTCCGGCACCTTCCGCGACAACCAGCGCGTCGAGGAGCGGGCGATGGATTCGAACGACCTCGAGAAAGAGCGGGGCATCACCATCCTCGCCAAATGCACGTCCGTGGAATGGCGCGGCACCCACATCAACATCGTCGACACGCCCGGCCACGCCGATTTCGGCGCCGAGGTCGAGCGGATCCTGTCGATGGTCGACGGAGTCATCCTGCTGGTCGACGCCGCCGAAGGGCCGATGCCGCAGACCAAGTTCGTCACCGGCAAGGCGCTGGCCCTGGGGCTGAGGCCGATCGTCGTCGTCAACAAGATCGACCGCCCCGACGCCCGCCCGGCCGAAGTGCTCGACGAAGTGTTCGAATTGTTCCTGACCCTGGAGGCAAGCGACGAGCAGCTCGATTTTCCGACACTCTACGCCTCGGGACGCGCCGGCTATGCGGGCCATGGCGACGACGTCCGGTCGGGTGACCTGACGCCCCTGTTCGACACGATCGTCAGCCACATCCCGCCGCCCGAGGCCAATCCGGACGGGCCGTTCCGGATGATCGGCGTGCTGCTCGACCGCGATCCGTTCCTCGGCCGTATCCTCACCGGCCGGATCGAGAGCGGCCGGCTCGAGGTCAACGCCCCGATCAAGGCGCTCGACGTCGACGGCAGGCTGGTCGAGGAAGGCCGAGCCACCAAGGTGTTCGCCTTCCGGGGCCTCGAGCGGGTTCCGGTCGAGAGCGCCCAGGCGGGCGACATCGTCGCCATCGCCGGCCTCACCCGGGCGACCGTCTCCAACACCATCGCCGAGCCGGCGGTGACCCGGCCGATCGCCGCCCGGCCGATCGACCCGCCGACTCTGGCGATGAGCTTCGCGGTCAACGACAGCCCCTATGCCGGCCGCGACGGCGACAAGGTGCAGAGCCGGGTGATCCGCGACCGGCTCGAACGCGAGGCCGAGACCAACGTCGCCATCCGCCTCACCGAGAGCGCCGAGAAGGACGCCTTCGAAGTGGCGGGCCGCGGCGAGCTGCAACTGGGCGTGCTGATCGAGACGATGCGGCGGGAGGGCTTCGAGCTGTCGATCAGCCGGCCGCGAGTCCTCTACCGCGACGGCCCTAACGGCCGCGAGGAGCCCTATGAGACGGTCGTCGTCGACGTCGACGAGGAACATGCCGGAACCGTCGTCGAGAAGATGGCGCAGAGGAAGGGCGAGATGACCGACATGCGCCCGTCGGGCGGCGGCAAGACCCGCCTCACCTTCTCGGCGCCGTCGCGCGGCCTGATCGGCTATCATGGCGAGTTCCTGTCCGACACCCGCGGCACCGGCGTCATGAACCGGCTGTTCGAGCGCTACGGCCCCTACAAAGGGCCGATCACCGGCCGCCAGAACGGCGTCCTGATCTCGATGGAGCAGGGCGAGGCGGTCGCCTATGCGCTCAACGCGCTGGAGGAGCGCGGCATATTGTTCATCTCCCCGGGCGAGAAGCTCTATGAAGGGATGATCATCGGCGAGAACGCCAAGCCGCAGGACCTCGAGGTCAATCCCCTGAAGTCCAAGCAGCTGACCAACTTCAGAGCCTCCGGCCCCAAGGACGAGAGCATCCGCCTCACCCCGCCGAAGCGGATGACTCTGGAGCAGGCGATCGCCTACATCCAGGACGACGAACTGGTCGAGGTGACTCCGCGGAGCATAAGGCTGCGGAAGCGGTATCTCGATCCGCACGAGAGGAAGCGCGCGTCGAGGAAGGCTGAGGCGGCTTAGCGGCCGGGCGGCTTTGCCACCGCGCCGGCGCGCTGCTAAGAGCCGTGTCGGGGATCCGGCATGGAACAGCGGTTCTTGAAGATGGCGTTCGCGCTGGCGGTCGGCCTGCTGGCGGGTTTGTGGTTCGCCAACAACCTTCTCAACTGGGACATCGCCCACGGAGCGGTCGCCTACACGCTGAGTCAGGCGGACCAGGCCGGCTACCCCAACCATCTGATCCCGGCGATCACCAGCCCGGCCCTGGCGACTCTGGTGCTGATCGCGATAGTCGCCGGCGAAGGCGCCGCGGGAGGGATGGCGCTCTTCGGCGTCTTCAGGATGTGGAGCGCCCGCAAGGCCGACCAACGCAGCTTCATGGCCGCAAAGAGATTTGCCCTGCTCGGAGCCGGGACGGCGGTGCTGGTCTGGTTCCTGCTCTTCCAGGTGCTTGGCGGGACTCTCATCCTGATGGGGCAGAGCGAAGGCCCGCGAGGCGCGCTCGAGGGCGCCTTCCGGTTCGCGGCCTACAGCTTTTTCACCCTCATCTATCTGAGCTTGCCCGAGCCTGATCCCTCAGCGGAATGAGGTCATCCGGGTAGCCGACCCAACTACCGGGCCCAGGGCGGCAAGGACGAGAGCATCCGCCTGACCCCGCCCAAAAGGATGACGCTCGAACAGGCGATTGCCTACATCCAGGACGACGAGCTGGTCGAAGTGACACCGAAGTCGATACGGCTGAGGAAGCGCTACCGCGACCCGCACGAACGCAAGCGGCAGAAATGCAAGGCGGAGGCGGCTTAGCTCGATCAATTGCGGGCCATTCGCGGCTGTGCGAACATGCCGGGATGCCGCCGGCTTCGCCATTTCGCCTGACCTGGCTTCTGCCTGTCGCCGTCGCCGGTCTCGCTTGCATTGCAACCGCGGACGAAAGTGCAACCGCCCGCGTCCCTTCGGGCCGGTGTGGCATTGCCGCGGCGATGGATCACCGGCAGCCGGAAGCCCTTCGCGACAACCCGCCGGCTTGCGCGCTCCCGACGGCTCGGGAGGTCGAGTCGTCGTGCGCCGCCTACGATCTCGTGACGTCGCCGGGTTACCGCCCGCCCAGCGTCGACGACGAAGGCAATGCGACCGGCGGCACGGACATGCGCGAATATGGCGTCAGCAATCTTCGTTGCCGCTTCACCGGCCGCCATCACAACCGGGCGCTTTGCCGGTTCAGGCTCTCGCTGCCTGAAGGCCGGGCGATCGGCGCGGCGGTGACCTTCAAGCATGTATTCGTTCAGGACCATGGTCCCGCCCATCATCTGTACGGAACGCAATGGATGCCGGCCGGCCGCTGCGCTCCGGCGAGCGCGTCGGCAAGGCCGACATCGTGAAGGCCGGAGCATGGACCTGCCCGCACAGGAGCCCGAGACCGTCAGCTTCACCGCGCCGCTCAGCGTCTGGCGGACCGAGAAATATGGCGACATCGGCTATGTGACGATCGAAGGCCCGGCGGCCGAAGCGATCGCCGCGCACGAGCTGATGCGAAGGCTCGAGCTCGGCCGGCGGCGCGGGTTCGGCTCGGTCAGGGTCGAGGTGACGATCGGCGCCAGCCGCTGGCCGACCTCCGTCTTCCCCCAGAAGGGCGGCGGCTGGTTCCTCCCGGTCAAGAAAGCCATCTGCCGCGCCGAGGGCTTGGCGGCGGAGGACGAGGTCGCGGTGCGGCTGGAGCTGCTGTAGAGGCGCAAGCCGGAGCCGGCTTGACTTAGTCATCTACTTGACTAGATAGCGGACATGACCAGCGTCAGCGTTCACGAGGCCAAGACCCATCTCTCGCGGCTGCTGCGGGAGATCGCCAAGGGGCGCGAGATCGAGATCACGAACCGCAACCGGGTCGTGGCCCGTATCGTGCCGCCCGCGCCGCCGAAGAAGAAGCCGTTGCTCGGCGCTCTCAAAGGCAAGATCAGCTTCGACGAGAGCTTCTTCGAGCCGCTTTCCGAGGAGGAGCTCGCCCTCTGGTACGACGGCAAGATTTGAGGCTGCTGCTCGACACGCACACCCTGCTCTGGGTGCTGGAGGACAACCCGCGGCTCTCGCGGCGTGCCGCCGAAGCGCTCGACGCAGTCGAGACGGAGAAGCTGGTCAGCGCCGTCTCCGCGTACGAAATCTGTCTTAAGTTCAGGCTGGGCAAGCTGCCCGGCTCGGCCGCGCTGGCGGAAGCATTCGAAGCGACCATCGCGGAAATCGACTGCACGCCGCTCTCTATCTCGCTAGCGCATGCCTCGCTCGCCGGCAGCCTCGAAATTCCGCACAGGGACCCGTTCGACCGCCTGCTGATCGCGCAGGCTCGCATCGAGCGGGTGCCGATCGTGTCCAACGAGACGCTGTTCGACGCCTTCGGGGTGGAGCGGATCTGGTAGCGGCTTCCGTCATTCCCGCTGAAGCGGGAATCCATGGACGCCGCCCCTGTCAAAACGGAGACGCCCGGGTTCGTGGATCCCGGATCAAGTCCGGGATGACGGAGGGGGGCCGGAGCCAAGCGTCGGGCGAGGAAGGCGGAGGCGGCTTAGCCGTTGACGGCGGGGGGGTGTGTACGTTCATATGTACACATGATACACGTTAGCTTCACCGATCTCCGCAAGCGCCTGGCGCATTTCATGGACCGCGCGGTGGACGACCGCGCTCCGGTTCTGGTCACCCGCCAGGGACATGAGCCGGTCGTGATGATCGCCCAGTCGGATTACGACAGCATCATGGAAACGCTCCACCTGCTGTCGAGCCCCGCTAACGCGCGCCAGTTGGAGGAGGCTTTGGCGGAGGCGGAGCGCTGCGAGGGGATAGAAGTGGAGTGGGATGAAGCGTCCCAGATGTTCAAGCCCAAGTGAAGGTCGTCTTCCTGCCCAAGGCATGGGAACAGTACCTGCGTTGGGCCGCCCACGATCCCAAGATCCTCACACGATTGAACACACTGATCCAGGACGCCCGCCGATCACCCTTTCGCGGTATCGGCAAGCCGGAGCCGCTGCGTGATAGCCTGGCGGGCTGGTGGTCGCGGCGAATCGATGGCGAACATCGAATGGTCTATCGCGCGGCCGGAAAGGGCGACGATCGGGTCCTCGGAATCCTGCAGTGCCGCTATCATTACAATCAGCGCGGCTAAGCCGCCGGAGCGGATGACGCTGGAGCAGGCGATCGCCTGTATCGAGGACGACGAATTGGCATAAGGCTGAGGAAGCGGCATCTCGACCCGCATGAGCCAAGCGCCGGTTTCGCAAAGGCGGAGGCGGCCTAAGCCGCAATTAACGCTGGGAATTTCGAGCCCGGCGGCTATCGTGGCCGGCGAGGGGGGCGATATATGCACTGGGTCTTCCGGCCCTGGCGGCAGTCATTCAATTTTTCCGGGCGGGCGACCCGGCGCGAATATTGGCTGTTCCAGGTCCAGCTGGTCGCCGCCTATATCGCGCTGATGTTCCTGACCGGGATGCTGATCGAGCTGTTCCACTCGATCGTGATCAACGGCGCCATGGCGGTGGTGCTGGTGCTGTTCATGGCGTTCATCCTCGTCGCCTCGATGTCGGCGGGCGTGCGCCGGGTGCACGACCATGACAAGACCGGCTGGCTGTTCCTGCTCTCGTTCATCCCGCTGGCCGGCTGGATCTTCTTCCTGATCATGACGCTCACGCCCGGCACCGCCGGGGAGAACAGCTACGGCTACGACCCGCGCGAAGGCGACCAGCCCTCCGCCGACGAGGTCGCGGCCGTCTTTTCGTGAGCGAGCAGGAGGCCGAGGCCGTCCGCTTCACCGCGCCGCTCAGCGTCTGGCGGACCGAGCAATATGGCGACATCGGCTATGTGAGGATCGAGGGGGCGGCCGCCGAAGCGATCGCCGCGCACGAGCTGGTGCGAAGGCTCGAGCTCGGCCGGCGGCGCGGGTTCGGCTCGGTCAAGGTCCAGGCGGCGGTCGGCGGCAGCCGCTGGTCGACCTCGGTCTTCCCGCAGAAGGGCGGCACCTGGTTCCTGCCGGTCAAGAAAGCCATCTGCCGCGCCGAGGGGCTTGAGGCTGAGGACGAAGTCGCGGTGAGGCTGGCGCTGCTGTAGATAGGCCGAGGCTACACTCAGCGAGGAGCAGTTTCGGGACCACTCCACACGAGCGTATCGATCAGCCACAGACCATCCTCCTCATTGAGCGTGAGCGTCAAAATGCCCTTGGAAACGAGGTCGCCTTTCGCCGTCGCCAGGGACAGGCCGCCTGGGAACAGCGCGTAAGCGGACCCGGCCTCCACATCGATTCGAGTGGCCTGCCCGAGCGTCATCTTTATCGAGCGAGCCTCGAGTCGCGCTGCGTTCGCGCCCATTGCCGCCAGCCAGGCCGAGGGCGCGCCGGCGCCCTGCCAGCGGAACGGCGCGATATCCTCGACGATGACCGGCGTTTCGGTGAAGGCGGCGAGCGCCGCGGCGAAATCGCCGCGATTGACGGCATCGACCATGGCGCTGACGGCCAAGGCCACGGAGTTACGTCTGGACACGGCGCTTGCTCCTGTCAGGCCTTGCCGGCCTCTGCCCGCGCACGAAACATGGCACAAGCTCCAACCTCCCTTCCCGCCTTGACTTGGGTCTGGTTGAGTCCGGTGGCTTTGGGGGCGTCGATGAGTAGGGTACACAGCTTGCGTGCCGGCCGTCATTGCGAGGAGCGAAGCGACGCGGCAATCCAGCGGTGCTCCGAGGCTGCACTGGATTGCTTGATCGATCCCTGGAAATAAGGCCGGCGGGTCCGAGTCGTTCAGAACAAACAAGAAACAAAACGCTTTCCTACAGCCCCCTTGCCGAGCCATAAGCTGGTCGATTGGCCGCGACTCGAGGAGGATCCCATGACCAGCCAGCCTGTCCCAGCGCCCCGCCCCGTGCCGGGCTCGGCGCTCGACTTCACGCCGGTGCCGCGGCGCTTCCGCCATGACGGGTGGACGCCGGAGCGGCAGCGGGCGTTCATCGCGGCGCTGGCGGAGACGGGGTGCGTCGAGCGGGCGGCGCGCAGGGTCAATATCGCCCAGACCAATTGCTACGAGCTGAGGCGCGCGCCGGGGGCGGAGAGCTTCCGGCGGGCGTGGGACGCGGCGCTCGACTTCGCGGTGCCGAAGCTGAAGGACGTCGCCTTCCAGCGGGCGATCGAGGGGGAGCTGGTGCCGGTGTTCTCGGGCGGGAAGCTGATGGGGTTCCGGCGCAAATATAACGACAAATTGCTGATGTTCTGCCTGCGCCACTACGGCCAGGACGCGAACGGCAAGCGCACCACGATCAACTATTTCTCGACCCGGGCAAGCGCCGGCGCGGCGGACGGGGCGGCGGGGGCCGAGGCGGCGACGACCACCGTCCGGACGGTGATCGCCGGTCCCGCCTCTTCAGGCTCGGGACTGGCCGCCAATGACGACGAGCGCGGCGCGCGCGGCGATTCGGCGGCGGCGGTCCTCAACGGCTTCGAGGGCGTCCAGCTCGATGCGGAGGCGGCGGCAGCGATCGCGGCGGCGCTGGAGGCGTGCGCGGAGCGTGCGCGGGCGGCAGACGCCGCCTACGATCGAGGCGGGATGGCGGCGGTCGAGGCGGCGGCCGACGATCCCGGCGAGCCCTTCGTCCGAGCCGACCTGCACCAGGCGGTCGCCATCGGCGCGCTCGAGCCGCCGATGGCGATCGAGGAGTTCGTGCCGTTCGCTGAGGGGGAGGCGCCGTGGCAGCTGGCCGGCGCCGAGATGCCGCCGGCGCTCGCCGCGATCGAGGCGCAGGCGGCGCCGGACGGCCCGGCCGGGGCCGGCGGCGGCCGCGCGCGCGGCGGCCGCAAGCGGGCAGGCGGGGTCCCCCAGGCCGGGGCCGCGAAGGGCGGTTCGGGCGCCGCGGCGGCGGCGGACCGGGGCCGCCCGGGACCGCCATAGCGGCGCGGTCAGGGGGCGGAGGGTCGCCCCGGCGGCGTCCGGCTTCGCGGCGGCGCGACGCTCATCGCGGCTTCGCCGCCATGTCCAGGATCGCCGCCCATTCTTCCGTCCTGACCGGCGCCACCGACAGCCGGGACTGGCGGATCAGCTCCATCCCGGCGAGGCGCGGCTCGGCCTTGATCGCCTTCAGCGTCACCGGCCCGAGGGGGCGCAGCGGCTCGACCGCGACCGAAACCCAATTGGCGTCCTTCGGATCGGGCTGCGCCGCGCGGGCGATGCGCATGACGCCGACGACGGCGCGTTCGTCGCCGCTATGGTAGAACAAGGCCTCGTCGCCGGCCTTCATCGCGCGCAGATGGAGGCGGGCGGCGGGGTTGCGGACGCCGTCCCATTCGGTGCCGCCGTCGCGGACGAGATCGTCCCAGCTGTAGCTGCCGGGCTCGGACTTCATCAGCCAATAGTCCATTCGGGGCTCCCTTCGCGGCGAGCGTAGATTTTTCCCGCGCGGCGCGCCACAAGGAGCGCCATGCGGCGCGCGCTTCTCCTCCTGGGCCTGGCCCTGGCCTCCTGCGGGGAGCCGGCGAAGATCGCCAACCGCGCCGCCGACGACGCCGGCAACAGCTCCGCCGACACCGTCACCGCCGCCGCGCAGCCGGTGCGGATCGGCGAGCTCGGGCCGAACTTCTCCGCGTGCAGCGCCGCCGGGACGACCCGCAAGCTGAAGGCCGGCGAGGCGCTGCCGGTGCGCTGGGCGCCGTTCGAAAATGCCCGCGAGATCGGCAGCGTCGCGGCCGGCGCCCGCTTCTTCATCTGCACCCGCAGCCTCGACCAGAAATGGTTCGGCATCGTCTTCGACGAAGGCGGCACCCTCGCCGAAAATTGCGGCGTGTCGGAGCCGGTGACCCGCCGGCGCGACTATGACGGGCCGTGCCGGTCGGGCTGGGTGCAGAGCGCGTTCGTCAAGGTGATTGCCGGCGAACAGCCGGCGTCGGCCGGCGCGATCCCCGAGAGTAACAATGTCTCCGTTCCAGGTATTTGAAAAAAGACGATTTTCTTAAAAGTTCCAGCGCCATGCGAGTTTTCTCCTCGGCGTGTCCCCCGAGTCACACGGCTCATCGCGAACCGCCGCGCGGCGGCTTGCCAAGCCTCCCCCGTTCGACCATCTGCCCCTCAGCTTAGTAGCGAGAGCGGGCCCGCCCCGAGCCTTTTGAAGGCTGGCGGGCGCTCGAGACGGGGGGCGATCGGGGTGCGGTTCTCGCATCCGGGGGATCAGCCGGCCGCATAGACAAGAGATTGAATGAACCGGATCGTTCGCGCCGCGGGCTTCGCCGCGGCTGCCTTTGCGCTCGTCGCGGGGCCCAGTTACTCCGCCCCCGCCAGCGCCGGCGAAACCGCGGTTGCCGTCCCGGCCGCCGTCGCCGCGGCGCCGGCGCCGTCGACGATGACGGACCCCAATTTGTTCGCCAAGATGTGGGCGAGCGTGACCTCGCTGGTGACGCCCAGGCCGGAAATGCCGGTCGCCGCCCCGGTCCCGCAGGCCGGCCGCCTGGCCGACCTCGTGCTCACCCATGCCGGCTTCGTCACCCCCGACCGCGAGCAGGAATGCCTCGCCAATGCGGTCTATTTCGAGGCGCGCAGCGAGCCGATCGAGGGCCAGCTCGCCGTCGCCGAAGTGGTGATGAACCGCGCCGCCTCGGGCCGCTATCCGGCGGATCTGTGCGCGGTCATCACCCAGAAGGCGCAATTCTCCTTCATCCGCCATGGCCGCTTCCCGCGCGCCGACCGCAATTCGGAGGCGTGGAGGACGGCGGTGGCGATCGCCAGCATCGCCCGCCAGAAGCTCGCCGGCACGCTCCCGTCGGGGGTGCTGTGGTATCACGCCACCTACGTCTCGCCGAGCTGGGGCAAGCGCCTCACCCGCCAGACCCAGATCGGGCTGCACATCTTTTACAGCTGACTTCGATACGGGCCTTCGCCCCAGGCTTCATTCCCTCAGCGTCCTCAGAGTCACCGAATAGCGCAGGCTGTCCAGTGGGGGGATGCTGTGCTCCCATGAGTGGCGCGCCTCGCCGCGCAGGAGATAGGCGGAGCGGGGCTCGGCGGCCAGCGTGAAGCGCTCCCACCGGGTTCCGGCCCGGCGGCGGAAGCGCAGCCTCGCGGGGGCGAGCAGCGAGATGCCGATGACGTCGCCGAACACCGGGCGGTCGCGGTGCCAGCCGATGCCGGCGCCGGGCGGATATTCGATCACCAGCGCATGGACGAACGCCTCCGCCGCCCGGCCGGCCCAGGCGGCGGCGCGGGCGCGCACCGGCTGCAGCCAGTCGGGGATCGGCTCGGCCTGCCCGAGGCCGCTGCCGTCGAAGGCGTAATGGAGGCCGAACGAGACGGTGCGGCGGTTGCCGGTGAAGCCGTGGAACTCGAACGGCTTGAAGGGCAGGCCGGCGATCCGCCCGGCGAGCGCCCGCGCCTCGTCCGCGCCGACGAACTCCGCGGCGTAGCCGAGACCCGCGGGCATGGCCGGCGCGCCGGCGAACAGATTCAGCTGCGGCGGCGGCATCGGCAAGCATCCTCAACGGGTTCGGCTAGCAATTCGGTAATCATTTCTATGCGATGAGGGCGGCGAAACAGCCGATCCCGTGGGGGTGCAATGCACGAGCTCCGTTCAACGATCCTTTCCGGGGACAAGCCGCCGGCGTCGCCGGTCGCGCGCAAGGCCAAGGCCCGGAACGAGGCGCCGAGCCCCGGCGGGCTCACCAAGATCGCGATCCGGCGCCAGGAACCGAGAATCACCGACCAGCGCCTCGAAGACCGCCATTTCGGCATCGTCGAGCGTTCGACGATCATCTTCCGCCGCCGCCGCCAGGAGGTGGAGGTGGTCAACGTGTCGTCGCGCGGCGCGATGATCGTCGCGCCGATCGAGCCGCGCATCGGCGAGCAGCTCGACATCGAGTTCACCGATGCCAACCGCACCCGCTGCGTCGTCCGCTGGGTCCGCGAGGGCCGTGTCGGCCTCGAGTTCGTCAACGAAACCATCTTCTGGGAGACGGGCGGCTGCGGGCCCGTCTTCCATTGCGAGCAGCCCGGCCCGGCGAGCGACGGCGCGACCGCCGCCGACCCCCTGGTCGACCGCGAGCCGCGGCAGACCTTGCTGCGGGGCGGCACGCTCTATTGGAGCGGCATTTCGATCCCGGTGCGCCTGCGCAACATCTCCGAGGGCGGCGCCCGCGTCGAAAGCGGCCGCGAGCTCTGCCCGGGGGCCGAAGTCGAGCTCGATCTCGGCGACGGCAATTTCGCGGTCGCCGAGGTGCGCTGGTGCAAGGACGGGCAGGTCGGGCTGAGGTTCGCCGAAGCGTTCGACATCGAGGCTCTGGCGCCCTCGCACGCCAGCGGCGAGCGTCCGCCGGAAGTGCTCAAGCCCGCTTATCTGGAGAGCGAGCTGCAGCCCGATTCGCCGTGGGCCGCGCGCTACGAGCGGCTGTCGCTCACCGATCTCAAGCCGGTCAATCCGAAGGGCTGACCCCGAAATCCTTCCCATGCTTTGCATGGGGAGGACAGGCCTTCACCCCAGCATCGATCGCCAGAACAGGCCGAAGCCGATGAACAGGAAGCCGAACAGGGCCATGACCAGGTAGATCGGCCCCGGCTTGCGCGTCTCCAGCACGCATTCTTCCGGTTTTTCCGGATTGTAACGCACCGCCGGGCTCGCCCCGACCGGGTAGGGGGCAAGCGCGGCTTCGGCCTTGCGGCGGTTGGCGCTGCGATAATTGCCGAAACGCAGCCGCCGCCCGGTCAACTCGCGGCCGCCGGCAAGATAGGCGTAGGTGACGACGGGATTGTACCAGGTGGTGGTGCCGCCCTCGCGATCGGAGGATTCCTCCTCGACCACCTCGCACGAGACCACCCGCCCCGTCGCCGTCGGCCAGGCCTCGGCCGCCTTGGCTTTGCCGACCGCGCGGAAATGGGCGTAGCCGAAGCCGGCGACCCACAAGATGCCGAGCAGCGTCATGCCCAGACCCACATATTCCATCGAAATACCCTCCCTTGGTGGCGCGGCCATTGCATCGCGCCGCCGCGACAGTAAAGCCCCGCCGGCAAGGAGGAAGGCCGATGCTCAAGCTTCTGATCGGGCTGCTCGCGCTCGCCTGGGGCGGCGCGGCGGCGGCGCAGGCCGACTATGCGGCGCAGCTCAAGGAAGGCGACGCGATCCTGCGCGACTTCCGCTTCGGCAGCGGCGAACGGCTCGGCGAGCTCAGGATCCATTATGCGACGCTCGGCACGCCGCGGCGCGACGCCAAAGGCGCGGTGACCAATGCGGTGATGGTGCTGCACGGCACCGGCGGCTCGGGCCGCCAGTTCCTCCAGCCGCAATTCGCCGGCGAGCTGTTCGGGCCCGGCCAGCCGCTCGACATCGCCCGCTACTATATCATCCTCCCCGACGGCATCGGCCATGGCAAATCGTCCAAGCCCAGCGACGGCCTGCGCATGGCTTTTCCGAAATATGATTATGACGATATGGTCGAGGCGCAGCGGCGGATGCTGGTCGAGGGGCTCGGAGTCACCCGGCTGAGGCTGCTGATGGGCACGTCGATGGGCTGCATGCACGGCTTCGTCTGGGCCCAGGCCCATCCCGATTTCGCCCGGGCGCTGATGCCCCTGGCCTGCCTGCCCGTCGAGATTGCCGGCCACAACCGGATGTGGCGCAAGCTGGCGATCGAGGGGATCCGCGCCGATCCGGCCTGGGCGGGCGGCCGCTATGCGGCGCAGCAGCCGGTGCAGGGCCTGCGCACCGCGGTCAGCCTGCTCCAGATCGCCGGCTTCGCGCCGCTCTACCTGCAAAAGGCCTTCCCGACGCGCGAGGCGGCCGACGCCTATATCGTCGACCGGGTCGCGAAGGACCTGCCGACCCGCGACGCCAACGACCTCATCTACCAGATCGAAGCGTCGCGGACCTACGATCCGTCGCCGCGGCTGGAGCGGATCCGGGCGCCGCTCACCTGGGTCAATTCGAGCGACGATTTCATCAACCCCGCCGAATACGGCATCGCCGAGGATGCCGCCCGGCGGCTCAAGACCGGCCGCTACATCCTCATTCGCGCCACCTCCGACACGCGCGGCCACGGCACCCACAGCTGGGCGAAATTCTGGCGCCAGGAGCTGCTCGACCTGCTGGCGCGGACCGAAAGATGAAGCGAAGTCGCCTCGCTCGCGGGACACTTGGGGGACAGTTAGGTAACTGTCCCCCAAGTGTCCCCGGGCACCTCGCCGACACGGTCCTGACGGCGGGCGACAGCCGCAACATCAGATGCGGTCGAGAACGCCGCGTTCGGTGATGTAGGCGGTCACCAGCCGCGCCGGCGTCACGTCGAACGCCGGATTCGCGGCGGGGCTTTGCGTAACCTGCACGGTGCCGGTCCCGTCGGAGAGATGAGTCAGCTCCTCCGCCGAACGTTCCTCGATCGGGACGTCCGCCCCGCTCGCGGTGTTCGGATCGAAGGTCGTGTAGGGCAGCGCGACGTAGAAGGGCACGTCGTTGTCGTGCGCCGCGAGCGCCTTCAGATAGGTGCCGATCTTGTTGCAGACGTCGCCATTCGCCGTCACCCGGTCGGTGCCGACGACCACGGCATCGACCTGGCCCTTCATCATCAGCAGCCCGCCGGCATTGTCGGCGATGACGGTGTGCGGGACGCCGTGGTTCTTGAGTTCGAACGCCGTCAGCAGCGCGCCCTGGTTGCGCGGGCGGGTTTCGTCGACCCAGACATGAATCGGAATGCCGGCATCGTGCGCGAGGTAGATCGGCGCGGTGGCGGTGCCGTAATCGACCGTCGCCAGCCAGCCGGCGTTGCAATGGGTGAGGATATTGAGCGGGCGGTGCGGGTGCCTGGCGTGCAGCTCGCGGAACAGCTCGAGGCCATGCTCGCCGATCGAGCGGCACATGGCGGCGTCCTCGTCGGCGATCGCGTCGGCCTTGGCGAAGGCGGCTTGGGCGCGCGCTGCGGGGGCAAGGCCCGCCACCGCGTCGCGAACCGTGTCGAGCGCCCAACGCAGGTTGATCGCGGTCGGGCGGGTTTCGACGAGCAGCCGATACCCCGCCTCAAGCCCGGCATCGCTGGGATCGGCGGCCAGCGCCAGTGCGAGACCGTAGGCGGCGGTCGCCCCGATCATCGGCGCGCCGCGCGTCCACATGTCGCGGATCGCCGACGCGGCCTGATCGGCGGTGCGCAGCTCAACCCATTCAACCTGCCAGGGGAGCTTGCGCTGGTCGAGGATGCACGCGCCCTGGCCGTCTTCGGTGCGGCGGATCGAGCGGCGATGCTCGCCTTCGAGCATCATGGCACCACCTCGGCCAGGCTGGAGACTTCACCCGCATCGCCCTCGCGGTCGATGAGCATAGCGGCCATTCCGGCCGCGCGGGCGGCATCGATTTCGGCCTGGACGTCGGAGACGAACAGCACGTCTTCCGGCGGCAGGCCGAGCGCCGCGGCGATCTTGCGGTACGAGTCCGGCGCGCGCTTGGGCCCGGTGGTGGTGTCGAAATAGCGGCCGAGCAGCGGCGTGAGATCGCCCGCCAGGCTGTTGCCGAAGATCAGCTTCTGGGCCTCGATCGAGCCCGAGGAATAGATGTGCACGCCGATTCCCCGGTCGCGCCAGCGCCGCATCGCCCCGGGCGTGTCGGGATAGACATGGCCGTCAAGATCGCCGTTCGCAAAGCCTACCGCCCAGATCATTCCCTGGATGGTCTTGAGCGGGGTCGCCTTGCGGTCCTCGTCCATCCATTGGAGCAATGTGGCGACGGGATCATCGCCGGGCACGTCGGCGAGGATCGGAGCGACGGCCTCGGGGTTAGCCGCGACATAGGCGGCCAGATGCTTGCGCGCGAACGGGAAAAGCGTGTCCGCGACGAAGGAGAGGCTGCTGGTCGTCCCCTCGATATCGAGGAGGATCGCTTTGGGGGCGTCGGTCAAGCAGCCACCGGTTCGTGACGGGGGAAGCGGTCGGCGATCGCGTCGCCGGTGTAATTGGCGACCCAGCCCGCCGGATCGATATACATGCGTATCACCGTGAAGCCGGGCGCCGCGCCCATATCGAACCAGTGGCGCATCCCCGCCGGCACCGAGATCAGGTCGCCCGCCGTGCAGAGCACCGCATAGACATTGTCGTCCTGGCGCAGCGTGAACAGCCCCTCGCCCTCGACGAAGAAGCGGACCTCATCCTCGGAATGGCGATGCTCGGACAGGAATTTGGTGCGCAGCGCGACGCGGTCGGGATGGTCGGGCGTGACGCGCATGACGTCGACCGCCTGGTAGCCGTTCTCGGCCTTGAGCCGCTCGACCTCGGGCGCGAAGGCCGCGAGCACCGCGTCCTGATCGGCATTTGCGGGCAGCGGGCGCGAGGGCCATTGCTTGAAGCACACGCCGATCGGCGCCAGCGCCTCGGCGATCCGGCCCGCATCCTCGGTATCGAGCAGGGTCGAGCCGGCGTCGTCAACCGGATAAATCCGCAATCTGGTCATCGCGCACTCCCGTTCCTGAAGCTCATCTCGGCCAGCTCGGCCGCGATCAGCCATTCGGTCGCTTCGAGTATATGTTCGGCCTCGGCGACGTTCCTGCCCCAGGCATAAAGGCCGTGGCTGCGGATAAGATAGGCCGGAGCGGCGCCGGGCGCCAGCCGCGCGGCGGCGACCGCTGCCTCGATCGCGTCCATGTCCTGGCTGTTGTCGACGATCGGCAGGTGCGCTTCGGTCTCATGGGTATCGATGCCGGGGTAGATCTTGAGCATCTCATGGCCGCGAAACACCCATTCGGTGGCGTCGGGCATCGCCCGGCTGAGCCCCACCGCCTGGGGGGAATGGCCGTGCAGGACCGCATTGGCATCGGGGAAGGCGCGGTAGAGCGCGAGGTGGAGCCCGGTCTCGGCCGAGGGCTTGCCGGGCGTGAGCGGCGTGCCATCGAGCGCCACGCGCATGATGTCGTCCCGGGTCAGCCGCCCCTTGTGCTTGCCCGATATCGTGACCGCGACGCTGCCGTCGTCGAGCCGCGCCGAATAGTTGCCGGCGGTCGCGGGCGCCCAGCCGCGCGCATCGAGCCGACGGCCGACCTCGACCAGCGCAAGCGCCGCCTCTTCGAACGTCATGGTCATGCCCGGGACTCTAGCGCCTTGGCCGGGAGGCTCAAAGCCCGGGTGGCGGAAATCGGCTGGACGATCCAGACCGCGCGGCCGGGATCCAGGCCGATCGGGCGGCGCGCCAGCCGGCCTTAGCTTCGCCGCGTTCGGCGGCTATAGGGCGGCCATGGAGGAGACGCTCCGCACTCTCGTCGCCGCCGAGCTGGCGCTGCCGGTCGATCCGCGCGTCAGCGCGATGGCATCGGCGGTGGCGGGGCTCTATCCCGGCGCGGCGCGCGCGGTCCTGTTCTACGGATCGTGCCTGAGGCAGCGCGAGCTCGACGGGCTGATGCTCGATTTCTACCTGATCGTCTCCGACTATCGCGCCGCCTACCGACGGAGCTGGCGCGCCCCCGCCAACCGGCTGATCCCGCCCAACGTCTTTCCGTTCCAGCAAGGCGGACTCGCCGCCAAATATGCGGTGCTGAGCGAGGCGGATTTCGCGCGTCTCAACGGGCCGGAGGGCCTTTCCGTCTCAGTTTGGGCGCGCTTCGCCCAGCCGTCCCGGCTGGTGTGGAGCGCCGACCGGGGGGCGGCGGAGCGGGCGGTGGCCGCGGTGGCGCGGGCGGCGCCGACCCTGCTCCGGGAGGCGCGGCCGCTGTGGGACGGCGGCGGCGACCCGCTCGACCTGTGGCGATGCGCCTTCGCGCTGACCTATTCGGCGGAGCTCAGGGCGGAGCGGCAGGGGCGTGCCGGCTCGGTGGTCGAGGCAGAGCCGGAACGCTACCGAGCCTTCACCGGCCCGGCGCTGGCGGCGGCGGGCCTCGACCTCGACGCCAAGGTCCCGGAGGCGGAGCGCCGGCGGGCCAGGCGCCGCTGGGCGGCGCGGCGGCGGGCGGGCAAGGCGCTGACCGTGCTGCGGCTGGTCAAGGCCAGCTTCACCTATGCCGGCGGCATCGATTATCTCGCCTGGAAGATCAACCGCCACGCCGGCACGAAGATCGAGATCAAGCCGTGGCAGCGGCGCTGGCCGCTGATCGCCGCTATCGGCCTGCTGCCGCGGCTGCTGAGGCGGGGGGCCATTCGTTAGGGCGGCGGGCGAGGGCGCCGGCGACGGCGCCGGCCAAAGCCGCGACGGTGAACGGCTTGCGCAATATTTCGTGGCCGCTCAATTGCTCGCTGCCGGCCTCGCCGACATAGCCGGTGACGTAGAGGATGGCGGTCGACGGCCAGCGGGCGGTGGCGGCGGCGACCAGCTCGGGGCCGGTCATTTCCGGCATCATGATGTCGGTGATGATCAGCTCCACCCGGCCCTGCTCGCGCTCCAATATGTCGAGCGCCTCGCGGCCGCCGGCGCAGGCGATCGGCCGGTAGCCGAGCTCCTCGAGCGCCCCCACGGTCGAGCGGCTGACGCGGGGATCGTCCTCGACGATCAGGATCGAGGTGCCCGGCGACTCCGCCACCGCCTCCTCGACCGGCTGGGCGGCCCGGCCGGCGGCCGTCTCCACCGCCGCGGTCGAGCGGGGCAGATAGAGCGAGACGGTCGAGCCGGCGCCGACTTCGGTGTCGATGACGACGTCGCCGCCCGATTCGCGCGCGAAGCCGAAAATCTGGCTGAGGCCGAGGCCGGTGCCCTTGCCGACCGGCTTGGTGGTGAAGAAGGGCTCGAACACCCGTTCGAGCACATGCGGCGCCATGCCCGAGCCGGTGTCGGAGACGCTGATCCGGACATAGTCGCCGGGCGCGAGCTCGCCGATCTCGCCGGCGGCGACGGCGGCGTTTTCGACACTGATCGCGAGCTGGCCTTCGCCGTCCATCGCGTCGCGGGCGTTGACCGCGAGATTGAGGATCGCGTTCTCGAGCTGGTTGGTGTCGACGCAAACGTTCCACGGCTCGGCCGGGAAATGGGTGCGCACGCTGATGCGCTCGCCGATCGAGCGGTCGACGAGGTCGAGCATGCCCTCGACCAGCTCGGCCGGTGCGACGGCGACCGGGAGCAAGGGCTCGGCGCGGGCGAAGGCGAGCAGGCGGCGGGTCAGCGCCGCGGCGCGGGTGGCGCCCTCCAGCGCATTGTCGAGGTGGAACTCGACCTCGCGCCGAGGACCGGTGAGCTTGCGCCGCGCCAGATCGAGGCCGCCGACGACGACGGCGAGCATGTTGTTGAAATCGTGGGCGATGCCGCCGGTGAGCTGGCCGACCGCCTCCATCTTCTGGACCTGGCGCAATTGCGCCTCGGCGGCCTCGCGCTCGGCCGATTCCGCCTTGAGCTGCTCATAGGCCTCGCTCAGCTCGCGGGTGCGCTCGCGCACCGCTTCCTCGAGCACGCGGGCGCGGTTGGCCTCGCTGTCGGCCTCACGCACCGCCTCGAGCCGCTCCTTGATCGCGCGGAAGGCGAGCCAGCCGAGCACGATCGCGCCGACGCCGATCAGCACCGCCATCCAGCCGAGCCATTCGGTCAGCTGGTCGGAGCGGGTGCCGGAGACGCGGGTCGCATCCATCCGCCGGCGCAGATCCTCGCGCTCGGCGGTGGCGATCTGGGCGAGCGTGTTGCGCAGCTTCTGCCCGGTCGGGGTGCGCGCCGCGCCGTAGAAGAGCGAGATGCCGCCGCTGCCGCGTTTGGCCTGGGCGGCGAGCGCGGCCGGCGCGAGCTCGCGGCCGCGGGTCTCGAACAGATCCTCCAGCGCCTCGACGCGGGCGAGCTGCCCGGGATTGCCGCGCACCTGCCGCCGCAATTCCGCGATCAGCTGCTGGGCCTGGCGCCATTCGGTGCCGTAGACGCTGCCGCTGGTGGCGACGTCCTCGTCGAGCACGTAGCGGCCCAGGGCCGCCTCGGCGCGGGCGATGGTGCCGTCGACGGTGCGGGTCAAGAGCATGACATCGTAGCTGTGGCGCTCCGAGGCGAGCGCTTCGTCCCGGGCCTGGTTGGACGAGGTCACCATCAGCATCAGCGCGACCAGCAGCAGCGCCGCGAGCACCGCGCCCGCGCTCGCCAACACCCCGCGCCATGCCCCGGAAGATTGTTCCTCGGACATGGCGTACATGTCCTCACCCGCCATGGCGCCGAGTCTAGATCAAGCGGGGACGGGATGGGAAGAAGGTTCCATGCCAACATCTTCGGTTCGCCGCGCTTTGGGGGGCGATGGTCGTGCACGAAAGGGGACACGTACTTTTTCGCGAAAAAGTACGTGTCCCCATTTGACAGCCGCCACGCTCATCGCTTTACTCCCGCCTATGGGGAGCGCGATCGCCCCATGAGGCGTCAGGCTGAAGTTTCGCGTCCTGGTTGGTGAAAGGACGCCCGATGCCTTCGCTCAACGCCATCACGCCCGAAAAGCTCGCCCGTCTCGTCGGCACGCCCGGCTGCCCGGCTATCGTCGACGTCGCCTCCGGATCGATTCCCGGCGCGCTGCACCGGCCGGCCGAGGAGGTCGCGCGCTGGGCGTCCTCGCTCGAGGGGCGTTCGGCCGTCATCGTCTGCGCCCACGGCAGGGAAAAGAGCGCGGGCGCCGCCGCCTGGCTGCGACATGCCGGCATCGACGCCGAAATCCTCGAGGGCGGCGCCGCCGCCTGGAACGCGGCCGGGCTGCCGACCCTTACCGAAGCCCGGCTGCCGGCGCGCGACGGCGAGGGGCGGACAATCTGGGTCACCCGCGCCCGCCCCAAGGTCGACCGCATCGCCTGTCCCTGGCTGATCCGCCGCTTCGTCGATCCCGAAGCCGTCTTCCTGTTCGTCGCGCCGGCCGAGGTCGCCGGCGTGGCCGAGCGCTTCGGGGCTACTCCGTTCGACGTCGAGGGCGTGTATTGGAGCCATCGCGGCGAGCTGTGCACGTTCGATGCGATGGTCGAGGAATTCGGCCTCGGCGGCTTCGAGGGGCTGCGGCGCCTCGCGCCGATCGTGCGCGGCGCCGACACCGCCCGGCCGGAGCTCGCGCCGCAGGCGGCGGGCCTGCTCGCCGCGTCGCTCGGCCTGTCGCGGATGTTCGCCGACGACCTCGAGCAGCTCGAGGCGGGGATGCTGCTCTACGACGCTTTCTATCGCTGGTGCCGCGACGCGGTCGACGAAACCCACGACTGGGGCTCGCACATGCCGAGGAAAAAGGGCCGGCCGTGACCCTGCTGCTGTCGCGGGCCGACATATCCGGGCTGATGCGGCCGGCCGATTATCTGGAGGCGGTGGCAACGGGCTTGTGCGCCGGCGAAGCGGGGGGTGCGGCCGCGCCCGCGCCGATGGCGCTGGCCGGGCGGGGCGGCACCTTCCATGCCAAGGGCGCCAGCCTCCAACTCGAGCGGCCCTGGGCGGCGCTGAAGCTCAACGGCAACTTTCCCGGCAACCCGCCGGCCCTGCCGACCATCCAGGGGGCGATCCTGCTGTGCGACGGGGAAAATGGTGCGCTGCTGGCGGTGATGGACTCGATCGAGGTGACGCTGCGCCGCACCGCCGCGGCGACGGCGCTCGCCGCCCGCTTCCTCGCCCGGCCGGGCTCGCACAGCCTGCTGGTCTGCGGCTGCGGGGCCCA
Source organism: Allosphingosinicella sp. (assembly GCA_036378975.1). Classification (GTDB taxonomy): domain Bacteria; phylum Pseudomonadota; class Alphaproteobacteria; order Sphingomonadales; family Sphingomonadaceae; genus Allosphingosinicella. Next base: position 127,671 of record DASUVK010000060.1, on the reverse strand, counting down.
GGGCGAGGCTCAGCTCGAGGCGCTGGCCGAGATCCTGCCGCTGCGCCGCTGCTTCGCCTGGGACCTGGACTTTGCGAAGGCCGAGGCGCTGGCGGCCATCGCGCGCCGCCGCGGTCTCGATGCCCGTCCGGTCAGGGAGATGGCCGACGCGGCGCGCGCGAGCGACGTCATCGTCGCCTGCACGACCGCGCGCGAACCCTATCTCATGCCGGGCGATGCGGGGCCCGGCTGCTTCGTGGCCGCGGTCGGCGCGGACAGCCCGGACAAGAACGAGGTCCATCCGGCGCTGATGGGCGCGGCGCGGGTCGTCGTCGACCGGCTCGAACAATGCCTGGCGATGGGCGACCTCCGCCACGCCGTCGGCGCCGGCGCGATGCGGGCGGGAGACGTCCATGGCGGTCTCGGCGCGATCGTCAGCGGGGCGGCGCCGGGCCGGACCGACGACGACCAGATCTTCGTCTTCGACTCGACCGGCACCGCCCTCCAGGACGTCGCCGCGGCGGCGGCGATCTACGCGCGCGCCCGACGCCGGGGCGGCTACGCCACGTTCGCCTTCGGGAACGGCGGATGACGGCGTCGCCGGCGCCGGTCTCCCTCGCCGAAGCCACGCGCGTCTGGGCGAAGATCGCCTTGCTCAGCTTCGGCGGCCCGGCCGGGCAGATCGCGCTGATGCACCGGATCCTGGTCGAGGAAAGGCGCTGGATCGGCGAGGCGCGGTTCCTGCACGCGCTCAATTACTGCATGCTGCTGCCCGGCCCCGAGGCGCAGCAGCTCGCCACCTACATAGGCTGGCTGATGCACCGCACCAAAGGCGGGCTGATCGCCGGCACCCTGTTCGTCCTGCCGGGGATGGCGGCGATCATGATCCTTTCCTGGATCTACGCCCTGGCCGGCAATGTCGGCCCGGTCGCCGCCTTGTTCTTCGGCCTCAAGGCGGCGGTGCTCGCCATCGTCGTCGAGGCGGTGCGCCGGATCGGCGCGCGGGCGCTGAAAAACCATGTGCTGCGCGGCATCGCCGCCGCCGCCTTCGTCGCCATCTTCCTGTTCGCCGTCCCGTTCCCGCTGATCGTGCTCGGCGCCGCCGCGATCGGCTATGCCGGCGGCCGGGCGGGGGCGAGCGCCTTTAGCGGCGCGCCCGGCCACGCCGCGGCGGCGGAGGGGGAGACGCTGCTCGGCGACCGCATCCCCGACCATGCCCGGCCCAGCCTGCGCTGGTCGCTGCTCGTCTCGGCGGTCTTCCTGCTGCTCTGGCTCGGGCCGGTCGCCCTGCTGCTGGCGACTTTGGGTCCGGACAGCGTCTACGGCCGGATCGCCCTGTTCTTCTCGCAAATGGCGGTGGTGACGTTCGGCGGCGCCTATGCGGTGCTCGCTTATGTCGCCCAGCAGGCGGTCGAGACCTATGGCTGGCTCGCCCCCGGCGAGATGCTCGACGGACTCGGCATGGCGGAGACGACGCCGGGACCGTTGATCATGGTCACCCAGTTCGTCGGCTTCATGGGCGCCTTCCGCCAGGCCGGCGAGCTCGATCCGCTGGTGGCCGGCACGCTCGGCGGCCTGCTCACCACCTGGGTGACGTTCATCCCCTGCTTCCTGTGGATCTTCCTCGGCGCCCCGTTCGCCGAGAAGCTGCGCGCCAACCGGGCGCTCACGGCGGCGCTGACCGCGATCACCGCGGCGGTGGTGGGCGTGGTGCTCAACCTCGCTCTGTGGTTCGCGATGCACAGCCTGTTCCGGCAGGTGGACGAAGTACAAGCGGGCCCCTTGCGCTTCGACCTGCCGGTTCCGGCCAGCGTCGACCTCGCCGCCTGCGGGCTCGCCGCCGCTGCCCTGGCCGCGATCTTCCGCTTCAGGCTCGGCGCACCGGTCGTGCTGGCGGGCTGCGCGGCCGCGGGCATGGCCTGGTGGGCGGTCGCCGGTTAGGCCGGGAATGGGGACACGTGGGGGGACACGTACTATTTGCCAAAAAAGTACGTGTCCCCTTTTCAGAGGACGCCGGTCGCCTTGCCGGCTTCCTCGAACATGGCGAGGATCCGGGTGACCTGCTCTTCCGTATGGTCGGCGCAGAGCGAGCAGCGCAGCAGGTACATGCCGGCGGGGGTGGCCGGCGGGCGGGCCATGTTGACGTAGACGCCCGCCTCGAGCAGCGCCTGCCACATCCGCACGGTGGTGTCCTGGTCGGGGAGGAGGATGGCGATGATCGCCGACTGGGCCTCGGGGGTGGCGAGCTCGAAGCCGAGATCGCGCAGGCCCTGGTGGAGGCGGCGGCTGTTCTCCCAGAGGTGCGCCCGCTTGTTGCCGGCATATTTGAGCTTGCGGATCGAGGTGGCGGCGGTGGCGACGACGCTCGGCGGCAGCGAGGCGGTGAAGACGTAGGGGCGGCAGACCAGCCGCAGCACCTCGAACTTGGGATGGTTGGAGACGATGAAGCCGCCGACCGTGCCGACCGACTTGGAGAAGGTGCCGACGACGAAATCGACCTGGTCCTCGACTCCCGCTTCCTCGAACACGCCGCGGCCATGCGCGCCGAAAAAGCCCATGCCGTGCGCCTCGTCGACGACGACCATGCAGCCGTGGCGCTTCGAGACCTCGACCATCTCCTTGAGCGGGGCGATGTCGCCGAGCATCGAATAGACGCCCTCGAGCACGACGAGGCGGCCGCCCTCGGCCGGAAGCCGGCCGAGGCGCTTGTCGAGATCCTCGACGCTGTTGTGGCGGAAGCGCACGATCTGGGCGCTGCCGAGCGCGCAGCCGTCGTAGATCGAGGCGTGGCTGTCGGCGTCGAGGATGATGTAATCCTCCTTGCCGGCGATGGTCGACATCAGCCCGAGATTGGCCTGGTAGCCGGTCGAGAAGACCATCGCGTGCTTCGTGCCGTAAAAGTCCTTCAGCGCCTCCTCGCATTCCCTGTGGCCCTGATAGGTGCCGTTGAGGACGCGGCTGCCGGTGGTGCCCGAGCCGTAATCGTCGAGCGCCCGCTTGCCGGCCTCGATCACGTCGGGATCGAAGGTCATGCCCATATAATTGTAGGTGCCGAGCAGGATCGTCTCCTTGCCCTTGACCACCGCCAGGGTCGGCGAGAGCACCTTTTCCATCACCAGCCCGAACGGATCGCGCACGCCGGTGTCGAGCAGAGCGTCGCGCTCGGCGATCAGCGCGTCGAACTTGGAGAAGAGGTCGCGGCCGTGGGACGGCGCCACGGCGGTCTCATCGGCGGGGTCCATCGGTGTGCGGGCGGCTTCCGTCATCCCTCGTTCCGCAGCTCCTCGACCGCGTCGACGAGCTGGCCGACCGTCTCGATCTCGGCCTGCATGTTCATCGTGATCAATATGTCGAACTCGTCCTCGACCGAGGCGACGAAGTCCATGACGATCAGGCTGTCCCATTCGAGGTCGCCGGCGAAGCTGGTCGCGTCGCCGAGGGCGACGGCCTTCTTGTTATACGGTTCGATCAGCTTCGCGATCTTGCCGAACGTCTCTTCTCTGTCGGTCATGCCCAGCCCTTATGTCGGGCGGCCCGCTCTGCCAAGCGAATAGGGCCGAATTGGGACCCGCTTGGCAGGGTGGAGCGGCCATGCCATGCTTCGCTTTGGCGAAGGCGGGAGAGCGGGAATGGCGCAAGAGGAGACAGGCGGCCCGCCGGCCTATCCGCCCAATGCGGTGCATCTGACCCGGACCGCGGTGCTGGCGCAGGTGCAGCTTTCCGCCATGGCCGACCAGAAGGCGAGCATCCTGATGGGCGCGACCTTCGTCATCTTCACCATCGCGGTCGGCCATTCCGACGGCCGGAGCGCGCCGCTGCCGCTGCTGATCCTGGGCGGCGCGGCCTTCCTTTCGGCGGTCTGCGCGGTGCTCGCGATCCTGCCCGCGGTCCATTACCGTAAGCGCGCGCCGCTCAACCTGATGTTCTTCGGCTCGTTCACCGAGCTCGGCGAGGAGGAATATATCGCGCGGCTGCTGGAGCGGCTGGAGAGCGACGACAGCATCTATCGGACGATGGCGCGCGACATCTACCAGAACGGCACCGTCCTCGCCCGCAAGAAATACCGGATGCTGGGCTGGGCCTATCGCATCTTCCTGATCGGGCTGACGGCGAGCCTGGCGGCGTTCGTCTACGAGTCCTTCGCCTAGAGGGCGGCCAGCAGGTCCTGCGCGAACTGGCTGAGGCTGTCGTCGCGCGCACCCATGACGAGGATGCGGTCGCCTGGGCGGGCGAGGGCGACGAGACGGCGCTTCGCGGCCGGGCGCGCCGCCTCGGCCGGTCCGGCAACATGCTCGGCGGTGCGGCCGGCGGCGCGGACGCCCTCGGCAATGTCGGCGCCGGTCACCGTGCGCTCGACGGTGCCGCCGAAATAGGCCGGATCGGAAAGGAGCAGGATGTCGTCCTCCGCCATGCCCTCGGCGAAGGCGGCGATCAGCGCGTTGCGCATCGTCCGCAGCGGGCCGTAACCGTGCGGCTGGAAGAAGATCAGCAGGCGCCCCTGCAGATAGGTGCGCGCGGCGTGGAGGGTGGCGGCGATCTTGTCGGGATTGTGGCCGAAATCGTCGATGACGGCGATGCCGTTGCTTGTGCCGACCTCCTCGAACCGGCGCCGCAGGCCCGCGAAGCTCTCCAGGCTCTTGACGGCGGTGCCGAGCGGCACGCCGACGGCGCGGGCCGCGGCGAGCGCGGCAAGGCCGTTGCGCGCATTGTGGACCCCCCAGAGATGGACGGTGGCGAGGCATTGCTCGCCGGTGCGGGCGTCGGTCACCTGGAAGCGGGTGAAGCCGCCGCCGTCGTCGATGGCGAAGCCCCGGAGGTCGGCGGCGGGATCGTTGAACGAGAAGGTGAAGCGGCGCTCGCCAGGCAGCGCCTTGGCGAGGGCGCGCGTCTCGGCATCGTCGAGATTGAGCACGGCGGTCCGCGCCTCGGCGAGAAAGCTCCCGAACAGGGTGCGCAATTCGTCCATCGACTTGTGGTCGAGGCTGACATTGTTGAGCACGGCGATCTTCGGCCGGTAGAGCGCGATCGAGCCGTCGCTTTCGTCGACCTCGCTGACGAAGACTCGGCCGTTGCCGACCAGGGCACTGGCGAAAGGCGCGTCGGCCGTGGCGAAATTCTTCATCACCGCGCCGTTCATCACCGTCGGCGCCAGCCCCGCGCAATGGAGGATCCAGCCGATCATGCCGGTGACGGTCGATTTGCCGCTGGTGCCGCCGACCGCGATGCCGGCTTCCGCCGCGTTGAACAGGCGCGCCAGCAATTCGGCCCGGGTGATGCGCTCGAGGCCGAGAGCGCGGGCGGCGCGGACGTCGGGCACGCTGTCCTCGACCGCGGCCGAAGCGACCAGGATCTGACCGGGCCGCAACCCGCTGCCGTCCTGCGGATGGAGGGCGATGCCCTGGCGGCGCAGATCGTCGAACTTGGCGGCGGTGCGTCCCTGGTCGAGGGCGCGGTCGGAGCCCGCCACCTCGGCGCCGCCGGCGCGGACGATCGCGGCGAGGGGAAGCATGCCGCTGCCGCCGATGCCGCAGAAGAAATAGGATTTGGTCCCGGCCATGGCGCCGCCCTATTGAGGTCGGCGCGGCTTTTCAAACGATGAGGGAGCGTCAATGCGGATCGGAATCGTCGCGCCGAGCACGCCGATACTCGCCGAGACGGCCGAGCGGGTGAAGCGGATCGCGGCGCGGGCTTTCCCCGAGCTCGATCTGGTTTTCCATCCGCAATGCTTCCTCGCGCACCGCCATTTCGCGGGCAAGGATGCGGTCCGCGCCGACGCTCTCGTCGAAGTCGCCAACGATCCCGGCTTCGACGCCCTGTGGTTCGCGCGCGGCGGCTACGGCTCGTGCCGGATCGCCGAAGACGCCCTCGCCCGGTTCGGCCCGGCGGCGCGCGACAAGACCTATCTGGGCTATAGCGACGCCGGCTTCCTGCTGGCCGCCCTGTACCGTGCCGGCTTTCCCCGGCTCGCGCACGGGCCGATGCCGCAGGACGTGCGGCGCGACGGCGGCGACGCGGCGGTGGAGCGGGCGCTGGCATGGCTGTCGCGGGACGATCCCGCCGCCGTGGAGCCGAGCGTGGGGGATGCGCCGGCGGCGGCGTTCAACATCACCGTCTTTTCGCAATTGCTCGGCACCGCGGTCGAGCCCGATCTCGCCGGCCATGTGCTGATGCTCGAGGACGTCTCCGAGCATATGTACCGGACCGACCGGGCCCTGTTCCACATCACCGGCCATCGGCGGGTGCGCGCCGTCGCCGGAATCCGGCTCGGGCGGTGCAGCGAGGTGCCCGACAACGATCCCGATTTCGGCGCGAGCGAGGAGGAGGTGTTCGCATATTGGTGCGAGCGCGCCGGCATCGCCTATCTCGGCCGCGCCGATATCGGCCACGACGCAGGCAACAAGGTGGTGCCGTTCGGGCGCCGGTGACGCCCGAATCGGCTGGCCCGGGGCCGGCTCGGCGCCGCGGCGGCGCCTTCCGCCGGGCCGATTTCGCCAAGTGATCCACAGAAAATCGCGCTGGAACGGCCCGTAGAGGCGATCCAACGGTTTCCGACCTTGGAATCTCTTGCGCTCGCCGCGCGTTTGAGGCTTATCAGCGAGGCATTCACAGGAGGGAAAACTATGGCAAGCACTTCAGGCGGTGGAGCGAGGGGCGGACTGTCGCGGCCGGTGACGCCGTCACCCGAGCTGGCGGCGATCACGGGTTCGGACCCGCTGCCGCGGAGCCAGGTGGTCAGCAAGATCTGGGACTATATCCGCACCAACAAGCTCCAGAATCCCGACAACAAGCGCGAGATCCTCGCCGATGACAAGCTGCGCAAGGTTTTCGGCACCGACCGCTGCTCGATGTTCGAGATGAACAAGCATCTCTCGCGCCATCTGAAATAAGCGCCTTCCCGCTCCGGCGGAGACAGGATCGGCCTCGCCCGGAAACGGGCGGGGCCGATCTGCTTTGGGCGGTCAGCGGCGTTGCGGCGGTGCGTCGAAGCGAAGGCCCGAGGCCGAATGGACCCGGATGGGGCCGCGAGGGGCGGTGGGAAGGGCCGAGCGGATGCGGTGAAACAGGCGTTCGGCGTCGGCGGGCCGCCGGGTTCGGGCGCACAGGACGAGTTCACCTTCCCGGCCCTGGTGGCGCTCTTCGATCGAGCGCACGACACGGTCGGCGAGGATGGCGCGCACGGCGGCGAGGGCCGGCCGGTCTATTCCCATCGCATAGCTGCCGAACGAGACCGTGAGATCGCATGGCCGTGCCGAGGGCGAGGGCGGCGCGGACTGTGCGCACGCGCTGATCGCGATCAGCGGGATTACCAGAGCATTCTTCATCGGCAGCCTCTCCATCCGATCGCGCCGCGCTTCGCCTGGTCGAGGTGGATGTGGTCGCGATGCGCCTCGTTATAGTCCGGCGACAGCGTGGTGGCGAACAGCGAGCAGGCGCCGTCGCGGACGTCGCGGAGGAAGCGGGCCTCGGCCCCGCCGCCCTTCCACTCCGAGGCGACGCCGATCCGGCGGCCGTCGGCAAGGCGGAAGCCGGCAATGTCGACGGCATTGGCCGAGGCATGCTCGCTCCAGGCGCCTTCGGAGCGGCCGTAGATGCGCCGGCAGCTGTAGCTGCCATAATGCTCGATCGCGGCGGCCTTGACTCCGAAATGGCGGAGGGCGGCGGGCTGGACGACGTGCCATTCCCACAAAGCGAGGCCGGCGGCGACCGGGCAGCTGGTGCCGAGATCCGCCGGCCGATAGTCGAGGTCCAGCGCGCCGCCGCGGCGGAACCGCACCGCATCGTCATAGCCGCACTGCTCCGCCGGGTTTCGGGCGGGCAGGGCGGTGAAGCGGATGCCCGCGCGGCGAAGCAGGGTTCGGCACTGCTCACCGTCGCCGGACAGGGCGGCGAGCTTGCGGCCGGTGAAGGCACCGATCGGATGGGCGAGGTCGAGCTCGCTCCAGGGCACGTCCTCGGGATGGTTGCGCGCATAGCCCCAGCCCAGGAAGGCCGCGAAGGCGAGCAGCGCCAGCACTAGGAAGATTTTTACCCGGCGGAGGTATTTCACGAGACCAAGACTCCGGACGGCGGGTGCCGGTTTCGTACGAAGGATGAAGGGTGACGGCCAGCCGCCTCTCGTCAAGGCAGGTCGAGAAATTGTGGGGGCGCGCCGAGCTCCCGCAAAGTTTCGGCGCGTCTGCCGTGCGCGACGGGCCGATCGGCGAGATTTGGTTCCAGGACGACCGCGGGCCCGAGGCAGAGCTGCTCGTCAAATATCTGCTCACCCGCGAGAAGCTGTCGATCCAGGTCCATCCCGACGGGGAAGCGGCGCGGGCGGCGGGGCATCGCCGCGGCAAGGACGAGGCCTGGGTGGTGATCGAGGCCGAGCCGGGGGCGCGGATCGGCCTCGGCCTGAAGCGCAGGACGGACAAGAAAACGCTTCGCGCCGCCATCGCCGACGGCGGGCTGGAAGCCTTGGTCGACTGGCGCGAGGCGCGCGCCGGCGATTTCTTCTATTCGCCCGCCGGCACTATCCATGCGCTCGGCCCCGGCCTGACGCTCGTCGAGATCCAGCAGAATGTCGACCTCACCTACCGGCTCTACGATTACGGGCGCGACCGCGAGCTTCAGGTCGAAGCGGCGGTGGCGGCGGCGCGGCCCGAGCCTCATATCGGTTCGCCGTCGCGGCCGCTCGGGCCCGGACGGGAGATATTGTGTGAGGGCGGCGCCTTTGTCGTCGAGCGCTGGACCCGGCCCGCGGGCGGGCGGCTGGCGGGCGAGGCGGCGCGGCCGGTGTGGCTGATCCCGCTGCGCGGCGGCGGCCTGATCGACGGCGCGGCGCTGGAGCCGCCTTCGGTCTGGCTGGTCGAGGATCAGAGCCGGGTGCGGATCGACGAGGGGTCGGAGATGCTGTTCGCTTATCCCGGCGCGAGCGTGATCGAGGCGCTGTTCGTCGATACGCGGCAGCGGCCGCAGGTCGAGCGCCTCGACGAACGGCGGCGGTATCGGCCGCCGGTGCGGCTGGAGCCGACGTTTCGCTAATTGTCCTCCCCGCGCTTCGTGGCAGTGAAAAAGATTACCGGCGTCGCGCGCTTGCGTAGGGCTCGGCCGTTACCGGATAGCCGATCCCTTCCGGGATGCAGACGAAGCGGGCGCCGCCGCGCTCCTCAACCCACGGGGTGATCTTCTCGATCGGATAGCGGGCCGCGTCGGCGCGGGCTTCGGCGAGCGAGGCGAAGGTGGCGAGGCGTTCGAGGTTGCGGCGCGTCGGGAAGATCGCCTTGGCTCGGCCTGCCTCGATGTCGGCGAGGACCTCGGCGGCGGTGGCCCAGAAGGTGTGGACGGTCTCGGTCTCGTCGGCGCTGTGCAGCGCCTCGCCCGACGGCGCCTCGGCCAGATAGAAAAGGGTGTCGAAGCGCCGAGCCTCGCGGAAATTGGGGCACCAGCGGGCGAAGGGGGTGAGCGCGCCGGGATCGAGCGACAGGCCCATCCGGTCGAGCAATGGCGCGAACGGCTCGCCGGCCGCGATCGCCTGACGGAGCGCTTCGGCGTTCGGTTCCGGCCGCAGGGCCGGGGCGACGCCGGTCTCCTCGATCGTCTCGCGTATGGCGGCGATGCGGGCGGCGGCGTCCGGGATATGCGGAAAGCGCGCCGCGGTGGCGTGGTCGTCCGGATCGATGCGGCCGCCCGGGAAGACGAGGGCGCCGGCGGCGAAAGCCATGGTTTCCGCCCGTTCGAGCATCAGGATCTCGGGCGGTCCGGCCGCCGCGGCCGGGCGCATCAGAATGAGGGTCGCGGCCGGGATGGCGTCCGGCAGGTCATCGTCCATGCGGGCGAGCGTTAGGCGCGGGACGACGGCGGGGAAAGGGGGACAGTCCCGCCAACCATGTCTCTCAGGCGAAATCGGGCGACTGGACGACGTGGAGGAGCGCGCCCGGCGCATAGGGCTTGGTGAAGAAGATCGCCCGCTCCGGATAGGTGCCCGGCGGCGGGCGGAGCGCGCCCGAGACGAGGACGATACGCAGATGGGGCCAGCGTTCGGCAGCGACGCGGGCGAGCGCGATGCCGTCCCCCGGGCAGGTGACGTTGAGATCGGTGACCAGCACATCGGTGTCCGGCTCGGCCTCGAGCCGGGCCAGCGCCTCCTCGCAGCCGGTGCATTCGGCGACGTCGTAGCCGCCCTCGATGAGAAGGTCGGCGGTGTTGCGAAGGACGAGCGGCTCGTCCTCGACCAGCAATATCTTGGCCCTGGACACGCGGACCATCCCCTGTTGGCCGGCGCAAAAGCGGGCCGGTAGAGCGCTAACCCGGATCGGGGCGCGGCGTTCCCGCCTCGCCGCCGAACCGCAAAGAAATCGTCATTCCCGCGCAAGCGGGAATCCAGCCGGCGTCCGAGCTGGACCGAGGCCGCTCTGGATCCCGCCTCCGCGGCGATGACGAAGGTCAGTCGGCGAGCTTCAGCCGCTCCCCCACCTTGCGCGAGTAATTCGGACCGACCGGGACGATGGCGCCGTCGCGCAGGACGAGGCCGCTGATGGTGCGGCCGAGGCGGTGGACCTCGACGACGTTGGCCGGGCGGGCGAAGGCGGAACGGTGGACGCGCATCAGCTGGCCGGGATCGAGCCTCTCCTCGAGCGCGCGCATCGAGATGCGCAAGATGTGGCTGCGGGTCGCGGTGTGCAGCATCACATAGTCGCGCTGCGCCTCGATCCACTCGATCGTCTCGACCGGCACGAAGACGGCGCCGGCGCGGGTCGGCACCCAGAGGCCGTCCTCGCGTCCGTCCGGCGTAGCGCCCGCCGCTTCGGCGCGGCCGGCCAGGGTCCGCAGATGCTTGCGCCGCTTGGCGCGCTCGACCGCCTGCCAGAGCCGGTCGAAGCGGACCGGCTTCAGCAGATAATCGGCCGCCTCGACCTCGAAGGCATCCGGGGCATATTGCTCGAAGGCGGTGACGAAGATGATCTCCGGCCGATCCTCCGGAGGCAAAGCGGCGGCGACGCGCAGGCCGTTCTGCTCGGGCATCTGGATGTCGAGCAGGGCCAGGTCCGGCTTCAGCCGCTCGATCGCCTCGGCGGCCTCCCTGCCGTCGCGGGCGGTGCCGACGATCTCGGCGTCGGCGATGTCGCGGAAGAAGACCCGCAGCCGCTCCAGCGCAAGCGGCTCGTCGTCGACGAGGAGGGTGCGCAAGGTCATGCGACCAGGCCGATCGCCGGCGCTTGCGGCGCGGGCAGGCGGATCAGAGCGGTGAAGCCGCCGTCATGGGCGAGCGTCTCGAGGCGGGCGCGGGTGCCGTAGATCACTTCGAGGCGGCGTCGGGTATTGTCGAGGCCGACGCCGGTGCCGGGGCCGACCGGGCGAGCGGCGCCTCCGTTGTCGCTGACCGACAGGATCAGATCCTGCCCTTCGCGGCGGGCGCCGAGGCGGACGATGACCGGGCGGCTGGTCGGCGCGACGCCGTGCTTGACCGCATTCTCGACCAGCGGCTGGAGGATGAAGTTGGGGACGGGCTGCTCGAGCAGATCGTCGTCGGCGGCGAACTCGACGGTGAGACGGTCGCCGAAGCGGATCGTCTCGATCTCCAGATAGGTCTGCAGCGTCTCCAGCTCCTCGCCGAGCGTGACCTCGCTGCGGCCGTCGGCGACGAGGGCGGTCCTCAGGAATCCGCACAGCTTCGACAACATCGCCTCGCCGTCCTTGTTGCGGCCGGTGACGATCAGCGAGGAAATGGCATTGAGCGTGTTGAACAGGAAATGCGGGTTGAGCTGGAGCCGCAAAGCGGTGAGCTGGGCGGTCTGGGCGAGGGTGCGCGCCTCGGCGAGCTGGAGATCGCGCTCGCGCATCGCGGCGTTGGTCTGGAGGATGACGTAGGTCGTGCCGAGCCAGCCGTAGAGCCACGAGAAGCTGATGAGGTTGGAGACGGTGCGGTTGACGACGTCGGGCGGGATGCGGTGCTCGGCCATGAACATCTGGATGATGTTGCCGCCGAGCAGGGCGTCGCCGAGCGAGAATCCGAAAGCGCAGAGGCAGACGGCGCCGAACACGCCGCCGACCTTGAGCGGGGTCGGCGCGTCCTGAAGGCGGGCGCACGCCCAGTAGAGCAGCGCCGAGAAGGCGATACCCATCGCCACCAGGATCGCGACGATGCCGATCGCGAATTGCGGGAGCCGTCCGGTCGCCGCAACCACCGGCATCAGGAACAGGACGAAGGTGAAGGCCCAGACGCCGAGCGTCAGCATCGCCGCCTGGCGGGCGACACGGTGGCGGGCAGGAAGGGTCTCCATTTGGTATCCTTATCGTGCCGGCGCGGCGCGCGCCGCCCTTTTCGTCGCAGCATCGACGGGCTTTGCAGAACTCATCGGGGGGGCGACGCAGGCGGCGAGGCGATCATGTTGTCGACGATCAGCTTCCAGCCGTCCTCGCGGCGCTGCCAGATGCGGACATAATGGCCGCCGACCGGCACGCCGTCCTTCTCCCACCGCGCCGTCCCGAAGGTGTAGGCGAGATCGCCGGCCTCGGAGACCTCACCGCCGAGCGGGGCCGTCTCGATCCTTTCGGGTCCGGCGGCGAGAACCGGCGCCCAGGCGGCGGCGCCGACGGCGGGCTGCGGGCCGACGCGCATCAGTCGTCCGTCCGCGGCGAGAAAGCGCGGCAAGGCGGCGCGGGCGTCCAGGGCGAGGGCAGCGGCGAGATGCGCGTCGGCCGCCCTCAGGCTTCCCTGGGCCTGACTCCTGCTTGAGGCACGGCCTGGCGGGAGGGCCACGACCTCGGCGTTTCCGAACAAGGGCGCCGCCTCGCGCGTCGGCGGGCCGTGATCGAGCACCCAGCGCCAGCTGCCGTCGGGCTGGCGCCGCCAGATGGTGAAATACCAGCCATGGCCCTTGCGCCCGCCGCTGCCGACGACGAAGGGGCCGGTGGTGAAGCCGAGGTCTCCGGAGGCGGCGATGCCGGCATAAACCGGCCACCAGTCCAGCGGCACGCGCGGCAGCGGATTGGCGGCCAGTGCCGCCTTGGCCGGGGTCGGTCCGGGCTGGAAGACGATGGCATCGGGTGCGGCGTAACGCAGGAAGGCGGCGTTGACGCCGTCGGTCTGAGCCGCCCGCGCGAAGGCGCGCTCGGCTTCCGCCACCTGGTTCACGTCGGCGGTCGAGGCCGCGTGGACGGGCGAGGGGGCGAGGAGGACGGCAAGGGCGAGGGGCAGGCGGTTCATCGGCGGCTCGGGCTTCCCTGAAGCTCACCGCGGGAGTGGGCGAGGGGGTGGGCGTCGCGGCCGATCGATAGGGGAGCAGCTAGGGGAGAATAGGGCGGATGCGACGGCGGCGTTCGCGGCGGCGAAACGTTCCGGATGCGACGAAAGGTCCCTTTCGAACGACGAAACCGGACTGTGCCACTTTGAAACTTGTCCCAAAATAACAACTGTTTACAGCAGGGGCGCGCTTTCCTGACATGCGCTCGTCACAAGAAGCTGCTATGGGCCGATTCGGCTGATTCTTATCGGCCCGCTTCACACACGTACGTGAAGGATCGCCACGACGCGCGGGGCGCCGTGGTTCGACCTGTTTTGAGGGGGGATGCTATGGCCTCGGCCTGGATCAACGAATTCCATTACGACAATGGCGGCACCGACACCGGCGAATATGTCGAGATTGCCGCTGCGGCGGGTACCAACCTCGCCGGCTGGCAGATCGTCCTCTACAACGGCGCCAACGGTCTGAGCTACAACACCCGCACCCTCTCCGGCATCGTCCCGAACCAGCAGAACGGCTTCGGCACGATCAGCTTCGCCTATCCGACCGACGGCATCCAGAACGGCTCGCCCGATGCGATCGCGCTGATCGACCCGCTCGGCAACGTCGTCGAGTTCATCAGCTACGAAGGGGTCTTCACCGCCGTCAACGGCCCGGCGGCCGGCATGACCAGCACCAGTGTCGGCGTGTCCGAGTCCGGCAGCGCCTCCGGCACTGCGGTCGGCCGCACCGGCGCCGGCGACGAGGCCGGCGACTTCACCTGGGCGCTGATTTCCGACGATACGCCCGGCGGCGTCAATGTCGGCCAGTCCTTCACCACCGTGGTCGTCGACAAACCGGGCGCCTTCTCGATCACCGACGCGAGCGTCATCGAGGGCAATAGCGGCTCGACGCCGATCACCTTCACGGTCACCCGCGGCAGCGATTCGAATGTCGCTGCCTCGGTCAGCTACACGGTGAACCTGCCGGGCGGCGCCACCGGCGCCAGCGCTTCCGACTTCGTCTCGCCGACCCTGAGCGGAACGCTCAATTTCGCCGCCAGCGAATTCAGCAAGACGATCACCCTCAACGTTGCCGGCGACCTCGTCAACGAGCCGAACGAGACGTTCACGGTCACCCTGTCGGCGCCGACCAATGGCGCGACCCTGGCCGATGCGGTCGGCGACGGCCTGATCAGCAACGATGACGCCCCGGTCGGCCCCGGCGTGCCGTTCATCAACGAAATCCATTACGACAATGCCGGAACCGACGCAGGCGAGGCGATCGAGATCGCCGCCCCCGCCGGCACCAACCTCGCCGGCTGGACGCTCGTGCTCTACAGCGTCAGCTCCGGCGCCACCACCGGCACGGTCTACAACACCCTCGCGCTGTCCGGCGTCGTCCCCGACCAGGACGACGGCTACGGCACGATCAGCTTCGCCTATCCCGTGAACGGCATCCAGAACGGGGCTCAGGACGGCCTCGCGCTCGTCGATCCGAGCGGCAACGTCGTCCAGTTCCTGTCCTACGAAGGCAGCTTCGTCGCCAGCAACGGCCCTGCCAACGGCATGACCGCGACCGACATCGGCGTCTCCGAGGGGGGTTCCTCGCCGCTCGGCTTCTCGCTGCAGCTGGTCGGCTCCGGCGCCAGCGCGGCGGACTTCACCTGGGTGGCGGCGCGCGACGACAATTTCGGCGCGGTCAACACCGACCAGGACTTCATCGGCCCCAATGCCACCGGCCTGGTCCGAATCCATGACGCCAGCGTCGTCGAGGGCGACAGCGGCACGACGATGCTCGTCTTCACCGTCACCCGCGCCGGCGGCCTCGGCCAGAGCGCCGGAGTCGACTGGCTGCTCAACCTCACGCCCGGCGGCGCCGACCTCGCCGATCTCGGCCCGGGCCAGCCGCTCGCCGGCCATGTCGACTTCGGAACCGGCGTGTCGTCGGTGACGATCTCGATCGCCGTCGCCGGCGACACGGTCAGCGAGGGCAACGAGACGCTCAACGTCCTGCTCGTCAACCCGACCGGCAACATCGCCATCGTCGACTCCTCGGGCACGGGCACGATCCTCAACGACGACCCGCTCGCGCTCAAGATCTACGAGATCCAGGGCGAGGGCCATGCAACCGCATATGCCGGCCAGCCGGTCACCACCACCGGCATCGTCACCGGCGTGGTCGGCAACGGCTTCTACCTCCAGGATCCGGACGGCGACGGCAACGCCCGCACCTCGGACGCGATCTTCGTCTTCACCGGCGCCGCTCCGACGGTGGCCGTGGGCGACGCCGTCTCCGTGCGCGGCACGCCCGAGGAGTTCGTCCCCGGCGCGGGCAGCCTCAGCATCACCGAGCTCGTCACCTCCAACGCCAACGTCACCGTCCAGTCGCACGACAACGACCTGCCGGACGCAGTCCTGATCGGCGCCGGCGGGCGCACGCCTCCGACCGAGGCGATCGAGGACGACGGCTTCGCCAGCTACGATCCGGAGACCGACGGCCTCGACTTCTACGAATCGATGGAGGGCATGCGGGTCACCATCGACTCGCCGACCGTCGTCTCGAACACGTCGAACTTCGGCGAGACCTGGGTGCTCGCCTCGGGCGGCGCCGGCGCGACCGGCTATAACGGCCGCACCGGCATCACCGTCTCAGAGGGCGACTTCAATCCGGAGCGGATCCAGCTCGACGCTACCAGCGCGCTGTTCGCGGGCTATGCGCCGAACCATTCGATGGGCGATCAATTGTCCAGCGTCACCGGCATCCTGTCGTACAGCTTCAACAGCTACGAGGTGCTGGTCACCCAGGCGGTGAGCGTCGTCTCGGACGTCACCGCCGCGCGGGAGACGACCAGCCTCACGGGCGGCCGCGACCATCTCACCATCGCCAGCTTCAACGTCGAGAATCTCGACCCGGGCGATGCGCAGACCAAGTTCGACCTGCTCGCCCAGAACATCGTCTACAATCTCGCCGCGCCCGACATTATCGGCCTGCAGGAGATCCAGGACGGGAACGGCCTCAACGGCAGCGATCCGCTCTCGGGCATCGTCACCGCGCAGAAGCTGATCGACGCGATCGCCGCGATCGGCGGGCCCAACTACGTTTATATCGAGGTCGCGCCGTCCAGCAACAACTCGACCGGCGGCGAGCCCAACGGCAACATCCGCAACGGCTTCCTGTTCAACGCCGACCGGGTTTCCTACGTCGAGGGCAGCGCCCAGCTGATCGAGGATCCGGCCTTCGCCGGCAGCCGGCGCCCGCTGGTCGCCGACTTCATGTTCAACGGCGAGGTCGTTCGGCTGATCAACGTCCACTTCACCTCGCGGATCGGCAGCGATCCGCTGATGGGCGCCAACCAGCCGCCGGCCGACGCCGGCGACGGCGCGCGCACCCAGCAGGCCGAGGCGGTCAGCGCCTACGTCAACAATGCGCTGGCGACCAATCCGGCGTTGAAGCTCGGCGTGCTCGGCGACTTCAACGGCTTTTACTTCGAGGATGCGATAGGAACGCTCGAGGCGACCGGCCTGCTCGACCTTCATCGTCTCAACGCGGCGGAGGAGCGTTACACCTATCTGTTCGACGGCAACCTCCAGGCGATCGATCATCTGCTCGTTTCCGGCGGGCTTCAGTCGGGAACGATGTTCGACGCGGTCCACATCAACGCCGAGCAGCCGACCGGCGCGGCGCGCGCGACCGACCACGATCCGATCGTCGGGCGCTTCTACATCGAGCATCCGAACGAGGCTCCGTTCGACCTCCTCCTCGACGGGGATTCGGTCGACGAGAATCTGCCGGCGGGAACGCTGGTGGGAACGGTCAGCGCCGACGATCCGGATCCGGAGGACGTGCTGAGCTACACGCTCGTCGACGACGCCGGCGGCCTGTTCGCTCTCGACGAATCGACGGGCGAGCTCACCACCGCCGCCGCGCTCGATCATGAATCGGCCGAGAGCTACGACATCGTCATCCGGGCGACCGATCCCGACGGCCTTTCGACCGAGCGGACCGTCACCATCACGGTCGGCGACGTCAACGAGGCGCCGACCGCGGTCGACGATTCGGTCGCGGTGGACGAGGACGCCACCACCGGCAATCTGTGGGACGTACTGCTCGGCAACGACAGCGACCCCGACGCCGGGACGTCGCTCTCGATCGCCTCGGTCGACGACACCGGAACGCTCGGCAGCCTGGTCTTCGACGCCTCGACCCAGACGCTCCGCTACGTCGCCGACCATGATGCGTTCGACGCGCTCGCGCCGGGTCAGTCGGTGGTCGACACCTTCACCTACACGGTGACCGACGGAAACGGCCTGACCAGCACCGCAACGGTGTCGATGACGGTGACCGGGATCGCCGACGGCGTTTCGCTGAGCGGCGGCAACGGCAGCGACACGCTGACCGGGACCGGCGGCGAGGACACTCTGAACGGCGGCAACGGCAACGACACGCTGTCCGGCCTCGGCGGCCACGACGTCCTGCTCGGCGGCAACGGCACCGACACCCTCGACGGCGGCGACGGCAACGACCTCATCGCCGGCGGCAACGGCAACGATCTGCTGACCGGCGGCTCCGGCGCCGACAGCTTCCGCTTCGGCCGGGGCGGCGGCAACGACGTCATCACCGACTTCGACGTCGGCACCGATCAGCTGCTGTTCGAGGACGGGATCGGAATCGCCAGCGCCCGCACCCGCGACGTCGACGGCGACGGCGTGCTCGACACCAGCATCGCCTTCACCAACGGCGGCGGCTCCGTCGTGCTGCTCGGGGTCAGCGACTTTCCCGGCGCCACCATGGCGCAGGATCTCAACTACTCCGGGCCGATCGCGTGAGGGTCCCGGGGACGCGCACCTTTCCGTGAGAGGTGCGTGTCCCGCTTACCGGCCCTGGAAGGCGCGCTCGAGCTCGGCGAGGTCGAGCTTCACCATCGTCATCATCGCCTCGAATGCGCGCTTCGCGGCGGCGCGGTCGGGCGAGGCGAGCATCTCGAACATCCGCTCGGGGACGATCTGCCAGCTGAGGCCGAAGCGGTCTTTCAGCCAGCTGCACTGGACCGGCTGGCCGCCGTCGGCGGTAAGCGCGTCCCACAGGCGATCGACCTCGGCCTGATCCTCGCAGTGGATGACGAACGACACCGCTTCGGTGAACTTGAATTCGGGGCCGCCGTTGAGGCCGCTATATTTGCGGCCGGCGAGGGTGAAGTCGACGAGGATGACGTCGCCCGCAGCCCCACTCGGATAATCGGAGGGCGAGCGCACGACCCGGTCGATGCGGCTGTCGGGGAGCAGCGAGACGTAGAAGTTCGCCGCCTCCTCGGCATTGCCGTCGAACCACAGGCAGGGTGTGACTTTGTCCATCGCGCGTTCCTTCATCGTGTCGGGGAAACGAGGGCGAAATTCGCGCCCTGCGGGTCGACGCACTGGACGATCCAGCTGCCGCCCGGCACTTCGTGCGGGCCCATCAGCACCTGGCCGCCATTCGCCTTCACCCGCTCGGCCGCGGCGTCGATGCCGTCGACGTTGACGTAGAAGCCCCAGGCGGAAGCCGGCATCGTCTCCGGCTTGTTCATCATCCCGCCCATCTGGACGCCGTCGGCACCGAAGATCCGGTAGGTGCCCATCGGCCCCATATCCATCTCGTCCATCGTCTCCCAGCCGAACCGGGCGGCGTAGAAGTCGAAGGCGGCCTTGTCGCCGAGGCTTGAATAGAGTTCGTGCCAGCTCACCAGGCCCGGCGCCTGCGGGTCGGCCGGCGGCGGAACGTCGTCGCGCGGGAGGGGCGTGATGATGTAGAAGGGCGCGCCGCCGGGATCGGCGACCATCGCGAAGCGGCCGATATGGGGAATGTCGTCCGGGCCCACCAGCACCTTGCCGCCGGCCTCGACGATCTCCCTGGCCTTGGCATCGGCGTCGGCGACGTCGATGTAGCCGACCCAGCCGGGCCGGGCGCCGCCGTCGCACATCTCCTGGCTGAGCTCGATGACGCCGCCCATGGCGCGGTCGCCCGCCGACAGGATGGTGTAGCCGATATCGGGGCTGGCGCCGGCCTGCTCGGTCGCGATCCAGCCGACCACCGCCTCGTAATAATCGATCGCGGCGTTCCGGTCGGTCGTCCTCAGCTCGTACCAGAAGAATTTGCCGGCCATCTTTCCCTCCTCAGGCGTCGAGGATCGGAGCGAAGCCGCCCCAGAACATGCGCTTGCCGTCGAACGGCATGTTGTCCGGCTCCGGCGGCTTCATGCGCTCATCCGCCATGACCTTCTCCCAGCCGGCCACCCGCGCTTCCTTGGACGGCCATTCGATCCAGGAGAAGACGACGGTCTCGCCGTCCTCGGCCTTCACCGCCTTGCGGAAGTCGGTGACCTTGCCCTCGCGGACGTCGTCGCCCCACGCCTCGACCACCCGGGTGGCGCCATGCTCGCGGAAGATCGGGGCGGCCTTCGCGGCCATCTCGCGATAGGCCTCCTTATTGCCCTCCTGCACCGGCACGACGAAGCCGTCGGCATAGCCCATCGCCCCGCCCGGTCCGTCGTCGATCATCGGCGCGAATCCCGAGAAGATCATGCGCTGGCCGTCGAACGGCATCGACTCCCCCATCTCCTTCATCCGGGGGTCGCTCATCATCTTCTCGTTGGCGGAGTCGCGCGCCTGCTTCGAGGGATATTCGAACCATGAGAAGACGACGCTCTCGTCCTCCTTCGCCTGCACCGCCTTGCGGAAGTCGGTGACCTTGCCGTCGGGGACGTCGTCCGCCCAGGCCTCGACCATGCGGGTGACTCCGAGGTCCTTGAAGATCGGCTCGGCGCCGGCGGCGTGGCGGCGATATTCGTCCTTGTTGGCGGTCGGCACGGCGACCACGAAGCCTTCAACGTAGGTCATCTCAACTCTCCTCCTCGCGGCCGCCGTCAGGCGTGCGCCGGTTCCGTCGCCATCGCGGTCCTGGCGGCCGCTTCGTCCATCCACACCGGCTCCCAGACGTGGCCGTCGGGATCCTCGAAGGCGCGGCTGTACATCCAGCCATGATCCTCGGCCGGACGCGACTCGCGGCCGCCGGCGGCAAGCGCCCGGCCGGTGACGTCGTCCACCTCCGAGCGGCTCTCCAGGGTGATGGCGATCAGCACCTCGCTGGTCTCATGGGCGTCGGCGATCCGCTTCGAGGTGAACTGCCTATATTTGTCGTGGGTGAGCAGCATGACGTGGATGGTCTCCGAAAAGACCATGCAGGCGGCGGTCTCGTCGGTGAACATCGGCTCGTTGCGGGCGCCGACCGCCTCGTAGAAAGCCATGGCGCGCGGCAGGTCGGCGACCGGCAGGTTGACGAAGATCAGCTTGGGCATTGGTTCCTCCTTGCGAATCGGGTCGTTGACCGTGATGGGCCTTCAGGTTATAAAAAGCAACCATGGAGTCACAAAAAGTAACCAATGCCGGTCGCCGCCGCTATGAGGACGCCTGCGGCGCCGCTCACGCCCTCGATCTGGTCGGCGAGCGCTGGGCGCTGCTCGTCATCCGCGAGCTTATGCTCGGCCCGAAACGTTTTAACGACATTCGCGGCGGCCTGCCCGGAATCAGCGCCAATGTGCTGACCCAGCGGCTCGAGGGCCTGGAAGCGGCCGGGGTGCTGGTGCGGCGCAGGCTGCCGCCGCCCGCCTCGGCGCAGGTCTACGAGCTGACGCCCTGGGGCTATGAAGCCGAGCCGATCTTCCAGGCGCTCGGCCGCTGGGCCGCGCGCTCGCCGACCCACGATCCGACCCTGCCGCTGAGCGCGGTGTCGCTGCTGCTGTCGTTCCGGACGATGTTCGATCCGGAGCGGGCGCGGGGGCTGGACGCGCGGATCGGCTTGCGGCTCGGCGAAGAGAGCTTCCTGGTGCGGATCGCGGAAGGGAGGATCAGGGCGGTGCGGGGCGCGGCTGCGGGGACGGACCTGGTCCTCATGGGAGCGGCTCCGGCGATCGCGGCGGCGGTCTATGGCGGTCGGAAGCTCGCGGAGCTGGAGGCGGCGGGAGCGCTGCAGGTCGAGGGCGACCGGGCGCTGGCGGAGCGCTTCGTGACGCTGTTCCCGCTGCCGCCGAAAGCGGGAGCGTCCTAAGCCTGCTGCCCGGCTTGGAAGGCTGGAGGTCAGCTTTTCCGTCCGTCGGCTAGACCTGTCAGGCAGCTCACGGTCGCCTCGAGACCTGTGCTTTCCACCCGGTCTGATGGCGAAAACGGCAGCGGGGTGGCCCACGGCGCCCCACAAAGGTCCACAGGAGCCGGCATTACTTATGGGGCTCAATGTGGGGTTCGTTCTCGCCATTTGGTCGAAAAGCGCTGAACTCTGCCATTTTTCGCTTGTCGATGGTGGCTCCTACGGGAAGCCGGACCACGCGTTGCCAAATCCGTTCTCGTCGTCCTTGCCGAACTCACTGCACGCGGAGCGCGGCGCAGCGCTAATCAGGTTGGTTCGACTTTGAAGGAACGTATTCAAGAAAGGGCGTTAAGGCGTTTTGAATACTTCGCATTATCAATTGGCCAAGTATGTGTTGGCTATGCATAGCCATTCGCGTTGGCCGGGAACGAAGGGGGCTGACCAACTGCTCAGGGAGGAAACGCCGCCAATCCGGGAAGCCGGGCGCGGGCTGCCCCCCTGCGCAGAGCTTGAGAGCATGCGCCGCTTCAAGCAATGATCGACCGGCGCGCCTACATCGTAGAAGACGATTCCTCCCTAAGGAACACGATAAGGCGCATCCTGACGGGGTCGGGCATCTACACAGAGGAGTTCGGTAGCGCGGAGGCCTTCCTCTGCGGCTACGGCGAGCGGCCGCTTGGGTGTGTCCTGCTTGACATGCAGCTTCCAGGCAAGAGCGGCTTGGAGCTACTCGCGAACATCCGCCCACGCGCGCCCGCCAATCCGGTCATCATCCTGTCCGGTCGATTGGATATTCCAACGGCCGTGAGCGCTGTCCGAGCGGGTGCCATGGAGGTGCTCGAAAAGCCGTTTCGGAAGGAGCGGCTCCTGGACACGGTCGATCAGGCTTTCAGAGTCATTTCCTTGATCAACAAATCGCGCACGACGGATTTGACGGCGTTGACGCCAAGGGAAGAAGAAGTCTTGCGAGCCTTCTCCGACGCCTCGCCGACCAAGGTCGTGGCCGCAAGGCTCGGACTCAGCGCCAGAACCGTCGAGATGTATCGCGCGGTGATCGTCAAGAAGCTCGGGATGAAGAATATGACGCAAGCCTTGCTCCTGGCGAAGGAAAACGAAGCTTTTGGCCTTTATGCCCCTCGTCCGGAGGCTGAAGGCGAACCCTGAAGCTGAAACAGGAACTCGCATCCGGGATCGTTGAGGCCTGGAGCGCGGCGGTCGCTTGAGGGGCCGAGACGGACGGAAAATATAGAGCCCAGCACCCAAGGCTTTGAGCTTATCGCATCAGTATTCGATAGTCACAACGACGATCGGACGACAGCGTTCTGGACGCGTACACGCTTGCCCGATCCTCTCTCCGTCGAAGGCGGAAGCGTGCGTCCACACATTCGCGCCACTCAGGTTTCGCAACTCGATCGTCGTCTGACCCGGCGAAATCTCGCGACGTTCGGTCTGAAGGGGACGGATCACCGTTGCTGAGACCTGCACCGGCGAGGAGCTTGCCGAGGCGCCGGCGCGGGCAGAGCACTCCACCGAGAGCATCGCGAAGCAGATCGAAGCTGCGGCTGAGGCGCGAAAGGGGCGGGACATCTTGCGGTTCATCTCTGTCCTTAAGGCATACTGCCGGCGCACCCATGATCACCTCGAAGGTCGTGACTGCAACACTTCGTTATCCCTGCTCTGTACGGATTCGGGACGCAGGCCGGGCGCCTCCCGCAATCCCCGGGGTTCCCAAGCCATGCTTAACAACCCGGGCCCGTAGTTTTCCGGGTGGTCCCGCAAAGGGGCTGGTTAACCCGCTGACCTAGAGGGGGGCTGCCTCGGGACATTTCGCTCGATCGCATGGGACGCCCGAGGACTGCCCATGCCCCTATGTCCACGAAGCTTCCCAAGGAGACTTTCCATGTTCGCTCAAACCCCTCGTTCCACACGGAACATTCGTATCGCGACTCTGGCCGGCGCGGCGCTGCTCGCCCTCGTGGCTCAGCCCGCCTTCGCGGCCACCACGACCTCCACCCTCGGCGTCAGCGCTGACGTGACGTCGAACTGCGTGGTGAGCACCTCGCCGATCGCCTTCGGCGATGTCGACGTGACCAGCGGCAGCAATGTCGACGGCACCGGCGGCATTTCGGTGACCTGTACCAGCGGTACCGCCTGGGCGGCCTCCGCCGATGCCGGGCTGGGCACCGGCGCCAGCCTTACCACGCGCAAGATGGCGAACGGGGCGAACCTGCTCAATTACGCGCTCTACACCGACAGCGCGCGCACCAGCGTCTGGGGCGACGGGGCCGGGGGCGCGACCGCGACGCTCAGCGACACTGGCAGCGGTGCGGCCCAGTCGAAAACCATCTACGGCCGGGTGCCGTCGGGACAGACCAGCCTTCCGGCCGGCCAGTATCTCGACACCGTCACCGTCACCGTCACCTACTAGGCCGGTGCGATGGGGAAACCGGCGGAAAGTCTGAAATGCGGTCGCACGCTTCGCGCGGCAGTCGCACTCGCCTTGCTTGCAACGGGGCTTTCCGCCGGCTCTCCAGCGGCGGCGGGTTCGTTCCAGGTGAATCCGGTCAATGTTGCGATGAAGGCCGGTCGAAAGACGGCTGCGCTGACGATCAAGAACAGCGACGCGGCGCCGGTCGCGGTCCGGGTGTCCGCCTATCGCTGGACGCAGGAAAACGGGATCGATGTCTACTCGCCGACGGAGGACATGGTCGCCTCGCCGCCGATCTTCACGATCGCACCCGGCGCGACGCAGCTGGTGCGGATCGGGATCAAGGGACGCGGCAGCGGGGGCGCCTACCGCATCCTCCTTGAGGAGATCCCCCGGCAACGACCCGACGGCGCTCAGATACAGGTAGCCCTGCGCCTCAACCTGCCACTTTACATCCTGTCGCCGGGCGGAGGAAAGCCGGAGCTCAGCTGGAGCGCGTGGCGTGACCGCGCAGGCGATCTCTTCATCGGCGCCACCAATCGCGGGCAGGTCCACGCGCAGGTTCTCGAAATCGCTGCCGCGGACCGTGCCGCCGGCGAAAAAATCCTTTCCCAACAAATGGGTGTCGTCCTTCCTGGCAGCGCAAGGCATTGGAAGATCGGCAGGCGATCGGACTTCGGTGTCGGATCCCCCATGCAGCTCAAGGTCCGGAACCCTGCTGGTGAAATGCAAGCGAATATTGTGGTGGAGCAGCGTTAGCCTGGCCGCTCTCCTCCTCGCGGCACCGGCGTCGGCGACGGCCGGGACGAGAGGCGGGGAAACGGCAGCGATGCGCCAATCCGTCCTTGTCGAGGTCAGCGTCAACGGATCGCCGGCGGGCGAACCCGTGCTGCTGCTCAAAGAGCCGGACGGCACCCTGTACGCGCCCGAGCAGGCGTTCGTCGGTTGGCGTCTGAAGCGGGGGGCTCCGGCCTTCTCGGAGGACGGCAAGACTTATTATCCCCTGAGCGGCGTTCCCGGGCTCGCTCTGGAGCTGATCGAGGCGACCCAGACGCTCCTCCTGACGGCCCCACCGAACCTGCTGGAACCGACGCGGCTCACCTATCGTGCCGGCGACAGCGCGCCGATGACGCCGAGCGCCACCGGCGGCTTTCTCAACTACGACCTTTTGGGTCAGCTCGCCGACGGCGAGGCCAGCATCAACGGCGCCGTCGAGCTCGGCGCCTTCACTCCGCTGGGCGTCGGCGTGAGCAGCTTTGTCGGCCAGTGGAGCGGTCGCGGCGCGGGGCTCGTCAGGCTGGAGACCAATTGGACGATCGACGATCCAGTCCGGATGCGCTCGCTGCGGGTCGGAGACAGCATTACCCGCGGCGGCGTCGGCGCCGCGCCCCTGCGGTTCGGCGGCATTCAGCTCGCTCGCAATTTCGCCGTCCAGCCGGGTTTCGTCACCCTTCCAATGCCTTCTCTCCAAGGCAGCGCCGCAGTGCCATCGGTCGTCGATATTTACGTCAACAACGCCCTCAGCGACAGCCGCGAGGTGCCGCCTGGGCCGTTCGAGATCACCGGAGTGCCGATCGTTACAGGGAGCGGTGAGGTGCAGCTCGTCGTCCGCGACCTGCTCGGACGTCAGACGCTGGTCAGCCAATCCTATTATGCGGCGCCCCAGCTCCTGCGCCGCGGCCTTCACGATTTTTCCTACGAGCTCGGCTTCCTTCGCAGCAATTTCGGGCGCCGGAGCTACGGCTATGGCGCGCTGCTGGTGGCGGCCACCCATCGCTACGGCTTCAGCGACGCCTTGACGGGAGAAGTCCATCTCGAGGCGACGAAAGATGTTCAGGCGGCCGGGGTGGGGGCGAGCCTGGTGCTGCCCGGCATCGGTCTCATCGATGCCTCGATAGCTGGAAGCCGCTCCGACCGCGGCCAGGGTGCGCAGGTCGGCTTCGGCCTGGAGCGGCGGACTCGCGACATCTCCCTGGGTATCGTGGCGGAGCTCACCACGGCCGACTACGTCTCGGTGGGGCAGCGGCCCGACAAGCCACCGCCCGCAGCCGTCATTCAGGCCTTTGCCGGCATCCCGATCCGCTCCGGCTCGCTCGGCTTCTCCTACCTCTGGCGCGACGGCCGCAATGAGCCCGACGTCGAGCTGGTGAGCGCGAACGCCTCGCTGCGACTCGGCGCTCTTGGAACGCTCTACCTTGCCGGGCGGAAGAGCCTGAGGGGACCGAAGGACGCTGCGGTCGAACTGGTGCTCTCGGTTGCCCTCGGCCGGCGCACCAGCGCGAGCGCCGGAGCCGAGCTTCGCAACGGCTCGGCAATGCTCACCGCTTCGCTCCACAGGAATTTGCCCGCTGGCGACGGTTTCGGATACCGCGCCGCGATGGCCGTCGGAGACACCCCCCGGTTCGACGGCAGGCTCAGCGCCCAAACGGGCTTCGGTGCCTATGATGCCGAGCTGAGCTGGGTCGACGGCAAGAGCGGCGTTCGAGTCGTCGTATCGGGCGGCATTGGCGTTGTCGGGAATCAAGTCTTTGCATCACGCAAGCTCAGCCAGAGCTTTGCGGTGGTTCAGGTCGGCGACTACCCGGGCGTGCGCGTCTACGCCGACAATCAGCTCGTCGGCACGACCGACGACAGGGGACGGGCGGTGATCCCGCGGCTTCGGCCGTTCGACCGTAACGTCGTGCGCATAGATGCGACGGACCTGCCTCTCGACGCCGAGCTCGCGGGTGACGAACGGAACGTGCGCCCCTACAACCGTAGCGGCGTAGCGGTCGATTTCGGAGTCAAAAGGACGCACGGGGCTCTGGTGGTCATATTGCTGGACGATGGCAGCTTCCTACCCGCCGGCGTATCGGTCCACCTCAACGGGAGCGAAGAGGAGTTCGTGAGCGCGCCAGGCGGCGAGGTCTATCTCACGGGCCTCCTGGCGGACAATATGGTGCAGGCGCGCTGGAGCAGCGGAAGCTGCGGCTTCAAGCTTCCTTTCGCGGAAACCGTCGATCCTCAGCCCCGCCTGGGCGAGTTTAGGTGCCGGGCCGTCGACCGATGATGCGCAGTAGCCCCTCGCTCATCTTGGCGGCCGCGGTCCTTGCCGGCGTGGTCGGATCGGCATCGCCGGCGGCTGCGGCGAGCTGCAACGTCAACCCCTCGGGCGTGAGCTTCGGCGCGTACGATCCATTGAGCTCATCGCCGCTGGATGGTGTCGGCAACATCGCGATCAGCTGCGATGCGTCAACCAGCTTCGCCATCTCGCTCAGCACGGGGGCCGGCAGCTATGCCGAACGCCGGATGTCGTCAGGCGGCGCCGCGCTCACCTACAATCTCTATACGGATGCTTCCCGGCTGACACCGTGGGGCGACGGCAGCGGCGGCAGCAGCACGGTTTCGATGACCGGCGCCGCAGCGGACATTCCCGTCTATGGCCGAATGGCGGCGCACCAGAACGTCCCTGCGGGAGCGTATGCCGATACTATCGTCGTCACCATCACCTATTGACCGCGAAAGCTGAGAAATCAGCGCTTCAGCCCAGAGGGTAGGTGATCCTTGTTGCCGCCGACTCCTGTATGCCGGTCACCAAATATGCCGGTCACCTAGCTCGCGACGATCGGCAGCCCCTTCTTGCGCCCGATCACCTCGATGTCGTTGCGCCGGACTTGGCCGACTTCGTCGAGGCGCGGGTCCCGACAACCTGCAGCGAATTAGGAGGGGTAGAGCGGGACAAGGTTTACGTATTTTTTACGTACGAAACGTGGCATATCTGACTAACTGACTGAAAAGGCTGGTGGAGCTGAGGGGAATCGAACCCCTGACCTCTGCAGTGCGATTGCAGCGCTCTCCCATCTGAGCTACAGCCCCGCGCCGTTTCGGCGGCCAGGTTCCCCCGCTCGGACACGGGGCTGGGAGGCGCCCAGATAGCGATCCCGTCCCGATTGCGCAATGCGGCAAATGGCGGTCCCGCGCCGCGGATTCCTTTCGCCGCCAACGCCCCACGGACCGCCCCGCCCGCCGGAACGGGCGCCCTCCGCCCCTCGTTTCATATCGGCCTGCAAGCGCGGATGGTCCGCGCCCGTGACGCTGCAGGCGGCACCGATGAGGGAGAGTAAGATGGGCTATCAACGCGACGACCGCTACGGCGGCGACAATCGATGGCGCGATCGCGGCGAGGGCCGCTGGAACGAGCGCGGCCACAGGGACCGCGAGCGCGGATTCTACCGCGGCGGCGGCTACGAGGATGACGATCGCGGCTTCTTCGACCGCGCCGGCGACGAGGTCCGCTCCTGGTTCGGCGACGACGAGGCCCAGCGGCGGCGGGAGATGGACGAGCGTCGCTGGGAACGCGAGCGCGGCATGACCGGCCGGCGCGACGACGAAACCGGCGGCACCGGCTGGATGGGCGGCGGCTGGGGCAACCAGCGCGGCGACAGCTGGAACCGGGTACCTCCCGGCGAGCGCGAAGGCTGGTTCACCGCCTCCGAGGGCGGCGAGCGCGGCCGGCGCTGGGGCGCCGCCGACGGCAGCCGTTCCTATGGCGCACGCCAGCCTGGCGGCGACATCCACGATCCGCATTATTCGGAATGGCGGCGGCGCCAGATCGACGAGCTCGACCGCGACTATGAGGAATATCGGCGCGAGCATCAGTCGAAGTTCGAGCAGGAGTTCGGCGGCTGGCGCGAGAAGCGCCGGGGCCAGCGCCAGCTGCTCGCCCGGGTGACCGAGCATATGGAGGTGGTCGGCTCCGACGGCGTCCATGTCGGCAAGGTCGACAAGGTGCGCGGCGACCGCATCATCCTCGCCAAGTCCGATCCCAATGCCGGCGGCATGCATCACAGCGTCCCGTGCGGCTGGGTCGAGACCGTCGAGGACAAGGTCATTCTCAACCGCACCGCCGAGCAGGCGACGGACTCGTGGCGCAACGAGGACACCGGCCGCGCCCTGTTCGAGCGCGATGACCAGGGAAGCGAGGGCCCGCACGCCCTCGACCGCAGCTTCTCCGGCACCTACGGCAGCCGCCGCGACGACTGATCCGGTTCGGCCGGCGACACAGGCCCGGCTCCCCTCGGGGGGCCGGGCTTTTGACTCCTCCCGTCATTCCCGCGAAAGCGGGAATCCAGCCGGCCTCGCCGTCCGGCACCCACTCAGTCTGGATCCCCGCTTTCGCGGGGATGACGGGGAGAGAGCGATGAGCACGCAGAGCAACCGCGCCTGGCATTTGAAGTCGCGCCCGCAGGGCATGCCGACCATGGAGAATTTCGAGCTGAAGGAGGCGCCGCTGCCGGCGCTCGACGACGGCTGGGTGCGGGTCGAGAACAAATGGCTGTCGGTCGACCCGTACATGCGCGGGCGGATGAACGACGTGAAAAGCTACGTGCCGCCGTTCGAGGTCGGTGCGCCGATGGACGGCGGCGCGGTCGGCAAGGTGGTCGAGAGCCGCTCGCCGCATTTCGCCGAGGGCGAGACGGTGTTCCACATGATGGGGTGGCGTGAGAGCGCGGCCGGGCCGGCCGAGAAGTTCAACAAGCTGCCGCCGCTGCCGGTCGAGGATTTCCACTGGCTCGGCAATCTCGGCCTGACCGGCGCCACCGCCTATTTCGGGCTGCTGCGGGCGGCGCAGGCCAAAGCGGGCGACACGGTATTCGTTTCCGCCGCGGCGGGCGCGGTCGGGTCGGCGGTGGTGCAGATCGCCAAGGCGCTGGAGATGGACGTGATCGGTTCCGCCGGCGGTGCGGACAAGGTGGCCTGGGTGAAGGAGCTCGGTGCCGACGAAGCGATCGACTACAAGGCGGAGCCGATCGTGCCGGCGCTGATGAAGGCGGCCCCCAGGGGGATCGACGTCTATTTCGACAATGTCGGCGGCGAGCATCTCGACGCCGCCTTCGCCGCCGCCCGCCAGAATGCCCGATTCGCCATTTGCGGCATGATCGAAGGCTACAATACCGGCTCCAACCACGCCTTCCGCTACATCATGCGGGTGATCGCCGCCCGGATCATGATCAAGGGCTTCATCTACACCGACTATCTGCCGGAAATGGCCGACTTCTACCGCGACATGGGCCGCTGGGTGGCGGAGGGGAAGGTGAAGAGCCGCGAGACGGTGCGCGACGGGATCGAGGCGGCGCCGCAGGCCTTCCTCGACCTGTTCCGCGGCGCCAACATGGGCAAGATGCTGGTGCGGCTCTAGCGGGAGAGAAGAGACATGGAGCCGGTCAGGATCGCCTTCCTTCTCTACCCCAACGTCACCCAGCTCGACCTCACCGCCCCGGCGCAGCTCCTCGCCATGGCGGGGATGAAGGTCGAGCTGGTCGGCAAGACGGGCCGGCCGGTGCCGACCGACAGCGGCTTCTCGATCGTGCCGACGACGACGATCGACGCATGCGTCGAGGCGGACGTGCTGTGCATCCCCGGCGGTCCCGGCTGCCACGACGTGATGGACGACGACGAGCAGCTCTGCTGGGCCCGCCACGTCGCCCGCCACGCCGGCCATGTCACCAGCGTCTGCACCGGCTCGCTGATCCTCGCCGCCGCCGGATTGCTCGACGGCTACAAGGCGACGAGCCACTGGCTGTGGCGCGACTGGCTGACCTTGTTCGGCGCCATCCCGACCGACGGGCGGGTGGTCCGGGACCGCAACCGGCTGACCGGCGGCGGAGTCACCGCCGGCCTCGATTTCGGCCTGGCCCTGGTCGCCCAGCTGCGCGGCGACACCGCCGCCAAGCTGACCCAGCTCGGCGCCCAATATGATCCCGAGCCGCCCTTCCACTGCGGCTCGCCGAAGCAGGCGGGACCCGAGCTGGTCGAGAAATATGAGAAACTGGGCGCCGCCTCGATCCGTGAGCGCGTCGCGCGCATCGAGGCGACGGCGCAACGCCTGCGCGAGCATCCGCTGACCTGCCGGCCGCCTCTCCCCCCGGCCAGCGAGGGCGATTCACACTAGCGCCTCGACCCGTTTCCACACCTGCACGAGGTCGCGGACGAAGCGGGCATATTCGGCCTCCTTGTCGTCCCGGACGCGCAGCAGGAAGCTGGGATGGACCGTCACCCAGGCCTCGCCGCCCTCGGGCAGATCGTGGGCGCGGCCGCGCATCGCGGTGATCGTCACCGCCTTGCCGAAGATGGAGCGGGCGGCGGTGGCGCCGAGCGCGACGGTGAGCGGCGGCCGGACCAGCAGCCGCTCCTGCTCGAGCCACCAGCGGCAGGCCTCGATCTCGCCCGCGTCGGGCTTGGCATGGATGCGGCGCTTGCCGCGCCGTTCGAACTTGAAATGCTTGACCGCGTTGGTGACGTAGGTCGCCTGGCGGTCGACCCCGGCGTCGGCGAGCGCGCGGTCGAACAACTGGCCGGCGGGGCCGACGAACGGGCGGCCGGCGAGATCCTCCTGGTCGCCGGGCTGCTCGCCGACGAACAGGATCTTCGCGTCGAGCGGGCCTTCGCCGAACACGGTCTGGGTGGCGCATTTGTAGAGGTGGCAGCGGGTGCAATGCATCGCTTCCTCGCGCACCGCCTCCCAGGCGGTCCGCAAATTGCCGCCGACTTGTCGTCCTGCCTCGACCATCTCCGCCTCGCGCGCCCGAGCGCCGGCCACCAGCTGCCCCACCAACGCCGTCTCGGGCATGTTTTTCCAATATTTCTTCGGCATCTCCTTGAGCATCGCGCCGGTCTTGAGGCGGGCCGGATTGAAGATCGAGGCATAATAGGTCTTCCAGACCGCCTCGAGCGGATCGCCGCCGGGTGCGTCGGCGGGAACGGCGCCGGGGCCTTCCCGCAGCGTCTCGCCGTCCCAGTGCAGCGACAGCGCCGGCGTCAGGATCGACCAGCGCATCGAGGCGAAGCGGCGGACGAAGAAGCCGGCATTGGCGCGGACGATATGATGATCCGGCTCGAACCAGGCGACGTAGCGGGGCCCCTCTTCGCTCCCGACCTCGCGGAAGCGCAGGAAGGCGCGCATCTTGTGGATGTCGCGCCGTACCGCCTTGGCCATTTGCTCCAGCCGCTGGATCAGCGGGTCGGCGCCGTCAGCGAGCAGGCCCGGCCGCTCGCGCAGGCGCAGGAGCAAGGCATAGAGCAAGGCGAAGCGCTCGGGATCGGAGTGGCAGATCGCCGTGCCGGCGAGGGTGAGGAAGGCGCGAGGGACGGTGAAAGCCGCGCCGGCGGCAGGAAGCGGCGCCTCGGCGGCGAACAGATCGGCTTCGGCGTCGCCCACCCGCCAGCTCACCTCCGTCGCGGCAACGCCGGCTCCCGCCAGCGCCCGCGCCGCGTCGCGCCAGCCCTCGAAATCGTCGGCGGAGCCGAGCCGGACGCCGTACACCGCCGGTCAGCCGCTCACAGCGCCGGGTCCGGCCGGATGCCGGGCGACCGGCATTTGTCGGATTCGTCGCCGTAGAGTTCCTCGCAACGCCTGGCGCCGAGCGCGACCAGCGCCTTGACCGCCTCCTCGTCGGGCTTGTCCCATGGCGCCAAATCGAGCGCGGTATCGCCGAGCGGGCCGAGATCGTTGACGCCGATGCCGGGCACGGTCGCGGCGAGGGCGACCAGCTCGGCCGAATTGCACCGGGCGGCAAGGCCGAAAAGGCTGCGGCCCTCATAGTCGCGCCAGGCGGAAAGGTCGACGCCGTGGTCGCGCAGCAGTCGCAGCGGCTCGGCGCGGCAACGGGCGGCCGGCCCGGAGTTCGAATCCAGAACGGCGTCGATCTCCTCGGCTCCGGTGGGGAGGAATCCGCGCAGCATCGCCGAGGCGGCGTCGAGGTCGTTTTTCCGAAGCACGTCGCGCAGCGTATAAGCGAGCTCGCTCCGCGGCCCTTTCGCGGCCAGCGCCGTCAGCCGGGTAAGGAGGGGGAGGCGGCCGGCGCTCGGCGGTGCGTGCAGCGCGAGGTAGCCGATCGCGTCGACCGCCGCTTCCGGCCGGGAGCCGGGGAAGAGAAGCTCGATCCGCTCCGGGTCGGCGGCGCGGACCGCCATGACGAGCGCGTGGTCGGCGAAGCCGCCCCGCGGGTTCAATTTGGGCAGCCGGGCTTCGTCCTCCTCGCACAAGGCAACGAACGATTCGCGCTGCGCGCGGCTGTGCTTGTTGCGGCCGAAATCGTCGCTGACGCTGGCGCAGCCGAGGTGCAGGCGCTGTTCCTCATACGTATCGGTGCGGGCACCGTGGGCCAGCATCCAGCGGACCGTGGCGGCGTCGCGGCGGGCGGCGCGGCTGAGGGCGGTGTCGCCGCGCCGTTCGGCGAAATCGACCCCCGCCGCGGCCATCGCGTCCAGCGATTCGAGGTCGCCGGCCAGGACCGCGTCCCAGGCCTTCTCCCGTTGCTCGACCGCGCGGTCGAGTAAGGGCCGCAGCCCGGCCGCATTCAGCGTGGGCAGCGCGGCCTCCAGCCGGGCGCGGTCCGCCGCCGTCAGGTAGTTGAGGTCGCGGCCGAACCAGATCAGCATCGCCAGCGGCTCCGGCCGCGGCAGCGCCGCCGCGGCGAGCCACAGGCGTTCCTCGGCCGGCGTGCGGGCGGCGTTGCCGGCGCCGAGCGCCATCAGGGTGCGCAGCATCGGCCGGTCGAGCCGGTAGGCGGCGATCCGCATCACCGCCGGCTGCAAATAGCGCTCGCGCGCCGGGCCGGCGCCGTCGACGAAGGCGCGGACGACATCGGTCCTGCCCAGCTCCACCGCCTTGTAGAGATCCTCCACCAGCCGGTTGCGCAGATAGTCGGTGCCGCGCGCGAGAGCGCTCCTGACCAGGGGCGCGACCGGGCCGGCGAAGCCGCGCTCGATCGCCTGGCGCAGCGGGCAGAGCTGGCGCGAGCCGCTGTTCGTGCTGCCCCACGACAGGCGGACGTCGATCTTGCCGCAGCGGAAGGGGGAAGCGCCGGCCGCGAGCAGCCGCTCGACCGCTACGGTCCGGCCGGAATCGGCCGCGAGCAGCAGCGCCGAGGCCGGCTCGGCGGCGTCCGTCCTGGCACCCGCGGCGAGGAGCATGTCGAGCGTCGCGAGGTCGCCGCGGCGCGCGGCCCAGTGCAGCGGCCGGCGGTACCAGCGGTCATAGGCGTCGAACGGCCGGCCGGCGGCGACCTGCGCGCGCACCAGATCGGGCCGCGCCGCGCGCGCCGCGCGGTTGACGCTTGCCGAAGGGCTGAGCGGCCGGCCCTGCAGCCTGGCGAAATCGGGCCATGACGAGTCGTCGCCCTCGCCCTCGACGGCCACGCAGACGTCGCGATCGGGATAGCGGGGATAGGCGAGCAGGACCGCATTATAGGCCCTGGCGAAACGCACCGCCCGCAGGCCGCTCCAGGCAAGGTCGCGGGCCGCGACCTCGCCGAGGCTGCCGTCGCAGGCGAGGCCGGGCGTGCCTTCGCCGAAGCTGATATGGCCGACCTCGTCGGTTTCGTTATGGACCAGCCGGGCGACCCGGAAGTCGCCGCGGCGGATGGCTGCCCGCGCCTGCACCGCGGGGTCGCGCTTCAGCTCGAGCTCGATTTCCTCGGGCTCGTCCTCCTCCTCATCCTCGGCGGCGGCGAGGGGCGCGCAGAGCAGGGCGGCGCCAAGAACCGCCGCCAATCCGGTCCGAGCGGCAAGCGAGGGGACACGTACTTTTTCGCGAAAAGGTACGTGTCCCCATTTTCCCACGGCGGCCTCCTGTCTCTCCGCCGAGCCTAGCATCAGGCCGCGAACAGCTCCAACTGGTCCGGCTTCGGCCGCATCCGGGCGGAAAGGTCGGCGCGGTCGGCGAGCAGGGTCGGCCGCCAGCCCTCCGCCTCGATGAACGGGCGGACCTTGGCGATCGAGGCAGTGAGGCGGGCGACGTCGTCGAGGCGCAGGCGGCGCCAGCGGCGGCTGCGGAGCAACTTGTCGACCGCGCGGACGCCGAGCCCGGGGACTCGAAGCAGAAGCTCGCGCGGCGCGCGGTTGACGTCGACCGGAAAGCTGTCGCGGAACTTGAGCGCCCAGGCGAGCTTCGGGTCGATGTCGAGCGGCAGCATGCCGCCCGGACCGGCGGCGGCCGCCACTTCGGCGGACGAGAAGCCATAGAAGCGCATCAGCCAGTCCGACTGGTAGAGGCGGTGCTCGCGCATCAGCGGCGGGCGGCGGAGCGGGAGGACGGCCGAGGCGTCGGGAATCGGCGAGAAAGCCGAATAATAGACGCGGCGCAGCCGGAAGCGGTCGTAGAGGGTGCGGGCGCGGGCGAGGATGTCGGAGTCGGTGGCCGAGTCGGCGCCGACGATCATCTGGGTCGACTGGCCGGCGGGGGCGAAGCTCGGCGCCGACTTGTAGCGCTTCTTCGCGTCGGCGCCGTCGTCGATCGCGCGGCGCATGGACTTCATCGCCCCCTCGATTCGGCCGCCGTCCTTCTCCGGCGCCAGCCGGGCGAGACCGGCGGCGGTGGGGAGCTCGACGTTGATCGAGACTCGGTCGGCGTGGATTCCCGCCTGGCGGACCAGCTCGGGATCGGCGTCGGGAATGGTCTTCAGGTGGATGTAGCCGCGAAAATCATGATCCTCGCGCAGCGAGCGGGCGACCTCGACGATCTGCTCCATCGTGTAATCGGGCGAGCGGATGATGCCGGAGGAGAGGAACAGGCCCTCAATGTAGTTGCGGCGGTAGAAAGCGAGGGTGAGGCGGACCACCTCCTCGGCGGTGAAGCGGGCGCGGCGGACGTTCGAGCTCTTGCGGTTGATGCAATAATGGCAGTCGAAGATGCAGGCGTTGGTCAGCAGGATCTTCAAGAGCGAGATGCAGCGGCCGTCCGGCGCGTAGGCGTGGCAGATGCCCATCCCCTCGGTCGAGCCGATCCCCGCGGAGCCGCGGCTGTCGCGCTTCGCAGTGCCGGACGAGGCGCAGGAGGCGTCATATTTCGCCGCATCGGCGAGGATGGCGAGCTTCTCGCGGAGGTCGAGCTGGGGCATCAGCGCGCCTCTCCGGCGGCCGCGGCCTGGCCAAAGGTGACAACTTTGATGCGAAACGCCGTTTTTCCACTTTCTCCGGGACGGTTCGTCATTGCCCTTGCTCCCGCGCGCGATAAGCCGCGGCGAGGAGGCGGCCGAGCGTCCGGTCGCAGAACTTGCGCCGCCAGCCGACGATGCGGCCGCGATAGCGGATTGGGACGAGCACGCCCTCGACGCCGCGTTCCCAGGCTGTCGCGCCGGGCGGAAGCGGACGGTGGCGGGCGAAGTCGAGCGCGCGGTCCCAGGCGGCGGCGAAGCTCGCGGCGTCCGGCCGTTCGCGGAGGCGGTAGGCGGTCTGGCGGCTCCTGCCGACGGCGCGCGCCGCGCCGGCAATGCCGAGGCCGGCGGCGAGCGCCAGCACGAACATTTTCTGAGCGAGCGGCGTCCAGCCGTCGTGGCGCGCCTTGACCGGCGCCGGCACGAAATCGAGCCCCCCCGGCGGGATGTGCGTCAGCCTGGCGGCGAGGCCGGGCGGGAGGCGGAGCGATTCGTCCATCCCGATTATATCGCCCAAATCCAAGGGTGTAGGAAAGTGTTTTCTTTTTGTTCGAGCAACGCGAGCTGCCGCGCGGCGGCAACAAAAAAAGGGCGGCCCCTCAGGACCGCCCTTTCCCTTCTCCCGGATCGGAAGCGTCCGCTTAGAAACGCAGGCCGACGCCGAGCAGGTTCTGGTGGAACGCCAGGCCCGAATCGTAATTGGCGTAGCGATGCTCCGCCTTGACGAAGGCCTGCTTGCCGAGGGCGAGCTCCACGCCCGCGCCGACCTGGAAGCCCTCGAAGTTGAAGCCGACGGCATTGAGGTTGGAATAGCCGCCGAGACCGTAGACGAGCACCTTCTTGCCGACCACGCCGCCGATGCGGGCGGTGGCGCCGAGCTCGCGGCCGGTCTGGTCGGTGTCGCCGATTTCGGCGGAGACGCCGAGCACGACGCCCTTCATGTTCCAGTCGTAGCCGACCTCGGCGCCGTAGGCGAAGGCGTCGTCGCCGATGACGTCATCGTCGGCGAGGCCGGCGCTGACCGACACGCGCGGACCGGAGAAGTCGGCGGCGAAGGCCGGCGAAGCGAAAGCAAGCGCCGCAACCGACACGATGAGGATCTTTTTCACAGATTTTTCCTTGGGAAATCAGAGGATACGAGCCGGCTTAGGGGCCGGTAGCCGGAATCTAGGGGGACGCGCCGCGGTTACAAGACGTTTATTGTGCAATGCACAAAAACGCTCGATGTTGTTGCAGCGCAGCAACAGCAAAGGGAGTAACTCTCACCCAATTTGCCCAGCGCCCACGGCTTCCAAGCCGGGCCGCCCTGGGTCAGGTCAGCGGGTCCACCGGTTCCTGGTCCGCGAAATGGCGGCCCGCGAACAGCTTGAACAGGACGAACACCGCGCCCGAACCGGCGGCGAGGGCGGCGTGGAGCAGCCAGAACTGGCTGGCGGGCATGGTCGAGAGGAAGCCGCCGATCCAGCCGACCATCGAATTGCCTGCGAAGAAAGCGAGATAGTAAAGCCCGATCACGGTGGCGTTGATCGCCTTGGGGGCGAGCTTGGCGAACAAAGCGAGGCTGACCGGCAGCATGTGGGCGAAGCCGATCGAATTGACGATGTGGAACATGACCGGCCAGAACAGGCCGATCTTCTCGCCCGGACCCTGCGTCCAGGCGGCGAGGAACAGGCAGAGCATGCCGCCGATCGAGAAAGCCGAGCCGATGATGATCTTGGTGAGCTCGTCGGGCTCCCTCCGGCGCTTGCCGTACCAGCGGTAGAAGAGGGCGACGAGCGCGAGAAAGCTGACGCTGACGACCGCGTCGAGGGTGATCAGCCAGGTGGTGGGCAGCTTCTCGCCGCGGAAGACGAGGTCGAACTGCTGGTCGCCCCAGACCAGATAGGCGTTGAAGATCTGGTTGTTGGGAACGATCGCCACCGCCATCACCGGAATCAGCAGGATCAGCGCGATCGTCGCCAGCCAGTCCTTGCCGGTGAGCTTCGGCGCGGCGGCGCGGGCGGCTCGCTGCGGCACGTCGAAATGCTCTTTCGGGAGATATTTCTGGCCGGCGAGGTAGATGGCGAGGGCGATCAGCATGCCGACGCCGGCGGCGCCGAACCCCCAGTGCCAGCCGATCTTCTCGCCCAACGTGCCGACGATCAGCGGCGCGGCGATGACGCCGGCGTTGATGCCGAGGTAGAAGATCTGGAAAGCGTCGGCGCGCCGCAGGTCCGCGGGCTTGTAGAGCGAGCCGACCTGGCTGGCGATATTGCCCTTGAACATGCCGCTGCCGAGGATGAGGCAGAGCAGAGCGAACAGGAAGCTCGCCTCGAACGCCATCAGGAAATGGC
Organism: Allosphingosinicella sp.; assembly: GCA_036378975.1. Classification (GTDB taxonomy): domain Bacteria; phylum Pseudomonadota; class Alphaproteobacteria; order Sphingomonadales; family Sphingomonadaceae; genus Allosphingosinicella. The sequence continues at coordinate 89,696 of DASUVK010000060.1, read as the reverse complement.
CGGCGGCCATGGTGACGGCGCCGAGCAGGACGGTGCGGCGCTTGCCGAGCACGCGGTCGGCGAGCAAGCCGCCGAGGATCGGGGTCAGATAGACCGAGGCGAAATAGGTGCCGACGATCGCCGAGGCGAGCGGCTGGCCGTCGAGGCCGCCATAGAGGGTGCGGAAGCTGTCGAAAAAGGCGACGCTGTCGACATGCTCCGGCTTGAGCAGGTAATTGACCAGATAGAGGACGAGCAGGGCCTGCATGCCGTAATAAGAGAAACGCTCCCACGCCTCGGTGAAGGCGAGATAGGCGAGGCCCTTGGGATGGCCGAGGAAGGCGCGGTCGGCGCGGGTCTCGATGTCGAGCTCGGGCGTGGCTTCGGCGGCGGTCATGCGCTCCCCTCTCGCGAAAACGCGCGGAAGCTAGCGGATCGGTCGAGCGAGGGAAGCCCTTTTCGACGCAATCAGCCGAACAGCCAGTGGCCGAGCAGGCGGTCGAACGGGAAGGTGAAGATGCCGGCGATGAGCAGGGCGCCGGCGACCATGCCGCGCACGGCGTTGCGGTGCCGGCGGTGATCGTGGCCGCGCGCCGCCCAGACGATCAAAGGCACCTGGACCAGGGTCCAGGCCGAGAGGATGTGGATCAGGCTCAGCGAGCCCTGGTTGAGGCCGCGGATCCAGAAGGTGAGGATGGCGGTCAGCGCCATCGCCGAGACCCAGAGCCAGCCGAGCCGCCGGTGGAGCCGGTCGCCGCGGCGGCGCAGCAGCATCACCGGGGTGAGGATGACGGCGATCAGGATGGTGGCGATATGGCCCCAGACGAAGGCCGGGACCTCGCCCCATTGGTCGCGGCCGCGCCCCAAAGCGGTGAGGACGAAGGCGAGCAGGACGAGCGCGGCCGCCGACAGGATGCGGTCGAACGGCCCGGGTTTCAGGCTGATCTTCGCGCGCCCCGGCGCGGCTGCGGCGGTCGTGGCCATGACATTTCCCCCGGGGCGATGATGTGACGGTTCGGCGGAGCGCGCAAGCCGGGGCAGCCAATTGGGGACAGCTACCGAATTCCGCCCGCGGTGCATGGGGGGCTGCGCGAGCGGGTCGAATTCGGTAGCTGTCCCCAATTGGCGCGGCCCGCCGAGCTGTCCGCGGTCAGTCCGAGCCGCCGTCGAGGGTGAAGCCGATCCGCAGCGTCACCTGATAATGGCCGACCTTGCCGTCCTCGACATGGCCGCGGGTCTCGGTGACCTCGAACCAGCGTATGTCGCGGACGGTGGCCGCGGCGCGGGCGATGGCGCCCTCGATCGCGTCCTCGATGCCGGTCGGCGAACTGCCGACGATCTCGATCACCTTGTAGACATTGTCGCTCATGCAAAGACCTCCCGTGCCCGCCCAACGGGCGGTGGACGGGATCGTTGCGCCGCCGCTAGGATGCGGCCGCGAGAGCGAGGAGAGCGAGATGCGGATTTCCCTTCTGGTCGGCGCGGCTCTGCTGGCGGCGGCGCCCGCCGCGGCGGCGCCGGCGGACGAGTTTCACCGGCTGATGGACGATTATTATGACTGGCTGCTGCGCGAGAACCCTACCTATGCGACCGTGCTCGGCGTGCGCGACTATGACGACCGGATCGAGGATGTCAGCCTCGCCGCCCGCGACCGCCAGGCGGAGGAGGCCAAGGCGTTCCTGGCGCGGCTCGAGGCGGTCCGGCCCGAGGCGCTGAGCGCGGCGGACCGGGTCAATCGCGGCATAATGAAGCGCTCGCTCGAGGGCGCGATCGAAGGCAATCGCTACCAGCAGCGGATGATCCTCTTCTCCACCTATGCCGGCTGGCACAGCGGCTTCGCCGGGCTCGCCGACAACCTGCCGCTGATGACGAAAGCCGATTATGAGAGCTATCTGACCCGGATCGCCCAATATCCGAAGCTCAACGACACCGCGCTCGACATCACCCGCCAGGCGCTGGAGGGCGGCTATGTGCTGCCCTGCTCGGTACTCGGCAATCATGAGAAAAGCATCGCCGGCACGATCGCCGACGATCCGGCCAAGTCGCGTTTCTACGAGCCGTTCACCCGACCCAGGCCGGCCGACGTCAGCGAGGCGGAGTGGGCCCGGATGCAGGCGCGGGCGCGGCAGCTGATCGTCGAGGTGCTCAATCCCGCTTATGCCAAGCATCGCGATTTCTACCGGACCCGCTATGCGCCGCAATGCGCGAAGTCGGACGGCATCTCGTCGCAGCCGGGCGGGCGCGATTATTATGCCTATCGGGTGCGCGAGGAGACGACCACCAGCCTCACGCCGGACGAGATCCATGCCATCGGCCTCAGGGAAGCGGCGCGGATCCGATCGGACATGGAGAAAGTGGCGAAGCAGGCCGGCTTCGCCAGCCGCGAGGCGTTCATCCGCGAGCTGCGCACCAATCCCAAATATTATGCGGCGACGCCACCGCAATTGATGCAGGCGGCGGCTCTGGCCGCCAAGTCGGCCGACGGCAAGATGCCCGGCTTCTTCGCGACGCTGCCGCGCCTGCCTTACGGCGTCAAGGAGATACCGGCCGAGACCGCGGAGGGGACGACGACGGCCTATTACAGCCAGGGCTCGCTCGCCAGCGGCCTTGCCGGCACCTATTACGTCAACACCTCAAAGCTCGACCAACGGCCGCTCTGGGAGCTGCCGGCGCTGACCCTGCACGAGGCGGTGCCCGGCCACCATCACCAGATCTCGCTGCAGCAGGAGGTCGAGCTGCCGCCCTTCCGGCGCCATTTCACCTACTTCACCGCCTTCACCGAGGGCTGGGGCCTCTACGCCGAGAGCCTCGGCGAGGAAATGGGCCTCTACGACACGCCCGAGAAGAAGATGGGCCAGCTCTCCTACCAGGCGTGGCGGGCGGCGCGGCTGGTGGTCGACACCGGCCTCCATTCGAAGGGCTGGGACAAGGCCAAGGCGGTCGCCTTCATGCGCGACAATACGGCGCTGACCGACGCCAATATCGACGCCGAGGTCAACCGCTACATCAGCTGGCCCGGCCAGGCGCTCGGCTACAAGATCGGCGAGCTGAAGATCCGGGAATTGCGGGCCAAGGCGCAGAAGCAATTGGGGGCGAAGTTCGATCTGAGGCGCTTCCACGACGCGGTGCTGCTGCAGGGCTCGGTGCCGCTCGACGTGCTCGAGGCGCAGGTGGGGGAGTGGATCGCGGCCGAGAAGGGACGATAATTCCTCCCCGAGCAAGCTCGGGGAGGAATTTCCTACCGTCCCGGGTCGCCGTCGCCGGTGCGCCGGTCCTGCCGCCAGGCGCGGACCAGCTCGTTCCAGCAGCCGGTGACGCCGCCGGGGCCGACGGTCGAGCAGCTCTGGATGCCGGTGCGGCCGACATATTCGAGGCTTTCGGCGCGCACCGCCCAGCTGGTGCTCTCGGGATCGTCCTCGGTGCCCCGGTCGCGCAGCTCCTCGGGGATGCGGTAGCGCTCCGTCTCGGGGCGGCGGGCGCAGACGACGATCTCGTCGCCGCTCGCCGCGCGCGGGCAGGGATCGGCGCCGTAGATGACGAGGCGCCGGATCCGCTCCTCCTGGGCGCCGGCCGGGGCGGGGGCGAGCGCCGCGGCGGAGGCGGCGGCGAGGACGGCGAGTGACAAGGCGGCTTTCATGGGCGGCCTCCTTTCGGGCTTGCCGGAAGAAGGGCCGAGCCCGCCACAGGTTCCCTCGCCGCGTTAAATGGTGCCTGTCCCCAATTAACGCGGGTCGGCGGCTTCCTCGGCCTTGGCGTCGGCTTCGTCGGCTTCGGCCTGCTCGTCGATCTTGTCGAGCCGCTCGCGGCGGGCCCGTTCGACCAGGGCGTTCCAATTGACCTGGTCGCCGCCGGTGCGCTCGGCGCGGGCCTGGCGGGCGAGCTGCTCGTAGCAGCCGCTGGCGCCGCCGGGGCCGACCGTGCTGCAGCTGCCGATGCCGGCGCGCCCGGCATATTCGAGCGCGGTCGCGCGGTCCGCCCAGGCCTGGTTCTGCGGATCGTTGGGATCGCCGCGCAGCGCCTCGGGGATACGGTAGCGCTCGCCCTCGGGCTTGCGGGCGCAGACGACGATGGTGTCGTCGGTGCTTGGCGGGCAGGCGTCGTCGCCATAGACGATCATCGTGCTGATCTTCGGCTCGGCCGCCGGCGCCTGGGCGGCGGCCGGGGCGGCGGCGAGCAGGAGACCGGCGCCGGCGGCGGCGAGGAGCAGGGGCTTCATCGGATTCAGATCCTTTTCGACAGCGCGATGGCGATACGACAGCCCGCGCGAATGAGGGAAGACAATATCGGATAGCCGAACGCATCCTCGGCGCCGGCGGCCAGCGCGGTGTCGCGATGCTCGAGCTCCTCCTCGCGGAAGCGGCCGATCGTGCCGGCGAGGTCGGGCTCGTCCGCGCCGAGGGCGCGCAATTGCTCGGAATAATGGCGGTCAATCTCGGTCTCGACGGCGGCGGTGCAGGCCATCGCCGCATTGGGGCTCATCAGCGCGGTGGCGACGCCGAGCGCGTGGCCGGCCACCTTCCACACCGGCTGGAGCAGGGTCGGGCGGACGCCCCGCTCGACCATCATTTCGTCGAAGGTCTTGAGGTGGCGCTCCTCCTGTGACTGCATGCGCGCGATCGGGCGGCTGGCGGGGTGGGCGCCGAGCACGGCGAGCTGGCCGCAATAGATGCGGGTCGCGCCATATTCGCCGGCCTGGTCGACGCGGATCATCGAGGCGACGTCGGGCCGCTCGTCGCCGGGGCGCCAGCCGGGCGCGGCTTGGGCGGCGCTCATGGCCGCGACCGGGGGCGTCTGAGGCTCAGCCACAGGATCACCAACGCGGCCGAGAGCGAAAGGATCGCATTCCATCCCGCCATCGAAATGCCGAGGAAGGAGAATTGCACTTCGTCGCAGCGGACGATCGGGGCCGCCATGATCGCCTTGAGGAGCGCCTCGCCGGACAGGCCGGCGGTGGCGTTGCTGGTGCATTGGGTGGCGCCTTCGAACAGGCCCGCCTCGACGCCGGCATGGTAGGCGCCGATCGCGCCGCTGGTCAGGATCGCCAGCGCGGCCAGCCAGACGAAGCTGCGGCCGCGGTCCGGCGCGCGCGCGAGCAGCAGCGAGGCCAAGGCGAAAGCGAGCGCGGCGAAATGGGCGTAACGCTGCCACCAGCACATCTCGCACGGATAGAGGCCGCCCCAGATTTCGGAGCCATAGGCGCCGGCGAGCAGGGCCGCCGGGACGGCGACGGCCAGCGCGCGGGCTTTGTCGAGCGAGGTCAAAGCCCGTCGTCCCAGCGAAGGACACCCATCAAAGCAATACTTTGATGGGACCCAAGGCTGGGACCCCGGGGAGAGTTCCCGCTGGGATGCCAGCCTTCGCCGGCATGACGGTCCTGCATCAGCGCTTTCCGGTCGGTCGCGCCCCGCCGGCCGGCGCCGGCGCCGCGGCGGCATTGCGGCCGAGGCGGGAGATGGTCTGCAGCGCGTAATGGAGCTGGAAGTCGTCTATGCCCTTGGCCTTGAGCTGCTCGGCGGTGGCGGCGAAGCGCGGATCGGGCTTGCCGTCGTCCTCGATCACGTCGTTGTCGACCTTGACCTCGTTGATCAGGTGGCGCCTCAAATCGGCCTCGCGGAAGCGCGGCCGCGACTTGTAGTCGGGGTCGGAGAGCTGGGGCACCTCGATGTCGGGCTTGATGCCGCCTTCCTGCACCGACCGGCCCGACGGCGTGTAATAGCGGGCGGTGGTGAGGCGCAAAGCCGTCTTCTGACTGAGCGGGACGAGGGTCTGCACCGAGCCCTTGCCGAAGCTGCGCTCGCCCATGACGAGGGCGCGGTGATGATCCTGAAGCGCGGCGGCGACGATCTCGGCCGCCGAGGCGCTGCCCGAATCGACCAGGACGATGATCGGCAGGCCGCGGGCGGCGTCGCCGGGCTTGGCGTAATAGCGTTCGATGTCGCTCTTGCGGCGGCCGCGCTGCGAGACGACCTCGCCGCGCTCGAGGAAGACGTCGCTGAGGCCGACCGCCTGGTCGAGCAGGCCGCCCGGGTTGGAGCGAAGGTCGACGATGTAGCCGAGCGGAGCGCGGCCGAGCGATTTCTCGATGCTGGCGATGGCGGCGATGGTCTCGTCGGTGGTGGTGCGGCTGAAGGTGTTGACGTTGATTACGCCGACATTGTCCTTCACCTGCCATTTGACCGCCGGCAGCTCGATGATGGCGCGGGTCAAGGTGACGTCGAACGGCTTGTCGCGGCCGGGGCGGACGATGGTGATCTTGATCGACGTGCCCGGCTGGCCGCGCATCGAATCGACCGCCTCGTCGAGGGTGCCGCCGTAGATCAGCTTGCCGTTCAAATGGGTGATATAGTCGCCGGCCTTGATGCCGGCCTTGTAGCCCGGGCTGTCCTCGATCGGCGCGACCACCTTGACCGCCCCGTCTTCCATCGTGACGTTGAGGCCGAGGCCGCCATAATTGCCGTCGGTGGTGGTCATCAGCGTCTGGTAGCCGCGCTCGTCCATATAGGCGCTGTGCGGGTCGAGGCTGGCGAGCATGCCGTCGATGGCGCCGCGGATCAGGGTCTTGTCGTCGACCTGCTCGACATAGTCGGAGCGGACGCGCTCGAACACGCTCATGAACTGGTCGAGCTCGCGATAGGTGTCGACGTCGACCGCGGCGAGGGAGGCGGTCGCGGCGGGGACGATCGCCACCGCGCCGACCAGAGCGAGGGAGCGGAAGAGGTTGTTGGGCATCGGGGGATCCTGTTCGGGCCGTTCGCACAAGGCTGTACCGCCTTTTTAGGCGGGCGAAAAGCAACGCCGGGTGAACGGAGCCATTATAGAAGGAGCGTGATCGGGAAGGGGCGGCCGTCGCGGCGCAGCTCGACAGTGACCTCGCCGCCGGCGGTGCGGCCGAGCGGCTGGCCGGCCCGGACCCGGTCGCCGCGCCTGACCGTCAGCGCGGCGAGGTTGGTCAGGGTCGTCGTCCAGCCGCCGCCATGATCGACGATCACCACCTCGCCATAGCCGCGGAAGCGGCCGGCATGGACGATCCGGCCCGCGCGGGGAGCGACCGCGCGGCTGCCGGCGGCGGCGGCGAAGGTGAGGCCGCGGGCATGGACGCCGGCGTCGGAAATCTCGCCGGTGCCGGCGACCAGCCGACCCGCCACCGGCAGGACATAGCGGGGCGCGGCCGGCCGGCCCGGCGGATCGCCGGGGCGGAGCGCCGGGCCCGGCAGCTCGGCGAGGCGCCGGGCGAGGCGGGCCTGGAAGGCGCGGGTGCCGGCCAAAGCGGCGAGCGAGCGCGCTTCCTCCCCGAAGGCGAGGGCGCGGTCGGATTCGTGGAGGGCCGACTGCATCAGGCTCGCCGACCGCGAGCGCTGGCTCTGCTCGAACCGCGCCAAAGCGATCCGGCGCCGCTGCAGGTCCTGCCGGCTCGCGCTAAGCTGGGCGACCGCCTCGCCGGCCTGGCGGCGCAGCGCCTCGCCGCGCGCCATCTCGGCGCGGACGCCGGCGGTGCGGGCTCGGATCGCGGGCAGGGACGAAGCGAGCAGGGCGCGGACGTGGACGACCTCGTCGAGCGAGCCGGGCTGGATCAGCGCCAAAGCCGGCGGGCGCCGCGCCATCGTCTGCAGCGCGGCGGTAAGGCGGATCAGCGAGCCCTGGCCCGCCGCCAGCCGGGCGCGCTGCTCGGCGCTGAGCGTCTCGATCAGGGCGATGCGGGCCTGCGCCGCGGTGATGTCCGCCTCGGCGGCTTCGATCCGCGCCGCCAGCGCCGCCGCCGCGGCATTGGCCCGCGCCGCCTCGCCGGTGGCGCGCTGCGCCTGGCGCTCGAGCCGCTCGGAGCGCTGCTTGGCGGCGGCGGCTTCGCGCTGCGCCTGGGCGAGGCTGGGTTCGCCGCTTCCCTGGGCCGCCGCCCAGCCGCCGCCGGCGAGGGCGACGAGGAGGATCGGGACGAGGAAGCGCGGCATGCCCTATCCTTCGCGGTGATAGGGATGGTTGGCAAGGATCGAGGTGGCGCGCCACAGCTGCTCGGCCAGCATCGCGCGGGCGAGCAAATGCGGCCAGGTGGCGCGGCCGAACGAGAGCAGGAGGTCGGCGTCGGCCCGCTCTGAGTCCGAGAAGCCGTCGGCGCCGCCGATCAGGAAACGCGCCTCGCGGCGGCCGTCGTCGCGCCAGCGTTCGAGCCTTTTCGCCAGCTCGGCCGAGCCGAGCGCCTCGCCTTTCTCGTCGAGCAGGATGGTGACGTCCTTGTCGGCCGCCGGCGGGAGCGGGCGGCCGCCGCTCTCGGGCAGCTCGGTGATCCGGACCGGCCAGGCGATGCGCTTGAGATAGCGCTCGACGAGCTCCGCCTCGGGGCCGCGGCCGATTCTGCCGCGCGCGACGATGTGGAGCTTCACCCCTCGCCCCCTGGAGCGGGCGACGGGCTAGCCCGCCGCCTTGGCCGTCCCCGCATCGCCCTCGAACGCCCACATCCGCTCGAGATTGTAGAAGCTGCGGACCTCGGGCCGGAAGATGTGGACGATGACGTCGTCGGCGTCGATCAGCACCCAGTCGGCGACCGGCAGGCCCTCGACCCGCACGTGGCGACCGAGCTCCTGCTTGATCCGCTCGCCCAATTTCTGCGCCATCGAAGCGACCTGCCGGGTCGAGCGTCCGGAAGCGATCACCATATGGTCGGCGATGTTGGACTTGCCCGTCAAAGGTATGGTGACGACGTCCTGGGCCTGGTCATCGTCCAGCGATCGAAGCACGAGACTGTGCAGGGCTTCGACCTTCTCATGCGCTTCGCGGTCAGGCGAAGCCGTTGATTTAGCGGGCAAACGGCCTCCTCATGTCACGAGCCGCCGCGTTACGCCGTCGCGCAGGGCCCGGGGGTTGAACGAATAAGCTTCCGTTTCGTGCCAGTTGGGCTCGGCGGCACGGATGCCTGTGGCAGATGTAGGATCGAGCGGCAGTCTCAGCAACACGAGCGCCGGCGGTCTCCACTCCGTCCAGTGCCGAGCCTGGTCCGCGGGATGGACGAAGCGCCGCAGCCAGCCCATCGCGCGAGCCGCGTGGGCGGCGCCATCATATCCCGGACGCGAAACGACCGCAATCGGAACTGACTGGGCGATTCTGCGCCAGTGGCGCCAGTGATGGAATTGGGCGAGATTGTCCTCGCCCATCAGCCAGATGAAGCGCCGGTCTGGGTAGAGTCGGATGAGGGCCGCGAGCGTATCGACCGTGTAGCGGGTGCCGAGCTCGCGCTCGATCGCGGTGGCGCGGACCGGCAGGCCGCGCGCCAGCCGTCGCGCCGAGGCCAAGCGGGCGGTCAGCGGCGCCATCCCCGCCGCCGGCTTGAGCGGGTTGCCCGGCGAGACCAGCCACCACATTTCGTCGAGACCGAGCACCCGGATCGCCGCCGCGCTGACCCGGCGGTGGCCGCGATGGGCGGGATTGAAGGAGCCGCCGAGGAGGCCGGTCGCGATCACCGCGCCTCGATAGCAAAACCGGTACGCTTGCCAAGCGCTTCCGCCTCTGTTGTTCTCCACCCGTGGTCATTCAGGACAAATCGGCAGGCCTGCCCGAGCAGGACGTGCGCGGCTTCATTCGCGAGACCTTCGCCTGCAGCGACGAGATTGCCGGCTACATCTTCGTGCGCGGCACCGTGCGCGCCTTCCCTGCCCATGCCACGATCGTCCGCCAGGGGGAGAAAGCGGCCGCCGCCTATCTGCTGACCCAGGGGCGCGCCCACGCCTTGCTCTACAGCATCGAAGGCCAGATGGTGCTGCTGTGCGAATATCGGCCGGGCGACCTGTTCGGCGCGCTGGGCGATCTCGATCCCGCGCCCGAGGAGGCGGAGATCGTCGCGGTCGAGGCGGCGCGCAGCTTCATCCTCAAGAGCCGCGACCTGGTGGCGCTGGCCGAATCCTACGGCAGCATCGGCCTCGCTTTGTCGCGGCTGCTGCTGCGCCAGCTGCGCCGGGCGACGTCGCGCATCTACGAACGCGCCGCGGTCTCCGCGGTCGGGCGCGTCCATGCCGAGTTGCTGCGACTGGCGCAGGCCTCGCCGGACCTTGCCATCCGCCCGGCGCCGGTATTGTCCGAGCTGGCGGTGCGGGTGTCGACCACTCGCGAGACGGCGTCGCGGGCGGTGAGCGCGCTGGAGCGGCGCGGCATCATCCGCCGCGACGCCAGCTCACTGACCGTTCTCGCCCCCCACCGGCTCGAAGAGCTGATCATATGATTTGAGGGCGTAGAGCCCGACCGGCGGCCCTTCGTCGGGCGGGGTCAGCTCGCCGATATATTCGGCGGCGGGAAGGCCCGGGCCGGCGGCGGCGAGCGCGGCGGCGAAATCGTCGGTGACGCAGGCGGTTCCGGGCGGCGCGGAAGCGAGCGCTCCGGCGGCGGCGGCGGTGCCCGCGGGAGCGATGCGCAGGCCGCCGGCGAACGGCTCGCGGAAGATGGCGGCGGGCCCATATTGCCCGCCGATGCGCAGCTTGACCCCATCCGCGGCCCCGCCGAGCAGCCGCGCCGCCGCTTCGGCCGCTTCGCCGACGCCGCGCCAGGCGAGGATCAGGCGGTCTTCGGTGAGGTAGGGCGGCAGGGCCGGCGGCGGAAGAGCGGCGACCCGGCCCTCGAGGCCGGCGAGGGCGGGTTCCAGGTCCGCGCCGCCGCCGGCGACGCCGATCGCGAGCACCGCGAAGGGCGACGCCTCCCCGGCCGCGGCGGGGGAATCGCGGCGCGTCTCGCGCGGGGCGGTCAGGATACGCTGCCGCCACCCGCCCGCCGCCCAGATTTCGCGCGAGCGGCCGGAGGCGCCGTCGGCGCTGCCGACCGGCGCGGCATCGAGCACCAGCAACTGCACCGCCGAGCTCTCCAGGCGCCGTCCGTTGATCAGCGCCGCCCCCATCGCGATCTCGTCGGCCAGCGCGATCATCGCCACGTCTGGCGGCGTGTCGAGCGGCCGCACCGGGCGCACCGTCTCGGCCTTTTCGAGCACCGCATCGAAGCGCCGCCGCCAGGCCTTGCCGAACGGATCGACCGAGACGGCGGCGAAGGCCGCGGCGCCGCCCGGCAGGACCGCGTGCAGCTCGGCGCCGCGCGCCACCAGCGCTTCGGCAATGATGATGTCGGCACCGGCGGCGAGCGCCCCGTAGCCGAAGCCGACCCGCTCCTCCGCCAGCACCGCCGCGATCTTCTCGTCGAGATGCTCGCGGCGCACCACGCTCGGATCGAACGACATATGGCCGCCGAAATGCAGCGAGCGCGGCGGCCGGTAGGCATCGAGCCAGTCCGGGTCGCGGCCCTGCGCTCCGAGGATCAGCGCGAACTGGCGAAGGGTGGAAGCATGATCCTCCCAGGCGAGCGGGACGATCGCCACCGCTTCGGCGAAAGCCTCGCGGGCCTGGGATTCGCGATCGAGCAGCAGCAAGGCCTCGGCGCGGGTGGCGGCGCGGTAATAGGGGGTCTCGGGTTCCTCGGGATCCGCCTCGATCCGCTCGAGGATCCGCCGCGCCAGATCTCGGGCCTGGGCGCCGTCGCCCGACAGCAGCGACAGCGAGGCGGCGTTGATCAGCGGGTAGGTGGAGCCGGCGAGCGCGGCGGCGCTGCCATAAGCGGCGGCGGCTTCTCCGTAGAGCCGGCGCCGCTCGGCCCCCTGGGCGGCCAGAGCGCGATCCTTGAGGAGCCGGCCTTTCACGCCGAGAGCCGCCGGGTCCTGCGTCATTCGATCATAGCCCGCCGCCGCGAAGCGCTCCCAGGCGAAGCCCGAAGCGCCCGCCCGCGCATAAGCGATGATGAGGGAAAGCGGGGTGGGCGGCATCACGGCCTTATACTCCCCGCTTCTGGGCGGGGATCAACGGCCGGATCTCCGCTGTCCGGGAGGTCGGGGGCGCGAGGGGCGAGGCTGTGGAATCGTGCGGGCAAAAGGCGCCTTGGTTGCGTCCATGGCTGTGCTCCTTCTGGCGGCGTCCGTTCGAGCAGCCGCCCGTTTCAGGGGCGGAGGCAATCCGGACGGTCAGCAATCGCCGCGATCATACAGGCTCGGGGTCGGGCGGTCAGCCGATTCGAAAAAAAGGGTGAGCGGCGGCCCCGAGAGGGCGATGTCCGCCGGCGGTCGACCCGCCGGCGGACGCGCCTCAGACGCTCGGATTCTTGATGTCCGGGTCGATCTCGTGCTCGACGAAATTGCCGTCCGGGTCGCGAAGGCGGACGTTGTAGCTGAACTTGTGCCGTTCGTAGTCCGAGGCGCCGTCGTTGAATTTCGCCTTGAACCGAATCCGGGTGCAGACCCGCCCGCCGAAATCCTCCCGCCTCACCCAGTTACTGCCGTCGAAATAGCGCAGCTCCCCGTAAAGATCGGAATGATCGTCGAGGGTGGTGACCGCGTCCCGGATCAGGGACCAGGAAAGGTGGGGGCCGAACGTGTCGACCTGGACGACGGTGTCGCGGTCCTTGATCCTGATATCGAGCGAGCTCCCGAACCTCTCCTGTTCCTGGAGAGACCGGCGAAGCTGTTCTATCCCCCTCGCCACGAAACCATCGTTCGCCGCGGCCGTTTGCGCCACCTTCCGGTAGCCAAACTCGTACTCGCCATCGTCGTCGATGCGATACTGCAGCTGAAGAAAGATATGGGCCCTTTCGATGAAGAAGCGGGGCTCGTCATTCCTTATCCTGTGCAAGCTGGGCGCTAAGGTAGCCATGTCATCCTCCTTGTCCCCATTCAGAGGTCGATGCGGTTTAAGCTCTACAAGGCCCTCGCTAGCATCGCCGCGACGGCCGCGCCGTGACGGAGATCACGCCGGTACGCCGCCGAGATCGTGCCGGTGGGGTGGCCGCGCGCCTGCATTCACACGCTCGGATTTTTGATGTCGGGGTCGATCAAGACCTCCTCCATCTCGCCGGCTTCGTTCCTGGCCGCCACGTTGAAATTGAACTTGTGGCTCGTATCCGTCGGCTTCGACGTATTCCGCTGCGCCTTGAACGAAATTTCGCGGCATCGACCCTTCGTAAATTCGGTGCGGCGAACGTTTTCGTCGCCGTCCCTGTACCGCAGCTCATAATAGAATTCAGACCGATCTTCGCTCGTCGTGATGCCGTCCTTAAGCAGCGACCAGAATAGTTCCTTGGATTTGTCGGTCACCAGAACGACAATACAGTTCTTCTTGACCTTGATATCAAGCGAAAGCCGGCGGCGGAGCTCTTCCATGGGGAGAAGCGCCGACCAGGTGGCCTGGGTCAGCCGCTGGATGATCGGCTCGCCAGGCGGAACCAGCGCCGTTCGATAGGAAAACACCATCTCGTGATTGACGAAGGCGTAGGTCAGCTCGAGCGCGAACGCCTCCTGCGGGCTGAAGCCCATCGGAGCTTCGTCGCGTAAGGGATGTTCAGGAACAGTGGCCATTTCGACCTCCAGTTTGCGCGCCAGTGAGGGCCAGGTCCCGGCGCACGCGCGCACGCCAGGCAGCCCATTCCCGATTGGCGGGGTCGGCGCAGGTGAGGGCGTCGGCGATCGGCAGCACTTGCAGCAGCCGCTTCCTCGCTTCCATCCTCTTGCCTCGCGCCAGCTCGAGCTCCGCCATCGAGAATTGATTGGTGACCCAGGAGACCTTGAAGCTGAGATTTTCCGGATCCCCCGCCAGCAGGGTGCTGAGGAGGCGCTCCTCGTTCCGCCGCGCCTGCCAGGCCTGGGCCGGCTCGCGGCGGTCGCGATGGACGTCGGCGAGCCAGGCGTAGCGATTGGCGATCGCATTGATCATCTCGGGCTCGCGCGAGCCCTGCGCCGCCCGCTGCATTTCGACCACCGACGCAGTGCAGGCCCTCAGGGCATAATCGAGGTCACCGCGGGAGGCGACCGCCAGGGTGCAGAGATTGCCCTCGGCCCAGGCGAGCTCGGTCCGCCATTTGGAGGAGCTCGGATCGATTCGGACCAGGCGGTCGGCCAGCGCCTTATATTGGTCGAAGGCAAGCTTGGCTTTGTCGTAATTGCGCCGCTTGTAATCGACGCTGCCGATCCAGAATTCGCTTTGCGCGTGGGCGAAGATCCGGTCCGGATCCTGCGGGCTTTCCGCGAGTAGCGCCCCGGTGGTTCGCGCGGCCTCCCGGAATTGCCTGAGCGCACTGTCCAGATTGCCGCGGTTCATGTCGTCCTCGCCCATCGCGTGGAGGAGTCGCGAGCGCCGCTCGAGCGACGCCGCCGGAAGGCCGCTCAAGTCCTGGTTGCGATAATAGTCGAGCGCACGCCGGTTGACCGCGGTGAGGACGCCGAGATTCGTCACTCCTTTCAGCCTGGTTCGCAAATCGGTCAGCATGAACTCCACAAGTCCCTCGGCTTCCGCGCGCTGGCGCTGTGCGTCGGCGCGGGCGTTGAGGGCGATGGCCGTCAACAGCGCCATCACTAGCATCGCCGCGACCGCGGCCGCCGTGACGTAGGTCACGCGGCGGACGCGGCGCTGGGCGTCGCGCTGGACGAGGGCGTCGAGGCCGATTCCGGCGAGGCCGGCGACGAGCTTGAGGAGGCCGAGCCGGCGGCCGTCGCCCTCCGGGCGCAGGTCCGCGGCGAGGGGCTCGGCGCCGCCCTCGCGCAACGGGGGCGGGAAACATTGCTGAGGATCGCCGGCGACGATGGCGGCGAGGATCGGGCGGTCCGGATGGAGCTCGCGGAACGTGGCGATCTCTTTCGCCACCCAGGGCGAGGCGGCGCTGTGGGGCGAGCAGACGACGATCAGGTTGCGCGAGGCGGCGAGCGCGGCGCGGACCTTTTCGCTGAGATCGCCGGCGGCGGGCAGCTCCTCGCGGTCGCGGAAGATCGGCGTCAGCCGGTCCGGGACCCGTCCGTCCTCACCCTCGCTCCCCGCCAGCCGGCGCGGCAGCCGATAAGCCTCGAGTCGCCGGTGCAGCCAGCGGCCGATGGCGGCGTCCTTGTGGCTGTAGCTGATGAACGCGACATAGCCTCCGGCTTCGCCGGAATCCGCTTTCGCCATGGCAATCCCCCCCACGATGCGGAAAGGCGCCCCACGCCCCCGCTGCGCAAGGTGACAGAGCGGGGGCGAGTCGACAATATATCAAAAAGTTAGATTTGATCGCGCCGCCTCGGCGCGCGGCTCAGCCGAGCTTCTGGGCGAGGAAGCTCGGCACCGGCCCGTTCCAGCCGGCCTCTTCGTCCGCCTGGGCTTCGGGCTGCGGCTCCGCGCCGGCGCGGCGCGGGCGGGGCTCGCGCTTCGGCGGCTCGTCCCGGGGCCGGGGTTGCGGCCGCGGCGACTCGCGGCGCGCCTCCGGCTCGCGCCGGGCTTCCTCTCGCTGCGGTTCCGGCTCGTACCGGGCTTCCTCCGGCTTCGGTTCCCGCTCGAGCCTCGGCTCCTCCCGGCGCGGCCGGGGCTCGCGCTTCGGAGCCTCGCGCCGGCCGCGCTCGCGCGGCGCCCGGGAGGCGCGGCCGCGGCGCGGGCTCTCCTGCGCCGGCAGCTCGTCCGTTTCCGGCTCGGCGGCGGGCGCCGCCGGGCCCTCGACCGGACGGATCTGGGCGCCGGTCAATTTCTCGATCGCCTCGATCGCCTCGGCGTCCGCCGCCGTCGCGAGGGTGATGGCGATGCCGGTCTTGCCGGCGCGGCCGGTGCGGCCGATGCGGTGGATGTAATCGTCCGGGTGCCAGGGCACGTCGTAGTTGAAGACGTGGCTGACGTCCTTGATGTCGAGGCCGCGGGCGGCGACGTCGGAGGCGACGAGAATGTTGATTTCGCCGTCCTTGAAGCGGTCCAATTCGCGGATCCGCTCGGGCTGCTCCATGTCGCCGTGAATCTCCCCGGCGTTGAGGCCGGAGCGCTTGAGGCTCTGCGCGAGCTCCCTGACCGTCGTCTTGCGATTGCAAAAAACCAGCGCGCTGCGCACGTCATGGCCTTGCAGGCGGTCGGTCAGCACCTGCTTCTTCCTGCGCGAATCGACCCTCAGCACACGCTGGTCGATCGCGGCGTTGGCTGTGGCGGGGCGCGCGACCTCGATCGTCTTGGGACCGGTCAGGAACTTGTCGGCCAGCTTCTTGATCGGTCCCGGCATCGTCGCCGAGAAGAGCAGGGTCTGGCGGACGGCCGGCAGCTTCGAACAGATTTCCTCGATGTCGGGGATGAAGCCCATGTCGAGCATCCGGTCCGCCTCGTCGATGACGAGGAGGCCGCAGCCGGTGAGCAGGATCTTGCCGCGGCCATAAAGGTCCATCAGCCGCCCGGGCGTGGCGATCAGCACGTCGACGCCCTTTTCCAGCTTCTTGATCTGGTCGGCCATGTTGGTGCCGCCGATCAGGAGCGCCATGTTGAGCTTGTGGTATTTGCCGTATTTCTCGAAATTCTCGGAGACCTGCATGGCGAGCTCGCGGGTCGGCTCGAGGATCAGCGAACGCGGCATGCGGGCGCGGCTGCGGCCCTGCGCCAGTATGTCGATCATCGGCAGCACGAAGCCGGCGGTCTTGCCGGTACCGGTCTGGGCGATGCCGATGATGTCGCGACCCATCAGCACCGACGGGATCGCCTGCTTCTGGATCGGGGTGGGGATGGTGTAGCCGGATTCCTCCACGGCGCGGAGCAATTCGTCGGATAGGCCGAGATCGGCAAAACTCATAAGGGTTCCGGGTGGTTGAGGGGCTTCGTGGCGAGCCGCTTCAGGCCAAGCGCTTGGGCGAAGCGACGTCCGCTGTCAAGAAAGCTCAGCGCCGGACGACCGCTTCGAGGCCGCGGAATCGGTCGATTTCGCAAGCGCCGCCCATGCGCGAGCGGATGACGTCGCGATCCTCGCAGACCATGCCGTCGGGATTGGGGCTGATGTAGAAGCCGTAATAATAATCGAGCGCCGGGCAGCTGCTCTCGAGCCTCGCCCGCACCCGCTGCCGGTTGCGCAGGATCAGGTCGACGCTGTTCTTCACGGCGCGGGTCGCGGCAAGGATGTGGCGCGCCGAAATGCACTTGGGGCCCTTGCCCTCCTTCCAGTCGACTCGCGTCGGCGCCGACTGGCGAAAGCGGATGATGACCTGCTCGCGGATCACGGTCTGGCCGTATTGGGCGGGGCGCTGGGACGGGGCGGCCGCCGGCACGGCCGCAGCGAGCAGCAGCGAGGCGGCCGCGGCCGCACGGATCATGAGGAGCCCTCCATCGCCTCGTCCCATCCCCGCAAACGCTTGAACATGCGATTAATCCCCCGGCCGCTTACGCGCTTGCAGAAGTGGCGATTGCACCATAGTAACCGCCGCCACATTCGGGCGGCCCGAGACGCGGCCGCTTCCAACACTAGCGGAGACACGACCATGGCGACCGAGCCGCCGTCAAACGTATTGCCGATTTTCTATGGCGGCCTGGAGCCGCTGTCGAGCAGCGCCCATGCCGGCCACCGCAGCCGGTCGGCCGATCGCGCCCCCTTCCTCGTCCACAACCATGCCGTGCCGATCACGGTCGACGAGTTCGTCGCCGTCCAGCGCTTCTTCCCGATCGTATTCTCGGTCGGCGAGAATCCGGTGCCGCTGGCGCTGATGGGGCTGAATGAAGGCGTCAACGTGTTCGTCGACGAGGAGGGCAAGGTGCTGGGCGAGGTCTATATGCCCGCTTATATCCGCCGCTATCCGTTCATGCTCGCCCGGCTCTCGCCCGACGCGCAGGAGCTGTCGCTGTGCTTCGATCCGACCAGCGGCCTGGTTGGCGACTTCGAGGAGGGCCAGCCTCTGTTCGACGAGGGCAAGCCGAGCGAGGCGACCAACAACATCCTCAAATTCTGCGAGGAGTTCGAGCTGTCGGCGCAGCGCACCGTCGCCTTCATGCAGGATCTCAAGGCCGGCGAGCTGTTGATGGACGGCGAGGTCTCGATCCAGCCGGCGGGAGTCGAGCAGCCGTTCGTCTATCGCGGCTTCCAGATGGTCAATGAGGAGAAACTTCGCGACCTGAGCGGCGAAGAGCTCCAGAAGATGAACAAGAACGGCATGCTGCCGCTGATCCACGCCCATCTGTTCTCGATGTCGCTGGTCCGCGAGATCTTCGCCCGCCAGGTGCAGCAGGGCAAGGGGCCCGACATTCCCGGCCTGGGCGTGGCGGCGCCGCCGGCGGGCAACGCCTGACGCTCCGCGCGGGCGTCGGCGCGAAAGCGCCGCGCCGGTTGCGGCCCTTCGCAGCTCCGAGGCATGCGGGAGCGGCCGATTCGCCCCGCCTCGGCCAATCCCGGCCGAACCGCGGGCGGGTCAGTCCTCCGCGGCCAGCTCGGCGACCACGGCCGCCGCGTCGAGCGAGAGGATGCGCGCGATCTGGATGAACTCCGAGACTTCGAGGCGCCGGGTGCCGCGCTCGTAATTGGAAACGAAGGACTGGGGGCGGCCGAGCCGGTCGGCGAGGTCGGATTGGCGCAGTCCGCGCGCCCGCCGAGCCTCGTGCAGGCGCCGACGCAGGCGGTCGGAGGGGCGCTCGCCCTTCACGGCCGGCGTCGGCTCGGCAGCGGCCGACGACTCATTGCCGAGGCGGACGAGCTCGCCGGCCAGGCGTTCGAGCTCGGCGCTGAGCCGGCTCAGGCTCGATTCTTCCCCTCGTTCCACGCTCGCCATGCCCCACGTTTAGCGCAACCCATTGGCCACGAATAGTCGCTTTCCGCTGGATTGTCGAGAGCGCGACACGAATGGACGGGACGATGTTGCAGCGCGGCGCACACGCCTGTAGCGACGGGCCATGGCTACGCTTGCACCCGATTACGTCCGCTATTCCCGTGTCGCCGTCTGGCTGCACTGGATCATTGCCGCCCTCATCGCGCTCAACCTGTTGCTCGGCTTCTTCCATGAGGATTTCGACAAGCCGGTTCGCACCGCGATGATGGACGTCCACAAGGCCACCGGCCTCACCATCCTCGCCCTTACCCTCGCCCGCCTCGGCTGGCGCCTCTCACACCGGCCGCCGCCTTTCGACGCGGTGATGAAGCCCTGGGAGGTCGGCCTCGCCCGGCTTGTCCATGGCCTGTTCTACCTGTTGCTGGTGGTGATGCCGGTGACGGGGTGGATGATCGTCTCGACCCGCGGCCGGGCGACGAGCTGGTTCGGCCTGTTCGACGTCGCGCCGCTGCCGGTGGCGCAGGGCGACGACATCCACGAATTCTTCGAGGAAATGCACGCGTGGCTGGCTTATGGCGCGCTCGTCCTCATCGCCCTCCACGTCGCCGGCGCGCTCAAGCACCATTTCGACGGCCACCGCCATTTGATCGGCCGGATGGGGCTTTGGGGCCGACCCGGCGTCCCTTGAAACCCTCCAAACCTTTCATACATTTAGTCTGCGCCGACGTATTTCCCCCTTTGCGGCGGCGCGTTGGGCCCTCCGGGGCCCTCCTCCCTGAACCTGGCCACCCCGCGATTTCGCGGGGTGGTCTTTTTGTAGGGACGACAGGGAAGCGCGTCGCCCCGCGGACGGTCGGATCGCCTATTCCGCCGCGATCGCTTCCGGCGGCGCCAGGGCGGCGGCGGCGAGGGCTTCGGCGACGGCGGCGATCAGCCTGGCGACGCGGTCGAAGCCGGGGCCGGTGCTGCGCATATCGGGGGCCAGATAAAGCGCGCGGTCGAGCTCCAGCTGCAGGGCGTGGACGCCGCGTCCGGGGCAGCCGTGACGCTCGGTGATATGGCCGCCGGCATAAGGGGCGTTGCGGGCGACGGAGAAGCCGGCGGCCCGCGCCGCCGCCTCCGCGGCCGCGACGAGGGGTTCGGCGATGCTGCCGCCGTGGCGGTCGCCGAGGACGATGCCGGCCTCGCCGGCGCCGGCGCCGCGCGGCGGCATCGAATGGCAGTCGAGCAGGATAGCCACGCCGAACCGCGCTCTCGCCGCCGCCAGCTCCGTCTCCAGCGCGGCATGATACGGGCGGTGGATGCGCTCGACCCGCCGCGCCACTTCGGACGCCGCGATGCGTTGCCGCCAGATCGCCCCGCAGCCGGCGATCCGCGTCGGGATCAGGCCGAGGCCGCCGCGGGTGCGCGGCGAGTCGACCGTGGCGCCGGCGGCGGGACGCGGCGCCACCATCGCCGGATCGAGCTCGCGCTCGTCGCGGTTGAGATCGATCTCGGCGCGCGGCGCGTCGGCGATCAGGGCAACCGATCCCGCCTCGACCGCCCGCCACACCAGCCGGTCGACCAGCCGGTCCTCGAGCGTCTCGAGCCGCGCCCGGGACAGCCGGGACGCGGCGAGCAGCCCGTCCGAATAAGCGCGGCCCGCATGCGGCACCGACAGCACCACCGGCGAGCCGGCCGCCGCTTGCCCGAGCCGGCGAAAAGGGGGAGGGGAGTCGCGCATTTGCACTTGCAGAGTAAGTAGTCCGGATTTGGCACGCAATCGTCTTCCGCCGCCTGGCGGCCGCCGTGCGGCGCGTGCGCGCTGGAAATCAGGGCCGCCTTGAGGCATAAAAGGTCCGGCGGGCGCGCATCGGGCGCGGCCGGTTCCAGGGGCGCGCATGATCAGGATCCTGCTGGCGGAGGACGATCCCTCGATGCGGGCCTATCTCGCCCGTGCCCTCGAGCGCGCCGGCTACGAGGTGGTCGCGGTCGATCGCGGCACCGCCGCCTTGCCGCTGATCGAGGCGGAAAGCTTCGAGCTGCTGCTGACCGACATCGTCATGCCCGAGATGGACGGGATCGAGCTCGCCCAGAAGGCGGCTCTGGTGGCGCCGGCGATGCGGGTGATGTTCATCACCGGCTTCGCGGCGGTCGCGCTGAAGGCCGGCAAGGCGGCGCCGAGCGCCAAGGTGCTGTCCAAGCCATTCCACCTTCGCGACCTCGTCGCCGAGGTCGACCGGCTGTTCCAGACCGAGGACCAGCACGGGCGATTGTAGCGCC
This sequence comes from Allosphingosinicella sp., assembly GCA_036378975.1. Lineage (GTDB taxonomy): Bacteria > Pseudomonadota > Alphaproteobacteria > Sphingomonadales > Sphingomonadaceae > Allosphingosinicella. Next base: position 68,935 of record DASUVK010000060.1, on the reverse strand, counting down.
GCAAGCGGGTTGCGCGGGCCCCGAGCCTTCACTAGATAGCCGCCCAGTGGGCGTGTAGCTCAGTGGTAGAGCACTGTGTTGACATCGCAGGGGTCGCAAGTTCAATCCTTGCCACGCCCACCATTTTTCCCAAGAACAATGGCTTACGCCACGACGCCCTGGCGCGTCACCAGATGCGGACGCGCTCCGCGGGGGGGATGTAGAGCTTGTCGCCGGGCTTGACGCCGAACGCGTCGTACCAGGCGTCGACGTTGCGCAACGGGGCGAAGGCGCGGATCATGCCGGGCGAGTGGGAATCGCCGACCAGCTGCTGGCGCAGCGCCTCGTCGCGGAACAGGCTCCGCCAGACCTGGGCCCAGCCGAGGAAGACGCGCTGGTCGCCGGTGAAGCCGCCGACCACCGGCGCCGGCCTGCCGCCCAAGGACGTGCGGTAGGCCTCGAGGCCGAGGGTAATGCCGCCGAGGTCGCCGATATTCTCGCCCATCGAGGCGCGGCCGTTGATGCGGACGCCGGGCAGGGAGGGGAATTCGTAGGCCTCGTACTGGGCGCCGAGCCTGGCCGCCTGCGCCTCGAACTTGGCCGCGTCCTCGGGTGTCCACCAGTCGCGCAGCACGCCGGCCCAGTCCGACTTGCGGCCCTGGTCGTCGAAGCCGTGGACGATCTCGTGGCCGATGACGCCGCCGATGGCGCCGTAATTGACCGCCGGGTCGGCGTCGGGATCGAAGAAAGGCGGCTGGAGGATGGCGGCGGGGAAGACGATCTCGTTCTTCACGCTATTGTAATAGGCGTTCACCGTCTGCGGGGTCATGCCCCATTCTGTCTTGTCGACCGGCTGGTCGATGCGGTTGCGGCGATAATCCCATTCGAAGCGGGCGGCGCGCTCGGCATTGCCGACGAGGTCGCCGGGGACGACCTGCAGGCCGGAATAATCGCGCCATTTCTCGGGATAACCGATCTTGACGTTGAAGCCCTCGAGCTTCTTCAGCGCCTCCGCCCTGGTGGCAGGGCTCATCCATTGCAGGGAGCGGATCCGCGAGCCCATCGCCGTCCTCAGATTGACGACCAGAGCGTCCATCTTCGCCTTCGAATCGGGCGGGAAATAGAGCCGGACGTAATCGCGCCCGATCGCCTCGCCCATCGCATTCTCGGCGAAGGTGACGCCCCGCTTCCAGCGCTCGCGCTGCTGCGGCTGGCCGTTGAGGAACTTGCCGCGAAATTCGAAGGCGGCGTCGACGAACCGCTTCGACAGCAACGGCGCCATCTTGTCGGCGATGTGGAAGGCCTGCCACGCCTTGAGCGTGCCGAGATCGGCGTCGGCGAAGAGGCGGGCGATCCGGGGGAAGGCGCTGCTCTGGGCGACGATCGCCCGTTCGGCGCGGCCGATTCCGGCGGCGTCGAGGAAGGTCGCCCAGGGGAAGCCCGGGGCCGCGGCCTCGAGCTCGGCCCGGGTCATCAGATTGTAGGTCTTGTCGCGGTTGCGGCTCTCGGCGCGGGTCCAGTGCGCCTCGGCGATCCTGGTCTCCAGCGCGACCAGGTCGCGGGCGGCCGCGGCGGCGTCGGGCCAGCCGGCCATCTCCAGCATCTGCCGGACATATTGGCGATAACGGTCGCGCTGCGGCTGGAACTTGGCGTCGAGGTAGAAATCGCGGTCGCCGAGGCCGAGGCCGGCCTGGCGGAGATAGAGGGCGTAGACGTCCGGGCGCTTGGCGTCGTCGCTGATTCCGGGGCCGAAGAAGCTCGACCCGAAGCCGCCGAACGCGCGCCCCATCGAGCGGGCGATGTCGTCCTTGCTTCGCGCCCGGTAGATCGGCGCGAGCCGGACCAGCAGCGGCAGGGCGTCGGCGCGCTCGGCCGCGGCCTCGTCCATGAAGCCCCGGTATAGCGTCGCCACCTTGCCCTCGTCGCCGCCGGCGCCGGCAGCGTAGCCCTCGACCAGCTTGCGCACCCGCGCCTCGGAAAGGTCGCGCAGCACCGCGAAGGCGCCGTAGGTGGAGCGGTCGGCGGGAATTTGCGTCGTCTTCGCCCAGTTGCCGTTGGCGTAAGCGTAGAAATCGTCACCGGGCTTCACCGTCCGGTCCATGCCGGCGGTGTCGAGACCCCAGCTGCCGTAGCGCGAGGCCTCGACCGCCGCCGCCCCGCCGCCGGCCTGCGCCTCGAACGGCGCCAGGCTCGTGCAGCCCGGGTCGGGGCAGGCCTGGCGCCCGTTCGCCGTCGCCGGCGCGGCGGCCGCGGCCGCAAGCAGGAAGGCGAGGCATTTCTTCATCGGGCTTGGCTCCGGATATTGCAGGCCTGGCGGCTTCCGGCCGCCGCGACGGCGGATAGCGCCGGCCCCGGCCGGACGCAAATCCGGCGGCGAAAAGGCGGATTCGACAACGATCCATAGATTTTTCCGCCTGACAAATTGATTAACTGGGAAATCAATGCTTTACCGGCGGCATGAATGAGATCGCCCAGACCAGCCGCCGCGGCGCCTGCCCTTCGTGCGGGGAGCCGATGCCGTTCCTGAAGTCGCAATGGCGGCGCGGCCGGTCGTTCGCCTGCGCGCGCTGCGACCGCCGGATCGTCCTGCCCAAGCTGAGCGCCGGCCTGGTGATCCTGCTCGCCGCCCTGGCATCGTTCCGGATGCTGCCCTGGCCGGTCCTGGGGGCGCTGCTGATCATCGCGACCCTGCTCGAATGGCTCTACGTCCGGGTCCGGCTCGCCGACGGGGACGCCGACGCCTCCGCTTAGGCTTGCGATCCAGCTCTCCCGCCAAAGGCCGGAGAGGCGCTTTAGTCGTAGGCGATGCCAATTGCGATCGCCGCGCGGGTGGCCAGGGTGCGCGCCTCGTCGGCCGTCGCGCCGGTGGCCAGGGCGACGCCCATCCGGCGCCCGGGCCTCGTCACCGGCTTGCCGAAGATGCGGACGTCCACCTCCGCGCCCTCACCGCCCAGCGCCAGCGCGTCGGCCAGCCCCTGGTAGCGGAAGCTGTCCGACTCGCGGACGGCGAGGATCACCGCCGAGGCGGCGGCCGGGGCGGTGAGGCCGACATGGGGGATGGGGAGACCGAGGATGGCGCGGGCGTGGAGGTCGAACTCCGAAAGGTTTTGCGAGATCAGCGTGACCATGCCGGTGTCGTGGGGGCGGGGCGAGAGCTCCGAGAAGATCACCTCGTCGCCGGCGACGAAGAACTCGACGCCGAACAGGCCGTAGCCGCCGAGATCGTCGACGACGCGGCGCGCCATGTCCTGCGCCTCGGCGAGCGCGGCGGCCGACATCGGCGTCGGCTGCCAGCTTTCCCGATAGTCGCCGCGCTCCTGGCGGTGGCCGATCGGCGGACAGAACAGCACGCCGTCGCGGGTGCGGACGGTGAGCAGGGTGATCTCATAGTCGAAGCGGACGAACGCCTCGACGATCACCCGCGCGCGGTCGCCGCGCATGTTGGCGACGGCATAATCCCAAGCCGGACGCAGGCCGCCGGCGGTGTCGACCGTGGTCTGGCCCTTGCCGGAGGAGGACATGACCGGCTTGACCAGACAGGGGAAGCCGGTGTGGGCCGCGGCGGCCTCGACCTCGTCGAAGCTTTCGGCGAAGCGGTAGCGCGAGGTGCGCAGGCCGAGCGCGCCGGCGGCGAGCTCACGGATCGAATCGCGGTTCATCGTCATCATCGTCGCCCGCGCCGAGGGGACGACGACCGTGCCGGCCGCCTCCACCTCCGCGAGCATCTCGGTTCGGATCGCCTCGACCTCGGGCACGACATAATCGGGGCGATGGCGGTCGACGATCTGGCGAAGGCGCTCGCCGTCGAGCATCGAGAAGACCTCGGCCTCGTCGGCGACCTGCATGGCCGGGGCGCCGGCATAGCTGTCGCAGGCGATCACCCGGGCGCCGAGCCGCTTGGCGGAGATGGCGAACTCCTTGCCGAGCTCGCCCGAGCCGAGCAGCAGGATTCGGGCGGTGAAGCTCACGCGGCGCCTCCCAGCCGCTCCCGGCAGCGCGCCTCCGGCTCCGGCCCGGCCGCGATCAGCTCGAGATGCTGGACCTCGAACTCGCCCTTGCCCTCGGGCAAATAGCGTATCACCCGTTCGCCATCGCCGTCGGCGACCCGGTAGGCGAGGTCGACGGTGGCATCGCCGATCTTGCCGGCCTCGCGGCGGACGAGGCGCATGCCGTCGCGCAGGCCGGCGGCGTAGGCCGGGCCGTCCGCCACCACTCCGGCGATGATTCCGCCGGCTCGGCGGGTCGCCTCGGCGTCGTAGCCGCGATGGAATTCGCGGCGGCGAAGGGCGACCAGGCGGGCGCAGTCGCCGAACAGATCGGGCGCCAGCAGCAGTGGCTCGCCGCGGCGGGCGTAAAGCTCGAGGTCGGAGTCGATGTCGATGCCGGTCTGCTCGCGCAACACCCTGCGGAACAGAGCGGTGGCGAGCTCCGGGCTGCCCTCAGCCGCGCGGCGCTGGGCGCGAAGCACGCTTTCGAGGCTCTGCTTGCCGCCGGAGCGGGCGGCGATCTCGGCGTCGAGCTTGGCGGCGAGCAAGTGGCCACGGTCGTAGCTGACCTGCTGGACGGCCTGGTCGGTCCAGAAGCGGGCGGCGATATCGGCACCGTTCGCCGTCTTCGCCGGGGAGGTGCCGTAGCGCAGCAGGGTCTCGTTCTTGTCCGCCGCCCATTCCGCCAGCGACCAGATGCCGGCGCGGAGCAGCACCTTGGAAGCGAGATAGTCGTTGAAGCCCTCGCTGAACCAATAATCCTTCGCCTCGTCCTCCTCGGGCATGCCGCCGAGCGCGATCGGCACCCAGCTATGCATATATTCGTGGGCGAGGAAGCGGACTGCCTGCTTCAGCTCGAACGCGCTGGTCGAGGCGATCGAGAAGGCGTCGGCGCGGCCGGTGCCGGTGTAGGAGAGGCCGGCGGGGAGGTCGCCCAGCGGCGCCATGGCGACGAGGAACGGGGTGCTGCGATCCTCCCAGAGAGCGTCCTCGGCGGCGATGATTGGCGTTACCGTGTCGGCGAGCTGGTCGGGGGTGAAATTCCATGCGCCGAGCACGGCGACCCGGAGCGTCGCACCGCGCAGGTCGCGGCGGACGACCTTCAGATCGGCGCCGCCGATCGCGACGATGTTGATCAGGTTGGCGAGCGTGGTCGGCTTGCCGCCGAGATGGTCGAGGTCCGAGGCGACCGTCCAGCCCTTCGGCAGCTTGCCCCATTTGAAGCGCGCGTCGCGGGCGTCGCTTCCGCCCGGCCTCGCGAAGACGCTCTCGCCGTGGACGAAGAACCAGTCGGGCCGCACCATCGGCCGCGCTTTCTCATAGGCGAAGCCGGGATCCCCGGCATAAGCCGAGACGATGCGGTAGCGCACCTTGAGGCGGGCGCCGGGGCGATGGCGGATGACGGGATGGTCGTAGCTGCCGGCGAGGCTGCGGGCGCCGCCGATCCGAAGATCGGTGGCGTGACGCCAGAGCTCGCTCGAACCCGCCCAGACGCTCGGCAGGAACAGGTCGGTCTCGCCGTCGGCGTCGCCGCGGAAGCGCAGCTCGACGTCGAGAACGCGGCTGCCGTCCGGTCGGGCGACGGGGGTGATCCGGTAGGAGACCGGCGCTTCCGTGGGCGGCGCCCTGGCGGCGGTCAGCAGCAGGGCGGCGGCGGCCGCGAGCGGATAAGCGACTGGTTTCAAGACGGTCTCCCCGGATTCGAAGGGCGACTATAGGGGGCGGGCGAACCGGAGCAATCATTCCTCCCCGAGGCAAGCTCGGGGAGGAATTTCTAAAGCTCGAAATAGGATTTCAGGCGGTGCAACGTCTCCGGCACGCTGCGGTGGTGGATGAAGACGCCGCCCATTTCCTCCCACAGATGCGCGTGCCGGATCTGGTCGTCGACCAGCACGTCGCCCTCCTTGGCATGATTGCGCTTGTCGCGGGCCATGGTGGTGATGATGCGGGTGCCGGGGAAATGCCTGGCCGCCCAGCGCACCTTCTGGTCGGCGGCCCAATTGCCCCGGGGGAGGCCGGTGAGGATGACCGGATCGAGGTGCTTCACCGCCTCGAACAGCTCGGTCGCCCCTTCCAGCAGGGGGAGGCTGAAGTAGAAATCCGGCGCGCTCGCCAGCTTCGCCCAGAAGCGGCCGAGGCCGTGGCGCTTCTCGAACGTGCGCGGCGGCATGCCGAGCACCGCCGTCGCGCCCCTGTCGAAATCGGCGAGGACACCGTCGCAGTCGAGATAGAGCTGCCGCGCCATCTCGTCACGGCCAGCGGGCGGGCGCGAGCTTGACCGGCATCGGCAGCTCGAACCTGGACCAGGGCCGGGCGGCGAGGACGTCGTTCGAATCCCGCGCCTGGCGGCCCGGACCGAGCGACCAGGTGATGTGATAGACGCTGCCGTCGGGACGGCCGGTGGTGCCGCCGATCGCCACCACCATCGCTTCGACGCCGGCACCGTCGTCGACCCGACCGACGATCTCGCCCTGCGTCTCGTCGGGCAGCGGCGCGTCCCCGGCCGCCCCGGTCCGCAGCGTGACATGGTCGGCGTCGATCTTGCCGTAGCGGGGCGGGAATTGCTGGAGCAGCTCTTTGCGCTGCTCGCGGTCGAGCTTCCAGCCGATGACGCTGGCGCCCCGGCCGGCCCTGGCGGCCGCCTGCTGAGCCGAAACTGACATGTCGCCTTCAAAGCGCGGGCGGCGGAGCGGGTTCCCGGCTCGGGCGTTGATGAGGGCGAAGGAGAGACTTTATGGGCGGCGACAAGGCGCAGGACCTGCCTTCGGACGACGAGACGATCGAAACGGAAGCGGCGAAGAATCGCGAGGAATTGGACGCCGTGCCGGAGCCGGGGACCGACCCGCTCCACGAGGGACCGTAGACTCTAGGCCCTCGCCGCCGGGGACGTCTTCATCCACGTCTCGACCGCGCGCGCCTCCCGTTCGCTCATGACGAGGCCGAGCTTGGTCCGCCGCCACAGCACGTCGTCGGCGGTGCGGGCGAATTCGCGGTCGCGCAGCCAGCGCAGCTCCGCCTCGTAGAGGCCGGCGCCGAAATGGCGGCCCAGCCCGGCGAGGTCCTGGGCGTCGCCGAGCAATTCCCTGAGCCGGGTGCCGTAGGCGCCGGAGAGGCGGGCGAGGAGCGGCTGCGGCAGCCAGCCGGCGAGCCGGTCGAGCCAGATCAGGAAATCGGGATAGACGTCGCCGCCGGGCAGGAAGGTGTGGGACGTGCTCCGCCGCCCCTCGACGCCGAGCCGGTCGAGCGCTTCCTGCGCCAGCGCCCTGGCGGTGGTGATCTTGCCGCCGAAGACCGAGAGCAGCTTCGGCCCCGGCCCGGGATCGAGCTCGAGCCGGTAGTCGCGAGTCACCGCCTTCGCGTCGGCGGCGCCGTCATCCCACAAAGCTCGGACGCCGGCATAGCTCCAGACGACATCGGCCGGCACGATCTGGCGGGTGAAATAGCGATCGGCCGCTTCGCACAGGTAGCGCATTTCGTCGGCGGTAATCGCCGGCGCCTCGGGCCGCTCGACGGCGACGTCGGTGGTGCCGATCAGGGTGAAGTCGCCGGCAAAGGGCAAAGCGAAGACGACGCGCCCGTCGGGCTGCTGGAGGATATAGGCATGGTCGCCCTCCCACAGCCGCGGCAGCACGATATGGCTGCCCTTGTCTAGGCGGATGCAGCTGCCGCTCGCCCCGCCGAGGCGCCGCTCGAGGAGCTCGGCGACCCACGGGCCGGCGGCGTTGACGATCGCGCCGGCGGCGACGGTGCGGCCGCCGCCGAGCTCGGCGCGCCAGATGTCGCCGTCGCGGCGGGCGGAGAGCAATTCAGTGCGGGTGGCGATCTCGGCGCCCAGCTCGGCCGCGGCGACGGCGTTGAGCACGACCAGACGCGAATCGTCGACCCGGGCGTCCCAGTAGGAGAGGATGCGGCGGCGCTCCTTGAGCGGGGCGTGGAGCTCAGGCCGGCGGCGGCCGACGCGGCGGGAGCGCGGCAGGCTGCCGCGGATCGCGAACAGATCGTAGAGCCACAGGCCGGCGCGGATCATCCACAACGGCCGCAGGCCGCGGCCATGCGGCAGCACGAATTGCAGCGGACGGACGATGTGCGGCGCGGTGCGGAGCAGGATCTCGCGCTCGGCGAGCGCTTCGCGGACGAGCCGGAAATCGTAATATTCGAGGTAGCGCAGTCCGCCATGGACGAGCTTCGACGAAGCGGAGCTGGTGTGCGAAGCGAGATCGTCCTTCTCGACCAGCAGCACGCTCGCGCCCCGCATAGCCGCGTCGCGGGCGATCGCCGCCCCGTTGATGCCGCCGCCGATCACGAGCAGGTCGAAGCTATCCATGGCTCCAGCCATATCGTCATGCTGAACTTGATTCAGCATCGATGAACACGGATTGTGGCCGGCCGGGAGCGGCCATGCTCATGGATCCCGGATCGAGTCCGGCATGACGGGGGAGGCGGAGAGGAATGGCCGGAGACGCGATCCTGGTCATCGACGAAGGGACGACCAGTACGCGGGCGATGCTGTTCGCGGCGGACGGGGCCTGCCTGGCGACGGAACAGAGCGCGCTCGCTCAGCATGTCCCGAAGCCCGGCTGGGTCGAGCATGATGCGGAGGAAATCTGGGCCTCGAGCCTCGCCTGCGCGCGCGCCGTCGTCGCGGCCGGGGGCGGCGCGGCGCGGATCGGCGCGCTTGGCATCACCAACCAGCGCGAGACGATCGTCTTCTGGAACCGGCGGACCGGGCGGGCGCTGGCGCCGGCGATCGTCTGGCAGGACCGGCGGGCCGCCGAGCTTTGCGCCCGGCTCAAGGCGGAGGGCCATGAGGAAATGGTGCAGGCCAGGACCGGCCTGCTGCTCGATCCCTATTTCAGCGCGTCGAAAATCGCCTGGGCGCTGGCGAACTGGCCGCAGCTCGGGGAGGCGAAGGACGAATTGTGCGTCGGCACGGTCGAGAGCTGGCTGGTCTTCCGGCTGACCGGCGGGCTGCACGTCTCCGACGCGACCAACGCCTCGCGCACCGCGCTGATGGATATCGGCACCGGGCGCTGGGACGCGGGGCTGCTCGACCTGTGGGGCGTGGCGGCGGCGATGCTGCCGGAGATCGTCGACTGCGCCGGGCCGCTGGGCGAGACGCTGCCGGAGCATTTCGGCGCGCCCATCGCCATCGCCGGCATGGCCGGCGACCAGCAGGCGGCGTCGATCGGCCAGGCCTGCCTCGCTCCCGGGGACAGCAAGGCGACCTACGGCACCGGCGCGTTCGTCCTCGCCAATACCGGCGGCGAGTTCCGCCGCAGCCGCCACCGGCTGCTGTCGACGGTCGCCTGGCAGCTGGACGGCCGGCGCAGCTATGCGCTGGAGGGCTCGGTGTTCGTCGCCGGCAGCCTGATCCAATGGCTGCGCGACGATCTTGGGCTGCTCGGCAGCGCGGCCGAGACCGAGGCGCTCGCCCGCTCGGTGCCGGACAGCGGCGGGGTCCGGATCGTGCCGGCGCATAGCGGGCTCGGCGCGCCTTATTGGCGGCCGGACGCGCGCGGCGCCATGGCCGGCCTCAGCTTCGCCACCGGCCGCGCCCATATCGCCCGCGCCGCGCTTGAGGCGATGGCGCACCAGACCCACGATCTGATGGCCTGCTTCGCCGCCGACGGGGCGTCGTGGGGGGTGCTGAAGATCGACGGCGGCATGGCGTCGAACGCCTGGCTGGCGCAGGATCTGGCGGACATGCTCGGGCTGACGGTGGAGCGGCCGCGCTTCGTCGAGACCACCGCTTTGGGGGCGGCGATGCTGGCCGGCGTCGGGTCCGGCCTGTTCGCCTCGCTGGCCGAAGCGGCGGCGATGCGCGGCGCCGTGGACCGGTTCGAGCCGGCGATGACGGCCGACGTGCGCGAGGCGCGGCTGGCGGGGTGGAAGAAAGCCGTGGAAGCGGTGCTTCGCTGACGAGACCAACCCTATCTTAACCCGCCTGGCTAGAAACCGGGACAGTATATATTTTCCCCGGCGGCGCCTGGACCGGCGGCGAGCGATGCGGTGGAAAAATATATACTGTCCCGGTTTCGGGTCGGGGTGCCGGCCCAACCCTATCTTAACCCGCCTGCGCTAGTCCCGCGCCATGGCCCAGCGCCTCCACCTGATCGCCGCCGCGCGCCCGAATTTCATGAAGGTGGCGCCGCTCTGGCACGCGCTCGCCGCGGCGCCGGGCCTGACGCCGGTGCTGGTCCATACCGGCCAGCATTACGACGTGAACATGTCGGACGCCTTTTTCGCCGATCTCAGGCTCCCCGAGCCGCACCACCATCTCGGAATCGGCTCGGGCAGCCACGCCGAGCAGACCGGCGGGGTGATGATCGCCTACGAGAAAGTGGCGCTGAGCGACCGGCCCGACTGGATCGTCGTCGTCGGCGACGTCAATTCGACCGCCGCCTGCGCGATGGTCGGCGGCAAGCTCGGCATCCCGGTGGTCCACCTCGAGGCCGGGCTGCGCAGCCGCGACCGGACCATGCCCGAGGAGCTCAACCGGCTGGTCACCGACGTGCTCGCCGACGTGCTGTGGACGCCGTCAGCCGACGCCGACGAGAATCTCGCCGCCGAGGGCATTCCCCCGGGCCGCGTCACTCGCGTCGGCAACATCATGCTCGACAGCTTCGAGCTGGTCCGCCCCGCGATCGAGGCGGCGGACGTGCCCGGCGAGCTGAAGCTGGAGCGCGGCAACTACGGCGTGGTGACGCTGCACCGGCCCTCCAATGTCGACGACCCCGCGCAGCTGGTCCGCCTGGTCGACGCGCTGGTCGAGACGCAGCGGCGGCTGCCGCTGGTCTTCCCGGTGCATCCGCGGACGGCGAAACGGCTGGCGGCGGCGCTGTTCGACGGGCGTCTCGCCCGCGCCGGCGTCAGGCTGGTCGAGCCGATGCCCTATGTCCGCTTCATGAGCCTGGTGACGGGCGCTGCGGCGGCGATCACCGATTCGGGCGGCATCCAGGAGGAGACGACCTATCTCGGCATCCCCTGTCTGACGCTCAGGGAGAATACCGAGCGGCCGGTGACGATCAGCGAGGGCACCAACCGGCTGGCGACGCCCGAGACCCTGCTGATCGAGCTCGAACGGGCGCTGACCGGGCCGCGTCCGGTCCGCTGCCCCGCGCTGTGGGACGGCCAGGCGGCGGCGCGCTGCGTCGACGATTTGCGGCGCCGCTCGGCGGTGGCGAAGCTGCCGGTTGGCGACCGGAACCCCGCCGAGCTCGCTCGCCGCTACGTCGGCGGCGAGCGGCGGGCCGGCGGGGCGAGCTATCGGCGCACCTGAACCGCTCCCGGCCAAGGCCGGAGCCCAGCTAAACCGGGACAGCATATGTTTTCGGGTTGGCGATTCCGTCCCGCAACGCTCGGAAAATATATGCTGTCCCGGTTTTTATGGTCCCCTCCACCTTAGGATGGGGAGGATGATTTCCAGCTGTCGTCGATCATCCTGATGATCGCCGAGAAATCCTTGCCGGCCCCGCCGAGGTCCGCGAACCGCGCGTAGAGCGACTCGGCTTCGGACCCCATCGGCGTGTAGGAATCGACGCTCTGCGCCGCTTCCATGGCGAGGCGCAGGTCCTTGAGCATCAGCGCGGTCGCGAAGCCGCCTTCATAGTCGCGGTCGGCCGGCGTCGTCGGGCCGACGCCGGGCACGGGGCAGTAAGTGGTCATCGACCAGCATTGGCCCGAGGCCTTGGAGGCGATGTCGAAGAAGGTCTGCGGGTCGAGGCCGAGCTTCTGCGCCAGCACGAAGGTCTCGCAGGTGGCGACCATCGAGGCGCCCAAGAGCATGTTGTTGCAGATCTTGGCGGCCTGGCCCGAGCCGGGGCCGCCGGCGTGGATCACCGCCTTGCCCATTTTTTCGAGGATCGGTCGCGCCCGCTCGAACGCCTCGTCGGCTCCGCCGACCATGAAGGTGAGGGTGCCGGCGTCGGCGGCGGCGATGCCGCCGGAGACGGGCGCGTCGACCATCGCATAGCCGGCTGCTTCGGCCTTGCCGATCTCTTCGCGGGCGGTGGCGACGTCGATGGTCGAGCAGTCGATCAGGATGGCCGCTTTGGGCGCCGTACCGATCACGCTGCTCTCGTAGACGTCGCGGACGTGCTTGCCGGCGGGAAGCATGGTGACCACCGCCTCGGCGTCGGCGACCGCTTCAGCGGCGGAGCGGGCGCGCGCGCAGCCATGGGCTTCCGCCTTGGCGAGCGCCGCCTCGACGAGGTCGAAGGCGCGCAGTTCGTGCCCCGCCTTGACGAGGTTCGCGGCCATGCCGCCGCCCATGTTGCCGAGCCCGATGAATGCGATACGTGCCATGATTCACTCCTGAGGGAGGCGGTGAATAATCGCCGGCAGCCCGTCATGCCAGCGAAGGCTGGCATGCCAGCGGGTGAAAACCGCCGCGCTTTTCACTCGCTGGGGCCGCAGCCTGCGCCGGGGCGACGGCTATTTCCCCTTCCACTCCGCCTTACGCTTGTCGACGAAGGCGGCCATGCCTTCTTTCTGGTCGTCGGTGCCGAACAGGCCGTGGAACAGGCGGCGCTCGAAGACGATGCCCTGGGCGAGGCCGGTCTCGAAGGCGGCGTTGACCATCTCTTTGGTGGCGATGGCGGCGAGCGGGGCCATCGACGCGATCGCCTCGGCCGTCTTCAGTGTCTCGTCGAGCAGCTCGGCCGCCGGCACCACACGGGCGACGAGGCCGGAACGCTCCGCCTCCTCGGCGCCCATCATCCGGCCGGTCAGGCACATCTCCATCGCCTTGGCCTTGCCGACCGCGCGGGTCAGGCGCTGCGAGCCGCCCATTCCAGGCGTGACTCCGAGCTTGATCTCGGGCTGGCCGAACTGGGCATTGCCGGCGGCGATGATGAAGTCGGCCATCATCGCCACTTCGCAGCCGCCGCCGAGCGCGTAGCCGGCGACCGCCGCAATCCACGGCTTGCGGGTGGCGGTGATCTTCTCCCAGCCCTGGAAGAAGTCGGCGCCGTACATCGAGGCGAAGCCCTGGTCCGACATTTCCTTGATGTCGGCGCCGGCGGCGAAGGCCTTGTCGTTGCCGGTGAGCACGGCGCAATGCTGTGAAGCGTCGGCGTCGAAGGCGGCGAAGGCATGGATCAGCTCGGCCAGGACCTGGCTGTTGAGCGCGTTGAGCGCCTTGGGACGGTTGAGGGTGATCAGGGTCACCGCGCCGCGCTGCTCGACCAGGATATTCTCGTAGTTCATCGGCATCTCCTAAGTCGTCACCCCAGCGAAGGCTGGGGTCCCGGGGGGTGAAGGGCTCCGGTGCTTTTCACCCGCTGGGGCCCCAGCCTTCGCTGGGGCGACGGGATCGCGTCGCCTCTCCTCCCCCTCATAACGGAGTCCATTCCTCGTCTTCGGGCATCGGCGCGAAGATCGTGTCGATCAAGTGCTGGGTGACTCCCTCGGGGGTCGGCGGCTCCCAGCGCGGGTCATTGTCCTTGTCGACCAGCAAAGCGCGCACGCCCTCGACGAAATCGTGGCGCTGGACGACGCGGGTGGCGACCGCATATTCCTGCTTCATCTCGTGGGCGAAATCCTGGACCCGGGCGCCGTCATAGAGGAGCCGGAGAGTCACCTTGCAGGCCTGCGGGCTCTTGGTCCGCAAGGTCGCCAGTTCGGTCCGCGCCCAATCGGAATCGTCCGCCTCGAGTGCGGCGAGGATTTCCTCGTAATCGTCCGACGTGAACAGGCGGTCGATGAGCGGCAAATTGGCCTCGATCCGGGCCGGCGGCGGGGTCACGCTGCTCTCGTCGAGCAGGGCCTCGATCCGCTCCGGCTCGGCGAGGATCTGCGCCTTGAGGTCGTCGAGCGCGAGCGAGTGCACATAATGGGTGGCGAGGCCGAGCGCGAGGCATTCGGCGCCGTCGAGGCGGGCGCCGGTCAGCGCCAGGAATTGCCCGGCGCGGCCCGGCAGCCGCGGCAGATACCAGCCGCCGCCGACGTCGGGGAACAGGCCGATCGCCGTCTCGGGCATGGCGAAGCGGCTATTCTCGGTGGCGATTCGATATTTGCAGGGCTGCGAGATGCCGACGCCGCCGCCCATGGTGATTCCGTCCATGACCGCGATGGTCGGCTTGGCGTAGGTGAAGAGGAGGTGGTTGAGCCGATATTCCTCGTGGAAGAAGGCGCGCGCCTCGACGCCGTCGCCGGCGCCGCTGCGGGCGAGCATGACGACGTCGCCGCCGGCGCAGAAGCCGCGGCCTTCGGCATGGTCGATCATCACGGCCGGGACGGCGGCATCGGTGCGCCAGGCGAGGAGGGCCGCGATCATGTCGCTGCACATCCCGCGGGTAAGCGCGTGGATGGCCTTCGGGCGGTTGAGGCGGAGACGGCCGACCTTGCCTTCGATGCGGGTGATGACGTCGGTCATTGAGTCCTTCGATACGGGCCTTCGCCGGGCTCGCTCCCTACTCAGGATGAGCGGAATTGCACAACCGGCCATCCTGAGTACCCGGTGAGCCTGTCGAACCGGCATATCGAAGACGGATCACTGCCGCAGCATGTCCCGCGCCACGATCACCCGCATGATCTGGTTGGTGCCCTCGAGGATCGAGTGGACGCGCAGGTCGCGCCAGAAGCGCTCGACCGGATAGTCCTGGAGATAGCCGTAGCCGCCGTGGAGCTGGAGGGCGCGGTCGACGACCGACGAGCCGGTATCGGTAGCGAGGCGCTTGGCCATGGCGGCGAAGCGCGACTTGTCGGGGGCGTTCTCGGTCACCTTCACCGCCGCGGCGTAGAGCAGCATCCGCGCCGCCTGGAGCTCGGTCTCCATGTCGGCGAGGGTGAACTGGGTCGCCTGGAAGTCGGCGATCGGCGTTCCGAACTGCTTCCTCTCCTTGGTATAGGCGACCGCCTCGTCGAGGCAGCGCTGGGCGCCGCCGAGCGAGCAGGCGCCGATGTTGAGCCGGCCCCCGTCCAGCCCCATCATCGCGATGCGGAAGCCCTCGCCCTCGCCGCCGACCAGGTTTTCGGCCGGGACGCGGACCTCGTCGAAATTGACCTGGGCGGTCGGCTGCGAATGCCAGCCGAGCTTCTTCTCCTGCGCCCCGAAGCTGACGCCCTGCATGTCCTTCTCGATCACCAGGCAGGAAATGCCCTTCGGCCCTTCCTGGCCGGTGCGGACCATGGTGACGTAGATTTCGTTCTCGCCGCCGCCCGAGATGAACGCCTTGGAGCCCGAGACGATGTAGGAGTCGCCGTCCCTGACCGCTTTTGTTTTCAGGGCCGCGGCGTCGGAGCCCGAGCTCGGTTCGGTCAGGCAATAGCTCGCCATCCGGTCCATCGGGATCAGCGAGGGCAGGTATTTCGCCTTCACGCCGGCCGAACCGAACCGGTCGATCATCCAGCTCGCCATGTTGTGGATCGAGATGAAGGCCGAGGTGGAAGGGCAGCCATAGGCCATCGCCTCCATGATCAGGGCCGCCTCGAGCCGGCCCAGGCCGATGCCGCCGGCTTCCTCGGAGACGTAGATAGAGCCGAAGCCGAGCGCGGCCGCCTGCCGGATCGTGTCGCGGGGGAAAACGTGCTTCTCGTCCCACTCCGCCGCGTTCGGCGTGATCGCGTCGGCGGTGAAGGCGCGCGCCATCTCCTGGATCTGGCGCTGCTCGTCGGTCAGGTCGAACTGGCTCATGCGCGCTGCGCTTCCCTCTTTGTTCCCGTCATTTGCCGTGGCTCCTGCTTATTCGAAGAACCAACCGTAGGCGAAGGCCTCGCGGCATGACCCTGTTTGCGGATTGAGCGCTATCCGATCGAGAATATCTCTGTCGGCAGCTTTCCCGGTGAGCGCCCCACCTTCCAGCCTGAGCAATGGCCTCGAGGCCCCGCCTCCATCCGAGGAGGAGTAGACGTCGTAGCGCAGCCGGCCTTTCGCACGATGTCTGACGACTTTGGTTTTCAAGCCCGTCATGGTGCGGCCCGGTCTTTTCGGGCGCGCGAAGATTTCGCTCTCGGTGAGCTCGAAGCTGCCGCGCGGCCCGACGATCGTCAGCTGAGCGGAATGGATGCCCGAATAGGACAGGTAGGACGTCTCTCCCGTTTCAAGGTCGAAGCCCGAATACATGAAGCAAACACGGGCCGGTCCGGTGACCTTGAACTCCTCCGCCGTGCCAAGCACGCTGTCGTTCACACCCTTCGGGACCGGAACCGGTTCCGCAGCGAGCAGAAGCAGGGCGATGACGGGCATTCCTCAACCCATTGTCGGGATGACGAACGCATTCTCTCCTGTGACCGAGCCGTCCGGCCACCGCTGCGTCACCGTCTTGGCCTTGGTCCAGAATCGAATTCCCTCCATGCCGTGCTGGTTGATGTCGCCGAAGCCCGAGCGCTTCCAGCCGCCGAACGTGTGATAGGCGACGGGGACGGGGATGGGGACGTTGATCCCGACCATTCCGACATTGACCCGGGCGGCGAACTCGCGGGCGGCGTGGCCGTTCCTGGTGAAGATGGCGACGCCGTTGCCGTACTGGTGGTCGGAGGGGAGGCGGAGCGCCTCCTCGAAGCTTTCCGCGCGCACCATCTGCAGGACGGGGCCGAAAATCTCCTCCTGGTAGGAGCGGAAGTGAGGCTTCACGTGATCGAAGAAGGTGGGGCCGATGAAGAAGCCCTCCTCATGGCCCTGCAGCGAGAAGCCGCGGCCGTCGACGACCAGCTCGCCGCCCTCGTCGGCGCACATCTGGATGTAGTTCTCGATCCGGGCCTTGTGGGCGGCGTTGACGACCGGTCCGTAATGGGCCTCGGCGTCCGTGGAGACTCCGACGCGCAGGCCCTCGATCGCGGGGACGAGCTTCTCGCGGAGGTTGTCGGCGGTCTTGTCGCCGACGGGAACGACGACCGGAAGCGCCATGCAGCGCTCGCCGGCCGAGCCGAAGGCGGCGCCGGCGAGGTCGTTGACGACCATGTCGAGATCGGCGTCGGGCATGACGATGCCGTGATTCTTGGCGCCGCCGAAGGCCTGGACGCGCTTCCCGTTGGCGGTGCCGCGGCTGTAGATGTAATGGGCGATGTCGGACGAGCCGACGAAGCTGATCGCGCGGATCTCGTCATGATCGAGGATCGCGTCGACCATCTCCTTGTCGCCGTGGACGACCTGGAGGATGCCGTCGGGCAGGCCGGCTTGCTTCATCAGCTCGGCGAGGCGCACCGGCACCGAAGGGTCGCGCTCAGAAGGCTTGAGGATGAAGGCGTTGCCGCAGGCGATGGCGACTCCGAACATCCACATCGGGATCATCGCCGGGAAGTTGAACGGGGTGATGCCGGCAACGATGCCGAGCGGCTGGCGCATCGAATAGACGTCGATGCCGGGACCGGCGCCCTGGGTATATTCGCCCTTGAGCGCGTGCGGGATGCCGCAGGCGAACTCGATCACCTCGAGGCCGCGCTGGACGTCGCCGCGGGCGTCGGCGAGCACCTTGCCGTGCTCGGAGGAGAGGAGGAGGGCGAGATCCTCGATGTTCTTCTCGACCAGAGCCTTGAAGTTGAACATCACCCGGGCGCGGCGCTGCGGGTTGGTCGCGATCCAGGCGGGCAGCGCGGAATTGGCATTGGCGACGGCACGGTCGAGGTCGGCCGCGGTTCCGAAGCGCACCTTCGCCTGGACTCCGCCATTGTTGGGATCGAAGACGTCGCCGTGGCGCTCGCCGGACGCATGGGCGCCGCCGCCGATATAATGGTCGATGTTACGCATGGGATGGTCCTTGGGACGGGAATTCAGGGTTGGCAGCCCCCTAGCCAAGGCGGGAGGGAAATGCCAGTTGCCAATCCTTCCCGGAACGGGGAGGGGGACCGCACGAAGTGCGGTGGAGGGGGCCCACGTCTCCGCCGCGACCATGTTGCGCCCCCTCCACCCACCGCCTTTGGCGGCGGTCCCTCTCCCCGTTCCGGGGAGGAGCTAGGAGGTGGAATGAAACTGGGTTCTTTGCCGGGCGGCCGCGACGGGCGGCTGGTGGTGGTGAGTGACGATCTCGCCTGGTGCGCGGACGCCACCCATATCGCGCCGACGCTGCAGGCGGCGCTCGACGATTGGCCGCGGACGGCGCCCCAGCTCGAATTGCTCGCCGTCGACCTCGAGCACGGCGTCATCCCCCGCGACCGCTTCCACGAGCGCGAGGCGCTGGCGCCGCTGCCGCGCGCCTATCAGTGGGCGGACGGCTCGGCCTATGTGAACCACGTCGCCCTCGTCCGGCAGGCGCGGGCCGCCGAGATGCCGGCCAGCTTCTGGACCGATCCGCTCATGTATCAGGGCGGCTCCGACGAGATGCTGCCGCCGCGCTCGCCGATCCCGCTCGCCGACGAGGCCTGGGGTTGCGACTGCGAGGCGGAAGTGGTGGTGGTGACCGGCGACGTGCCGCGCGGCGTCACGCCGGAGGAAGCGCGGGGCCATATCCGCCTCGTCGGCCTGGTCAACGACGTTTCCCTGCGCAACCTCATCCCCGCCGAGCTCGGCAAGGGCTTCGGTTTCCTCCAGTCCAAGCCGGCCTCGGCTCTGTCGCCGGTTTTCGTGACGCCCGCGCAGCTCGGCGACCGCTGGCAGGACGGCAAGCTGCACGGCGCGCTCAAGGTGGACCTCAACGGCAAGCCGTTCGGCCGCGCCGATGCCGGCGTCGACATGACCTTCGATTTCGGCACCCTGATCGCCCATCTCGCCAAGACCCGGAACATCGGCGCCGGCTCGATCGTCGGCTCCGGCACCGTGTCCAACCGCGATGCCGGCGGCGGACCGGGCAAGCCGATCGACGCCGGGGGGCTGGGCTATTCGTGCATCGCCGAGGTGCGCACGGTCGAGACGATTCTGGAGGGCGCGGCGAAGACGGAGTTCCTCAAGCGCGGCGACACGGTGCGGATCTGGATGGATGACGAGGCCGGCCGCCCGATCTTCGGCGTGATCGAGCAGACTGTGGTGTAGGTTTGCCGGAGCGCCTGGGGCAGCAAAGCGGCGCAATCCCCCGCGCTTGCGAATTTCGATCGAGAGGTTCAGGGGCCAAGCCCATGAATAAGCTCGCCCCGCTCCTTCCGCTTCTTCTCCTCGCCATGCCTGCCGCCGCTGCGACGCCCCGGGAGATCGCCGACCAGGTCAGCCAGGAGCGAATCCGCGCCGTCGTCGAGAGTCTGGTGAGCTTCGGCACGCGCCACACTCTGTCTTCCCAGACCGATCCGAAGCGCGGCATCGGCGCGGCGCTCAACTGGGCCGAGGCGGAGTTCGGCGGCTACGCGCGGGCCTGCGGCGGCTGCCTGCGGATCGAAAGGCCGTCGGACGTGGTGACCGGCCGCCGCGTGCCCAATCCGACCAGGGTGACCGACGTCATCGCCATCCAGCGCGGCACCGTCGATCCGAACCGCGTCGTCATCATCACCGGCCATATCGACAGCCGGGTCTCGGACCCGATGGACTTCACCAAGGACGCGCCGGGCGCCAATGACGACGGCTCCGGCACGGCAGCGGTGATCGAGGCGGCGCGGGTGCTGTCGAAGCACAAATTCCCCTACACGATCGTCTACGCGGCGCTGTCGGGCGAAGAGCAGGGGCTGCTCGGCGGCAAGATCCTGGCCGATTACGCCAGGGCGCAGGGCTGGGAGGTGCTGGCCAACCTCAACAACGACATCATCGGCAACAGCTGCAGCTCGGACCGCGTCTGCGACGACGCCCATGTCCGGGTCTTCTCGGAAGGACCGCGCTGGCAGGGCCACGAGGACCTCGCCGCGCGGATCCGCAGCCTCGGCGGCGAGAATGACGCGCCGTCGCGCAACCTGTCGCGCTGGCTCGACCGGCTCGCCGACGACGTCAGCCTCGGCCTCGACGTCCGGCCGATCTGGCGCAACGACCGCTTCGGCCGCGGCGGCGACCACACCGAGTTCCTCAACGCCGGCTACCCGGCGGTGCGGATCACCGTCGCGATCGAGAATTACAACTGGCAGCACCAGGATCTCAGGGTCGAGAACGGCATCGAATATGGCGACACGATCGACAAGATGGACTTTCCGTATCTGACCCGTGTGGTGAAGCTGAACGTCGCGGCGCTGGCGGCGCTGGCCAGTTCGCCGCCGCCGCCGGCGCCGGTTGTGGAAGGCGCGGTGTCGACCGATACCACCTTGAGCTGGCGCGCGGTGCGCGGCGCCCGGGCCTATGTCGTCCGCTGGCGGCGCACCGATGCGGCCAATTGGGAGAAGAGCCTGCGGGTCGTGCCCGGCGTCAATCTCCAGTCCACCGAGGTGGCTCGGACCGGGCGACAGGATCCGATCGCTTACGACAGCCACAAGGCGGTCCTGCCGGGGATCCGGGTCGACGATTATGTGTTCGGAGTCTCGTCCGTCTCCAATGACGGGTATGAATCGCCGGTGGCTTCGGCAGTGCCGGGCGGCGCGTTCGGACCCTATGTTCCGCCGCCGCCGGCGTCCTAGGCCATGGCCAAAGGGACTCGTGCCGGCCTGCCGACGCGCCAGCAGATCCTCGACTTCATCGCGTCGAGCGACGCGCCGGCGGGCAAGCGCGAGATCGCCCGCGCCTTCGGCCTGTCGGGCCACGACAAGATCGCCCTGAAGGCGCTGCTCCACGACATGGCCGACGAGGGGCTGATCGACAGCTCGCCCGGCCGCGCCTTCCACCAGGCCGGCGGCGTCCCCAGGGTGACGGTGCTGAGAATCGTCGACATCGACGAGAGCGGCACCGCCTGGGCGGTGCCCGAGCGCTGGGAGGCCGAGCTGCCCGAGCCGCGCCTCAGGGTGCTGGAGCGCAGGGGGAGGGGGTCGGCGCTCGGCATCGGCGACCGGCTGCTCGCCCGAACCGAGCAAAGGGGCAATGGCTGGGCCGCCCACCCGATGAAGAAGTTGATGAAGGGGAGCGAGCTCGTTCTCGGCGTCGTCCATCAGGAGGCGCAGGGCTTCTGGCTGCGGCCGGTGGAGAAGAAGGAGCGCCGCGAGCTCCCCATCGCCGAGCTCGGCCCGGCCCAGGCCGGCGACCTCGTCCTCGCCGAGAAGGTGGGGCGGCCGCCCCGCCTCGCCGCTCGCGTCTCTGAAGTGCTCGGCGACCCGTTCGCACCGCGCAGCTTCAGCCTGATCGCCATCCACAAGCACGGCATCCCCGACGAATTCCCCGACGCGGTGCTGGCGGAGGCGGAGCGGGTCGCCGGCCAGGCGCTCGGCAAGCGGGAGGACCTCACCCACGTCCCGATCGTCGCCATCGACCCGGCCGATGCGCGCGACCATGACGATGCCGTCTGGGCCGCCCCCGACGACGATCCGGCCAATGAAGGCGGCTGGAAGGCGATCGTCGCGATCGCCGACGTCAGCTTCTACGTCCGGCCCGGCTCGGCGCTCGACAAGGAGGCGAGGAAGCGCGGCAACAGCGTCTATTTTCCCGACCGGGTGGTGCCGATGCTGCCCGAGACGCTGAGCGCCGAAATCTGCTCGCTGAAGCAAGGCGAGGACCGGGCGGCGCTTGCCTGCCATCTCCAGGTGACTCGGGACGGCCGGCTCAAGTCGTGGCGCTTCAGCCGCGCCCGGGTCCGTATTGCCGCCAACATCGCTTATGAGGACGCGCAGGCGGCGATCGACGCTGCAATGGGCCAGGAGCGGATCGAGGTCAGCTCGCCGACCTGCTCGATGCCGGAGATCGAGGCGGGCGAGCCGCCGGTGGCGCCGGCAATGGTCGAATCGACGCTGAAGCCGCTCTGGGCCTGCTGGCGGGCGCTCTACGCGGCCCGGGACAAGCGCGGGCCGCTCGAGCTCGACCTGCCCGAACGGCAGGTCGTGCTCGACGAAAAGGGGCGGATCACCTCGGTGGCGCCGCGCGAGCGGCTCGACGCGCACAAGCTGATCGAGGATTATATGATTGCCGCCAACGTCGCCGCCGCCAAGGCGCTGGAGGCGAAGAAGGCGCCGGTCATGTACCGCGACCACGAGCCGCCGAGCCGGGAGAAGCTGGTCGCGCTCAAGGACTATCTCAAGACGTTCGGCGTCGAGTTCGCGCTCGGCCAGGTCGTTCGTCCGGCGACGTTCAACCACATTATCGAGCGGATCGGCGACGCCGACTTCCGGCCGCAGGTGATGGAGCAGATCCTGCGCACCCAGACCCAGGCTTATTATTCACCCGACAATAAGGGCCATTTCGGGCTGGCGCTCGGCTCCTACGCCCATTTCACCAGCCCGATCCGCCGCTACGCCGACCTCGTCGTCCACCGCTCGCTGGTCCGTGCCCACGGATTGGGGGAGGGGGGCCTCAGCGACGCGGAAGCCGAGGCGATGGAAGTGACCGGCGAGCTGATCTCGCAGCTCGAGCGGCGGGCGATGGAGGCGGAGCGCGACACTATCGACCGCTACGTCGCCGCCTATCTGTCGGAGCGGGTGGGCGATCTCGTCGACTGCCGCATCACCGGCGTCCAGCCGTTCGGCTTCTTCGCCACGGTCGAGGGGCTGGGCGGCGACGGCCTGGTGCCGGTCTCCACGCTCGGCACCGAATATTTCCGCTACGACGAAGCGAGCCAGAGCCTGGTCGGCGAGGATAGCGGCGAGCGCTTCAGCCCCGGCCAGCGGCTCAAGCTGCGGCTGGTCGAGGCGAACCCGGTGTCGGGCGGCCTGAGGTTCGAGCTTGCCGATGCGGGCTATGCCCCGGCCGCGCCGCGCCGGGGCCCGCGCCGCGACGGCCGCCGCGGCGAGGAAGGGCGGACGCGCCCGCAGGGCCGCCGCGGCAGGCCCGAGAATATCCGCCACCGCGGGCGCTAGTCGTCCGCCTCAGCCGATCCGCCAGATCACCCGGCCGTCATAGGTGGAGCGGCCCGGCCGGCCGCGGCTGTCGCGGGCCGGGGTGAAGCGCGCCCGCGACATCAGCAGGTCGCAGGTGGCGAAGTCGAGCCGCTGATAACCGCTGCTCTGGGTAACCTCGCATTCCTTGGGGACGCCCCGCCGGTCGATCTTGACCCGATAGTGAACCGTGCCCTGCTCGTTATTGTCGAGCGAGCTCTTCGGATAGCTGGTGAAGGCGGCGTTCGCCTCCGCCTCGCGGTCCGGCGCGTTCGCAGCTGCCGCCGTTGCGCCCGCCGCCATGGCCGCGAACAGGACCCATTTCGCAATTTTCATCCGGGCCTCCATGATCTCCTGACCCGGCCGATCCTATACCCATGGCGAAGCGGCGAAAAGCCGTTCCCTGCGCCTGTGCGCCGCCGCTTTTCGACGAACCGTCCTCACCTTTCTGCCGATGGCCCGTGCCGCCATAGGTGCGCCGCCGGGCGCGGCGTACGATCGGGGCAGGGATGAAAAGCAGGAGACAGTGATGAGCATCAAGCTGATATTCGCGTCGAGCGCCGCCCTTGCCCTGATCGCGGGCACGCCGGCCAATGCGGCCAAGAGCCAGAGCGAGCAGGCCAAAGCCGGGTCGGGCGCCAAGGCCAAAGACGAGCGCAAGATCTGCAAGACGTTCGACAACAGCGAGTCGCGGATGAAGCGCGAGCGGCTCTGTCTGACCCGCGCGCAGTGGAAGAAGTTCGACGAGGTGCGCTAGGTCCGAGCCGGCGACGAGCGCGCCGCCCGTCAGGGTTCGATGGTCGACGGGGCTCCGTCAGCCTCGATCACCGTCGTGCCCGCGGGCGGCTCGGCAAGGATCGCGGCGAGGGAATTGGTCTCGTCGCTCCATTCGGGCACTGATTTGCCCTTCTTGAGCGCCTTGTTGCGCTCCTTGTCGTAGATCTTGCGCCGCTCCGGGTCGATCTCGGCCATGCTGTAGGTGAGATAGAGATTCATCTCGGCCCCGGGCCGGGTCTTGAACAGCAGGTCGAACGTCTCGCGGTCGGGATTGCTGTGCTTGCCATTGCCGGAAAAGACGTAATTGGGCGAGGTCACCCGGCCGAGGAAATCGCCTTCGTCGTCCAGATTGCGGATGCTGCCGTGGTGCGGCATTTTGAGCACGTCGACCTCGATCGTCTCGCCGGGGCCGCACAATCCGCAATCGGCGAGCCCTTCGAGCACCTTGTCGCTGCGCGCGTCGCCGGTCAGCAGGAAGGTCTTGCCGTCCCGGCGGGCGAGCAGGACGATGCTGGACAGGTTGGCGGCCGATTCGTCGTCGAGCGCGGCCAGCAGCGAGGCCGGCGTCCGCTCCGCGAAAGGCTGCCTCTCCAGCCACCGGTCGAACTCCTTCTGCAGCTCGACCAGCTCGTCGTGGCGGGGGCCGACGACGACGAGCTCGATCCCGGCGACCGTCCGCGACACCGTCTCGCCCGGGACGGTGCGGATCAGCTGGCCGCCGAACTGGCCGTTGACCGCTATGTCGAGGTCGGCGGCGAGGCGCTTGAGATCGTCGCCCTGCTTGACGCTGGCGAGGATCTTGGCGTGGTCGGTCGGCGGACCTTCCTCCGCATCCTCGACCAGCGAACCCATCTCGGCGGTGGAGGCGGCGCCGAATTGCGCGCTGGCGCCGACCAGCGCGCCGGTCTCGTCGTTGCCGAGGATCCGGTCGAAGCTGTTGTGCCAGAGCTCGTTGACCTTGAAGAGGGGCGGCTCCCTGGCGTCCCTGCGCTCCTTGATCGCCTCGAACAGGTCGATGATGCCGTTGATATGGTCGTCGTCGACATGGCTGACGATGACGAGGTCGATCACCAACGGCTCGCCCTCGCCGAGGCTGCGCTCCTCGCGAATCTCCTCGAGCCGGGGGAACAAGGTGTCGTCGGACACGCCCGCCGGGCCGCCGTCGATCAGGATCAGGCGCGGGTCCTCCTCGCTGCCGCCGTGGAGGATCAGGCAATCGCCCTTCTTGGCGGGCAGGACTTCGAGTTTCATGATCGTCCTCCTAGACAGACTGGATGGCGCGCAGCACGTCGACCATGCCGTGGCCCTGAAAGCTGCGCTCGCGCTTGAGATCGGTGGCGGTGGCGCAGAGAATCTCCTTGATCCGGGCCGGCTGCCCCTTGAGCTCCTCGTGACGCGCCATCAGCAAGGCGGCGGCGCCGCTGACATGGGGCGCGGCCATGCTGGTGCCGTCCATCTGGTCCGAGCGCTCGTCCGGGACGCAGCTGGTGATCTTCTCGCCCGGGGCGAGCAGATCGGGCTTGAGGCGGCCGTCGCCAGTGGGGCCGCGGCTGGAAAAGAAGCTGACGCCGTAGGTATGCGGCCAGTTGCGATGGGTGGCGCCGACGGTGATCACGCCTTCCGCATTGCCGGGATCGGTGATGCTGGAGCTCGCATAGCTTTCGAACATCGTGTTGTCGGCTAATTTATACTGCTGAAAGCCGCGATTGCCGGCTGCGGCCACCACCACCACGCCGTTGGCGGTGAGGCTCTCCGCCTCAATGCATACCTGGGTGCGCCCGCAGGCGTAATTGCGGACGTTGTGCGGTATCGAAAGGCTCATATTGGCGCCGTGGATCAGCGCATAGCCGCTCTGGTCGTTGAGAAATCGGATGAACTGGAGCGCCGCGATCACGGCGAACTCGCTGTCGCCGACGTCCGAGCCGAGCACCCGAAAATCGTAAAGGGCGATGTCGGGGCAGACACCGCACATCTTGACCGGATCGGTTCGCCTCGGCCCTTCGCTGCGCTTGGTGGGGGAAACCCAATAGGCGCCGATGATGCCGGCGACATGGGTGCCGTGCGGATGCGGCGGCGTCTCCGGATCGATCTGCTCTATCAGCGGCTTGACCTTGTTCCAGTTGACCGGCTTGCCGTCCTTGCGGTCCTCGGCGAGGATGGCCAGGGTCGCTTCGATCTGGTCGCGGTCGAGCGCGCTTTGCGGGTCGATCTCGTCGATCAAAGTGTCGTGGCCGTATCCGTCGACGCTCATGATCGCCCTGATCCGGCGGAAGTCGTAGGTGGCCTTGATCCGGTGGGGCTTCGGCTTGTCCGCGGCCGCGGCGGGCTTTGCCCCCGGCCCATCCTTCGACCGTTCCTGCTCCTTCCATATCTTCTCATAGTCCCAGAAGGCCGGATGCTTCTGGTCGATGCCGCTGTCGAGCACCGCCCAGCCGATCCCCTTGCAAGCTATCGAGAAAAGCGAGCGGGCGGCGTCCGCCTTGATGGCGCCGACCGATTCGGAGAGCGTTCCTTCGCCGGCCGCGGGGGCGGCGTCGCGATTGAGGCTCACCTGGAAGACGAGCCCGTTCCAATTGTCGCCCGCCTGGGTCTCGGTCTTCGCGAATTGATTGTGGCGATCGATGATCAGACGGATCGCCGCGACGCCCTCGTCCAGGATCCGCTCGCGGGTGAGCGCTTCCTGCACCGCCGCGACCGTCTTCGGCGCCTTCGTGCCGTCCTCGGACCGCGCCGCCGCCGCCTTCAGCACGCCGACGAGGAGGCCCAGCTTCGCGGCCTGGCGGTCCTCGACCTCCATCTCGATCTCGGCTTGCGTGCGGCCTGCGCCGACCAGCCTGCCGTCCAGATTCTCTTCGTCCAGCACCTCGTCGAGCTGCCACTCGATCCAGGACCGGATCTTGGCGTCCGTCGGCTCGGTCTCCTCGGAGTCGGTCTCGCGGGGATTGTTCTCGAGGTCGTTGTCCCACTTGTCGTTGATCTCGTCCCACCATTTGGTCGCGGGGATGGCGACCCCGATGAGGTCGTCGAGCGTGAGCGCCGCGACCACCAGGCCCTGCAGATAGGCGACCTTGCGGCTGTAGGGGGCCGGCTCCCCGTCCTTGAGCCCGATGCGGGCGACGAGCTTGGCGACCTCTCCGGTCGGCCGCTCCCAGGTCGGGTTGATCAGCAGGTCGTGCGCCCTCGGCGTACCCGGCGCCTGCTTGTCCGGATCCTTGTCGGCCTCGGTCCAGACGGGCTTTTCCGCATAGCGCGCCCAGACGTCGCCCAGCACCGGGAAATCCTGCAGCTCGCGCCGCCGGCCGCCGACGCCCAGCAGCAGGGCGTCGATCACCTCGGTTCCAACCACCAGCGCCATTTCGCTCCCTTTCGCCCTTCGTCGGCCCGGCCGGTTGCCGCCGCTTCGGAACGATAGTCAATTTCACCGGCCAATCCAGTCGGTGAAAGCAGCCGCGGGCGTAGCGGCGCTAAAGTTTCGGAAGGGTCACGCCGCGCTGGCCCATATATTTGCCGGCGCGGTCGGCATAGCTGGTCTCGCACGGCTCGTTGCCTTGCAGAAACAGGAACTGGCAGGCTCCTTCATTGGCGTAGACCTTGGCCGGGAGCGGCGTCGTGTTCGAGAATTCCAGAGTGACATGGCCTTCCCAGCCCGGCTCCAGCGGCGTCACGTTGACGATGATGCCGCAGCGCGCATAGGTCGACTTGCCGAGGCAGATGACGAGCACGTCGCGCGGTACCCGGAAATATTCGACGGTGCGGGCGAGGGCGAAGCTGTTGGGCGGGATGATGCAGACGTCGGTGGTACGGTCGACGAAGCTGTTCGACTTGAAATCCTTGGGGTCGACGATGGCGTTGTCGACGTTGGTGAACAATTTGAACTCGTCGGAGACGCGGGCGTCGTAGCCGTAGCTGGACAGGCCGTAGGAGATCGTGCCCTCGCGGCGCTGGCCGTCGACGAACGGCTCGATCATGCCCTCGCCGAGCGCCTTCTCGCGAATCCAGCGGTCGGACATGACCGCCATCAGCTTCGGCCTCCCCGAACCAGGCGGCCGCCGCATCCCTGATATTCACGGTCGCCGAGCCGGACGCTGACCACGTCTTCGAACCGGTCGCCATGGCCCAGGTCGCACGGCCCCGGCCTGGCCTCGACGATGATCGCCGAACCGCCGTGGCTGGAATGCCAGCGCCGGGTTCCGTCGATATGGCGGGCGCCGCGGCGCGGGAAGCGGTAGTCGACGAAGGCCACCTCGCGCTCCGGGAAATTGTCATGCCCCAGCCGCAGCGCGATATCGTCCTCGCCGATCGCCAGAGTCCAGCGCGGCGAATGGCCCAGCGCCTGGTAATGCGGGTTGTCGACCAGGCTGAGCGGCTCGTCCCCCGAATGGGCGCAACCGGCGGCGAGCAGCGCAAGGAGCAGGAGCGGCTTCATCGCGCCAGCTTTCGCCGGAATGGAAAGGCCGGGCAAGCCCCGACCGCACTCACTTGATGTGCAGCACGCAGATCAGGGTGAACAGGCGGCGGGCGGTGTCGAAGTCCATCTCGATCTTGCCGGCGAGACTCTCCTGGAGAAGCTCGGCGGCTTCGTTGTGGAGGGCGCGGCGGGCCATGTCGATCGTCTCCAGCCCCTTGGGCGAATCGGACCGCACCGTTTTGAAATAGGTCTCGCAAATGGCGAAATAGTCGCGCACCGGGCGCTTGAAGCGGGCGAGGCCGAGGCGGACCGTCTCGAGCGGCGCGCCGGCCTCGTCCCTGAGGTCGATGGCGAGGCGGTTGTCCTCGATCCTGAGCAGGATGCGGAACGGGCCGTCATGCCCGGCGGGCTGGAAGCGGTTCGCTTCGAGCAGGTCGAAAATGGCGACTCGCCGCTCGCGCTCGATATCGTCGCTGCGGCGGACGATGGTCCGCTCGTCCAGCTCGATGTCGATGATCCGCGCGGCCGCCATGAGCGGGCTCTAGCGGGATTTTCCACAAGGCGTCCACACAAGCGCACCCGGATTTCTCGTTCCCGGGCTACACCTTGGCGGCAACGCGGCGTAGGGTGGATGCCATGGCCGACAACATCATCCGCCTCGCCGACGCGCCGGCGCCCGAATCCTCCGCCCTGCCCCAGAATGTGGAGGCCGAGGCGGCGCTGCTGGGCGCGCTGATGATCGACAACAGGCTCGCCGAGGACATCCAGCTCAAGCTCCGGCCCGACCATTTCCACGAGCCGCTCCATGCCCGCATCTACGAGCAGATCCTGAAGCTCGTCGACCGCAACATGATCGCGTCGCCGGTGACCTTGCGGCCGCTGTTCGAAGCCGACGAGGAAATGAAGGCGCTGGGCGGCCCTTCCTACCTTGCCCAGTTGACCGGCAGCGGCGCCGCGATCATCGGCGCCCGCGACTTCGCCGAGCAGATATACGAGCTGGCCTTGCTGCGCGCGCTGATCGGCGTCGGCCGGGAGATGGTCGAGCAGGCGCTCGACACCAGCGAAGACGTCGATCCCAAGAGCCAGATCGAGCAGGCCGAGCAGGCGCTCTACCGGGTGGCGGAGGAAGGCGGCGGCGAGGGCAGCGTCAAGAGCTTCGCCGAGGCAACCCGGCTCGCGCTGCAAATGGCCGAAAAGGCGATGAACAGCGGCGGCGGCCTGTCCGGCATCACCACCGGGCTGGAAACGGTCAACGCCAAGACCGGCGGTCTCCACAATTCGGACCTGATCGTCGTCGCCGGCCGGCCCGGCATGGGCAAGACCGCGCTCGCCACCAACATGGCCTTCAACACCGCCCGTCGCTTCATCCGCGACACGGTCGAGGACGGCATCGCGCCCGAGAAATCGGCCGGCGCCGGGGTCGCCTTCTTCAGTCTCGAAATGTCGGCGGACCAGCTCGCCACCCGGATCCTCGCCGAGCAATCGGGGATCAGCTCCGAGACCCTGCGCATGGGCAAGATCGGACGGGAGGAGTTCGGGCGGCTCGCCCGCGCCTCGCAGGAGCTGGAAGGCCTGCCGCTCTACATAGACGACACGCCGGGCCTGACCATCGCCGCCCTGCGCACCCGCGCGAGGCGTCTCAAGCGCCAGCGCGGGATCGGCCTCGTCGTGGTCGACTATCTCCAGCTGCTGCAGGGCAGCGGCCGCAACGGCGGCAACGACAACCGGGTCAACGAGATTTCCGAGATCAGCCGCGGCCTGAAGACGCTCGCCAAGGAATTGAGCGTGCCGGTGATCGCCTTGTCGCAGCTCAGCCGCGCGGTCGAGCAGCGCGAGGACAAGCGGCCGCAGCTCTCCGACCTGCGCGAATCGGGCTCGATCGAGCAGGACGCCGACATGGTCTGGTTCGTCTATCGCGAGGAATATTATCTCGCCAACAAGCAGCCCGCCGACGACCATGCGGATTTCCCCGCCTGGAAGGATGATATGGAGCGCGCCTACGGTCTCGCCGAGCTGATCGTCGCCAAGCAGCGCCACGGTTCGACCGGCAAGGTCAAGCTCCGGTTCGAGAGCAAGATCACGAAATTCTCCGATTATGCCGACCAAGGCTATCTGCCGGAGGCGCGGGGCTGATCAGCCTTCCGGATTGTTCGCCGCGAACGGGTCCCTGAGGCCGACGCCGATGCTGGCGCGGGCGCTTTCGGCTTCCGAGCTGGTCACCGGATAGGCGCAGTAATCGGCCGCGTAATAGGCACTCGGGCGGTGGTTGCCGCTGAGGCCGAGGCCGCCGAACGGGGCGTTGGACGGGGCGCCGTTGGTCGGCTTGTTCCAGTTGATCACGCCGGCGCGGATATTGGCCCAGAAGCGGTCGTAAAGCTCCGGGCTGCCGCCGACCAGCGAGGCGGCGAGGCCGTAGCGCGTCGCATTGGCCTCGGCCAAAGCAGCGTCGAAATCGGGGACCCGGATCACCTGCAGCACCGGCCCGAACAGCTCGGCGTCGGGCCGGTCGGCGACGTCGGTGACGTCGATGATCGCCGGAGTGAGGAACGGCCGGTCCTCGGCGGGGCGGTCGAGGCGCTTCAGCGGCCGGCCGCCCTTGATCATCAAATCGAGGAAGGCCTCCTGGAGCTGGTCGGCGGCCTGGTTGTCGATCACCGGGCCCATGAACGGCGCCGGCTGGGCATGGGGCGGGCCGACGATGATCCGTTCGGCGAGCTTGACGATCTCGGCCAGCAAAGGCTCGTGCTGCCCGTCCTGGACGATCAGCCGCCGCGCCGCCGTGCAGCGCTGGCCCGAGCTCATGAAGGCCGACTGGACCGCGATCACCGCGGCGGCGGGAATGTCCTGGGAATCCCAGACGACCAGCGGGTTGTTGCCGCCCATTTCGAGGGCGAGGATCTTTTGCGGCGTGTCGGCGAACTGCTTGTGGAGAGCGAGGCCGGCGCGGGCCGAGCCGGTGAACAGCAGGCCGTCCAGGCCGGGGCTGGCGGCGAGCGCCTTGCCGACCTCGGCGCCGCCCTGGACGCAGCGGACGACGTCTTCGGGGACGCCGGCTTCGTGGTAGAGCCGGACCAGCATCTCGCCGACCGCCGGGGTTTTTTCGGACGGCTTGAACACCACCGCATTGCCGGCGATCAGCGCCGGGACGATGTGGCCGTTGGGCAGGTGGGCCGGAAAATTATACGGTCCCAGCACCGCCAGCACGCCGTGCGGCTTGTGGCGGACCGCCACCCGCGCGCCGAGCTCGCCCTCCACTCGCCGCTGCGACGCGCGCTCGGAATAAGCGGAGACCGAGATGTCGACCTTCTTGACCACCGCCTCGACCTCCGTCGCCGTCTCCCAGAGCGGCTTGCCGGTTTCGCGGGCGATGAGGTCGGCGAGCGCGTCCTTGTGGCCGCGGACGGTGTTGGCGAAGCGGCGCAGCGTCTCGATCCGCACGGTGTGAGGCCGCGCCGCCCAGGCCGCCCAGGCGGCGCGGGCGCGGGCGACCTCGGCCTCGGCGTCGCCGACCTCACCGGTCCAGAGCGTTTCCCCCGTGGCCGGTTCGATCGAGCTCAAAGTCGCCATGGCGGCTGACCCACCATTTTTGGCTCCGGCGGTCAAGCCGTCCGCATCGCCTCTCCCATGCGCCTGACCGCCTCGATCTTTTCATGGCAGGGCGTCCAGTCGTCGGTTTCGTCGATCGCCCGCCAGATCGCCTCCACCTCGGCAATATGCATCGAGCACGGCTCGGGATCGGACCAGTAGGGATGGTCGAGCGCTCCTGCCACGGCCTCGGTCCCGGCGATCGCCTCTCCAAGCGCTGCGAACGGCTCGGCCGCGTAGGCCCCGTCGGCAGGGGAGGGACCGCGCCGCCGGCCGCCGCGCCAGTCGAAGAAGAAGCGGTCCAGCTCCACCGTCTTCGCGGCCAGCGCCGTCTCGACGGCGACGAGCAAGGCGACGTCGCGCTCATCGCCCCGCGGCCGGATGCCGAGCCGGGCGTGGATCGCGGCGACGAGCCGGCGCCGGAACTCGTCGGGAAAGGCATCGAGCGACGGCGTCAGCCGGTCCGCCTCGGCGATCGTCCGCAGCGAGGCGGCGAGCTGGAGAACGTCCCAGTGGATCGCCTCGGGCTGGCGGCCGAACGAATAGAGGCCGGCATGGTCGAAATAGGCGGCGGTGAAATGGCCGTCCCAATAAGGCGAGAAGCGCCACGGCCCATAGTCGAAGCTCTCGGCGGTGATCGCGATATTGTCGCTGTTGAGCACGCCGTGGACGAAGCCGGCGGCGATGTAGGAGGCGGCGAGCCGCGCCGCCTCGCGGGCGACGTGGGCGAGCAGCCGGGCCGGCCCGTCGTCGCCCCGTTCCTCGCCGTAATAATGATGCAGGCAGTAATCCGTCAGCTTGGTCAAATTCTCCGCGTCCTGGAAGTAAGCGAGCCGCTGGAAGGTGCCGATGCGGATATGGCTGTGCTGGAGCCGCACCAGCACCGCGGAGCGGGTTGGGGAGGGCTCGTCGTTGCGCTCCAGCGCCTCGCCGGTCTCGATCAGCGAGAAGCTCTTCGACGTCTCGACGCCGAGCGCCTCCAGCATCTCGGTGGCCAGGACTTCGCGCACCCCGCCTTTGAGCGTCAGCCGGCCGTCGCCGAAGCGGCTATAGGGGGTCTGGCCGGAGCCCTTGGTGCCGAGATCGAGCAGGCGGCCGGGGCCGTCGCGAAGCTGCGCGAACAGGAAGCCGCGGCCGTCGCCTATGTCGGGATTGTACACCCGGAACTGGTGGCCGTGGTAGCGCAGCGCCAGCGGCTGCGCGAGATTGTCGGGCAGCGGCTCGAAGCGGCCGAAATGGCGGAGCCATTCGGCTTCGTCCAGCGTCCCCAGCCCGACCGCGGCGGCCCATCGCTCGTTCCTGAACCTCAGGATCGTTTGCGGGAAATCGGCCGCCGCGACCGGATCGTAAAAGTCTCCGCCAAGCTCGAGGATGGCGCGCTCGGGGCGGTAGGATGACGTCGGGGGGAGCATCGTCCCCAAACCCTGCCCCATGCCCCCGGTTCCGGCCAGCGACTTAACGCGGGATTAGGCTTTTGGCGTCAATATTCCCGCTTCGAGGGGAGGACCCGATGCGCCATTTCCGCACCGTCTTGCGTGACCGCAGGGGCGCCACGGCGATCGAATATGCGCTGGTCGCGTCGCTGATCGCGGTTGCGGCGATCATCGCCTTCAGGAATCTCGGGACACAGATCGACACGACCTTCAACAACGTTCACGAGGTCATGGAGAACACCAGCTAAAGCTTGCCGCAGCGGCGCTTCCCCGCAATATGCCGCCTTATTCGGGGGGCGCGGATGGCGAACTGGTCGGACGGTTGGTGGACGGCGGGCGACGGCCTGCGGCTCCATTATCGCGACTATCCCGGCGGCGAGGGACGCCCACCCATCCTCTGCATTCCCGGTCTCACCCGCAATGCGCGCGACTTCGAAGGCGTCGCCGACCGGCTCAAGGGCGATTGGCGCCTGATCTGCGTCGAGCTGCGCGGACGCGGCCTGAGCGACGCCGCGAAGGATCCGCTGACCTACGTGCCGCCACGCTACCGGCAGGACGTCGAGGCGCTGATCGCCGAGCTCCGGCTCGAACGCTTCGTCCTGTTCGGCACCTCGTTGGGCGGGCTGATCACGATGCTGCTGGCGATGGCGGACAATAAACGCATCGCCGGCGCCCTGCTCAACGACATCGGGCCGGTGCTCGAGACCAAAGGCCTCGAGCATATCCGCTCCTATGTCGGCCGCTCGCAGAGCTGGCCGACCTGGCTGCACGCCGCACGCTTCCTGCGCGAGGCGCAAAGCGACCGCTATCCCGACTGGGATATCGGCCAGTGGCTGGTCTACGCCAAAAGGCTGTGCAGGCTGACGCCGGGCGGGCGGGTCGTCTTCGACTACGACATGCGCATCGCCGAGCCCTTCCGGGCGCCCGGCGGGGATACGGGCTTCGACCTGTGGAGCGCCTTCGCCGGTCTGAACGGCGTGCCCTCGCTGGTCGTCCACGGCGAGATTTCGGATCTGCTGAGCCGCGAGACGGTGGATCGGATGCTCGCCGAGAACCCGGCCATGGAAGCGGCGACCGTCCCGCGCGTCGGCCACGCGCCGACTCTTGAGGAACCGGAGGCCGAAGCGGCGATCGACCGGCTGCTGGCGCGCCTATCCTGACGATTGAGTTGATTTGTTAGCACTTCGGCCCCATATGCCCTTCAGCGAAACGTCATTGCAGCGTGAACGCCCCCTTGGGGCCGGCTCCGTTTCGTACTTTTGAAAGTCTTCCCTTTTCACGCGGGTTGGCAAAAACCCGCCGCGTTTCCGCGCGCCTTTGAGGCTGCGCGGGGCGCCGCTCAATACAGTGAGTTACCATGTCTTTTGAAAATCTCGGGCTGTCGCAGCCCGTCCTCCAGGCGCTTGCGCTGAAGGAATATTCGACTTCGACGCCGATCCAGGAGCAGGCGATCCCGATCCTCTTGAAGGGCCGGGACCTGCTCGGCATCGCCCAGACCGGCACCGGCAAGACCGCGGCCTTCATGCTGCCGTCGATCGAGCGGCTGGCCGCCAGCGCCAAGCGCCCGCAGCGCGGCGCCTGCCGGATGCTGGTGCTGGCGCCGACCCGCGAGCTCGCCTCGCAGATCGCCGAGAGCGCCCGCGCCTACAGCCGGTTCAGCCATATGAGCGTCGCCACCGTGTTCGGCGGCACCTCGATCAACAAGAACCGCCAGGACCTGTCGCGAGGCGTCGACATCCTCGTCGCCACGCCCGGCCGCCTGCTCGACCTGGTCGAGCAGCGCTGGCTGGATTTGCGCCAGGTCGAGATCCTCGTCCTCGACGAGGCCGACCAGATGCTCGATCTCGGCTTCATCCACGATTTGAAGAAGATCGTCCGCTATCTGCCGGAGAAAAGGCAGAGCCTGTTCTTCTCGGCGACCATGCCGAAAGCGATCCGCGATCTCGCCGACAAGTTCCTGACCGATCCGGCCCAGGTGGCGGTGACGCCGGTCGCATCGACGGTCGAACGGGTCGAGCAATACGTCACGTACGTCAATCAGGCGGAGAAGCCGGCCCTGCTGACGATGATGCTGCGCGTCGGCTTCGGCCCGAAGGGCTCGATGGAGCGAGTGCTGATCTTCAGCCGCACCAAGCATGGCGCCGACCGGATCGTGAAGCAGCTGGCCCAGACCGGCATTCCGGCCAATGCCATTCACGGCAACAAGAGCCAGCCGCAGCGCGAGCGGGCGCTGGCCGAGTTCAAGGCGGGCAAGGTCAAGATCCTGATCGCAACCGACATCGCCGCGCGCGGCATCGACGTCTCCGGCGTCAGCCACGTGATCAACTTCGACCTGCCCAACGTCGCCGAGCAATATGTCCACCGCATCGGCCGCACCGCGCGCGCCGGCGCGGCGGGGATCGCCGT
Organism: Allosphingosinicella sp.; assembly: GCA_036378975.1. Classification (GTDB taxonomy): domain Bacteria; phylum Pseudomonadota; class Alphaproteobacteria; order Sphingomonadales; family Sphingomonadaceae; genus Allosphingosinicella. The sequence goes on along the minus strand of DASUVK010000060.1, from coordinate 33,626 downwards.
CGCTTACTGCGCCGAGGATGAGCGGCCCTATCTCAAGGGCATCGAGCGGCTGACCAAGCAGCTGCTGACGCCGGTGCCGCTGCCCGAGGGCTTCAACGCCGAAGCGGCGCGGATCAAGGCCGCCCGCGCTTCGTCGCCGATCCAGATCGTCGAGCGTTCCGAGCGCGAGGAACGCCACCCGCGCGGCCATCGCCCCGCCAAGCGCTTCAGCGCGCGGCCGGCGCGGCCGCACGGCGAAGCGCGCAGCGGCGGCCGCCGCCGCTACGCTTCGCGCTAGAGTTCGTCATTCCCGGATCCGGTCCGGGGTGACGACTAACCCGAGCCCGTTCCACCGCTGCAGGAATTCCCGCTTTCGCGGGAGTGACGTGGAGGGGTAGAGCGGGCTCGTGCCGTTTCTCCTGCCGTTATTACTCGCCGCCTCGCCGACGCCCGACATCGTCGTCACCGGCCGCGGCCTCGAGGCGGCGGCGGGCGAGGAGGTGTTCAGTACCCTCACGGTAGAGCGCGAGCGCCTCGCCTCTTCCGCCTCGGGCCGTCTCGAGGACATCCTCCGCGACGTTCCGGGCTTCCAGCTTTTCCGCCGCTCCGATGCGCGCTCCGCCAATCCGACCAGCCAGGGGGCGACCCTGCGCGGGCTCGGCGGCAATGCCTCGAGCCGGCTGCTGCTCGTCCTCGACGGGGTGCCGCAGACCGACCCGTTCGGGGGCTGGGTGAGCTGGCCCGCTTACGATCCCGAGCGGCTGGGCGAGGCGCGGGTGACCCGCGGCGGCGGCAGCGGCGTCCACGGCCCCGGCGCGCTCGCCGGAACGATCGAGCTGGCGAGCGCGACCCCGGCCGAGCTGCGCGGCCTGCGCGGGCGGCTGGCTTATGGCAGCCGCGAAGGCTTCGACGCCCATGCCGGCCTCGGCCTGAGGCTCGGCGGCGGCTTCCTCGCCGTCTCCGGCGCGTGGGCGCGCGGCGACGGCTTCATCCCCATCGTCCGGCGTCAGCGCGGGCCGGCCGATCGGCCCGCGCCCTACAAGCAGATGAGCCTGGCGGTGCGCGGCGTCGCCCCGCTTCCGGGCGGGGCCGAGCTGCAAGCGAGCGTGCTCGCTTTTACCGACGAGCGTGAGCGCGGCACCGCTCTTTCCGACATCCGCACGCGCGGTTCCGACGTGTCGCTCCGGCTGGTCGGCCGGCTGTGGAGCGCTCTCGGCTACGTGCAGACCCGCGACTTCTACAACAGCTTCGCCAGTGTCGACTCGGCCCGGACCGTGGCCACCCGGACCGCGGAGCAACATAGCGTCCCCGCGACCGGGCTCGGTGCGCGCATCGAGGCGCGGCCGGCGCTCGGCCGAAGGATCGAGCTGCGGCTCGGCGGCGACGCGCGCGTCACCGAGGGGGAGACGCGCGAGCGTTTCGCCTTCGTGGCCGGACAGGGAACGCGCGGACGGGTTGCGGGCGGCACGACGCGAACGCTCGGCGGCTTCGCCGAGGCGGCGTGGACGAGTGACACCGTCACGCTCACCGCCGGCGGCCGCGTCGACCGCTGGTCGATCGCTGACGGACGTCTGCACGAGCGCGTGCTCGCCACCGGCCAGAGGCTGACCGACACCGCCTTCCGCGACCGCTCCGGCTGGGAGCCGACCGGGCGGGCCGGAATCGCCTGGCGTGCCGGCGCGGGGCTGACTCTGCGGAGCGCGGCCTATCTCGGCTGGCGGCTGCCGACCCTGAACGAGCTCTACCGGCCGTTCCGGGTCGGCGTCGACGCGACCGCCGCCAATGCCGGGCTGGCGCCGGAAAGGCTGAACGGCGCCGAGGCGGGCCTCGACTGGAGGCCGGCGCCGCGGGCCCGGATCGGGCTCATCCTGTTCGCCAACCGGCTCGAGCACGCCATCGCCAACGTGACTCTCGGCCGGGGGCCCGGCATTTTCCCCGGCGTCGGCTTCGTCGCCGCCGGCGGGGACTATCGCCGGCGCGGCAATCTCGACTCGATCGACGCCAAAGGCGTGGAGCTGGACGCGCGCTACGCGCTGGGCGGCTGGACGCTGTCGGGCGGCTGGACCTGGGTCGATGCCAAAGTGAAAGCGAGCGGAGCGGCGCTGGCGTTGGATGGCCTGAGGCCGGCGCAGACGCCGCGGCACAGCCTTTCCGCGGCTTTGGCCTGGGCGGGAAAAGGCGCCCGAGCGTCCGTCACCGCACGCTATGCCGGCTGGCAATATGAGGACGACCTCAACCGCCAGCGCCTGCCCGGCGCGTTCACCCTCGACGCGGCCGGGCTGGTCCCGCTGGGCCGGACGATCGCCCTCGAGGCGCGGGCCGAGAACCTGACCAACGCCCGCGTCCTGGCCGGCGTCAGCGGCGACGGCATCGAGGAGCGGGCAACGCCGCGCACCTTGTGGGTCGGCCTGCGCTTCGGCGGCTTGCCGTAGCCTGCGCCCAGGTTTAGGTTGCGCGTTGAAACCTAAAACGGGAGGTTCGCCATGATCGTCTATGGAGCATCTTTGTCACCTTTCGTCCGCAAGGTGCTGGCTTACGGGGCGGAGAAAGGGATCGAGCTCGAGCACAAGCCGCTCGGCCTCGGCTCGGACGATCCGGACTTCCTCGAGGCGAGCCCGTTCCGCAAGATCCCGGGCTTCCGCGACGGCGATTTCGCCATCTCGGATTCCTCCGCGATCATCCACTATCTCGAGGCGAAATATCCCGAGCCCGCGCTGATTCCGGCCGAGCCAAGGGAGCGTGCGCGGACGATCTGGTTCGACGAGTTCGCCGACACGATCCTGTGCACGTGCGGCGCGAAGATGTTCTTCAACCGCATCGTCGCGCCGCGCTTCCTCGGCCGCGAGGGCGACCTGGAGACCGCCGACAAGGCTGAGAAGGAGGAGCTGCCCCCGATCCTCGACTATCTGGAGCGAACCATCCCTGACAGCGGCTGGCTGGTCGGCAATCGCCTCACCCTCGCCGATATCGCCGTCGCGACGGCGTTCGCCAACTTCCGCCATCTCGGCATGCCGGTCGACGCGGACCGTTATCCTCGGGTGGCCGAGTTCGCCGGGCGGATGCTGGCGCGGCCGAGCTTCGCGGGATGGGTCGAGCGCGAGGCAGCCTTTCTGGAGCGCACCGCCGCCTGACCTTTCAATCCGGTCCGATTCGGGGACCAAAATCCTCCATTTCAGAGCAGCTTCCCCTCAGGTCCTGCAGCGAAGGGATTATCTTCGCCCGCGCCGACTCGGCATTTCGGGAGAAGGGCCATGCAGCAAAAACGTCCTCATCGTTATTTCTACATGCTGGCGGTGCGGGAAACGCTCGATCGCGGCGACCGCGCCGAAATCGAATCCCTGGTCAGCAACATCAGGGAAGTCCAGCGGAATTACGGCGATCTCGACGGCCTGATCAAGGCGCTCGAGGATGGGGCCAAGCAGGCCGGCTAGGCCAGGTTCGTAAGAGGAGACGGACGATGCAAGACGACAAGAAACCCGGCTATGGCGGCGGCTACGGCGGCGGCGGCTCGGGCGGGAGCTATGGCGGTATCCATGCTTTCTATATGGGCGCGGTGCGCGACACGCTCGACCGCGGCGACCGCGCCGAGATCGAGGCGCTGCTGGCGAGCGCGCGCGAGGTCAAGGCCAAATATAACGATCTCGACGGCGTGATCGCCGCGCTCGAGGGCGCCGCCAAGTCCGCGAAATAGGCGGGCCATGTCCGACGTTCCGGTCCGCTACGTCAGCGAGGAGGACCTGACGGACAGGGTGCCGGTGAGCGTGGTCTGGGAGATCACGCTCGCCTGCGACCTCGCCTGCCAGCATTGCGGCTCGCGCGCCGGCCGCCGCCGGCGCGACGAGCTCACCACCGCCGAAGCGCTCGACCTGATCGAGCAGATGGCCGAGCTGGGCACCCGCGAAGTGGCCCTGATCGGCGGCGAGGCCTATCTGAGGAAGGACTGGATCCAGCTGATCGAGGCCGTGCGCGCCAACGGCATGGAATGCGGCATCCAGACCGGCGGGCGCAACCTCAGCGACGAAAAGGTGGCGAAGGCGGCCGCGGCGGGGCTGCAGGGCGTCGGCGTGTCGATCGACGGGCTGCGCGAGGTCCATGACGAGATACGCGGCGTGCCCGGCTCGTTCGACCGGGCGCTGGAGGCTCTTCGCCGGGTCAGCGCCCACGGTATCGTCGCCAGCGTCAACACCCAGATCAACCGGCGCTCGATGCCGCAGCTGCGCGAGATCATGGACGTGATCATCGAGGCCGGCGCGACCAACTGGCAGCTGGCGCTGACGGTGGCGATGGGCAATGCGGCCGACCATCCCGAGCTGCTGCTGCAGCCCTGGGAGCTGCTCGAGCTGATGCCGCTGCTCGCCGAGCTGGCCGAGGACGGACGCAAGCGCGGGCTGTTCCTGCAGCCCGCCAACAATATCGGCTATTTCGGGCCGCATGAGGCGGCGATCCGCAACGTGCTTGACGAAGAGCTGCACTGGATCGGCTGCACGGCCGGCGACGGCGTCATGGGGATCGAGGCCGACGGCACGATCAAATCCTGCCCCGGCCTGCCCAGCCCCTATGCCGGCGGCAGCGTCCGCGACCGCAGCCTGCGCGACATCTGGGAGAATGCGGATCCGCTCGCCTTCACCCGCCGCCGGACGGTGGACGACCTCTGGGGCTATTGCCGGACCTGCTATTATGCCGAGGTCTGCATGGCGGGCTGCACCTGGACCGCCCACGCCCTGTTCGGCCGCCCCGGCAACAATCCGATGTGCCATTACCGCGCGCTGGAGATGGACAGGCAGGGCCTGCGCGAGCGGCTCGTGAAGATCAAGGATGCGACCGGGCTGCCGTTCGACCATGGCGAGTTCGAGATCGTCGTCGAGCCGGTGCCGGAGGCGCCGCCGCCGCCGCGGCGTATTCCCGATCGCATCCTCGTCAATGGCTGAGAAGGGCCGGGTCGGCCAGGGGCTCCGGCTCTGCCGGAGCTGCCGGCAATTCGTGCTGCCCGGAGAATCGCTGTGCCGCTTTTGCGGTGGCGACCTCGACGCGCTCGAGGCGGAGCATTCCGCAAGGCAGGTGACGCTGCGCCGCGCCGTCGATGCGCTGAAGGAGGCGCTGCTCGGCCGGCCGCATTGAGGCGGCTTGGGAGCTGCCGGCGCGGATGCTATGCCGCCGCCGGAGGCGGAAAATGGCGGATCATCTGGCGACGATCGAGTGGAGCGCGGACGGCGGTTTCCGGGAGGGGCGTTACAGCCGGGCGCATCGTTGGCGGTTCGATGGCGGCGCGGTGGTGCCCGCTTCGGCGTCGCCGCAGGTCGTGCCGCCGCCGCTCTCCGACCCGGCGGGCGTGGATCCCGAGGAGGCGCTGGTCGCTTCGGCTTCCGCCTGCCACATGCTCTGGTTCCTGCATCTCGCGCGCGATGCCGGGCTCGACGTCGCCGCCTATCGCGACGACGCGCGCGGCACGATGGGCAAGGATGAGCGCGGCCGGATGGCGGTGACCCGAATCGCGCTCCGGCCGGAGATCGCGTTTGCCGGCGAGGCGCCCGACCCGGAGGCGCTCGCCCGGCTGCACCACGAGGCGCATGAGCGCTGCTTCATCGCCAATTCGCTGCGCACCGAGATCGTCGTCGAGTCCTGAATTCGCCTCGCCCGCCCGGCAGTGATATGGCGCATCGGGCAGGGGACCCGCTCCACGTCGGAAGGAGCCCGCCATGACGCGCCTATATCCGTTCGCTTTCGCCTTATGCCTCCTGCCCGCCGCCGCGGCGGGCGCGCAGGTCCCCGATTGGGCGCATGCCCGCAGGGTCGAGGTGAAATTGTCCAGCTTCGCCTTCGCGCCCTCGACCCTGCACCTCCGCGCCGGCCAGCCGGTGGTGCTGCATCTCGTCAACACGTCTTCGGGCGGCCATGATTTCTCGGCCCCCCGCTTCTTCGCCGCGGCGCAGCTGCGCCCGCAGGATCGCGCCACGCTCGATGAGGGCAGCGTCGAAGTCGCCGGCCATCGGAGCGTGGACGTCGCGCTGGTGCCGAAGGCCGGGCGCTATCGCCTGAAATGCACCCACACCTTCCACAAGGCGTTCGGCATGTCCGGCCGGATCGTGGTCGACTGAGGGTTCAGCGCCCCAACAGCCGCTCGCGGCGCACCAGGCTCTCGGCCGGCCAGACCGCCTTGGCGGAATAATATTCGGGCACGGCAAGCGCGTCCTCGGGCAGTTGCAGCCACGGAAGCTTGGTCGACGTGAAGATGTGGATGTCGGGCGGCAGCTGAGCGGGAGCGTCGAGCGTGCCGACGCGAACGAAGGCGAGCTTGGTTCCGGCGCCCGGATAATGGCTCCACAACGCCACTTCGCACTGGGGACAGCGGAAGATGGTCTGCGGCTTGCCGCTGGCGCCGACGACGGCGACGGGGTGCGGCTCGCCGGCAATCGTTGCGAGCCGGTCCGATTCGATCATGGCGTTGAGCGCGAAGGCGGCGCCGGTCAGTCGCCGGCATTCGCTGCAATGACATGCATGAACGATAAGCGGCCGGGCCAGCAGGCGGTAGCGCACCGCCCCGCAGGCGCAGCCGCCCTCCAGCCGGATTGTCTCCTCGCTCAAGCGCCTCGCCCTTTCCAGCCGGGTGAATCCGCCGGGGATTATGGCGCGCCCGGCGTGTGCGCGCCAGATCGGGCACGGCTTGTCTCGCCCCCGCTTTGCGCTAGTCGGGACGAAAGTCCTCGATGAAAGCCCTGCAAATGCGCCTGCTTGCAATCCTTCTGGTCTTTACAGCCGCCGCTCCGGCAGCCGCCCAGGCGCCCCTGCCCGGAGCGCCTGTCGGAATTCTGGACGCGCTGCGCCGCGATTTCCCGCTCGATTACAACGCTCTGGCGAGGGAGCTTGCCGGCAAGGCGCCGGACGAGGCCCGTCGCCTCGCTTATGCCGCCATCGACCGTTTCCTCCGTGCCCATTCGAGCGCGATCCTGGCCGCGCCCGCATCCTCGCTGGTCGCGCTCGAGGCGAGGCAGGGGGCGCTGCTGCGCGCGCTTGGAAAGCAGGATGTGCGGCTCTGCGCGCTGCTCGGCGACCGCGGCTTCTTCGGCGAGGATGCGCTCGCCGGCCCGTCGCCTCCCGGCTTCGACGCGTTCGGCGCCGCCCTGATCGAGGCGGCGAAGGCGGGCGCGGGCCCGGCTCGGGCCGCGCCGGCGCCGGCTGGCCCCGAGGATTTCGCCGCCTGGTTCGCCATGGTGGAGAAGATCGAACCCGACATTCCCGTCCGGGCGATGTTGGGAGACCGGGCGCTGCGCACCGCCTCGCCTCCCGACAAATTGTGTCGCGGCGCCGCGGCGATGCACGAGGCGGCAGCGGCGCTGCCGGGCGGCGCAGGGGAGCGCATGTCGCGGACGCTGCTTCGCCTGTCGATCGGAGCGGCCGGGGACTGAGCGGGCAGCGTCACCCGCGAAAGCGGTTCCAGAACGGTCATGGAGAAGGCGATGGGGTAGAGGCGCATCGCTGGTTCCCGGCTTTCGCGGGAGCGGCGGAATCAGCTCTCGCCGCGGATCATGGCGACAGGCCCCTAAAACGAAATGGAGGCCGGCGTTGCCGCCGGCCTCCACTGTCCCTAGGTCCGTTGGTCTGGCCCGTGAAGGCGAGACCGCCTTTCCCAGGGAGGTTCCGGCCGAGGCCTTGCGGCCCCGGTCGGTCCCTCAGGTTCCTTCACCGGACAAGTCCGGATCAGTCCCCTGCGGGTCCCGCGCCTTGCCTTGCGGCCGGCCACGGTTCCCTGGCGGGATCCGAAATCTCCGCCTTGCGGCATCGATATTCGGTTCCCTATCGGACTCCGACGAAGCGAAGCTTCGTCGGCGTCCTTTCGCGAAACCTTCGGCCCGGGGGCTTCCGGTTTCGCCGGACCCTTGAAGGAAAGTGGGTTCGGCTTTGGCTTGCGCCGCCGCCTCGCGCTTCTTCCTTCCGGTTGCCCGGACCTCGCTTCGATTGGCTTCCGTCCGAAGACTTCCGCCGCTCTCCGCGGGGCCGCAGCTGAGAACGTCGCTTCCGTTGCCGGAAGGCCGCGCCCTGCCACAGGTCAGTAAGTGGCACCGATTTGCGATTCGCCCAAGCGCTATTTGGGGGACTCGGCCTGTGGATAACGGGGATAACGGGGATAAACCCAGGTTAAACCGGCCACAGGCCCGCCATCGCCTTGGCGAACGCCATCCACGGCTCCGTCTGGGCAATGAGCAGCTTGCCGATCTGCGACGCGACGACGGCGGCTCCGCCCCAGATCCAGACCTTGTGGACGCGGCCCCGGCTGAGCCGGTCATAGGCCATGCCGGCGAGGATCAGCAGATCGCCGCCGAGGAAGAAGGTGAAGGGCGCGCCGGCGGCGATCGGGGCGAGCTCGATGCGTGCGAACGCCGCCTCGACGATGATGATCGCCGCGAGCAGCATCAGCCGCTTGTGGGTTTCGGCGCGGTCGCGCCACAGCACCGCCAGCGCGACGAGGACGGCGAAGCCCTGGATCGTGAAGAAGGGCACGGCGTAGAAGACATGGGGGTCTCCCAGCCCCTTGAAGCCGCCATGCATTGCGGCGACGGCGGCGAGGTTGCCGAACACGACCATCGCGAAGGCGAGGGCCGCGCCGAGCCAGCCGAGCTTGCGGTGGAGCTCGCGGCGGCGACCGGCGATGAGGAGCGGCTGAACGACAAGCAGGCCGATCCAGGCCGTGAACAAGATTCCATGGACGACGAGGAGCCGTCCGACTTCCGGCGTGAGATGGCTCTGCTCCATCCAGGGGGCGAGATAGAAGCTGCGCGCGAAGCCGGCGAAGGTGAGGATCGCCAGATAGAGGCTGGCCCCGGTGTAAAAGAGGCGGTCGTGGCGCCAGCGCACGGCCGGCGCCCGGACGGTGGCCATTCAGCTTCCCCCTGCTCGTTTCGGGACGGCAATTACCAGCACTGCTCGGCAGCTTGCAAGGCGTGCCCGGGCCCGTCATGGACGCGCCATGCGCCGCAAAGCCCGAACCGCCTCCAAACCCGAGAACCGCCCGCGTTTCTGGGGGCGCCATGCGGTCGTCGCAGCGCTCGCCAATCCCGACCGCGAGGTCGTGCGGATCTGGGCGACGCGCGAGGCCGCGGCCGAGGTCGAATTGCCCAAGAGCGTGCCCTTCACCCTCGCCGACGCCGCCGATCTGGGCCGGCTCGTTCCCCGCGACGCCCCGCACCAGGGCCTGGTCATCGAGGTTGAGCGGCTCGACGACCTGCTGCTCGCGGACCTGCTCCAGGATCCGCCCGAGCGGCGGCCGCTTCTGGTCCTTGACCAGGTCACCGATCCGCACAATGTCGGCGCCATCCTGCGCTCGGCGGCGGCGTTCGACGCGCTCGCGCTGGTCACCCAGGACCGCCACGCCCCGCCCGAATCCGGCGCGCTGGCCAAGGCGGCGAGCGGCGCGCTGGAGTCGGTGCCGTGGGTGCGGGTGGTCAACCTCGCCCGGGCGCTCGATGAGATGGCGGAAGCGGGCTTCTGGCGGATTGGCCTGACCGGCGATGCGCAGATGACCCTGGCCGAGGCGGTCGGCCCGGCGCGGGTGGCCCTGGTGCTCGGCGCCGAAGGGGAGGGAATGCGCCAGAATACGCAGGCGCATTGCGACGCGCTGGCGCGGCTGCCGATCAGCGGCCGGATCGAAAGCCTCAACGTTTCCAACGCGGCGGCGGTCGCGCTATATGCGGTGGCCACACAGGGGGGGTGATCTTATGTCTTTCATGCGTTTCGCGTTCGCGGCGGCGGCCGCGCTGCTGCTTTCGTCCTGCATCCTGAGTCCCGGCAAGTTCGTCTCGACGCTCCATATCGGCAAGGACCGCAGCTTCACATTCACCTATGTCGGCGAGGTGATCCTCCTCGATCCCGCCTCGGCCATGCAGCAGGGGATGCAGGAAGGCATGGCCTCCACCGCGGACAGCCCGGACGACGCGGACGCCGACCCGGAGGACGTGGTCGCCAACGCCGCCGCGGCGCCGGCGCCGGCCGCACCGGCGGCCGAGACCGCCCAGCAGATCGCCGAAGGCAAGGCGATCGCCGAGGCGCTGTCGAAGGAGGTCGGCTACCGTTCGGTCGAATATCTCGGCAGGAATAAATTCCGCGTCGATTATGCGATGACCGGCCGGCTCGACCGCAGCTTCGTCTATCCGGTCAACCTCGACGCCAAGTCGATCATCCCCTGGATCGCCGTCGAGGTGCGCACCGATCGCACCGCGCGCGTCAAGGCGATCGCGTTCGGCGATCCGGACGAAGGCATGGGCAGCGCCGCGAAGCCGGACAATCAGGAGAAGGAACGCAGCGGCACCTTCACCTTCTCCACCGACGCCGAGCTCGTCATGCAGAACAATGAGGACGGCATGGCGCCCGGGCCGGGCACGAGGGTGGTGTGGAAGGTGACGCCGACCAGCAAGACGGTCCCAACCGCCGTGGTCCGCTTCCCAGGCTGAGGGCGAAGAGCGGAATCAGCAATTCACGTCCTGGGTGACTCGCTCGCCGCTCTGGAAGGTGACCTTCTGAGTGAACCGCCATCCCCGGCGGGCCATGTCGCCGTACAAATCCTTGTCGCAGACGAACTCATTCCACCCCAATTGGATATCCTCGCGGGACCATGGGCCGGTGTCGGCCAAGGTCGCAGCGACGAACTTGTCATAGGAGACCGTGCGAAGCGCACAGTCGATCGCGACCGCGTCGATTCGCGTCGGCGCGGCAACCGCCCAAGGCAGGGATTCCGACAGCCCGGCAAAGCGCGGGCGCAGGAAAGCGCAATATTCCGCGTCGGAGGCCGCCGGCCCCGGCACCGCAACGGGCGCCTCGGCGAGGGCTGCGATCATGGCCAGCGCAATCAATCCAGCTTGTCCATCGCTTTACGCCCGATCGGCCTCCAACCGACATGAATGATATCAATCTTCCGGCGCGATCCGAACCCTCAATCCGTCCAGCGCCTCGTCATATTCGATCTGGCACGACAGGCGGCTGTTGGGAACGCGGTGGCTGGACGTGTCGAGCAAGTCGTCCTCGTCCGGCCCCATTGGCGGCAGCGCCGCAACCCATTGCTCGTCGACATGGACGTGGCAGGTCGCGCAGCTGCAGCAGCCGCCGCACAAGGCCAGCAGCTCGTCGAAACCGGCGTCGCGGATATTCTCCATCACGCTCCAGCCCGGCTTGCCGTCGATCGTTTTCTCCCTGCCGTCGCGGCCGATTATCGTGAGGTTCGCCATGGGCCGCGGCTATGCTAGGCGCGGGTCCGGAAGACAAGGGGAGCGAATGTGGGGATCGGCGCCGAGACCTTGAGGGCATCGCTCGACGCGCTGGCGGCGCGCGAGCCCAGGATCGCCGCCGCGCTGGCGCAGGCCGGCTATCCGGAGCCGCGAATCAGCGAGCCCGGCTACCAGACCTTGCTGCGGGCGATCGTCGGCCAGCAGGTGTCGGTGAAAGCGGCGGCCTCGTTGTGGGCGAAGCTGACCGCCGCCGTCGGCGACCCGCCCGATCCGCGGGCGCTGCTCGCCGCACCGGACGAGGCGCTGCGCGCCGCCGGCCTGTCGCGGCAGAAGGCCTCCTATGCGCGAAGCCTCGCCGAGGAGGTGGTGTCGGGGCGGCTCGACTTCGCCCGCCTGCCCCCGGACGACGAGGAAGCCGTCGCCGAGCTGGTCCGCGTCAAGGGGATCGGCCGCTGGACCGCGGAAGTCTATCTGCTGTTCGCCGAAGGCCGCACCGACATCTGGCCGGCGGGCGATCTCGCCGTCCAGATTGAGACCGGCCGGATCATGGGGCTCGACGAAAAACCGACCGAGAAGCGCGTCCGCGAGCTCGCCGAAGCCTGGCGGCCGCACCGCGGCGCCTTCGCCATCTTCACCTGGCACCACCGGCGCAACTCGGCCGCTCCGGTCTGAAAGGTCCCGAACCGGCAACGGAACATCCGCTCCATCGGCGCGTCTAGACCTGCGATCCGCGGCCGAAAACAGGGGCCCGGAGATCAGTAGGAGTAAAGGCTCATGGGTCTCATCGTCGCACTCATCATCGGTGGCATTATCGGCTGGCTGGCAAGCATCGTCATGCGCACCAACGCGCAGCAGGGCATCCTGCTCAACATCGTCGTCGGCATCGTCGGCTCGCTGCTCGGCAGCTTCCTGCTCGGCCGCTTCTTCGGCGCGGACGGCAACATCATGAACAACGCCTTCGACGGCGGCGTGCTGATCGCGGCCTTCCTCGGCGCGGTGATCCTGCTGGCAATCGTCAACCTCTTCCGCCGCGGCGCCGTCCGCTAGGCGGTCGACACGCGCAGTCGCGAAGCCCCGCGGGAGCGATCCCGCGGGGCTTTTCGCGTCAGAGCGGCTTCTCGTAGAGGCGGTAGGTTCGGTTGTTGCGGCTTTCGATCGCCTCGGCGATCGAGATCATCGGGCCATTATCCTCCAGGATCCAGCCGACTTCGGCGCGGCTTATGCCATAATGGCTGGTGCCGGCCCGGCGGATATATTCGATCATCATGAAAGCGAGCTGGCTGGCGAGCCGGGTGGCATGGAGCCGCTTGACCACGCCCATCAACGGCACCCGGCCGCCGGCCGGGCGCATCCGCCGCAGCCGCCACAGCAATTTCGCCCAGCCGAACGGGAACAGGCTGCCATCGAGGTCGCGGATGAAGGCGTTGATGTCCGGCAGCGCCATCATGAAGGCGACGGGCTCGCCGTCATATTCGGCGACGAGGATCATGTCCTCGAGCACGATCGGCTTCAGCTTCTTGCCGGCGTAGGCGATCTCGGCCTCGGTCAGGGGCACGAAGCCCCAATTGTCCGACCAGGCGTCGTTGAGAATGCCGAGCAGCAGGGCCGCTTCGGTCTCGAAGCGCTTCTTGTCGGTGCGGCGGATGCGGATGCGGGGATTTTTCTCGCCGGCGGCGACGATGCGCTGGATCAGCGGCGGGAAGGGCCTGGTGACATCGAGATCGTAGGTGAGCAGGTCCTTGGCCTTGACGTAGCCGGCGGCTTCGACCCAGGACTCATATTCGGGCATGTTATGGCCCATCATCACCATCGGCGGATGGTCGTGGCCCTTGATCAGCAGGCCCGGCTCGTCCCAGATCGACAGGCTGAACGGACCCATCGACCGGGTCATGTCGCGGCCCCGCAGCCAAGCCTCGGCGCGGTGGATCAGCTCGGCGGCGATCTCGCCGTCGGCGGCCTCGAACAGGCCCCACTGGCCGGTCCCTTCGCCCATATGCTGCTGGACGAGGCGGTCGACCTGGGCCGAGATTCGGCCGACCGGCCGGCCGTCGCGCTCGGCGAGGAAGAGGCGGGCCTCGGCATGTTCGAACCAGGGGTTGGTGCGCGCGTCGAGCAGACCGTGGACCTCTGTCTTGAGGGGCGGGATCCAGTTCGGGTCGTCCCGGTTGAGGTCGTAGGCGAGGTCGACGAACGCCTTGCGGTCGGCGGCGTCGTCAACGGGGCGGATGGTGACGGTCATCGAGGGAGCCTAGCCGAGCGCGAATGTTGGCGAAAGTGCCGCGCAACGTGGGTTGCGCGCAGCAAAAGCGGCGGAAAACCGCCGAAGCCTCGCCAAAAAAGCGCTCGCTTTTGCCAACAATCGCGTCATTTGTCGGCCATAAGGAGACGAAAGTGGCCGCAAGATTGGTCTTTTACGGCGCCGGCGGCATGGGCCGGGAGATGGTCCAGGCGGCGCGGCTCGATCCGCGGCCCAAGGCTTTCCTGTCCGACACGCCCGCCGACCCTTATCCCGGCGTCGCGGCGATCGGCTTCGAGGCGCTGTCGGACGGGGACGCGATCTGCGTCGCCGTGGGCGACCCGGGGCTGCGCCGCCGCCTCGCCGAGAAATGCGCCGGCCGCCGCTTCGCGACCCTGGTCGCGCCGACCGCGATCGTCGACCCGACCGCCGAACTGGGCGACGGCGCCGCGATCTGCGACTTCGCCATGGTCGGCTCGCTCGCCCGCATCGGCCGCCACTTCCAGGCCAATTATTACAGCCACGTCAGCCACGATTGCGTGATCGGCGACTATGTCACCTTCAGCCCGCGCACGTCGTGCCTCGGCAACGTCCATATCGGCGACGGCGTCTTCGTCGGCGCCGGCGCCATCATCCGCAACGGAACCGCCGGGCGGCCGCTGACGATCGGCGCCGGCGCGGTGATCGGCATGGGCGCGGTGGTGACCGCGGACGTGCCGGCGGGGGCTAAAGTGGTCGGGAATCCGGCGCGCCGCGCCCGGTGAGGACAGGCTTCAACATTGGCGGCAGATCAGGCGGGACGGGGTGCAGAGCATCGGCCGGCGCCGGGTGACGTGGCCGCATTCGAGCTCCATCGCGACGGTGCCGCGCCCGCAGGCAGTCCGCGCCGTGACGGCGCGGCTGCGGCGGTCGCGGGGGCGCTCAATCGCTGCTTCCCCCAAATCCATATTCCCCCTGCTCTCCGATAAAAACGGTTAGTAATCAAAGTTGTAGCAGCGTCCGTTGCCAAGGCCAAGCCTTGCTTTCACGGATCCGGTTCCGGCTTTCGAATCGTCGAGATGTTCGCTACCTGTTCCTCATGCCCGACTTGCCGTCCGCTTATCCCCTGCGCGACCTGTTCGACGCCGCCGTGCGGAACCGCAATGTCCGGCTGACCTGCACCCAATGCCGCCACTCGGCGGTATTCAGCAGCCACGGCTTGTGGTGGCTGTTCCACCGCAAGGGATGGGTGGACACGTTCGCCGCCGTGCGGCGGCGGTGCCTGTGCATCATATGCCTCCACCGCCGCGGCGTGAAGGTCCGCAGTCCCGACTTCGCGCTGGTCGCCGATCCGCCCACCGACCTCAGCCTGCCGATGCCGTCGGAGCTCGACTGGAAACGGGAATTGCGGCGGCGGCGCTAGGACGGGGCGGGGAGGGCGATCGGACGCCGCCGCCGCCCACCGCAAGGCTTGCGCTTTCGCGGCGCCTCAATAGTGTGGCGGCATTCGAATATCGCATGCGGCTGCGTGGGGCGGGCCGGTGCTGCTTAGGGGGCAAGCAATGACCGACAAAGACAAGGACTATCCGATCCCGCCATGTTTCGACGTCGCCGGAGAGGAAGCGCGGCGGCTGACCGAGATGTTCGTCGAGATGGGCCAGGCCAAGCGCATCCGCCTCGGCCAGTGCCCGGCGGAGCGAGCGGTGTTCCGCAAGCTGCACGGGGTCGCGCACGGGCGGTTCGAGCGGCTCGACTCGATGCCGGAGGCCTGGCGGCAGGGAATTTTCGACCATGCCCGGCTCGACGCCTGGCTGCGCTTCTCGAGCGACGCCTCGCCGACCGACAACGACCTCGGCACCAATCTCGGCGTCGGCATCAAATTGTTCGGCGTGCCGGGCGAGAAGGCGCTCGGCGACCATGGCGACACCGCCGACCTGCTGATGCAGAGTTGGCCGGTCTTCTTCGTCGACAATGCGCAGGAGATGGTCGAGTTCACCTACGCCGGCACCGTCCAGCAGGATTATGACGCCTGGATCGACGCCCATCCGCACACCGAGGAAATCTTCGACGCGATGGGCAAGAGCGTCGAGGGCAGCGTGCTCACCGCCACTTACTGGGCGACCCTGCCGTTCCGGATGGGCGGCGAGATCGTCCGCTACCGGCTGTCGCCGGAGACGGCGCCGCAAAACGTGCCCGACGACGCCAGGGACTATCTCGCCGTCGACATGGCCAACCGGCTGGCGGTGGAGGATTATGCTTTCACCCTCGAAGTCCAGCTGCGCACCAATCCCGAGACGATGCCGCTCGACAAGGCGTCCTGGCCGTGGCCGGAGGAGGAGAGCCCCTATGTGCCGGTGGCGCGGATCGTGCTGCCGCGGCAGGACATCGGGATACGCGGCCAGGCCGATTACGGCCAGGAGCTCGCTTTCAACATCTGGCGGGTGCCTGAAGCCAATGCGCCGGTGCCGGAAAGCTCGATCGCGGCGGTCAGAAAGGTCGTCTATGCCGCCGGCGCCAATCTGAGGCACTTCGCCAACGGCCAGCCGACCGGGGACGTGCCGGAGCCGCGCCCGGTCGTGCCGCCGTCGCCGCCGCCGGACGACTGCATCGTCAAGGCGGTGATCTATCCATCGATCGGCGTGTGCCGGGTGGGCTCGGCCCCCAAGGAATATGTGATCGGGCCGGAAGTGGCCGATCCGCCGCCGCTGCCGCCGGGATCCTATCGCGACGCCAAGGGGCGGCTCAAGCGGCAGGCGGCGCGGTTCCGCCTCTACGGCGTCAACGCGCTCGGCAAGATCGTGCGCGAGCTGACCGGGCCGGACAGCGGCGCCAAGATCGAATGGCAGGTCCAGCTCGCCAACACCAAATCCGCCTGGTACGGCTTCCAGCTCGCGCTCGACATTCCGGAAGCATCGCAGGCGCCGCCGACGACCTTGCGCAATCCGGCCGTCGAGGACCGTGCCCAGCTCGCCATCACGCCGAAGCCGCGCACCGTGTCCGGCGCCAACGCCGGGCCGGCGCGGTTCGACGACGGCAAGTTCATGGGCAAGAAGGTCTATCTGGGCGAGATCATGACCGATGAGGCCGGGCGCCTGGTGGTGCTTGGCGGCCACGGCGTCTCGGCTTCCTACGACGGCACCGTCGCGATCACCTTCGCCAATAACGAGGGGTGGCATGACGACGTGTCGGACGGCCCGGTCTCCGCGTCGGTGACGCTCGACGGCCTGCCGCTCGAGGTGATCCCGGCCTGGGTGATCGTAGCCCCGCCCAATTACGCGCCGCAGCGCAAGTCGGTGCGGACGATGTGGGACCTGATGCGCGACGTCGCCATCCAGGCGGGCTGGCTGACGACGCCGGCGCGGCCGAGCTTCGCGCGCGAGATCATGCCGATCTTCGAGCGGATGGCGGGGTTGCAATGGGTCAATGCCGGCTTCGCCGCGGGCTTCGGCTGGGAAGGGGCGTTCGACCTGACCTCGCCCGAAGCGCTTGCCAGGCTCGGCGACAACGGCCCGGCGATGCGGGAGATCAGGCGGGTCGTCGCCAACAGCTTCCGCCGCTACGCGATCGACGCCTGGTCGCCCAAGCCGTGGCCATGGCTCTACGGCGACGCGATGAACGTGCCGCCGGTCGAGACGCCGCGGCAGAATAGCGAGCTCTCCCAGACTCAGCTCGCCTTGCTCGACTTGTGGGCCCAGGGCGAGTTCGAGGCCGATTACGACCCGGCCCATGTGCGGCCGAAGACGATCGACGAGGTGCCGCTGGTTGAGCAGGGCGACATGCTGACCCGCGCCGCGCTCGAATTCTGCCTGGCCGACGCCTTCCATCCGGGCTGCGAGATGACCTGGCCGGTGCGCTCCTCGTCGATGTACATGCAGCCGTTCCGCTTCCTCCACGCCAGGCCGGGCTGGAAGCCGCCGACGCTCGGGACGGTGTTCACCTCCGATTCGCTGACCCTGCCCAACGGACCGCTGACGGCGCAGGAGCCGGGCTCGATCACGCGCTGGATGGCGGTGCCGTGGCAGACCGACACGGCGAGCTGCCGCTCGGGCTATGACGGCGCCTACGATCCCTATGCGCCGAGCTTCTGGCCGGCGCGGGTGCCCAACCAGGTGCTGACCAAGCAGAATTACGACATCGTCATGGACCCGGCCAAGCCGATGAGCGAGCGCAAGGCCGCCTTCGCCAATCGCGCGGCCTGGATCGAGCCGCTCGGAACGGCGGGCTATACCAGCCAGATCAACAACATGATCGCCCATTTCGACCATCTCGGCGTGGTCGAGTCGCGCCGGGGGCCGGACGACGGCGACGCCTTCCCGCGGGCGATCGAGGTCGAGGACGAGCATCGCCCGATTACGCAGGTGGCGGCCGACGAGGCGGCCGAGAATCTGGCGCAGATGACGCTCGCCGGCCGGCCGGCGCCGCCGACCAACAGCCATGTCGGGACGCGTCCCGGCCACGCCATGTCGGCGGCGGACGTCGATCTGAGCGGCATCGAGAAAGTGCGGCGCTTCCCCGGCGGGCTGCGCCGCTGAGCCTCGACGCCGACGTCGCCATCATCGGCGCCGGGCCGGCCGGCGCCGCCGCGGCGATCGCGCTGGCCCCCGCGCACCGGGTCGTGCTGATCGACCGCCTCGCCGCACCCGGGGACCGGATCGGCGAGACCCTGCCGGGCGCGGCGCGGCGGCTGCTGGACGCGCTCGGCGCGTGGCCGGGGTTCGAAGCGGCCGGACATTCGCCTTGCCATGCGCGGCGCAGCGTCTGGGGCGCGGCCGAGCCGGTCGAGCTGGACGGCTTTCGCGATCCCGACGGGCCGGGGTGGCGGCTCGACCGCCGCGCCTTCGAGGCGGGGCTCCGCGCCGAGGCCCAGGCCCGCGGCGCGCGGCTGATCGCGCCGGCGGCGGCGCGGGCGGCGACCCGCGACGGCTCCGGCTGGCGCGTGGCGCTGGCCGGGGCCGGGACAGTCACCGCGCGGGCGATCGTCGACGCCGGCGGCCGCGGCTCGCGGCTGCTCAGGGCCGAGGGCGGCCGGCGGGTCGCCGACGACCGGCTGATCTGCGCCTGGACGCACCTGCCGCTGCTCCGCGAGCCCGCCGAGCTCACCTATGTCGAGGCCGAGGCCGGCGGCTGGTGGTACAGCGCGCCGCTGCCGGACGGCCGCCGGTTGCTCGCTTTCCATACCGACGCCGATTTGGAGACCGCCGCAACGCTGACTCCCGCGGCGCTGGTCGAGCGTGCCGGGCGGTCGGCGACGCTGCGCGCCGAGATCGCCGATGCCGGGGCACCCGGGCCGGGCCCGGCGCGGATCTGCGCCGCGCACGGGGCGAGGCTGACGGCGCCGGCGGGGCCGGGCCGGCTCGCGGTCGGCGACGCCGCGCTCGCTTTCGATCCCTTGTCGTCGCAGGGGCTGTTCAACGCCCTCTGCACCGGACTGACGGGCGGCCGGGCGGCGGCCGCCGCGCTCGCCGGCGACGCCGCCGCGCTCCCCGCTTATGCAGCCCGGCTCGACGCGATCTGGACAGCCTATCGCGAGCATTGCCGGCTCTATTACGGCGAAGAGCGGCGATGGCCGGACGCGCCCTTCTGGGCGCGGCGGTTAAGCGGAGTCCGGCAGTGATTGAGCCGGATCGCGACCAAAAGGGGGATTGCCGGGGCGGTCCCGCCCGTCGAGGGTGGCCGCCGCGTGGTTTGGGGGGACGATGCTGCTCGACGCCGCCTTGATGCTTCTCGCCGCCGGCCCGGCAGGCGACTCGATCGTGATCACCGCCTCGCGCACCGAGGCTGCGCCGCCCGGCGGCCTGAGCGCGGTCGAGGCGGCGGAGATCGAGCGGCTGCAGCCCGCCTCGCTGCTCGAGACGCTGGACGACGTCGCCGGGGTGCGCACTTTTTCGACCGGCGGCGCCGGCGGGCGCAGCTTCCTGTCGATCCGCGGCGGCGAGCCCAATTTCACCCTGGTGCTGCTCGACGGCGTCAAGCTCAACGATCCGACCAACAGCCGCGGCGGCGGCTTCGATTTCTTCGCGATCGACCCGTCGCTGGTCGAGCGGATCGAGGTTGCGCGCGACGCGGTCTCGGCGGTGCACGGCTCGGACGCGCTGTCGGGCGTGGTCAACCTGCGGCTGCGCGCGCCGGGGCCGGGAACGCGGCGGCTGACCGCGCGCGCGCAGGCGGGAAGCGAGGGCGATGCCGGGCTCGGCGCCGCCCTCAATTCGGGCTGGGCCGAGGGCGGGCTGCTGGCGGCGGCCAGCTGGTACGACAGCGGCGGGCTCAGCGCCGGCTCGAGCCTAGAGCGGCGGCAGGGGCTGGTCCAGCTCCGCCAGCGGATCGGCGGGGTCGAGGCGCGGTTGCTCGGCCTCCACGGCCATGCCGACCGCTCCGCTTTCCCGGAGGATAGCGGCGGGCCGCGGCTGGCGGTCCTGCGCGAGCGCGAACGCGGCCGCGCCGAGCTGAACGCGGCGGGACTGGGGCTGCGCCGGCCCGGCAAGGGGGTGCGGCCGGGGCTCAGCCTCTCCTGGTCGCAGCAGAAGGACCGCAGCGCCACCCCGGCGATCGCCCCCGGGGCGCTGCAGGGGACGCCGGCGCTCGCCGCCGACAGCCGCTTCGCCCGAGTTGAGGCGATCGCCGATATCGGCCTCGGCGACGGGCCGCTGGTGGCGACGCTGGGCGCGGCCTGGCTGCGCGAATCGGGGCGCAGCGACGGCATGATCGACTTCGGCTTCCCGCTGCCGGTGCGCTTCGACCTCGTCCGCACCACAAGCAGCGCCTTCGCCGAGGCGAGCCTCAAGCCGGGCGGCGGCTTCGCCTTAAACCTCGCCGCCCGCTACGACGACGTCGCCGATGGCGGGCGCAGCTGGACCGGGCGCGCGGCGGCGGCGTGGCAGCCGGCGCCCGGCGGCCCGACCCTGTTCGCGCGGGCGGGGGAAGGGTATAAACTGCCGAGCTTCTACGCGCTCGCCCATCCGCTGATCGGCAATCCGGGGCTGCGGCCGGAGCGCAGCCGCAACGTCGAGGCAGGAGTGGAGATGGCCGGCGCGCGCGGCGACGGCATCCGCTTCGCGGTGTTCAGCAACTATTTCCGCGACCTGATCGACTTCGATCCGGCGGCCTTCACCACCGTCAACCGCGACCGCGTCCGCGCCAGCGGCGCCGAGCTGGAAGGGCGATGGACGCCGGCGCCGGCGCTGAGCCTGGCCGGGGCGCTGAGCTGGCTAGACCTCGATTCGCCGACGCCGCTGCGGGGACGGCCGCGCTGGCAGGGCTCGCTGCGCGCCGCCTGGCAGGCTTCGACAAGCCTCGAGCTGAACGGCGCGGTGCGGTTCAACTCGGACTATTTCGACAGCTCGATCCCGACCGGCCTGATCCGTGCGGACGGCCATGGCGAGGCCGATCTGGGCCTGCGCTGGCAGATCTCGCCGCGCTTCACGCTCGCCGCCGCCCTGCGCAACCTGACCGGCGAGCGCTACGAGGACGCGGTCGGCTTTCCGGCGCCGGGCCGGCTGGTGCGGGCGACGCTCTCGGCGGGCTTCTGACGGTCAGCGTTGGCGGCGGGCGCGGCCGATGTCGAACCAGCTGAGCGGGCGCTTGCCGCTGGCGAGCATGGCCGCGGGCTGGGACGGCCCGCCCATCACCGTGCAGGCGGGCAGGGTCTTGGGGTCGAGCCCGCTGACCTGGTTCCAGGTCTTCGCCGGATCGGGCCGGGTCGGCGCCCAGCCGGTATAGTTCTGGCTGACGAAGGGCGCGTCGGGCGGATCGAGCGGGAAGCCCGAGAAATAGAAGGACTGGGGCTGGAGCTTGCCGTCCACCGGCGCGAAGGCGTAGCCGAACATGACGCCCTGATTGGCGGTCTGGTCGGGCCTTACCCCGGTCTGGAAAGGCTTGCCGTCCGCGCCCACCCAGAAGGAATAGGCCTGGGCGCCGGCGCCGAGCTGGGCGCTGTCCTCCGGGCTGTAGGGGAGGTGGGCGATGAAATCGCGCCGAGGCGGATGGTTGAGCGGCGAGAACAGGCAGACCGGCGGCATGCCTTTCGGCCGGTCCTGCTTGTAGGTGAGGAAGAAAGCGGTGTCGCCCAGCGAGATGAACGCGCAGGTGAAGGTGTTGGGGATGCCGGGGAAGATGGGCAGGCAGCGTTTGTCGTAAAACTCCATCATCGCGCCTTCGCCGGTCGGCCAGCTCGTCGTCGAATCGTAATAGGAGGCGCCGTAGGAGATTTCGTAGTCCCGGCCGGGCACGAGGCCGGGCGGCGGGCCGGGATAGGGCGGCAGCGAGGTGCCGTAGTTGAATACGCGGTACATGGTCCAGCGCGACTGCCAAAAAGGCGGGTAGATCGGGTCGGGGGGCCGGCCCGGGGCGCCGGCATAGCTGCAATCGGGCGCGCCGCAATTGCTTACCGCGGGCGGGTTGTGGACGCCGTAGGTCGCGTAGACTGCGTTGCCGTCGCCGCCGTTGGCCGCCGCGTCCTCGCCGGCCTTGTCGCCATAGCCGCAGCCGGCCAGCGCGAGCGCCAGCCCTGCCAGGAGGCCCGCCCTCACGCGGCCGACTGCACCGCCGGGTTGACCGGCTGGTACTGGAAGCTCGGCCCGACCAGCAGCGCCGGATTGGGGATGCCCGACATCATCGCCTTGGCCTGGCCCTTGAGCGACATCATCACGCCGATCGCCCGGTTCATCTGGTCCTGGTTCGCGTCGCCGTTGAACAGATCGTGGAGGGCGTTGAGCAGGCTCGTATAGGTGTAGTTGAAATTGTCGTTGAGGAAGGCGGCCTGGGTGCCCGGCGCATAGCCCCCCGGATCGACCGGCACGGCGTAGACGCCGGTCGGGTCGAACGGCACCGGATCGCCGGTATAGGCATAAGCGTCGTCGGGATTGGGCCCGGGATTGGCCACCGGCACCAGCAGATGCCCCTTCTGGATCTGCATGTAGCGGTAATAATGGGCGTAGCCGCCGCCGTCGACCTCGAGCGGCGAGGTGGTCGTGCCTTCGCCCTGCTCGACGATGATCTGGATCGCCTGCTGGGCGGTGGCGACGTCGGTGACGACGACCGATTCCCACATCAGGTCGGGCCCGACCTGGTTGCTCGGCGAACCGACGAAGGCGCCGTCGCCAAGGATCGCGATGGCGTCGGAAATCGCCGTGTAGAACTCGCCGATGGTGATCGTGTCGGCCTCGACGAGGGCGGTCGGGAAGTTGAGCGGATCCTCCGGCTCCTCGATGGTGAGGAAGGTCTGCAGCTGATTGGGCGTCCCGCTCATCGAGAAGGGGGCGAGGTGGACGGTGAGCTGGGCCTCGACCCCGCCCGGCAGCGGTCCCGGATAGGTCGGGATGAAGTTCGGCTGGTTGATCGCGGGCGAGCCGCCGAGCGCGTTGAGCACGTTGGAGGAGAGCGTCATGTGCAGCATCTCCTCGATCACCACCGACTGGATGATGGCGGCGATCTCGGTATTCTTGGTCTCGTCGAGCGAATAGAGCGCGTAGAGGTACGGCGGGATCGTCGAATGCTCGAGCTCGATCGCCTGCTGAAGGGCGGCGAGCACGGCCTGGGGATCGGGAGAGGGACCCTCGAGCCCCGCGATCATCGAGCGTTGCAGGTGGATCATCGGATCTTCTCCTTAATTCGATTGCAGGACGAGCCGGCGCGAAGCCGCCGCGGCCTTGCCGCCGCGCGGCCCGACGGCCCCGGGCGGCGCTTGCGGCGCCACCGCGGCGACGTCGCGCGGCGCCGCCGCCGCCGGCACCGCCCCGGGCAGCGGATTCTGCAGCCAGGTGAGGATCGCCGCGCGCTTGGCCGGCGACAGATCACGGGTCACCGGCATCGAGTTCGGGTCGGTCACGTCCAGGCTGAAGGCGAGCGAGAGCAGGCCGGCATTGGCCTTCACGTCGTCGTAGCTGGCGAGATTGAGGAAGCGCAGCATCACCGGATAGAGATTGCCATATTGCTGGAAGATCGGCTGGACGTCGGTCCAGGTGACGGGGTTGGCCGGCGTGTAGCCGCTCCACAGCAGCAAGCTGATGAAATTCCACTGGTTGACGGGGCCGTCCTGGAGCGACGGGTCGGCGAAGGCGGCGCGGATGCCGTAAACCTGGCCGTCGATGCCGTAATTGGAGCCGTTGTTGAACCAGCGCGCCGTCCCCGGGTCGCCCGCGGTCACATTGAGCAGGGCGATGCCGTTGCCGTCGGTCTGAGCGCTGCCGTTGAAGCTGATCGCGCTGGTCGGCTGGGCCACGTTCGGGGCGGCGCCGACGAACGGCCATTGGTCCGGCGTCTGCTGGCTCTGCAATTGCGACGGGTCGAGCACGAAGCTGACCGAGGCGCCGCTGAGCGGCTGGCCGTAGCGCATCGCGTAGACCGGGATGCTTTCGGTGCCGTTGGGGCTCATCCGGTAGACGTAGCTGTCGGCGCGGAGGAAGGCGCCGCTCGGCGCCTCGGCGATGACAATGCCGGAATTGCCGGAGATCGCCAGCGTCCGGAACGAGACCAGGGTCATCAGGTCCGGGGAAATCGGCAGCGCGGCCACCCCGGCGGTGGTCGGATACCAGCTCGGATCGGCATAGCCGCCGGTGCCGCCGGCGGGGATGGTGCCGAGCGGGATCATGGTGCCGGCCGGATTGATCGGCGTCGTGATCGGATCGTAGACGCTGACCGTGAGGTCGCCGAGATTGTTGACGGTCCCCCCCGGAATGTTGGTCGACAAGGCGTTGCCGAGGTCGACATAGAGGGTGTTGGTATCCGTATCGACCACCGCGACGCAGAAGTTGAGGCCGCCGAGGGGGATGAAGAAATTGGCATTGGCGTTGGGGTCGGCGGTGGCCATGAACTGCCGCCCGATCACCAGATGCTGCGGCTCGGTGGCCGTCGCCGGGCCGATCGTGCCGGTGATCCGCCCGCACATGAAGTCGGGCGAGGTGAAGTCCATGTTGATGCCGTCGACGTTGAACTTGATCGAGAGCAGGCCGGTGGCGGCCGCCTGCTGCAGCTTGGTCAGGAAGGGCGAGGCCGAGACGTCGCCCCATTGCAAGTTGGTCAGCACCGACTGGTACATCGCTCCGGCATTGGTGTCGCCGCCGCCGCTTCCGGTGGCGCGGTCCCAGATGTCCATGAACGCGGCCGGCTCGAAGTCGCTCTGCATCAAGGTGTTGCCGTCGGCGTCGGCGATCCGCACCTGCAGGCCCCAGATTTGCGACACGAGCTGCTGCTCGGGATCGAGATCGACGAGCTTGCCGGGCACGCTCCCGTCCGAATCGGCGATGATGTAGCCGAGCACCGGATCGGAGCTGGGGACCGCCCCGTCCGGCGTCCAAGCCGAGTTGATCGTGCAGCCGAGCAGGCGGAAGGCGGCGTCGCCCTCAGGATTGAACCAGCCGTTGGGCGGCCGCATGTGGGCGCCCTCCATGTCCTGATATTGCGGCAGGAAGGCGGCATTGTCGTAATGCGCGGCGTCGTTGTTGACGGTCGACACGTTCGACTGGAACTGGCCCGCGAAATGGAGCCTGAGGGGGTTGAGGTAGCTCATATCGAACGCTCCCTTGGCGTTGAGAATGTCATTCCCGGCCTAATTATCGAACGGCTCGATCAGGCCGACCGGATTGCCTTCCGGATCGCGGATCATGGCGAAGCTGTAGCCGTCCACCTGGGTCGGCGGCATCAGCGTCTCTCCGCCGGCGGCGACGGCGCGGTCGATCACCGGCTGGAGCTCGTCGACGAGGAGATAGAAATTATGCCCCGGCTCGAAGCCGGGCGAATCCTGGGTCTCGCCGATCCCGCCCAGCAAGGGCGGCGAGCCGGCCGGGAAATGGATGTAGGACAAGCCGTCCGAGCCGGTCTGATATTGCCAGCCGAACACCTCCGTATAGAAGGCCGAGATCGCCGCCTGGTCCCTGGCGATGATCTCGAACATCACCGCCGGATGGCTGTTGTCGGTGCCGGCCGCCGGGACCGCCGCCGCCGTCTCCCCGCTCCGGGTGAAGCCGGCGTACAGGGTGAGGAAGTTGACGGTCGTATAGGGCTTGCCGCCGGCGCCGACGAACAGCCCGCCATAATCGTTGACGAAGCCGGTGAAGACGGGACCGTTGAGGTGTGCAAGAAAGGCGTCGGCGTCGCGATAGACCTCGAAGAACAGAATCGACAGCGGATCGACCGGCGGCAGCGACTGCAGGCGGGGATCGCCCTCATACTGGGTGTGGATCCGGTAGGTCAGCGTATCCGGCTCGTTGGCGCGGACGTCGTGCGCCGCCTGGGTCAGCGCCTCCAGCGCCGCCTCACGGCAGCCCACCTTGATGAACCAGCGCGAGATGAGGCTTACCTGCTGCGGTGCCGACAATCGCGCCCCCTCGTTCCGAAAGAGCTACCCTAATCCGAAGGGGGGCGGATCGTCTTGCATCATTTGGTCCATTTTGGGACTGGATTGCGGGCGGCGCCTGAGCGTCAGGCGTCGATGTCGCGACCTCTCGTCTCGGGGAGGAAGAGCAGGCCGACGAGCACGGTCAGCGCCGCGACGACGATCGGATACCACAGGCCGTAATAGATATCGCCGGTGGCGGCGACCATGGCGAAGGCGATGGTCGGCAGGAAGCCGCCAAACCAGCCGTTGCCGATATGATAAGGCAGCGACATCGACGTGTAGCGGATCCGCGCCGGAAACAATTCGACCAGCAAGGCCGCGATCGGCCCGTAGACCATCGTCACATAGAGGACGAGAAGGGTGAGGAGGAGGATGACGCGCGGCTTGTCGACACGCGCCGGATCGGCCCTTTCCGGATAGCCGACCGTTTTGAGGGCGGCCGCCGTCTGCGCCTGGAACGCCTTGATCGCCGCCGCCCGGGCCTCGCCGGCGACGGCGCGCGGATCGACCGAAGCGATGGTCTCGCCGCCGATCCGGACCTGCGCCGGCGCTCCGGCCGGCGCCGCCACATTGGCGTAGCTCACGCCCGCTTTGGCGAGGAAGGCCTTGGCGATGTCGCAGGAATGCGCGTCGAACCGGTTGCGGCCGATCGGATCGAACTGGACCGAGCAGTCCGCCGGATCCGCGATCACGCTCACCGGCGCCGCCTGCTGAGCCGCATAGAGCGCCGGATTGGCCGCTTTCGACAGCGCGTGGAAGATCGGGAAATAGGTGAGGGCGGCGAGGATGCAGCCGGCCAGGATGATCGGTCGCCGTCCGATCCGGTCCGAGAGCCAGCCGAACAGGATGAAAAAGGGCGTGCCGATCACCAGCGCCGCCGCGACCATCATGTTGGTGGTCGCGCCGTCCACCTTCATCATCTTTTCGAGGAAGAAGAGCGCGTAGAACTGGCCCGTATACCAGACCACCGCCTGGCCGGCGACAGCACCGAACAAAGCGATCAGCACCAGCTTCAGATTGTCCCAGCGCGCGAAGGCCTCGGTGAGCGGCGCTTTCGACGTCCGGCCCTCCGCCTTCATCCGCCGGAAGACGGGGCTCTCGCGAAGCTGCATCCGGATCCACATCGACACCGCCAGCAGCACGATCGAGACGAGGAAGGGGATGCGCCAGCCCCAGTCGGCGAAGGCCTGCTCGCCGAGCGCGGTGCGCACGCCGATCACCACCAGCAAGGCGGCGAACAGGCCCAGGGTCGCGGTGGTCTGGATGAAGCTCGTATAGAGGCCGCGGCGGCGGTTGGGCGCGTGCTCGGCGACGTAGGTCGCGGCACCGCCATATTCGCCGCCGAGCGCCAGGCCCTGGAGCAGGCGCAGCAGCACCAGCAGGATCGGCGCGGCGACTCCGGCGGCCGCGTAACTCGGCAGCAGGCCGACCAGGAAGGTCGACAGGCCCATGATCCCCATGGTGACGAGGAAGGTGTTCTTGCGGCCGACTATGTCGCCGATGCGGCCGAACAGGATCGCGCCGAACGGCCGCACCGCAAAGCCTGCGGCGAAAGCGGCGAGGGCGAAGATGAAGCCGGTAGTCTCGTTGACGCCGGAGAAGAACTGGGCGGAGATGACGGTCGCCAGCAGGCCGTAAAGGTAGAAATCATACCATTCGAACACCGTGCCGAGCGATGAGGCGGCGATCACCAGCTTCTCGCTCTGCGTCGCCTCGTGATGCTTGGGCAGGTCGCCCGGATCCTCGCTGACGGCCATGGCGCCCCTCTTCATCGTCGCCGCCTGCCTAGCGAATGCGGGCGCACCGGCACAAGCGGGCCCGGCGCGGACCAATGACGGCTCTGCGGACCGGCTTGGGACATAGTCGTCGAACGAGCGGACCGAAGGCGCCCCAATTCATGTTCCTCCCCGCCCCGGTAGCCACTATGGTCCGGCCCGCGCCGACGCCGTTGACCCGTTTCGAATGGGCGGGAACAGAAATCGCCAGACCAGCGAACGCGGCCGGAAGGGCGGAAAGTAGGTTATGAGGATCGGGTTCTTCGGAAGGCTTCGGGACGCGCTGGGTGACGAGCGCGAGGTCGCCGGCGAGGCGGGAGAAACGGTGTCGCGCCTCAGAATTCGGCTCGCCGGCCTGCATCCCCGAGCGGCCCCGGACCTGCTCAGCCCGCGGGTACGCGCCTGCGTCGCCGACGAGATCGTCGACGAGGACTTCCTGCTTGGCGGACACGAACGGGTCGAATTCCTGCCGCCGCTGTCGGGAGGTTGAGAATGGGCGTTCGTCTCGCCGGGGAGCCCTTTGCCGCCGAGCGCGAGCTTGCACAGTTCACGGCCGGCCTGGCCGGCGAGGGGGCCGTGATGAGCTTCCTGGGCATCGCCCGCGACCGGACGACGGACGGCGAAAAGGTGGAGCGGCTGGTCCTCGACCATCACCCCCGTCTCACCCTTCGTTCGCTGAACGAGATCGCCGCCGCCGCGCACGAGCGCTTCGCCATATCTGCGCTGCGGATCGTCCATCGCAGCGGCCTTGTGGCTCCCGGCGAGACGATCGTCTTCGTCGCGGCGGCGGCCGCGCATCGCCGCGCGGCGTTCGAAGCGGTCGATTATGTGACGGACCGGCTGAAGACGGATGCCGTGTTCTGGAAGCGCGAGGATACGGCGGCAGGCGCGCACTGGATCGAGCCGCGCGATGAAGACTATAGCGCCCGCGAAAGGTGGAGCGAGACGCCGTGCCCGGAATAGATGAGAGCCGGACCTTCCATCCGCTCAGGATCGCGGTGCTGACCGTCTCCGACACGCGGACCGACTTAAGCGACACGTCCGGAGCCCTCCTCGCCGAGCGGCTCGTGGCCGCCGGTCACGCGCTCGCCGCCAAGGCGATCGTCGGCGACGAGATCGAGGCGATTCGCGCCCAGGTCGAGACCTGGGTCGCCGGCGGCCAAGTGGACGTCATCCTCACCACCGGCGGCACCGGCTTCGCGCCGCGCGACCTGACGCCGGAAGCGGTGAAGCCGCTCTTCCGGCGGGAGATGGACGGCTTTGCGGCCGTCTTCCACCAGGCGAGCCTCGGCACGGTCGGCGTCGCCACGCTCCAGTCGCGAGCCTGCGCCGGGCAGATCGAGGATCTTTTCGTCTTCTGCCTGCCCGGCTCGACCGGCGCCTGCCGCGACGCCTGGGACCTCGTCCTCGGCTTCGAGCTCGACAGCCGCTACCGTCCCTGCTCGCTCGCCGAGCAAGTGCCGCGCCTCAGGCGGTTTTTCGCATGAGCGGCCTCAGCCATGTCGGCGACGGCGGCCGCGCCCGCATGGTCGACGTCTCCGACAAGGATGCGACCGCGCGCACCGCCACGGCCGAGGGCAGGCTGATTTGCCTCCCGGCCACGCTCGCTTCGGTCCAGGCCGGCAAGGCGCCGAAGGGATCGGTGGTCGCCGTTGCCGAGCTGGCCGGGATCATGGCCGCCAAGCGAACCGCCGACCTCATCCCGCTTTGCCATCCTTTGCCGCTGACCAAGGTAGCGGTCACGGTCGAGCCGGACGAGACCTTGCCCGGTTTCCGCGTCGCCGCGGAAGTAAGGACGGTCGGCGCGACGGGGGTCGAGATGGAGGCGCTGACCGCCGTCACAATCGCCTGCCTCACCTTGTTCGACATGCTCAAGGCGATCGACCGGACGATGGAGATAGGCGGCGTTCAGGTGACGTCGAAAGAGGGCGGGCGGTCCGGCAGCTGGCTCCGCTCATGATTTCCTTCGACGAAGCGGTTCGGCGGGTGACCGAGGTCGCGCGGCCGATCGGCCGCAAGTCGGTGCCGATCGCCGAGGCCGCCGGGCGGGTGCTGGCGGCGCCGGTGGTCGCGACGATCGATTCGCCGCCCGCGGATGGCTCGGCCATGGACGGCTATGCGGTCCGCGAGGCCGACCTGCCGGGCAGCCTCCGCCTCATCGGCGAGTCCTTTCCGGGAGGCGGCTTCGACGGCGCGCTGGAGCCGGGCACCTGCGTCCGGATCTTCACCGGCGCCCCGGTGCCCGAGGGCGCGGACCGGGTCGTCATCCAGGAAGTGGCGGTCAGGGACCGCGAATTCGTCGCCATCGCCGGCCTTGCCGGTCCGGCGCGGCACATCAGGGCGCGAGGGTCGGACTTTCGCGCCGGCGACGTGCTGCTCGAGGCTGGACGGCGGCTGGATCCGAAGGCCCTGGTCGCGGCGGCGGGCGCGGACGTGGCCCAGGTCGAGACCTGGCGCGCCCCGTCCGTGCTGGTGCTCGCCACCGGCGACGAGCTCGCCCCTCCCGGCGAGGCGCGGGGCCGCCCCAGCGCGATTCCCGAGAGCGTCTCGTTCGGGGTCGCGGCTCTTGCCGAGATATGGGGTGGCCGCAGCCTCGGATCGCGCCGGCTCGCCGACGACCTGCCGGCGATGGAGCGGGCGGCAGCCGAGGCGCTCGGGCAGGCGGACCTGGTGGTCGTCACCGGCGGCGCGTCGGTCGGCGAGAAGGATTATGCCAGGGCGATGTTCGCGCCGCACGGGCTCGATCCGATCTTCTCGAAAGTCGCGATCAAGCCGGGCAGGCCGGTCTGGCTCGGACGCGCCGGCTGCACGCTCGTCCTCGGCCTGCCGGGCAACCCGACCTCGGCGATGGTCACCGCGCGGCTGCTGCTCGCCCCGCTCGTCGCCGGCCTCGCCGGTCGCGCCGGAGCGCTCGCATGGCGCAAGCTTCCGCTCGCCGGGCCGCTCCCCGCCTGCGGCGACCGCGAGACCTTCCATCGGGCGCGCCTGGGCGAGACGGGCGCGGTGCCGCTCGCCAACCAGGACAGCGGTGCGCAGAAGGCCCTGGCCGAGGCCGATCTCCTCCTCCGCAGCCGCCCGCACGACCCCCCGCGGCAGGCGGGGGACGAGATCGAGGCCCTCGACTTCTAGGGCTTAAATTCCTCCCCAGGATTCCCTGGGGAGGGGGACCGCGCGAAGCGCGGTGGAGGGATTCTGCGGAGTCTGCAAGGCCCTCCACCATGCTTTGCATGGTCCCCCTCCCCTAGAAATCTCGGGGAGAAATTGAGCCGTCACGCGAAGATGAGCTTCGCTCCCGCGATCGCCAGGACCAGCCCTAGTCCCTGAAGCAGTCTCGGCTTCGGCAGACGCCCGGCGCCGAGCCAGGTGCCGGCCAGCGCGCCCGCCGCCACCGCCGCGATCAGGATCGGCAGGTCGGCGGGCAGCGAGCGCACCGACGCCAGATTGCCGGCGAGGCCGGCCAGCGAGTTGAGAAAGATGAAGCCGGCGGCGACGCCCGACGTCCGGCGCGCGTCCTCCCAGCCGAACAGGATGATCAGCGGGCTGAGGAAGATGCCGCCGCCGGTGCCGGTCAGCCCGGCCAGCAATCCGAGCCCCGCGCCCGCGGGCAAGGTGAGGGCGAGGGAGGGAGGGTGCGGCTCGCGCCGTGCGAGCCGTGAAGGCTGCCAAAACATTCGCGCGGCCGAGGCCCAGAGCAGCAGGCCGACGAGCGGACGATAAAATTCGGGCGCAAGGCTGAAGCTGCCGCCGAGGAAGGCCGCGGGCGCGGCGGTGACGGCGAACGCCGCCAGCAGGCGCAGGTTGATCTGCCCGGCCTGCCAGTATCGCAGGCCGGCGAATCCGGCGACGACCAGGTTGAGCGCGAGCGCGGTCGGCCGCATCGTCTCCGGCGCCACCGCGAACAGCGCCATGATCGCGAGATAGGCCGACGCGCCGCCATGGCCGACGGTCGAATAGAGCGCCGCCGCCAGCCCCATCAGCAGGGCGATCCAGACGATCGTGTCGGGATCCATGGTCGACCGTGTCAGCCGCCGGTCACGTTCATGTGCCTCGCGACCGCGGGCCTGGGCGCGTCGATCCGGAAGTCGTGCCCGCGGGGCTTTCCGGCAAGGAGCCGGTCGAGCGCCTCGCCGACCGCCGCGCGGCCGCCGATGCGCAGCAGGTCGCGCAGCTCGACTCGCTGGTCGTGACCGAGGCAGCCATAGACCGTCCCTGTCGCGGCGATGCGGATGCGGTTGCAGCCGGCGCAGAAATTGCCGGTGAGCGGCGCGATCAGCCCGAGCCGGATAGAGGTTCCGCCGACGTCGAAATAGCGCGCCGGCCCGCCGGTCCGGACCAGAGTCGGGATCAGGGTGAAGCGGCCTTCGAGCCGGTGCCGCACCGCGTCCAGCGGCAGATAATAAAGGGTTCGATCCTCCTCGACCTCGCCGAGCGGCATCGTCTCGATCAGGGTGAGGTCGAAGCCTCGGCCGGCGCACCAGGCCAGCATGTCCTCGATCTCGTCGTCATTGAGCCCCTTGAGGCCGACCATGTTGATCTTGATCGCGAGCCCGGCCGCGGCGGCGGCGTCGATGCCTGCCATGACCTGGCCGAGATCGCCGCCGCGAGTGATGTGTCGGAATCGGTCCTCGCGCCGGCTGTCGAGGCTGACGTTGACGCGCCTTATGCCAGCCTCGTGGAGATGCAGCGCATGGCGCGCGAGCTGCGTCCCGTTGGTCGTCAGGGTTAGCTCGTCGAGGCCGCGCCCGATCCGGGCGCCGAGCTCGGCGACGAGGTGCGCGATTCCGCGCCGCACGAGCGGCTCGCCCCCGGTCAATCTGATCCGCGTCACGCCGCGGGCGATGAGGATGTCGGCGAGCTCGGCGATCTCCTCCAGCGTCAGGATGTCGCTTCTGGGCAGGAAGCGCATGGTCTCGGCCATGCAATAGCGGCAGCGCAGGTCGCAGCGGTCGGTCACCGACAGCCGGACATAGGTGATCCGCCGGCCGAACGAATCGACCAATAGCTTCGCATTTGGGGCGGCGAGCGGCTGCACGTTCCTTTGCTAGGCTCCCTGTCGTGCCGGTCAAGACGAGCCTGGCCGAGCCCGTCACCCCGGACACGACCGGAGTCCACCTACTTCAGGCCCTGCCACGGAAAGAAAGGTGGATGCCGGATCAAGTCCGGCATGACGGGAACCGCCGAGGGGCCTTCCGGTGCCGTCCCAGCGCGTTATGCTGAGCGTGCGAAAGGGGGGGCGCCGCTTGACGGAAGCTGAAACCGAAGCCGAAAGCGCCGGCCTGCTCGAACGGCGTTTCGAGCTGAGCGCGCGCGGCACCGACCTGCGCACCGAGATCCTCGCGGGCTTCACCACCTTCCTGACCATGGCCTACATAGTGCTGGTCAATCCGGCGATCCTGGGCCAGGCCGGCATGCCGGTCGCCGCCGTCGCCGCGGCGACCTGCCTCGCCGCCGGCTTCGCCAGCATGCTGATGGGGGCGAGCGCGAACATGCCGCTCGCGCTCGCGCCGGGGATGGGGCTCAACGCCTATTTCGCCTTCACCGTCGTCGGCGCGATGGGCGTGCCCTGGCAAGTCGCGCTGGGCTGCGTGTTCATCTCGGGCGTCGCCTTCCTGCTGCTGACCTTCGCCGGCATCCGCCAGCTGATCATCGCCGCGATCCCGCCCTATCTGTTCGCCGCGGTGGCCGGCGGCATCGGCCTGTTCATCGGCTTCATCGGCCTCAAGAACGCCGCCATCGTCGTCTCCAGCGAGGCGACCTCGGTCGCGCTCGGCGATCTGCGCGCCCCGTCGGCCGCGCTGGCTCTGCTCGGCCTCGCCATCATCGCCGCCCTTTCGGCATGGAAGGTGCGCGGCGCGATCCTGATCGGCTCCTCGTAACCACGCTCGCCGGCTGGGCGCTCGGCTTCGTCCGGTTCGAGCTCCAGCCCTACGACCTGACCGCGATCGCCCAGACTGCCTTCCAGCTC
Source organism: Allosphingosinicella sp. (assembly GCA_036378975.1). Taxonomy (GTDB): domain Bacteria; phylum Pseudomonadota; class Alphaproteobacteria; order Sphingomonadales; family Sphingomonadaceae; genus Allosphingosinicella. Next base: position 148 of record DASUVK010000060.1, on the reverse strand, counting down.
GATTTGGCCGGAGTCTTTTCGGGCAAATACGGGATCGGGCTGTTCGAGATATTGTTCGTGTTCCTGTTCGTCGACATGTTCGACAATATCGGCACTCTGGTGGGGGTGACCCGCCGCGCCGGGCTGATCGGCGAGGATGGCCGCATCC
>DASUVK010000059.1:0-79846 GCA_036378975.1 Allosphingosinicella sp. | reverse complement strand
GTATGTAGGCGCGCGGCGCCGCCCCGAGCCCGCGCAGCAGCCGCACCAGCAGAGCCGCCGACGTCGCCCCGTCGACGTCATAGTCGCCGAAGATGGTGACCGGCTCGCCCGCCTCGACCGCGCCGGCGAGCCGCTCCGCCGCTTCGTCCATGTCGCGGAAGATCGAGGGGTCGGGCATGAAGCCGCGCAGGGTCGGGGCCCGGTGCCGATCGAGCGCCTCGCGGGCGACGCCGCGCGCCATCAGCAATTGGTCGACGAGATCGTCGGGCCGGAACGCCTCGTCATGCCCGTCCGCCGCCGCGCCGCGCCAGCGCCAGGGCTGGCCGAGGATCGACGAGGCGACGCCGCAGACATGGGAGGTGGTGAGCATCGCGCCACGCTACGTCATTCAAGCGAAAGCGGGAATCCACCTTCGCACAAAGATGTGGATAGAAATCCTTCCCGAGCAGGCTCGGCGAGGGAGACCCGAGCAAGACCGCGGCGCTCACCGGTGCTTAATAGGGAATTAGCCAGGCCGCGCTACAGCGCCGCCATGGCGGGCCCGATCGTCCAGCTCATCTACAACCGCGCCGCCGGCGGCCATTGCCCGCGCCGGCTCGCCGCCTTGCGCGCCGGCTTCGAGGCGCGGGGCGCGCGGGTGATCGTCGCCGAATGCGGCCCCGGGTTCGACATCGAGGTCGGCGGCGAGGTCAGCCATGTCTGCGCGGTCGGCGGCGACGGCACCTTGCGCCATGTCGCGCTCGCGCTGGCGCGCTCGGGCCGGGCGCTGCCGCTCAGCGTCTATCCGGCCGGCACCGTCAATCTGCTCCACCGCGAGCGGCCTTTCCCGACCGACCCCGGGCGGCACGCGCTGCGCCTGCTCGGCGACGAAGCCGGCGGGAGGCTTCATCCGGCCTTGCTCAACGACACCGTCTTCCTCGCCTGCGCCAGCGTCGGCCCGGACAGCCGCGCCGTCGCCGAGGTGTCGCTTCCGCTCAAGGCGCGCATCGGCAAGCTCGCCTACGCAATCGCCTTCGGCCGCATCCTCCTCGACTGGCGCCGGACGCAGATCCGGCTCGCCTGGGACGGCGGCGAGACGGTCTGCGAGGCCTTCTACGTCGCCAAGGGCCGCTATTTCGCCGGCCCGTGGAGCTTCGCCCCCGAAGCCAGCATCGCCGAGCCTCTGCTCCACGTCGTCGCCCTCGCCTCGGCGCGCCGCCGCGATTTCGCGCGCTTCGCCTGGGCGCTGTGGCGGGGGAAGCGGGTCGATTCGCTGGACGGCGTCACCGCCTTCACCTGCACCGCGCTGACCGCCGACGCGGACGCCCCGCTGCCGCTCCAGGCCGACGGCGACGCGGTGGCGGCGCTGCCGGTCCGAATCGCCCTGCACGACGTGCCGTTGAGCCTGCGCTGAAGAAAAATCCTGTCCGAGCAAGCTCGGGGAGGAGTCCTTAGGAACGCGCGCCCGGCTCGTGCCGGTGCTCGCCGCGCACCCAGCGCACCGTCCCGGTGCTCGCGCGCATCACCACGCTCTCGGTGGTGATCGCGTTCCTGCGCCTCTTCACCCCTTCGAGCAGCGAGCCGTCGGTGACGCCGGTGGCGGCGAAGATGCAGTCGCCCTTGGCGAGATCCTCGAGCCGGTAGATGCGGTCGAGGTCGGTCACTCCCCATTTGCCGGCGCGCGCCCGCTCGTCGTCGTTGCGGAACAGCAGCCGGCCCTGGAACTGGCCGCCGACGCAGCGCAGGGCCGCCGCCGCCAGCACCCCCTCCGGCGCGCCGCCCGAGCCCATATACAGGTCGATGGTCGTGTCGGGATCGGTGACCGCGATCACGCCGGCGACGTCGCCGTCAGGAATGAGGACGATGCCGCAGCCCAGGCTCCGCAGCTCGGCGATCAGCGCCTCGTGGCGCGGCCGGTCGAGCACGCAGACGATGATCTCGGACGGCTCGACGCCCTTCGCCGCCGCGACCGCGCGGACGTTATCGCTCGGCGATCTGGCGAGGTCGATCACGCCGTCCGCATAGCCCGGCCCGACCGCCAGCTTCTCCATGTAGACGTCGGGCGCGTTCAAGAGGCAGCCTTCCTCGGCGATCGCCAGCACGGCGAGCGCGTTCGGCCCGGCCTTGGCGGTGATCGTGGTTCCCTCGAGCGGATCGAGGGCGATGTCGATCTTCGGCCCGCTGCCCTGCGCCGCGCCGACCTTCTCGCCGATATAGAGCATCGGCGCCTCGTCGCGCTCGCCCTCGCCGATCACCACCGTGCCGTCGATCTCGAGCGTGTTCAAGGCGGCGCGCATCGCCTCGACCGCTTCATGGTCTGCGGCCTTCTCGTCGCCGCGGCCGATCAGCCTGGAGGCCGCCACCGCCGCCGCCTCCGTCACCCGCACCATCTCCAGCACCAGCACCCGGTCGAGAACGTGGCTTGCGCTCACCATCGTTTCTGTCATCCTCTGTCGCGAATTTGCGGCGGCGATAAGGTAGCCCTTTGGCAAAGTCGAGCTTGGCGATGGCGGCGGTCGCGGCGCTGGCGGCAAGCCCCGCGCTCGCGGCGCCGCCGGCCAGCGCCGACGAGGCGCTCGCCCGCCAGCAGGCCTTGCTCCGCGCCAGCCTCGGCCTCGACTGCGCCCGCGACCGGGCCGGCGGCGACATCGTCGTCTGCGGCCGCCAGGGCCCCGATCCCAACCGGCTGCCCCTGCCGGTGCCGCCCGAGCCCGGCGCCCGCCACGCCGGCGAGCCCTCCGATCCGAGCGAGGCGCTCGCGCTCAGCGCCGAGAAATGCACCACGGTCGGGCCCAACCAGCAATGCGGCGGCGGCCTGCCGATCCTGCCGATCGCCGTCTGGCTGGTGACGACCGCCGTCAAGGCTGCGAAAGGCGAATAGGGGACAGTTTGGTGACTGTCCCCAAAAGGCCGCGACAAGGATCGAGAACCGATTTATGAACAAGGGCGGGCCGAGCCTCGCAGCGGGCGGCGGCCTTCACTCCGGGGGGAGAGGCACATGCCTGAGGGGGAAGACGCGCCGCCGAACCGGATGGCGATCGCCAAGCGAGCCGGCCTGTGGACCGCGCGCACGATCGTCGCCCTCGCCGTATCCTACGTTTTCGTCGTCGTGCTGCTGGTCGCGACCGCGCAGCAGAAGGTCGACGACGCGCTGACCAAGGAGGCGGTGGGCTATGATTACAGCGTCGCCGTCCGCTATTATTTCGGCAAGGAGAGCCTTAAGAACATCGTCGGCGGCAACAGCGCCCAGATCAAGAAAGCGACCGCCCAGCTGCGCGTCGCCACCGACAAGCTCCAGGGCGGCGAGCGGACGCTCACCGCCGACTCCGCCGACCTCAAGGAGGACCTGCAGCGGCTGGCCGCGGCCGGTTGCCAGGCGCAGGCCTTCACCTCCGAGACGCCGAGCCCGAGCGAGATCGTCTCCGCGGCGGTCGCCAGCCAGCATTGCGCGACAGGGCTGGGCGCGCAGAATCCGGCGCTTCGCCAAACCGCCGCCGAGGTGCTCGACGGCCAGAAAAAAGTGGAGAAGGCGCTCGACGAGGTCGCCGGCCTCAAGCGCGACACCGACGACGCCCAGGACCGGCTCAACCTGCTCGAGGCGGAGCGCAACACGATCGACAAGCAGCTCGAGGCTGCCGCCCGCTCGGGCGACATCATCGCCGTCCTCAAGGTGTTCGAGGACAGCGAGTGGCCGCTCGCCAAGCAGCTCGTCTACGTGCCGCCGGCGCTGACCGGGATCATCCTCGCCTCGGTGTCCGGCCTGTTCGGCGCCCTGCTGATCACCCTGATCCTGTTCGTCTATCCCGAGAACCGCTACAATTTCACCCGCACCGAATCCTATTTCGGCCGGATCCTGCTCGGCGGCCTGATCGCGCTCGGCGTGTTCGTGCTGATGTTCAGCGGGGTCGCCGTCCTCGCCGGCCCCAACGCCTCGGGCAGCGCTCAGAATCTGATCGCTTATGGCGGCATCGGCCTGCTCTCCGGCATGTTCTCGGACCAGGCGGCCGGCTGGCTCTCCGACCGCTCGGTGTTCAAGCCGGATAGCGACCAGGGGCAGCCTGCCGCGCCGGTGGCGGACGCCTGACGAAGACGCTTCGCCGCCTCAGCCGTTCCCGGCCCGCGCCATTTCCTCCTCGGCGTCGAGGGCATAGCCGGCCGAGCGGACCGTCCGGATGAGGTCGGGCCGGCCGCCTTCGTTGAGAGCCTTGCGGATCCGCCTTATCTGGACGTCGACGGTGCGCAGCTCGACCTCGGAATCGCGGCTCCAGACGGCATCGAGCAGGCTCTCGCGGGTGAACACCCGCCGCGGGCTTTCGATGAAATGCTGGAGCAGGCGGAATTCCGACGGCGTCAGGTGGATCGGCTTGCCGCCGCGGCGGACCCGGTGGTTGGCGACGTCCACCTCCAAATCGGCATAGACCAGGGTCGCGCCGGCGAGCGCGGGCCGGACCCGGCGCAGCACCGCGGCGATCCGGGCGATCAGCTCGCGCGGCGAGAAGGGCTTGGTGACATAGTCGTCGGCACCGGTCTCGAGCCCGCGGATGCGGTCCGCTTCCTCGCCCCGCGCCGTCATCATGATGATCGGCACCGCCTTGGTCGGCGTCATGCGGCGAAGCTGGCGGCAGACCTCGATGCCCGACGTCCCCTCGATCATCCAGTCGAGCAGGACCAGGTCGGGCGGCGATTCCCGGGCGAGGAGCAGGGCTTCGTCGCCGTCGCGGGTATGGAGCGTGTCATAGCCTTCGCGCGCCAGATGGAAGCGGACCAGCTCGGTCAGCGCCGGATCGTCCTCGACGAAGAGGATGCGGCCCTTCGCCATCAGCCGGCCTGCTGGGTCGGGTCGGCGCCGCGCTCGCGTTCGGCGAGATGGTTTCCGGTCGCCGCGAAATAGACCATCTCGGCGACGTTGGTGGCATGGTCGCCGATCCGCTCCAGATTCTTCGCGACGAACAGCAAGTGGGTCGCCGGCGTGATGTTGTTGGGATTTTCCATCATGAAGGTGAGCAGGGTGCGGAAGATGCTGTTGTAGAAATCGTCGACCGCTTTGTCGCGCTCGCACACCTCGATCGCCCGCACCGGGTCGCGGGCGACGAACGCGTCCAGGGCGGTGCGGACCATCTCGGCGACGATCCGCGCCATCTCCGGCAGCAGCGACAGCGGCTTCAGGTTGGCGCTTTCCTCGATCGCCGGGACGCGCTTGGCGATGTTCTTGGCATAATCGCCGATCCGCTCGACGACGCCGCCGATCTTCAAGGCGGCGACGACCTCGCGCAGGTCGTCGGCCATCGGCGCGCGCAGGGCGATGATCTGCACCGCCAGCTTCTCGATGTCGGCTTCGAGCGCGTCGATCCTCTTGTCGGCCTCGACGACGGCGCGGGCGGAGGCGCCGTCCCGCTCGACCAGGGCGCGCATCGCGGCGGCGATCGCCGCCTCGGCCAGGCCGCCCATCTCGGCGATGGTGGCGCGAAGCCGGTTAAGATCGTCGTCGAACGCTTTGAGCGTGTGGCCGGTGGTCGCCATATTCTCTTCCTCAGCCGTAGCGGCCGGTGATGTAATCCTTGGTTCTCGCGAACCGCGGATTGGTGAAGATCTGGGGCGTCTCGCCATATTCGATGAGCTCGCCCAGGTGGAAGAAAGCGGTGCGCTGGGAGACGCGCGCGGCCTGCTGCATATTGTGGGTGACGATGGCGATCGCGTAGCCGCCCCGCAATTCGTGGATCAGCTCCTCGATCTTGGCGGTGGCGATCGGGTCGAGCGCCGAGCAGGGCTCGTCCATCAATATCACCTCGGGGTCGACGGCGATGGCGCGGGCGATGCAGAGGCGCTGCTGCTGGCCGCCGGACAAAGCGGTGCCGCTCTCGGTGAGACGGTCCTTGACCTCCTCCCACAGGCCGGCGCGCTTCAGCGACCGCTCGACGATCGCGTCGAGCTCGTGCCGGCCGGCCGCCAGACCGTGGATGCGCGGCCCGTAGGCGACATTCTCGTAGATCGACTTGGGGAAGGGATTGGGCTTCTGGAACACCATGCCGACGCGCGCGCGCAACTGCACGACGTCCATGCCGCTCGCATAGACGTCCTCGCCGTCCAGCTCGATCCGCCCGGCGACGCGGGCGCTGGGGATGGTGTCGTTCATCCGGTTCAACGTGCGCAGGAAGGTCGACTTGCCGCAGCCGGACGGGCCGATGAAGGCAGTGACATGCGCCGGGCTGATGTCGATCGACACGTTGTCGATGGCGCGCTTGTCGCCATACCAGACGCTCACCCCCCGGGCGCGCATCTTCGGCGGACCGTCGTCGATCAAGGCCGGCGCCCGCACAGGCTCGACAGTCCTCGATTCCACTGTCTCGTTTCCATCCATCATCAAGGTCACCAGCGCCTCTCGAACCTGTTCCGCAAATAGATAGCGACGCCGTTCATCGCCAGCAGGAAGACCAGCAGGACGATGATCGCCGCCGAGGTCTTCTCGACGAAGCCGCGGCTGACCTCGTCCGACCAAAGGAAGATCTGCACCGGCAGCACGCTGGCCGGATCGGTGAAGCCGCCCGGCGGCGTCGTGATGAAGGCGCGCATGCCGATCATCAGCAAGGGCGCTGTCTCGCCGAGCGCGCGGGCCATGCCGATGATCGTGCCGGTGAGGATGCCGGGCAAAGCGAGCGGCAGGACGTGGTGGTAGACGACCTGGATGCGGCTGGCGCCGACGCCCAAGGCGGCGTCGCGGATCGAGGGCGGCACCGATTTGATCGCGTTGCGGCCGGCGATGACGATCACCGGCATGGTCATCAGCGCCAGCGTCAGCCCGCCGACCAAAGGCGCCGAGCGCGGCAGATGCAGGGTGTTGAGGAAGACCGCGAGGCCGAGCAGGCCGAAAATGATCGAGGGCACGGCGGCGAGGTTGTTGATCGACACCTCGATCAGATCGGTCCAGCGGTTGCGCGACGCATATTCCTCCAGATAGACGGCCGAGAGGACGCCGATCGGGAAGGCGAGGGCGAGCGTCACTATCATGGTCAGCAGCGAGCCCTTGAACGCCCCCCACACGCCCACCGCCGCCGGATCGGTGGCGTCGCCCGCGGCCAGGAAGTCGGTGTTGAAGCGGGTGCGGACCGCACCCTGGTCGTCAAGGCGCGCGTGGATCCGCTCGGCTTCGGGGTCGCCGTCGCCCTTCGCCGCCACGTCGATCGGGCTGGCGGCCGGGAGCCAGATCGTCGCGGTGCGGGTCAGGATCGAAGGATCCGCTTCGATCGCGTCCAGCACCTTGAGCCAGGCTGTGTCCGACAGGAGGCGCGCGCCAGCCGGGCCATATTGGCTCTCCGCCGCTTTCTGCACCGCGCCCTGGATATCGGCGCCGGCCAGCGCCGCCTTGGCGCCGGAGCCGCGAAGCGTCGCCGGGTCGAGGAAGATGGCGCTTTTCGCGAAGTCGATGTCGAGGCGGACCTCGGTGCGCAGGAAGCCGCTCGCCCCGTTCGCCGCCATCGTCACGAGCAGCAGGGCGAGGAAGCCGGCGGAGAGCAGGATCGCCCCCAGCCCGATCAGGCGGAAGCGGCGCTCGGACGCGTAGCGGCGCTTGAGGCGCTGCTCCATCGCCCCCGCGCTCCAGTCGGTCGGCGCCCGGTTGGCGGCGTCACTCATAGGCTTCCCGATATTTCTTCACGACGCGCAGCGCGACGATGTTGAGCAGCAAGGTAACGACGAACAGCACCAGGCCGAGCGCGAACGCGGCCAGGGTCTTGGGGCTGTCGAACTCCTGGTCGCCGGTGAGCAACTGCACGATCTGCGTCGTCACCGTGGTGACGCTGGCAAAGGGATTGGCGGTGAGGTTGGCCGAGAGGCCGGCGGCCATGACGACGATCATCGTCTCGCCGATCGCCCGGCTCACGGCGAGGAGGACGCCGCCGACGATGCCGGGCAGAGCGGCGGGGACCAGCACCTTGCGGATCGTCTCCGACGTGGTCGCGCCCATCGCCAGCGAGCCGTCGCGCATCGCCTGCGGCACCGCGGCGATCGAATCGTCGGCCATCGATGAGACGAACGGAATGATCATGACCCCCATCACCAGGCCGGCGGCGAGCGCGCTCTCCGACGAGGCGCCGGCAATGCCGAGGCTCTGGCCGAGGTCGCGGACGGCCGGGGCGACGGTCAGCGCCGCGAAATAGCCGTAGACCACGGTGGGGACGCCGGCGAGCATCTCGAGCAGGGGCTTCATCCAGCTGCGCACCACCGGCCGTGCATATTGGGTGAGGTAGATGGCGCTCATCAGCCCCAAGGGGATCGCCACCGCCATGGCGATGATCGCACCGATGAAGATCGTCCCCCAGAAGAGCGGGATCGCGCCGAACGCGCCTGACGATCCCGCCTGGTCGGCGCGCATCGCCGTCTGCGGGCTCCAGTCGAGGCCGAACAGGAAGTCGAGCGGCGAGACCATCGCGAAGAAGCGCAGCGATTCGAACAGCAGGGAAAGGACGATGCCGAGGGTCGTCAGCACCGCGATCAGCGCGGCGAGCAGCAAGGCGCCCATCACCACCCGCTCGACCCGGGTGCGGGCGCGAAAGCCCGGCGCCACCCGGCTGAAGGCGTAGGCGCCGCCGGCGAAGGCGAGCAGCAAAGCGGCGATCGTGCCGATCAGCCGGTAGCGGTGCAGCGCCGCCGCATAGACCGGCGCGAGTTGGCGCGCCTCCGGATTGAAGCCCGCCTCGCGCCTGCCCTCGGCGAGCTCCCGGGCTTCCTGGAGGATGGCGGCGCGCTGCATCTCGAACGGCGGCAGGTTCGCCGCCGCCGGGCTGGCCATCACCTCCTCCATCACCAGATGGCCGGAAAGCGGCACCCAAAGCAGCAGGAAGAGCAAAGCCGGGATCGCCGCCCACAAGGCGACATACCAGCCGTGGAAGCCGGGCAGCGAATGGGGCCGGTCCGCACCCTTGCCGGCGAAGGCGATCGCCCGCGCCCGCGCGGTCAGCCAGCCGAGCAAGGCGAGGCCGAGGACGGCGATAAAGATCGCGAGGGGAGTCATACAGAATTCGTCCCCGAGCTTGCCTCGGGGAGGGGGACCGGCCGCAGGCTGGTGGAGGGGCATTGCCGACTCCGGATCACCCCTCCACCGCGCTTCGCGCAGTCCCCCTCCCCTAGCAAGCTCGGGGAGGAATCAACCGCCGCGTTCGTCACTTCAGCCCGCTCGGATCGAGCGAAGTCAGCCTGGTCGCCGCCTCGGCGCCCTTCGCCTGCACGTCGGCCGGCGAGGGGATGAGGCCGCGGCGCTCGAGATAGCCGTCCTTCCCCCAGGCGCGGGCATATTCGGCGAGGAACTCGCGCATCCCCGGGATGACGTTCACATGCTCGCCCTTGACGTAGAGATAGAGCTGGCGCGCGCCCGGATAGGTGAGGCTCGAGATCGACTCGGCGGTCGGCGCGACGCCGCCGAGCGGAATGCCCTGCACCTTGTCCATATTCTCTTCGAGGAAGGAGTAACCGAGGACGCCGATCGCGCCCGGATTGGCGGCGACCTTCTGGACGAGCAGGTTGTCGTTCTCGCCGGCCTCGACATAGGCACCGTCCTCGCGAACCTTGGTGCACAGATCCTTGTGCTTGTCCTTGTCGCTCTCCTTCAGCGCCTTCATCGCCGGATCGGATTCGCAGCCTTTCTCGAGGATCAGCTCGGCGAGGCTGTCGCGCGTGCCCGAGGTCGGCGGCGGGCCGTAGACCTGAATCGCCACCGCCGGCAGCGCCGGGTTGACCTCCTTCCAGGTCTTGGCGGTGTTGGGCTTGCCGAACGGATTGGCGGCGAGCGCGGCGTAGACGTCGCGGACCGTCAGGCTGATGGCGGCGCCGTTCCTGCCCGCGATCAGCGCCAGGCCGTCGATGCCGACCGGCACCTCGATGACCTGCTTGACGCCGTTCTTTGCACAATCCTGGTACTCCGAGGCCTTGATCCGCCGCGAGGCGTTGGTCATGTCGGGAAACTGGTCGCCGACGCCGCCGCAGAACAGCTTCATGCCGGCGCCGGTCCCGGTCGATTCGACGATCGCGCTCTTGCCCGGATTAGTGCGCTGGAACTGCTCCGCGACCGCAGTGGTGAAAGGATAGACGGTCGACGAGCCGACGATCTGGATCTGCTGCCCCTGGCCGCCGTTCGATGGCTGGCCGCAGCCGGCCAGCAGAGCCGTGGCGAGCGTCGCCGCGAAAATGGGTTTGTTCATTCCTGCCTCCAATGGTCCCCCGATAACGGGACCGCGCGACCGCCTTAGGTCGCTTTCGCGTATGTCCTGTGACGGTTCGATGACTCTTTCATGACAACGGCTCCGCTTCGCGGGGCAGCCATATCGTGACCGTGGTGCCTTCCCCGACGGCGCTCCTGATGTCGAGCCGGCCGCGGTGCCGGCTGACAATATGCTTGACGATCGCCAGGCCTAGCCCGGTGCCGCCGACGGCGCGGCTTCGGCCCGGATCGACGCGGTAGAAGCGCTCGGTCAGCCGCGGAAGATGCTCGGCGGCAATGCCTTCGCCACGGTCGGCGACGCTGAGCCGGACCGTCTGTGGCCCGTCATCGTCGAGGCGGACCCGGACCTGCGATTCCGGCCGGCCGTAGCGCAGCGCGTTGATGACGAGGTTGCGGACGAGCTGGAGCAGCTGGCCGCGGTCTCCGGGCACGATCGGCGAATCGGATTCATTCTCCACCACCAGCTCGTTCGACCGCTCCGCCAGCAGCTGGGCGCAGCCGCCGCGGACCTCCTCGACGAGCTGAACCAGGTCGACCGGATCGCGCGGCGCGTTGAAACGCTCGGATTCGATGCGCGACAGCGACATCAGATCCTCGATCAGCTGCTGCATCCGTTTCCCCTCGCCGTGCATCAGCCCGAGGAAGCGCGACCTGACTTCGGCATTCTCGGCCGCGGCCGGGTCCTGGAGGGTTTCGATGAAGCCGACCAAAGTCGCCAGCGGCGTGCGCAGCTCGTGGCTGGCATTGGCGACGAAATCGACCCGCATCCGTTCGGCGGCGATCGCCTCGCTGCGGTCGGCGAGGTGGACGAGGCGGGCGCCGTCTTCGAGCGTGGCGATGGTCATCAGCCATCGGCGCTCCGCATGGCCGATGCCGACGACCTCGATCTGCTCGGCCTGCCGGCCCGGCGGCACCGCGCGCGAGAGCCGCTCGACGGTCGCCGGATGGCGAAGCGCGAGGCGGACGTCCTGGCCTTCGATCCACTGGCCGAGCAGCTGCCGGGCGGCGGCGTTGGCGACCCGGATCCGGCCTCCCTCGATGACTAGCATGGGCTCCGCGATCGCGCCGATCATGTCGCGGCGCCAACGGTCGCGGTCGTCCGTCGGCACTTCCGCCGCGGTTGCGGGTGCGGGAGCGAGGTAGGCGCGCCAGGCGACCAGCGTCGCCGCCGCTCCCCCGATCAGGCCGAGCAGGACCGCCCAGAACGCCTCGCCCGCGAGCATCGCGCCGGCAATGGCCAGGGCGGCGATGGCGGCCGCTGCGAGCGGCTGACGACGGACCTTCCAAGGCATGGCGCCCTCCTAGCGGCGCGGAGGTCCTGGGCAAAATGTTCAATCAGCGGCAGCGGTCGCAATTGCGGCCGAAGACCCGGCGGCGGTCACACAAATGTCATGATAGTGACGCGGAACCGCAATCCGTCCGACCTAGTCTGCGAAGGTCACATCACATCGGGAGCCCGAAATGCCGAAGGTCACGTTCATCGCCGCGCTGCTCGCCAGCTCGTTCGCGACGCCCGCTTTGGCGGCGGACGCGGCCGCCGTCGACGTCGCTGCCGAGCTTGCCGCGATGCGCGCGAGGATCGCCGGCCTCGAGGCCGAAGTCGCGGCGCTGAAGGCGGCGCGCGACGCCGCCTCGGCGGCGCCGGCGGCGACCGCGAGCGCTTCGGCGGCGGCCGCGCCGGCAGCCGCGCCGGCAGGCGGCGGCGTCACCTTCAAGCCTTTCGGCCGGCTCCAATATGATGTCGGCCTGGTCGAGAGCCCGAGCGGCGTCAACGACCGCGGCCTCGGCTTCGGCAACGAGGTGCGCCGGGCGCGGATCGGCGCGGAGGGCAATATTCCCGGCGGGTTCGGCTACAAGATCGAAGTCGACTTCGCCAATAACGACGTCGAGATCACCGACGCCTTCCTCAGCTACAAGGTCTCGAAGGGGCTCGCTCTCACCCTCGGGCAGCACAATAATTTCCAGTCGCTGGAGGAGCTGACCAGCTCGCGCTTCATCTCATTCCTGGAGCGGGCCGCCTTCACCGACGCGTTCAACTTCGAGCGCCGGATCGGGCTCTCCGCCACCTATGCGGCGGGCGACTTCGTCGCCCAGGGCGGCGTCTTCACCGACAATATCGAGGACCTTGCCGACGCCCAGGACGCGGTCGGGCTGGGCGACGAGAACGATGCGGCGAGCGTCGACGGGCGGATCGTCTACGCGCCCAAGCTGGGCAGCACCCAACTCCACCTGGGCGCCTCGGCGCACTGGCGCGACAATGGCGACACTGCCGCCGCCGGGCCCGCCACGCGCTATCGCCAGCGGCCCTTCGTCCACACCAGCAATACGCGCTTCCTCGCCACCCCGGCGCTCAGGGTCGGGACCGAGAGCGATTACGGGTTCGAAGCGGCGCTGATCCGTGGGCCGGCGCACGCCGTCGCCGAGGCGCACTGGCTGGACGCCGACACGCTGACGCCGGGCCTCAGCCCTAATTTCTTCGGCGGCTATGCGGAAATAGGCTATTTCCTCACCGGCGAGACCCGCGGCTACAAAGGCGGGCGCTGGGACCGCACCAAGGTGCGGCGCCCGGTCGGGAGCGGCGGCGCCGGCGCCTTCCAGATCAACCTTCGCTACGATTATCTCGACCTCGCCGACGACGGCATCAACGGCGGCCGTCAGCGCGGTTACCAGGCGTCGCTGGTGTGGATCGCGCAGGACCATGTCCGCTTCCTGCTGAATTACGCCCATCTTCGCTACGACGGCGCGGCGATCGCGGCCGCCGGCGGGGACCGGGATTACGGCATCGACGTGTTCGGAGCCCGCGCCCAGGTCGACTTCTAGGCTCCGTGCGCTCCTTGCCGGGGACTTTTTGCGTCCGCGAGGCGCGCCTCAAACTCCTTGCCGACCCCCGGTGGCCGTGCAAGGATGAGCGCTATGGGAGCGATCGATTTGCCGCGGCACAAATAATTCGCCGGCAGGATGAACTCGACGCCACTTCGATCCGCGGGAACTAGCCTTGGATGAGCACGCTGCAAGAACAGGGTATCGTCGAGTTCGTTAGGGAACTGGAAGAAGTTGGCGTAATCCTTCAGATCGAGAACGGCCAGCTTCGCTATCGGGCTCCGGCCGACGCGGTTACGTCCGAACGGCTCGACGGCATCCGCAGGAGAAAGGCCGATCTCCTCACCTATTTGTCGCAGGAAGAGGCCCCCGGCCGCGGCGGCGCGGCAGACGACCGGCCTCCGTTCCGGGTCGGCAGCCGTCCCAGCCTGCTGCCTCTCTCTTATGGCCAGGAGCGGCTGTGGTTCCTCGATCAGCTCGGCGTGGGACGCGCCGCCTACAATATCGTCGCTTCCTACCGGTTGGCGGGGATATTGGACGCGGAAGCGCTGAGGCGCGCCTTCGCCACCGTCATCGAGCGCCACGAGGCGCTGCGCACCAGGTTCGACATCGTCGAAGGAGAAGGAAGGCAGGTCATCGTCCCTCCGGGCGACGTCGAGATCCGCCTGGAGGACCTCTCGGCCGACCCGCCGGACTCGCGCGAGGCGCGCATGACCGCGATCCGGATCGCCGAGGCAGCCCATGAATTCGATCTGACCGAGGCGCCGCCGCTCAGGATCGTGCTGATCCGGCTGAGCCCGCGCCTGCACGCTTTGTCGATCACCACCCATCATATCGTGACCGACAGATGGTCGTTCGACCTGTTCCTCAAGGAGATCAGCGCCCATTATTCGGCCTTTGCCCAGGACGAGCCGTCGCCCGATCTGCCGGCGCCGCTGCAATATAGCGACTTCACCTTGTGGGAGCGCGCCTGGCTGACCGGGCCCGCGCTCGAGCGCCGGCTGGATTATTGGGTCGACCGGGTCAGGGACGTTCCCGACCAGGGTGCGCTTCCCGCCGACAGGGTGCAGGCCGCGCCCGATCAGTCGCCGGCCGCTTACCATATGCATGTCTTGGGCGCGGACCTCAGCGACGCGATCCGGGCACTGGCGATCGCGGAAGGGGCGACGCCGTTCGCGGTGATGCTGGCGGCCTATCAGACCTTGCTCGCCCGCCTGACCGGGCAGGAGGACGTCATCGTCGGCGGCGCGGTCAGCGGCCGCACCGTCCCCGAGACCGAAGGGATAATCGGCTTCTTCGCCAACACGGTCCCGCTCCGCGCCAGGATCGGCCGCCATGCCTCCTTCCGCTCGCTGCTCAAGGCGGTCTCGACCCATGCGGTCGAGGCGCAGGAAAATCAGGACGTGCCGTACACGAAGCTGGTCGCGGCCCTGCGGCCCGAGCGGCGGACCGGCGAGCAGCCGCTGATCAACAGCGCCTTCGTCTTCCAGGCGGGCAGCGGCGATCCCTTCACCCTTCACGGCCTCAAGGTCGAGCCGCTGGAAATCGAGATTACCGAAGCGGCCTTCGACCTGTCGATGCGGGTGCAGGATGCGGGCCGCATCGCGACGTCGCTGGTGTTCGCCGCCAACAAGTTCGAACCCAAGACGATCGCCCGGATAGCCTCTCATTTCGAGACCCTGCTGAGCGAGATCGTCCGCAATCCCGGACTGTCGCCGATGGAATTGCCGCTGATGCCCGCGGCCGAGCGCGACATGCTGCTCAAGCAATGGAATGCGACGGTGGCGACGGAGGCGCCGTTTCGCCCGGTCGCGGCCCTGATCAGCGAACAGGCGGCGCTCACCCCGCGGTCGGACGCGGTGGTGCTGCACGATCGCCGCATCGATTATGCCGAGCTCGAAGAGCGCTCCAACCGGCTCGCCCATTATCTCGTCGCCAGGGGCATTCGCGCGGAATCGGTTGTGGGCGTCTGCATGGACCGCTCGATCGAGACCATCCTCGTCCTGCTGGCGGTGCTGAAATCGGGAGGCGCCTATCTGCCCCTCGATCCGGCGCTGCCCAGGGAGCGGCTGGATCTGATGGCGAGCGACGCCGGCGCCCGGCTGATCGTCCACCACGCCAGGTTCGCCGAGCGGCTGCCGGCCGGCGTGGAAGCCGTCGCGATCGATGATGAGGCGACCCTGACCGCGGGCTTGCCCGCTACGCCGCCGGAGATCGACGTCGATCCCGACCAGCTGGCCACCCTGCTCTATACGTCCGGCTCCACCGGCACGCCCAAAGGCAGCATGCTGCTCCACCGCGGGCTGGCCAATCTGGTCGAGATGAAGGCGCGGTCCTTCCGCCCCACCGCCGCAAGCCGAATCCTCCAATTCGCCCGCCTGAGCTTCGATTCCGCCACCTATGAGATGATCATCGCCCTCACCACCGGGGCGTCGCTGCATCTGCTCGACCAGGCGGCCTATGACGATGCGGCGCTGTTGCAAAAGCTGCTTCGCGACCAGGCGATCACGATGGCGATCCTGCCGCCCGCGCTGATGCCCCTGCTCGACCGGGATGAGCTGCCGGAGCTGGAGCTGGTCATCTCCGCCGGCGAGGCGCTGCCGGCGGAGGTGGCGAGGACATGGTCGTCGGGCCGGCGCATGCTCAACGGTTACGGGCCGACCGAGTGCACGGTCTGCTCGACCCTGGTCGAATTCGACCGGGTTGGGGATCGGCCTCCGTCGATCGGCCGGCCGATCCCCAACGCGCGCACCTACGTCCTCGACCGGAAGCTGCAGCCGGTGCCGGTCGGGGTGGCGGGCGAGCTGTTCATCGGCGGGGCGGGGCTGAGCCGGGGCTATCTCAACCGGCCCGGCCTCACCGCGGAGAAGTTCGTCCCGGATCCGTTTTCGCGAGGCGGCGGCAGGCTCTACCGGACGGGCGACCGGGTTCGCTGGCGCGAGGACGGCGAGCTGGAATTCCTCGGCCGGCTCGACAATCAGATCAAGCTGCGCGGATTCCGGGTCGAGCTCGGCGAAATCGAAGCCGCCGCCGCCCGCCATCGGAACGTCGCCCAGGCGGTGGCGACGCTGAGCGGCGCGGCCGGCGCCGAAAGCCTGACCTTGTACGTCGTGGCCGTCCCTGGCGACGAAATCGCAGCCGAAACGGTGCTCGAGCATCTGCGCGGGACGCTGCCTTCCTACATGGTGCCGCAGAGCCTGGTCGTCCTCGGCCGCCTGCCGCTGACCGCCAACGGCAAGCTCGACCGGGCTGCGCTGCCGGCGCCCGAGCGCTCCGACCGCGGCCATGCGCCCCCCGCCACACCGACCGAAAAGCTGGTCGCCGGCATTTGGCAGGAATTGCTCGGGCTCGAGCGGGTCGGGCGCCACGACAATTTCTTCGAGCTGGGCGGGCATTCGCTGCTGGCGATGCGGATGGTCGCGCGGGCGCGGGATGCGCTGTCGCTCGAGCTTCCGCTCCAGAAGCTGTTCGAGAAGCCGACCCTGGCGGACGTGGCGGCGACGCTGGATTCGCTGGGGGCGGCGGCGCCCGTGCCGCCGCTGGTCGCGCAGGAGCGTTCGCCGGAGGGCGCGCCGCTGTCGTTCGCGCAGGAGAGATTGTGGCTGCTCGACCAGATGAAGATGGCCGGCGCCGCTTACCATATCCCGGTCGGGCTGAGGCTGACCGGACGGCTGCGGATCGACAAGCTGGAAGCCGCGCTGGCGGCGCTGGTCGAGCGCCACGAAAGCCTTCGCACCCGGTTCGCCATGGTCGACGGCGAAGCGCGGCAATTCGTCATGCCGACCGCCGATTTCGCTCTCGAGCTGGCGCCGCCGCTGACCGATTCCGCCCGGCCGGAGGAAGATGCCGCGGCGTTCATCGCGACCGAGGTCAAGCGGCCGTTCGACCTCGCCACCGGCCCCCTGTTCCGGGCCAGCCTGCTGGAGCTGGGCCGCGACGATCATTTGCTAGCCCTGACCATGCATCACATCGTCTCGGACGGCTGGTCGATGGCGGTGCTGAGCAACGAGCTCAGCGCGCTCTACCGCAGCTTCGTCGAGGGCGGCGCCAATCCCCTGCCTCCGCTCGCAATCCAATATGCCGATTATGCGATCTGGCAGCGGAGCTGGCAGTCGCCGGAAAGCCTGGAGCGCCAGGCCAATTACTGGCGGACCGCGCTGGAGGGCGCGCCGGCGCTGCTCGACCTGCCGACCGACCGCCAGCGTCCGGCCCAGCAAAGCTTCGAAGGCGGCATCGTCGACCTGCGGTTCGACGAGACGCTGACGGCCCAGCTCAAGTCCCTGAGCCGCGCCCATGACGTCACCTTGTTCGTCACGGTGCTGACCGGGTGGGCCCTCGTCATGTCGTCCCTGTCCGGCCAGAAGGACCTGGTGGTCGGGGCGCCCAGCGCCAATCGCACCCGTTCGGAGATCGAAGGGCTGATCGGCTTTTTCATCAATACCCTGGCGCTGAGGGTCGACCTTTCCGGAAATCCGACCGTCGCCGACCTGCTCGAGCGGGTGAAGGCGGTCGCGCTCGACGCCCAGGCCAATCAGGACTTGCCGCACGAGCAAGTGGTCGAGCTGGTCCGGCCGTCGCGCAGCCTGTCCCACAGCCCGATCTTCCAAGTGTTGTTCTCCTGGCAAAGCAACGACGCCGCCCAGTTCGATCTTCCGGATCTGGCCGTGACCGAGGTCAGCTCGGAACATACCATCTCGAAGTTCGACATGACCTTGAACATGCTCGACGCGGGCGATCATCTGATCGGCGCGATCGAATATGCCACCGGCCTGTTCGACCGGTCGACGATCGAGCGCTGGATCGGCTATTTGCGGGCCGCGCTCGCCGCCATGGCCGCCAATCCGCAGCGGCCGGTCGGCAGTCTCGACCTGCTTTCGGCCGCCGAGCGCGAGACGATCCTGGTCGAATGGAATGCGACCCAGTCGGCATCGGTCGCCGCGACCTGCATTCACCAGCTGTTCGAAGCGCAAGTCGAGAAGGCCCCCGACGCGGCCGCGGTCAGCGACGGCGACCGGTCGCTCAGCTATGCCGCGCTCAACCGGCGCGCCAACCGGCTCGCCCGCCACCTTCGCAATATGGGCGTCGGTCCGGACATGCCGGTCGCGATCTGCGCCGAGCCTTCGTTCGACATGGTGGTCGGAGTGCTCGCGATCCTCAAGGCGGGCGGCGCCTATGTACCGCTGGATCCGCTCTATCCGGCGCCGCGGCTCAGCCACATCCTGACCGATTCGCAGATCCTCGTCCTGCTCACCCAATCGCATCTCGAAAGCGCCTTGCCGTCGCACTGGGGGATCACTTTGATCCTCGACGACGAGGATCCGGCGGTCGAGCATCAGTCCGACGACAACATTCCCCCGGACTCGATCGCGCTCGGGCCCGGCCATTTGGCCTATGTGATCTACACCTCGGGCTCCACCGGCCGGCCCAAGGGGGTGATGGTCGAGCACCGCAATGTCGCCAATTATCTCGCCTGGCTGGTCGAGGCCTATGGGCCCGAGCAAGGCGAGACCATCCCGCTCAGCACGCCCCTGGCCTTCGATGCGACGGTGACGAGCTTCTGGGGCGCGCTGACCACCGGGCGATGCCTGGTGCTGCTGCCGAAAGAGGACGAACGCCTGACCAGGCTGGCCGCCGCGATGTCGGACGGAGGGGCGGTCTCGCTGGTCAAGGCGACTCCCGCCCATCTCCACATTCTCGACGGATTCCACCCTGATGTGCTGCGGGAAACGACGACCCACGCGCTGGTGGTGGGCGGCGAGGCGTTTCCGGCCGCTCTGGCCAGATCGTGGAGGAAGCACGCCCCCCAGGTCCGGCTGATCAACGAATATGGACCGACCGAAACCACGGTCGGCTGCACCACTTACGAGCTAGACGGCGACCTGGACGGGGCCCGCACGGTCCCGATCGGGCGGCCGATCCGGAATACGAAAATCTACCTGCTGAACGACCATGGCACGCCGGTGCCGATCGGCGCGGTCGGCGAGATCCATATCGGCGGGGCCGGCGTCGCTCGCGGCTATCTCAACCATCCGGAATTGACCGCGCAGCGCTTCGTCGCCTGCGCGCTCGCGGCCGGGGACCGTTTGTACAGGACCGGGGACCTCGCCCGCTACCGGCCCGACGGCAATCTCGAATTTCTCGGCCGCAACGATTTCCAGGTCAAGCTGCGCGGCTTTCGCATCGAAGTGGAGGAAATCGAAAGCCGGCTCGCCGACCATCCGGCGGTGCGCGAAGCGGTGGTGATGCTGAGCGGCGACGACATCGAGGACCAGCGGCTCGTCGCTTACTGGACGCCGTCCGGTGCCGACGCCGCGGCGGAGGTCAAGGACCTGAGGGAGCATGTCGCCGCGAGCCTGCCGAGCTACATGGTCCCCTCCGTCTATGTGCGGCTGGACGCGTTCACGCTGACGGCGAACGGCAAGCTCGACCGCAGCGCCCTGCCCGATCCCGACCGGATAGATTTCGACAGTCGCGAACATGTCCCGCCGGTCGGGCCGGTCGAGCAAGCCGTCGCGTCGATCTGGGAGGACGTGCTCGGCGTCGAGCGCGTCGGCCGGCAGGACAATTTCTTCGATCTCGGCGGCCATTCGCTGCTCGCCGTTCGGATCCTGGAGCGGATGCAGCATGCCGGCCTGACGTCGGACGTGCAGACTCTGTTCACCGCGGCCAGCCTGGCGGAATTCGCCGAAAAGTCCGCCGCCGCCGCCGGCGACGCGATCGAAATCCCGCCCAACCGGATTCCGGAGGGCTGCACGAAGATAACGCCGGATCTCTTGCCCCTGATCGATCTGGACCAGGGGGAGATCGACCGCGTGGCCGCCACCGTTCCCGGCGGTGCGGCCAATATCCGGGACGTCTATCCGCTCGCCCCGCTGCAGGGCGGCATTCTCTTCCACACGCTGCTCGCCAGAGCCGGCGACCCTTATATCGTCTGGCATCACCTCGACTTCCGCGACCGGCCGACCCTCGACCGCTTCGTCGCCGCCCTGAACGCGACGATCGAGCGCCACGACATCCTGCGCACGTCGCTGGTCTGGGACGGCCTGCGCGAGCCGGTCCAGGTCGTCTGGCGCCGCGCCCCGCTCGTCCTCGAAGAGCCGGCGATCGATCCGGCGGGCGGCGCCATTCTCGCCGACCTTCACGACCATTTCGATCCGCGCCGCCATGGGATGGACCTCAACCGGGCGCCGTTGATCCGGATCGGTGCGGCCTTCGATCCGGAACAGGATCGGTGGGTCGCCATGCTCATGATCCACCATCTGATCGACGACAATCTCACCCTGAAGCTGTTCATGGGCGAAGTTGGCGCGCACATGGCAGGCGAGCAGGCCTCGTTGCAGCCGTCGCTTCCGTTCCGCGACTTCATCGCCAGAAACGCGATCGCCGCCGGCGACGACTCCCATCGGCCCTTCTTCGATGAAATGCTCGGCTCCGTCACCGAGACCACCCATGCGTTCGGCCTGGCGGACGTGGCCGGCGACGGCGGCGATGTCGAGGAGGTTCGGGTTCCGATCGACGGCCCTCTGGACAAGCGCCTGCGCCGCAAGGCGATCGAGCTCGGCGTCTCCAACGCCAGCATTTTCCACGTCGTCTGGGCGAGCATCCTGGCCGAGGCGTCGGGCCGGACCGATCCCGTCTTCGGCACCATGGTATCCGGCCGGCTGCGCGGTACGGTGGGGATCCACAACACGCTGGGGTTGTTCATCAATACCCTGCCGATCCGCATCGACCTCGCCGCCGGCCCGGCGGGCGACGTGATCAAGGCCGCCCATGCGCGTATCGCGCAGCTCCTGCGCTTCGAGAATGTGCCGCTCAACCGAGTCATACGCAGCAGCGGCATCCGCGACGGCTCGCCGCTGTTCACCGCCTTGTTCAATTACCGCCAGAGCAGCGATATCAACGCGCAGACCGACGAGTCGCCGGGGTGGGAGGGCATTCGCCATCTCGCCGGCCTCGAGGTTTCCAATTATCCGCTCTACCTGATGGTCGACGATGTGGGCGATTGCTTCTGGCTGAGCGTGCAGGCGACCAGGCCGCTGGACGCGAAGCAGCTCGCCGAGCGCCTCAAAGCCGCGGTCGAGGAGATGCTTGCCGCCCTCGAGGATTCCGCGTCGGCAGTCCTGACACCCCGGGCCGGGCCGCCCGCCGGGATCGTGCCGCCGGCCAGGCCGGCGGGAAATCCGATGCCGTCGGTCCCGGCCGGCGACAGGGCGCGGGCGGAAGCGCTGCTGGCTTCCCTGTGGGCCGAATTGCTCGGCGCCGACGAGATCGGCGCGGACGACAAATTCTTCGCGCTCGGCGGCACCTCGCTCCTGCTGATCCGCCTGTCGTGGCTGCTGCAAAGCCGCGGCTGGCCGGTTCGGTTGAGGGACCTGTTCGAGGCCCCCGATTTCGCGGCCATGGCCGGCTGTGTCGCCGGCGTGGCCTCGACGCCCCGTCCGACGAGCCCGAGGACATCCGCAGCGTGAGATTGCGCCCGGATGTCAAGGTCGAGCCGCTGGTCGATCGCTGGCATGCGTGGCCGCATCTGCTGCTGCCCGCGCAGCAGGCCCTCAACCTGGCGTTCCGCTATCTGCCGACCGTTAAATCGTTCGTGACCGCCCCGGCCGTGCATATCGCCGCGGCCGCCAATCCGGCGATGTTCGGCGGGCCGTTCCTGGAATTGCCGGCGACCGCGCTCGAGCAGGCGAAACGATGGATCGCGGAGACTGAAACGGGGCGGGCGCGGGCGCTGCGCTTCGCCAGGGATTTTCGCGAATTCGACGTCAAGCTTCAGTCGCTCGACGGCTTCTCGCTGGACCAGGTCCGCGAGCGGACTCCGCCGAGCCTGACCGGGCTGGTCGAGCTGGTCTACAGCCTCAACAACCATGCCAAGATCCGTTTCCTCGAAGCGATGTTCGAGACCGACGATCTGGGGCATCGCGAGGCGCAGGGCGTCATGCTCCACGACACGCCCAATAACCAACGGAAATTCTTCCTCAGCACGCCGCGGCTGGATGGCGACGGCACGCTGTTCGTCAAGGCCGCATTCGATTCCGCCGCGGTCGAAGCCCTGGGCCGGGCCCGCTACCGGGACGTCGATCTGGACGAGATCGCCGCATTGCTCGGTCATGCGGCCGCCGATCTCGCTCCTTATTTCACCGAAGGATCGGGATCGTCCTCCCGCGCGCCTTATGCGGGGGCCGGCGTGCGCGTCTCCTATTTCGGCCATGCCTGCCTGCTAATCGAGAGCGCGTCGCTTACGATCCTCGTCGACCCGACCGGGGCCTACGAAAAGGAAGCGGGACGCGATCATCTCACCCTGCATGACCTGCCGGACCGGATCGACATCCTGTTCCTCTCCCACGGCCATCAGGATCATCTCACACCCGAGATATTGATCCAGCTTCGCGAGCGGGTCGGCACCGTGCTGATTCCGCCCAGCAATTCCGGCGATCCCGCCGACCCCTCGCTGAAGCGCATGCTGCGATCCTTGGGGTTCAAATCGATCGTCACGCTCGATCCGCTCGACCGCTACCAATTCACGGACGGGGCGATCACGTCGCTGCCGTTCACCGGCGAGCATTGCGACCTCGACGTCCACAGCAAGCATTGCGCGCTAATCGAGCTCAAGGGCCGGCGGATCTGCCTGTTCATCGACTCCGACGTGATCGATCTCGACGTCTATCAGCGCATCCTGGACAGGCTGCAGCGGCCGGATATCATGTTCGTCGGCATGGAATGTTTCGGAGCGCCGCTGAGCTGGCTCTACGGCCCGCTGTTCACCGCGCCCATTCCGAGAAAGAATGACGAATCCCGCCGATTGTCGGGCGCCACCAGCGCGCGCGCCGGGCGACTGGCCGAGGCGATTCGTCCGCAACGGGCCTTCGTCTATGCGATGGGGCAGGAGCCCTGGATGCGATATTTGATGGGTCTCGCCTATCACGAGGACAGTCCGCAGCTGAAGGAAGTGGAGCTCTTCCTCGGACATTGCCGGAACCTCGGGATCGAAGCCGAACATCTCTATCTCAATAAGGTCGTGGAAATCTGAAGGCGCCGAGAGCGTCCCAAGAAGCGCAGCCGGTCCGGCGCATGCGGTGTCGTGCGCCAAGGGCGGCCAACCTTGCCTGGGCGAAAGGAAGATCGTTCAAGCCGAGACGGTTACCCCGCTTTAGCCCTTTCGTCTCCGGTTTCCCTCGCCTAACATGCCTCGACCGGCCTGCTCACCGAGGGAGTCGTAGGGGTCCGCAGACATAAGCCAGTCAAGTGGCGGGAAGCCCGGTGCGCGACGCCGTCGAAACGGGCGATGCTGTGATCGCGGCGTAAAAGGACGGGGCACAATATCGTCATGTCGTCTGGCGGACTTGTTCACGAACGACTTTCGCGTCACGCGGCCGCATTTCCCGACGATGCGGCGGTGGTGCTCGGAGACCTCCGCCTGTCCTACGGCGAGCTGGAGGCGCGGGCCAACCGCCTGGCCCGCTATCTTCAGGATCGCGGGGTGGGGCCCGATCGCGTCGTCGCCATTCTGCTCGACCGGTCGATCGACATGATCGTCGCCGTCATGGCGACGCTCAAGGCCGGCGGCGCCTACATGCCGCTCGATGTCGACCATCCCGACGACCGGCTGGCCCGGATCATCGAGGAATCGGCCTGCGGCCTGGCTGTCGCGGCCGGCCGCCATGCCGCTCGGCTGCCGGCGACCCTGCCCCGGGTTGTGCTCGATCGGGAAGCGCCGGCGATCGCGGCGAGCTTATCCTCGCCGCCGCGTTCCGACGCCATGCCCGACCACCTTGCCTATGTGCTGTTCACCTCGGGCTCGACCGGAACGCCGAAAGGCTCGATGATACCCCATCGCGGGCTGGCGAACCTGGTCGACGCCCAGCAGGACCTGTACGGGGCCGGCCGCGGCAGCCATATCCTGCAATTCGCGCGCTTCGCTTTCGACGCCGCGACCTGGGACATCGCCACCGCGCTGAGCGTCGGCGCGACCTTGTACCTGATGCCGGTCGACGCGCTCGACGACGCCGAGGCCCTGGGCCGGGCGCTGCGCGAACAGCGCATCACGATCGCGATGCTGCCGCCGGCCATCCTGCCGCTGCTCGACCCGGTCGACCTGCCCGACCTGAAGCGGCTGATCGTCGGCGGCGACGTCCTCTCGCCGACGATCGCCGCGCTCTGGCGCGATCGGGTCGAGCTGGTCAACGCCTACGGCCCGACGGAGGCGAGCGTCTGCGCGACCTGTTCGAGAGTTACCGCCGACCGGCCGCCGGCCATAGGACGGCCGATTCCGGGCGTCGCCGTCCACGTCCTCGACGAGGCATGGAGAGAGGTGGCGCCGGGGGAAATCGGCGAGCTGCATATCGCCGGCGAAGGGCTGGCGCGCGGCTATCTCCGGCAGCCCGCGCTGACCGCCGAGCGCTTCCTCCCCAATCCGTCCGGTGCGCCGGGCTCGAGACGGTACCGCACCGGCGATCTCGTCCAGGCGGGCGCCGACGGGCAGCTGGAATTTCTCGGACGCGCCGACCGGCAGGTCAAAATCCGCGGCTTCCGCATCGAATTGGGCGAAGTCGAAGCGGCGCTGGCGCGATGCGACGGAGTCGCCCAGGCGGCGGTGACGCTGATCGCCGACGGCGAGGGCCGCAAGAGCCTGGCGGCGCATATCGAAGCGCAAGCGGGCCATGAACCGGATCGCGAAGCGTTGATCGGGCAACTCCGGAGCCGGCTTCCCGGCTACATGATTCCCGCCCATTTCGCGGCTCACGAGCGGCTGCCGCTGACCGCCAACGGCAAGATCGATCGCGCGGCGCTGCCGGACAAGGCGCCGCTGCAGGCGCCGGCGCCGGCGCGGGCCCCGCGGACGGATATCGAACAGCGCCTCGCCGCGGCCTGGGCGCGCGCCTTCAAGGCCGACCGGGTCGGCCCCGGCGATGATTTCTTCGAGATGGGCGGCGATTCGATCATGGCGCTGAGGATCGTGTCGCAGCTGCGCCAGCGAGGCATCTGGCTGTCGGTGCGCCATCTTTACGATCATCCCACCATAGCCGAGCTGGCGAAAGTGGCCGAGCTGGCGTCGGACCGCGTCGACGAGGACCGCGCCGAGGCGCCGCTGACGATGACGCCCATACAATGCTGGTTCTTTGACCGCGAGCTCAACAATCCAAACCGGTTCAACCAATCGTGCCTGCTGGATTGCCGTGAGCCTCTCGATCCGGACGTCCTGCAGCGCGCCCTCGACGCCATTCTCGGTCATCACGACGTCTTCGCGACCCGCTTCGAGCAACGGGCCGAAGGGTGGGTGCCGTTCGTCCCGGGACAGGCGTCAGACTTCCAGCTCGACCGAATCGACCTCGGCGATATCCCCGATAGCCGGATAGCCGACACGCTGGCGGGCATCCTCGACGATCTGCATCGGCGGATCAGGATCCTGGAAGGGCCCGTCTTCTGCGGAGCACTGATCGACCTCGGCGGATCCCGCGGCCAGCGCCTGTATCTCGTCGCCCATCATCTGGCGATCGACCTGGTTTCCTGGCGCATCGTCGTCGAGGACATCCAGACCGCCTATCTCGCCGCGCGCGGCGGCCGCGCGATCCAGCTGCCGCCCCGGACCTTGTCCTATCGGCAGTGGGCGGCCGGATTGTCGGACTATCCGCGCTCCGGGCAGGGGCGGCGCGAGCTCGAATTCTGGCGGGCGCGGGAATGGCCGGAAACCGACGATTTCCCGCTCGACCATCCGGGCGGCCGCAATGTCGAAGGCTCGGCCGAGACGATCGAGGGCAGCTTCGATCCGGCGACGACCTCGGCGGTTCTCCGGGGCGCCAGGGGCGCCCGGGTCAACGACGTCCTGCTGACCGGGCTGGCCAGGGCCTATGCGGCCTGGACCGGCCGGCGCCAATTGGTGGTCGACCTGGAAGGGCACGGGCGGGAAGAATTCTTCCGCGGCGCCGACGTCACCCGGACCGTCGGATGGTTCACCAGCATCTTCCCGGTGGCGCTCGACATGCGACACGCGGCGGACCTCGGCCAGTTGCTGGCGAGCGTCTCGCAGACGCTGTCCGCCATCCCCAATCGCGGCGCCGGCTACGGCATCTTGCGCTA
Organism: Allosphingosinicella sp.; assembly: GCA_036378975.1. GTDB lineage: Bacteria > Pseudomonadota > Alphaproteobacteria > Sphingomonadales > Sphingomonadaceae > Allosphingosinicella. The sequence continues at coordinate 53,760 of DASUVK010000059.1, read as the reverse complement.
TCGCTCGGATGCGGCGCTGCCGGTTCCGTGCGCCCCGATCTCGTTCAATTATTGGGGACGGCTGGATGACGATATTTCCAGCGGCGCCCTGTTCGGCTTTCTCGGGCAGGATGAAGGCGAGCGACGCGACCCGCAAAATTCACGCACCCATCTGCTGGAAGTGAATTGTCACGTAGTCGCGGACCGGCTGTGCTTTCAGATCATCTATTCCCGCCATCTTCATCGGCGGGAATCCGTGGCCGAATTCGCCGCGCATCTGCGCACCGCGATGGCCGAGCTCGCCGACTTGTGCCGCGACCGGCAGCCCTGGGATCATATGGATCTCAGCCTGATCGAGATGGAAGTTGAACTATGATGGATGGGGTTCAAGATGTCGCGCCAAAGCCGTTGGTCGGCCGGCCGAAGCTCAGGAAGCACGAGCTCGAGGCATTGGTCGAGCTGGCCGCCGGCGACGAGAATTGCGTCGACATCTTCCCGTTGTCGCCGCTCCAGCAAGGCTTCATGTTCCACCATCTGCTGGACCAGGGCTCCTACGTCGTCAGCGCGATATGGGACGTTTCCGGCCCCTTGAACGCGACGGCCTTCGAGCGGGCCTGGCACGATCTGGTGGCGGAGCATGAGCCCTTGCGGACGATGTTCGCCGGGACCGACCTCGAGGTGCCGCTGCAACTGGTCCAGCGCAACGCCGCCCTTGCCATCGTCTGGCACGACTGGCGGTCCCTCGCCGAAGACGACCGGGCCCGGTCCTTCGCCGAGCTTATCGAGGCCGACCGGCGCGCGGGCTTCGATCTTGCCGAGGCGCCGCTGATGCGCGTTCACGTCGCGACCTGGGAAGACGACCGTCATCGCGTCCTGTGGAACTTCCACCACATATTGTTTGACGGCTGGTCGACCCCGATCCTCCTGCGCGATCTGATGAGGCACTACAAAGCGCGCCGCGAGGATGAAGTCGCGCGGCCCGGCAAGGCGCCGCCTTTCCGCGACTATGTCGCCTGGCTCCAGCGGCTCGATACGGGCGCGTCCGAGGCTTATTGGCGCAACAGCTTCGAGGGTTTCTTCGAGGACGGCGTCGCCGCCCCGAAGGCGGGCCACGCCGCCGAAGCCGGCCGTGATCAGGCCGAGCTGGCGATCGCCCTGTCGATAACGCCCGACCGGCTGCGCGCGGCCGCGAGGGAGGCGCGGGTCACGCCCGGCGCCGTCATCCATGCCGCCTTCGCCTCCTATCTCGCGAGCAAGTCGGAATCGGGCAAGGCGATTTTCGGGACGACCATCTCCGCCCGGCCGGCCGAGCTGCCGGATGTCGGCGAGCGGGTCGGCCTCTACGCCAATCTGCTTCCCGTCCTCGCCGATCCGCGGCCGTTCCGGACGGCGGGCGACTGGCTGCGGGGCATGCAGGATCAGCTGCTCGCCCTGACCGAGCACCAGCATTGCCCGCTCCCCGCCATTCACCAATGGAGCGGGCTGCCCGCCGATTCCCAATTGTTCGACGCCACCATCTCGATCGAGAATCTGCCGCCTCCGTCGGACGAGGCGGCGGAGCTGGCGGACCAGCTCGGCTTCGGCCCCACGACCCTCATCGAGAAGCCCCATTATCCGTTGAACCTGCTGTTCAGGATGCGGTCGGCGGTCGAACTGACCTTCGTCTACGATCCGTCGCGTCACGATGCCGCCGAGATCCGCCGGATCGGCCACGAGCTCGACGCCCTGCTGTCGGCGTTGGCGGACAATATCCGGGACGCGCCGGAGGCGCTGCTGACCATCGCCGATGCCAAGGCGCCGATGCCGCGGCCGGAGTGGAACGAGACCGCGCGCGCTTTTCCGCCGCAACTGATCCAGGACCTCATCGACCGGCGAGCGGAGGCATTGCCCGACGGCGTCGCCGCGGAATGCGGCGGCGAGACCCTGACCTATGACGCGCTGCGGACCCGGTCGAACCGGCTCGCTCATTATCTGGCGGGGCGGGGCGTCGGTCCGGACGCGATCGTGCCGGTCCTGCTGGAAAGATCGCTCGACCTTATCGTCACCATGGTCGCGATCCTGAAGGCGGGCGGCGCCTATTTGCCGCTGTCGACCGACGATCCGCCGGCGCGGCTCCGGGCGATCCTTCGCGAAACCGGGGCGAGGCTGGCGATCGGCCGCCGGGAAGCGTGGGGAGCGATCGAAGGCGAGGCCGGATTCGCCTGCGTCGACATCGACGAAGCGGTCGCCGCCGCGGCCGCCTGCCCGTCCGCAAGGCCTCCGGCGGCGCTCGATCCCGCCAATCTCGCTTATGTGCTGTTCACCTCCGGCACCACGGGCGGTCCGAAAGGCGTGCTGGTGGCGCATGAGGCGCTGTCGAACCTGATCCAGGCCGAAGCCGAAAGCGCGGCCTTCTCGGCCGGCGACAGGGTCCTGCAATTCAAGCCGGTCAATTTCGATGCGTCGATGTTCGAGATGTTCGCCACGCTCGCCGCCGGCGGCACGCTGGTGCTGGCGTCCCTTACCGACAAAGGCGCCGAACGGGACTTGGGGGAGCTGCTGGACGAACGCGAAATCAGCGTGCTGGTCTGCTCGCCGCAGATGCTGGCGACGCTCGCCGGGCGCATGCCGCCGAAGCTGAGGATGGCGGTCGTCGGCGGCGACCTGCTGACGGCCGACATAGCCCGCGGCGCGGCGGGCATCCGCCTGTTCAACCAATATGGGCCCACCGAGACCACCGTCTGCGCAACCGAGACCGAAATCGGCGATCCGGACCTGGTGTCGATCGGCCGGCCGCTGCCCAATGTCCAGACCTACATAGTCGACGCCGACTACAGGCAGGTGCCGGTGGGACGGCCGGGAGCGCTCTACGTCGCCGGCGCCGGCCTCGCCCGCTGCTATCTGAACAACCCCGCTTTGACGGCGGAGAGGTTCGTCCCCAATCCCTGGGGCCCCGCGGGATCCCGATTCTATCGCACCGGCGATTTCGCGCGCTGGCGCGAGGATGGCGAGATCGAGTTCCTGCATCGCGACTCCGATCAGGTGAAGATACGCGGCTTCAGGGTCGGCCTGGGCGAGATCGAGGAGGCGCTGGCCCACGATCCAGACGTCGAGCGGGCAGTGGTGGCGATCCGCCAGGATATGAAGGGCGAGAAATATCTCGCGGCCTATGTGATCGCCGCCGGCGGAGAATTGGACGAAGCCGCGATCCGCGAGCGCCTGCTAACGCATCTGCCGCGCTACATGGTCCCGCGCGCTTTCGTAGCCCTCGAGCGCTTTCCGCTCACGCCCAACGGCAAGATCGACCAGCAGGCGCTGCCCGAGCCCGAGCTCGCCAAGGCCGACGACGCCATCCGGCCGCGCTCCACCGCGGAGCAGCTGATCGCCCGGATCTGGTCGAGCGTGCTCGGCGTCGAGGAGGTCAGGCGCAACGACAATTTCTTCGACATTGGCGGCCACTCGCTGCTGGCGATGCGGATGATGGCCCGGGTCAGGAAGCAGCTCGGCGTCGACCTGCCGCTGGTGACGGTGTTCGAAAATCCCGTTTTGGGCGAATTGGCGCGCGAAGTCGAAGCCGCCATGCGCCGGGAGACCGGGGCGGTCTCGGCACCGATCCTGCCCCGGACATCGTCCGAACCGCCGCCGATGTCGTTCGGCCAAGAGCGTCTCTGGTTTCTCGACCAGCTCGGCTTCGGCGCCGCCTACAACCTGCCGATCACCCTGGAGATCGAGGGGCGGCTCGATGTCGAGGCGCTGTCGGCGGCGCTTTCCGAGATCGTCCGCCGGCACGAGTCGCTGCGAACCGGTTTCCAGAGGGCGGAAGGCAATGGCCTACAGATCATCGAGCCGCCGGCGCCGCTGCGGCTGAAGTTCGTCGACCTGCGGGGCGGCGATCCGTCGGAGATCGAGGCGGATTTGCGCGAGCTGCGGCTGGCTGAGAGCCGGCGGCCCTTCGACCTGACCGCCGCGCCGCTGGTCCGCGCCAGCCTGTGGCGCACCGACGACGAGCGCCACGTGCTGCTGGTCATGATCCATCACATCGTCTCGGACGGCTGGTCGGCCGAGCAATTGGTCAAGGAGCTGCTGGCGCTCTACGAGGATGCGCAGGCCGGGCGAGCCTTCGGCCTGCCCGATTTGCCGATCCAATATGCCGATTATGCCATCTGGCAGCGCGGCGAGGCCTATCAGGCCTCCTCGGACATCCAGCTTTCCTACTGGAAGGAAACGCTGGCCGGGGCGCCGCCCGCGATCGATCTCCCGACCGATTCTCCTCGGCCCATCTCGTCGAGCTTCGGCGGAGCGCTCGAACCGCTGCCGGTGCCCGACGAGCTGCTCGCGCGGCTGCGGACGATCGCGTCGCGCGAGGACGTAACCTTGTTCATGGTCGTGATGGCCGCGTTCGACGTGCTGCTGCAGCGGTGGAGCTGCCAGTCCGACATCGTCGTGGGCACGCCGATTGCCGGGCGGACCCGGGTCGAGCTCGAGCCGTTGATCGGTCTGCTCGCCAATACGCTGCCGGTGAGGGTCAGGCTCGACGACGACCCGTCCTTCCGCACCCTCCTCCAGCGCGTCAAGGACGCCGCCTTGGGCGCCTACGTCCATGAAGACGCCCGCCTGGAAAAGATCATCGAGATGCTGGACGTCAATCGGGACCTGACTCGCCAGCCCCTGTTCCAGGTGACGATTGCCAGCCAGACGGTGACGGACGACGAATTCGAGGCCGCGGGCGCGCGCTTCCGCCGCAAGTTCGACGTCGAGCTGGTCCGCGCCAAGTTCGATCTCACGCTGCACGTCTTCGAGGCGCCGAGCGCCCTCACCATGGCCGTCGAATATTCCACGGATCTGTTCACCCAGGCCACCGCCGCCGAAATGGCCAGCCAGCTGCTCGAATTGCTCGACGGCCTGACGGCGAGGCCGAACCTGCCGATCCGCGCCGCCGCCAGGGCGCCCGCATCGCCAGTCGCGCAGCATCTGTCGGCGCCGACCGCCATGGTGTCGCCGGACCCAGGCCCCGCCCTGCTCGATCGGTTCGCCGCCCTCGTCGAAGGCCGGCCCGACGCCCTTGCCGTGACCGGCGATGCCGGCGGCCTGAGCTATGCCGAGCTCGATCGTGCCTCGGATCGCCTGGCGCGGGAGCTGGTCGAGCTGGGCGTCGGCCCCGAAGTGCTCATAGCGCTGCATCTCGACGCGTCGGACGCGCTTGCCACCGCCATGCTCGGCATCCTCAAGTCCGGTGGCGGCGTGTTGCCGATCGACCATCGTCTCCGCGCCGACCGCGTCGGCCACATGCTCGAGATGTCGGGCGCGCCGATCATCCTGACCAATGCCGCGCTGGAGCAGCTTCTTCCCATCCATTTCTCCCAGGTGGTGCTGATCGAGGACGTGCCGGCCGGCACCTCCGATCAGGCCCTGCCGCCCCGGCCGGACCAAGCCAGCCTGGCGTGGGCGAGGTTCACGGGCGACATACATGAAGGCCCGAGGATCGCGGCGCTCTCCTATCGGGCGCTGTCGGCCGCCGTTTCCGCCCCGTCCGCGCCTGACGCGCACGGCTGTCGGGCTCTCGGGCTGCTGGCGGGAATCCTCCGGGACGGAGAGGACGCCGAAGCGCCGCCGCCCCCGCCCCATTCGGTGGTAGCCGCCGAGCTGATCGAGGCGGCGGTGCTGCTGCAGCGGCAGGGCCTCGACGGACAGGACGGTCCGGTCCGGATCCTGGTGCTGGATCGATGGCTCGAGCCGACGGCGACCGGTGTGCCGGGGGAATTGTATCTCGGCGGTTCATCCCTGGCCCGGGGCTATCTCGGCGATCCCAAGGCCACGGCCGAACGCTTTGTGCCCGCGCCGGGCGACGGCCAGCGCCTGTTGCGGACCGGATTGCGAGCCCGTTTCCGTCCCGGCGGCGGCCTCCAGATCCTCGGACGTTCCAGCCGCCGGATAGAATTGGCCGGTCTGCCGATCGATCTCGACATGATCGAAAGCGCGCTGCGATCCCATCCGTCGCTCGCCGACGCCCTGGTGCTGCCACGGCCCGGCGACACCGGCGGCGAGGTCCTCACGGCCTACGTCGTCGCGGAGGAAGGCGCCGAAGCGGCCTCCGCGATCGCGTTGAAGGACTATCTGGCCGGGCGGGTGACGCTGGAGGAAACGCCGGCCGTCTTCATCATCGTCGAAGCTCTCCCGTTCCTGGCCGACGGACTGGTCGACGCGGACGCCTTGCCCGCACCCGACGGCAGCAGCCAGGTCGAGCCGCCCTTCGAGGCGCCGTCGACCCAGGCCGAGAGGGAAGTGGCGGAGATCTGGAACGAGCTGCTCGAGCGGCCCGAAACGTCGATTCACAGCAACTTCTTCCAAGTCGGCGGAGAATCGTTGAAGGCTACGCTGCTGATGACTCGGATCACGCAACGGCTGGGGGCCGAGATCCGGTTGAGCAAGTTTTTCGAGACGCCCACGATCAAGGCGGTCGCCGGCCATGTCGAATCGAGCCGATCGGGCGCGGCGAAACCCGCGTTGGGTCGGGAAGCGGTAATAGAAGATTTCATTTGAGGCGAATCGGACTATTCACCGAGAGACCGTAGGAACAGCCGCCCATGGCACTCAATATCAAGCTCGTGACGATGCCGTTCGCGGCGCTCAACCGGCCTTCGATCGGGCTCACCCAATTGAAGGCGGTGACGGAGGCCGCCCATGGCGAGGCGGTCGCGGTCGAAATCTGCTATCTCAATCAGGAATTCGGTCGCCTGCTCGGCCAGGATTTGTACGACTACATCACCGAGTCGGGAATCGGGCTGACCACGGGGATAGGCGAATGGCTGTTCCGCGAGGCGGCATTCCCCGACGAGCCTGACAATGGCGAGGAATATTTCCGGCGCTACGGCCATCTGTTCGATGCCGGTCATCGGCGGCTGATCGATGCGGTCGCTCTGCCCCTGCGGCAAGGGCTTGGCGATGTAGTCGACGAGTTGATCCGCAAATACGAGCTCGATCGGGCGGACGTGGTCGGGCTGAGCTCGCTATTCGCGCAGAATCTCGCTTCGATCGGCCTGGCCCGGCGGCTCCGGCAGCTCAATCCCGACGTCGTCATCGTGATGGGCGGCTCGAATTGCGAAGGCACGATGGGCCGGGCGCTGCTCGACCAGTTCGACGTGCTCGACTTCGTCTTCTCCGGCTACAGCCTGCTCTCCTTCCCCGAATTCGTCGGCACCCTGCTCGCCGGCGACGAGGCGGCACGGCACCGGATCGACGGCGTGTTCAGCCGACGCAACGTCACCAGGATCGCGGCGCCGGCGCCGGCGCCGGCAGCGGAGCCGGCGGGAACGCTGCCGCGGGTCGCGGAGATCGGCCGCGAGCTCGACATCAACCAAGCCGTCCCGGTCGTCTATGACGATTTCTTCGATTCGCTCGACCGCCTGATACCGGAGCTCGAAGGCCCCTATTTCGTGACGTTCGAGACGTCGCGCGGCTGCTGGTGGGGCGAGCGCTCGCATTGCACCTTCTGCGGCCTCAACGACCTCACCTTGCATTATCGGTCGATGAAGCCGGAAATCGCCGTCGACATGATCCAGGGGTTGATCGACCGCTATGCGGATCGCTCCTCGGCGAAGGGGCTGGTCCTCGTCGGCGTCGACGACATCCTGCCCAAACGCTATGTCGAGAACGTCCTCAGCAAGATCGATCCGCCGGACTTCGTCAGCCTGTTCTACGAAGTGAAGGCGGACTTGACCGAGGACGACATCAAGGGGCTGGCCGCGAGCCATACGACCTGGGTCCAGCCGGGGATCGAATCCTTCTCGACCGCCACCCTCAAGCTCATGAAAAAAGGCTGCACGTCGTTCAGCAACATCCGGCTGCTCAGCCTCTGCAAGAAGCACGGCGTGTTTCCGGACTGGAACCTGCTGATCGGCTCGCCGGGCGAAACCCTGGAGACGCTGGAAACCTATTACGAATTCCTGCCGAGGCTGTTTCACCTGCCCCCGCCCTCGGGCGCCCACCTCGTCCGGTTCGACCGCTTCAGCCCGTATTTCAACGATCCGGACTCGTTCGGCATCAAATTGCGGCCCGCGGAATTTTACGAATTCGTCTATCCGCTGCCGCGCGAGACGCTGATGAACATCATCTACCATTTCGACAATGCCGAAGTTGATACCGAATATTATCGCAGCATCGTGTCGGCCATGCCGAAGCTTCGCTTCCTGGTCGATAAGTGGCGCGCGCTTTGGCATACCGGCTCGGGCAACCCGCCCCGCCTGCGCCTGGTCGAAGACAATGGCAGGACGGTCGTCGAGGACACGCGGCGCGGAGGATTGCTGCGCATCCCGATCGGGCCGGAGGAGCTGAGCGTCCTCGACGACGCCGCCCGCGAGACCAGCGAGGAACGCCTGCGCGACCGCTACGGCGCCACCATCGACCAGCTGGTTCGAAAGGGCCTCCTGTTCCGCGAGCGGGGCCGGATCATCAGCCTGGTCGAGCGGAGCGACACGGCGCTGTCGCAGCTACACGTCGGACCGGACATGTCGGCAGCCAGGGTGCTGGAGCCGGTTCAATAAGCGACGATCGCGACGCAGCGGAAGAGCGGCCGGCGGACGAGACGGCCGCCGTTGCGCCGAGGCCGGTGCCCCGCAGCGTGATGGCGATCGTGCTGATGACGGTGGTCATGGACGCGGTGGCCAAGGGCATGATCCTGCCGATCCTGCCGACCCTGCTGCAGTCGGTCGGCGATTACAGCTCCGCCGAAGTGGCGACCGCTCTCGGCCTTGTCTTCACCACGTTCAGCCTGATGCAGTTCATCATGGCCCCGGTCCAGGGCGCCCTGTCCGATCGATGGGGACGGCGGCCCGTCATGCTGTTCTCGAATTTTGCGCTCGGTCTGGATTGCATCGTCCTCGCGCTGGCGCCGAACTTCGCCTGGATCCTGATCGCCCGGATCATCTCGGGCGCGGCCGCGGGCAGCATCACGGCGGCCAATGCCTATGTCGTCGACATCACCCCGCCGGAGCGGCGCGGCGCCGCCTTCGGGCTGGTCGGCGCGGCGATGGGAGTCGGCTTCGCGCTGGGCCCGGTGATGGGCGGTGCGCTCGGCGAGGTCCATGTTCGGCTGCCCTTCTGGGTCGCCGGTTTCCTCAGCCTCGCCAACGGCGTGCTGGCGCTGTTCCTGCTGCCCGAATCCCTGCCCGCCGCCCGGCGGGCGAAGCTCAACTGGGCGCAGCTCAATCCGCTGAGCGCAGTCTGGGCGATCCTGGCGAAACACGGGGCCATAAGGCAGGCCTTCCTCGCCGCCTTCCTCTTCGCCCTGGCGAGCTACGGCTTCAGCAGCTTCATCGTGATCTTCGCCACCTATCGCTTCGGCTGGGGCCCGGGCGAGCTCGGCTTCATGATGCTGCTGATCGGCGTGGCCACGATCCTGGTGCAGGTGGGGCTGGTCGGCAAAGCGATCAAATGGTTCGGAGACTTGCGCGCGGTAGGTTACGGCTTCGCCGTGCAGGCTCTCGGCCTGGTCTTCCTCGGGCTCGCGACCCACCCGACCTTGTTCCTGGCCGGGATCGTCGTGCTGGCGCTGAGCGCCGTCGGAGAAAGCGCCTGGGCGGGGCTGCTCAGCCGGGCGGTCGGCGACGAGGAGCAGGGCCGACTGGCCGGGGCGGTCGGCGCGATAAACGGCATCGGCGCGATCCTGGCGCCGATGCTGCTGGCCGGCGTCTTCGCGCTGTCGACGCGCTACGGCAGCGCCAGCTACAGCGCCGGCAGTCCGATGGTCGTCGCGGGCCTGATGGTGGCGGCCGGCCTGATCCCGGCCATCGTTGCGGGGAAACGGATCCTGAGCGCCGCCCGCAGCCGGCCGGAGCCGGCCGAGGCGCGGCCATGATGCCGCCATTGCCGTCGCGAGGGATTGAGTGCGGGTCCGCATAATCGGCGCCGGCATCGCCGGATTGAGCGCCGGCTGGGCGTTTCAGCGGGCTGGATGCGAGGTCTCGATCATCGACCGCGCGGCGATTCCCAACCCCGCCGGCGGGTCGTTCGACCAGAGCCGGTTGATCCACCCGTTTCCGGCGCACAATCCGGTCGCACCGATGCAGTTGAAGCGCTCGCTGGCCGCCTGGGAATTGATCTGGAAGGCGATCGGCAAACGCCTCCATGTCCCTTGCGGAGCGCTGACCGTGCTTCCCGGCGGCCGGACCGACGTCTCCGCGTGGCTGGGCAACCTGGCCGGCGCGGGGCTCGAGGCGATGGCCGTGACCGGACGCGACCTGGCTCGCCGGCTCCCGGAAATCGAGCTGCCGCGGGCGGCGACCGCGATCTACCACCCGGAGGGCGGCGTGCTGCTGGCCCGCTCCATCCTGGCGAGCCTGCAAGCGCTGATCGGATCGAATGGCGGCGCCTTCGAAAGCGAGACACCCCTCGATCTTCCCCGCGAGCTGGCCAGGGAGGCGGATGCGACCATCCTGGCCTGCGGGGCGTGGAGCCGCGAGCTGCTGCAGCCCGTGGCCCCCGAGCTTGCCCGGCAGCTCACGCCAGTGCGCCAAATCATGCTGTATCTGGACCCGCCTGCCGGCAGCGCCGACAACTGGGCCCGCTCGGCCGCCTTTGTCGGCCTTGGCGACGAGGACGAGCTATGGGGTGTCCCGCCGCTGGAGGACGGGCCGCTCAAGCTCGCCGTCGGCGCCTTCGCCCGCCCGCTCGACGCGCCCGGAATCGATGCGCAGCCGACGGAACAGGAGATTTCGAGGATCCTGGCCCGCTTCGCGCCGAGTCTGCCTGGCCTGGACCGGTATCGCCTGATCGACGCCCGAACATGCTGTTATACGAGGTCGCCCGGCCCGAGCTGGATTACCTCGCCCCTGCCGGCGATCGGCGAGAAAATCTGGTTCTTCGGCGGCTGCAACGGCTCGGGATTCAAGTCGGCCCCCGCCGCCGCGCTCCGCCTGGTCGAACAGGTCCTGGCCCGGCGCGGCTGACCGGGTTCACGCTTCCAGGCTGGCGCCGCAATAGACCCGCTCCGCGTCGAGCCGCCAGGCGATCCGGAGCGCCGCGATGAAATCGTCGCCCGGCAGCGAGGGTCCGACGAGCCGCGCCCGGAGCGTTCCCGAGCATTCGTCGACGGCGTCGACGGCCATCTCGACGTCGTGGAAGCCGAGAAAGGTGCGGTGCCGGGGGTAATAGGCCTTGTAGAGCGCTTCCTTGCCGCAGAAGAGCAGCTTCGACCCGGCGCTCCGCAACGGGCCGGCCTGGTCCGCCAGCGCGTCGAGCTCGCCGGCGCTGCAGACCATCGCTTCGACGCCGGCCTCGAGGGGCCCGGCGGTCTCGACATCCATGCCGAGCGCGGCGACGTCGCGCTGCCGGGCCGCCACGGCGACGCAGAAGCCGCGCGAGTGGGAGATGCTGCCGACCACGCCCGCGGGCCATATCGGCGAACGGTCCGGGCTCCGGCCGAGCCCGGCATCGCTCACGCCGAGCCGGGCCAGCGCCTGCCGTGCGCAGGCCCGGCCGGCGGCGAATTCCCGCCGCCGGGCTTCGACCGCGTCCGCCATCCAGCCGGCTTCCGCCGCCGTCAGCGGCGCATCGTACAGGTCCGGCGTGGCAACACATAAGGCGGCGCCGGGCGGAAACAGCTGGGCCAGCCGGTCTTCGGTCATGGAAAGGGCCGTAGCGCCCAGACATGCCCCCGAAGACGGCCTTCGGGTGACAGGCTGAGCTCCCCGAAGGGCGTCGGCCATCGTTGCGACAACAGCGACTCCCTCCAGCCCGCGCGGTCGGCCGGTCCCGCACGGGCCCATGCCTCCACAAAGGCCCGGACCGCCAGATAGCTGGTTTCGAAATAGGCGCCGGGCGCGGTGCCGAGCATGCGTTGCGCCCGCCGGCGCAGACGATCGGCGTCCTGATCGAGCAGGGTCGCGGATGTCTCCCGCAGGAATGCCACGCCGCCCCGGGCGCCAACGGGGAGAAGGGGGCTGAAATCGGCTCCGAAGCTGTCGTCGGACAGGAGCAGCGCGGCCTGGGGGCCCCGGCCCGCCAGCGCCGCCAGCCCAGCGCGAGCAAATTCCTTGCTGCCGCACAGGATGAGGGCGCGGGCGCCGGCCCCGGGCGAAGGCGGCTTTCGTTCGAGCTCGTCCAGGGACAGCAAACTGCAAGCAAGCACGCCGATATCCTTCAGGTCCGCCGCGAGCCCTTGGGCGAGGTCGGCTCCGTAATTGCCGGTCTGGCCGACAATCACCGCGCTTCCACCGGCAGCTCTCGCCGCGTCCGCCAGGCACGCCCGCTGCTCCGCGTCGCGGCCGAACAATTGCAGCGTGGTCGGGGCGTGCGGGCCGCAAAGATCGTCGGCCGAGCATCCCGGCGCGAGGAACGGCACGCCCCGTTCGCCATAGATACGGCTCGCCGGGCGGGCGGTCCGGGATCCGAAATGACCGATGCAGCAATCGGCCCAGGGAGCCGCGGCGGCGGCGAGCGCGGCCGCGCGCTCCGGGTCGCGGCGGTCGTCGCCGACGACGAGGCGCGCGGACCGGCCGGCATCGTCCAGCGCCAGGCGGCAGGCCGCCATCAGGTCCATGACGTTGGTTCCCGCGCTCTCCGCCAGGACGATCAACGGGCCGGTGGTGCTGTCGTCGCCTGCGCCCAGCCAGGCCGGCAAGCCGAAACCGGGAGCGCCGAGCCGGCGCCCCAGCTCGCTTGGGCTCACGCCGCCACGCCGTCGACCGAGCCGTTTCCGGCCCGCTTGGCGTCGCTTGCCGGTTCGGCGGGCTCGGCAGGCTCGGCGGGCGGCTGCAGGGTTCTTGCCGGCCGGCCTTGCGCATCGAAAGGTTCGGTGAAGGTGAAGCAGGCCGCGGTGGAGCCGTGATCGTGCAGATGTTCGAGGCGGAGGCAGGCCTCGCGCCAGGTCGGGTGGCGGTGAGCCCACCACAGGCAGTAGATCGGCCACCCCTGCGGTCCGAACCACTCGCCGCGCCGCTTGAGGGCGTCGCGGTGCAGGGCGCCGCGGAAGACGAAGCGCGCAAGCGACCCGAGGTCGGTCCAGAGGGACAAAGTCTGGGCCTGGGAAGTATGGCCCGGCGTCACCCCGCCGAGATAGAAACGCGGCACCGCGAACGGGCCCCATTCCCCCCAATCCTTCTGGAAGTTGGTCATCCAGGGGACGTCGTCGACGGGGACGGCGCGATCGATGAAACCGGGCGCGCCTTCTGCCTCGAGATAGATTCCCGGCGTTGCATCGTCGAAGCGCTGGACCAGCGCGTCGCCATAGGGCGCCCGCAGGATCGAAAAGGTCATCACCGCAAGTCTCGGATCGGTCACTTGGCGGACTCCAGGGCCAGAGCGGGGGCGTTCGCGCGGCCATCCGGCCCGAACAAGCTGTACGGCAGCGTCGCCGGCGCAGCGACCAAATTCGCCTCCGGATCGGGCGGCGCACCCGACGAGCCGGCGAGGCGCGCGGCGGCGCCGGGACATAAGGGATAGACGGCGCGCGCGAAGCAGCGGACCAGATGGGCGGTGTCGGCAAGGATCTGGGCGTCGTCGTCCGCGTCCTGCGATCCATGGGCCGCGGCGAAATCGAGCAGGTGGATGAGGTCCTCGGCCGCCTGGCGGAGGTGGAAACGCTCGAGGCTGAAGCGCGAAGCGATACGTTCCAGACAAGCGAGGCCCGCCTCCCGGACGGCCGGCGAAGGGGCAGCGAGGCGGCCCGCCAGCGAGCCGAGCCGGCGATTATGGTGCGACGCCAGCTCCCGCCAGGGCCGCGCCACCCGCTCCTCGATGGCGGCCGCCATCTCGGGCTCGCTGAAATTCGCCCGCTCGAAGCCCGGACCGACCAGAGCGAGATAGAAGCGAACGAGGTCGGGGTCGTGCCGCCGCGCCAGATCGGCCGCCCACAGCACATGCCCGTGGCTGGTCGAGAATTTGCGGTGCTCGAGATCGTAGAATTCGTTGATCATCGTCACATAGGGCGCCCATTTCATCTGCCCCAGCGCGCTCAGCAGGGCGATGTGGACGATGCCGTAGAAATAGGAATTGTCGAACCCGAAGAAGTTCACCACCCGCCTATCGCCGCCGGCCGGCAGCCGCCCGGCCGCATCGCGGTAGCAATAGAGGAACTGGCCCATCACTTCGGCCCAGGGGTTGACGACGCAGCCGGGAAAGTCCGCACCGAGCGCGATCCCCCAGTCGCCGGGAACGCTCACCGGAAAGTCGGGCAGCCTCTGTCGCAGCGCGTCCTCGATCAGCCACCGGTAGCGCGGCCGGAACGGCCGGTCGGCGGCGTAGAAAGCCTGGATGGCGGCCCGATGAGGTTCCATTTCGAGCACCAGCACCCTGGCCTTGCGCCGCTCGAGATCCGCCGGGCCCGAAATCGCCTCGCGCGGGGAGACCAGGGTTTCGGCCGAGTTGATGAAGGCACAGCCTTCGCAGATCCCGCATTTGCACCGGTCCAGGCAATTGGGGCAGAAGCCGGCAACCTCGGCCTCGCCCAGGAAGCGGCCGCGGCCCGGCGAATAGAAGAAGCTCATCTCCTTTTCGACGAGACCGCCGCGCCGGTGGAGGCCGAGCACGAGCTCGCGGACGAAGCCGTTGCTCGCCGCCGTCGGTTCGGAGAAGCTGTCGACGCTGCAGCCGTAGAGGGCCAATGCCTCCAATATCTCCCGGCTGCACTGGCTGGCGAGCGCCTGCGGCTCGAGCCCCAGGCGCGCTGCCGTGGCCTGCACATAGGATTGGTTGCTGTCGCTGTACGACACCGCCAGGGCCGCAGAGCCGGCGAGCCTCGCCGCCTTGACGAAGACGTCGGCGGCGAGGAACGGCCCGGCCAGATGGCCGACGTGAAGCGAGCCGTTCGGGGTCGGCGGCGGCAAGGTCACGATATAAACGGGCGGCGTCGTCGGGCCCGGCATCAGAGCTCCTGGCCCGGGCCGGGAGCGGCTTCGGAACGGTCGTCCCAATAGATGTCGATCATGACGAAATCGGACCGGTCCGAAAGGTTGCGCAACGAGTGCGGGGCCAGGCGCGGGATGTAGACGACGTCGCCCTTGGTCAGGTTCATCGGCTGGTCGTTCAGCACCAGCTCGGCCCTGCCGTCGACGACGATGAAGCATTCTTCCTCGTCATGGTCGTGGGTCTCGACCACCTTGCCCGGCTCGATGACCACCCAGATCGCGCCGAAACCGGTGATCGGGCGATTGGTCTCGACTCTGCCCGGCCACGGGAACAGCCGGCGCAGCTTGACGTCATATTCGTCCGTATAGGCCGCCTCGGCGGCGGGACGCAGATAGGATCTGGAAGCCGGAGCGGCTCCGCCGCCGGCTTGGTCGGTCCCGGGGGCCGTCATGACATTTTCTCCAGGCGGATGGGGGAGGCCTCGAAGGCGGGTCCGGGGGGACGCGCCGGGCTGGCGCTGCGCAGGGCGGCGAGGAGGCTTTGGGCGATCGTCCAGCTGCGCAGCGACAGCAGGCTGAACGAGCCGGCGTCGCCGAACCCATGCGTCGATTCGCACAGGCCGTTCATATAGACGGGCGGCAGCGGCGGGCTGTCCGCCCCGGCGAGCAGCCGATAGTCGCGGGTGACGTGGATGGCGCCATTGTCGCGGCGGCGCGCGCCGTCGGCGATGTCCTTCAGGAGCGGATGGAAGAGTTCCTGATTGGCCTTGGCCCCGAAATTGCGGAAGCCGGTCGCGAGGATGACGGCGTCGACCTTGAGCGTCTCCGCGGCCGGGCAGCGGACGCCGCTCAGTTCGAGGCTGACCCCGTCCGCGCCCGCCTCCACCGACGATACGGCGCGGTCGCTGTGCAGATGGATCGTCTCCCGGCCCGACAGCTTCTGAGTGTAGCGGGTCAAATAGAGGCGGCTGAGGATGTCGTGGTCGACGGAACTGTAATTGCTGCGCCAGAGCTCGTCGACGATGGCATCCTTGGCGACGTCGTCGGCGTCGTAGAACAGGTCGATGAACTCGGGGAAATAGACGTGCTCGGTGAACGGGCTGGTATCCTTCAGCTGGAAGCCGAAGCCGCGGCACAGGCTGTGGATCTGCAGGGCCGGATAGCGGTGATTGAGATCGAGGATGATCTCGACCGCGCTCTGGCTGGCGCCGACCACGGCCACCGAGCGCAGGCCGCCCTGGCTGGACCATCGCGCCAGCGAGGTGAGATAGCGCGTGAAATGGATGACTCGATCGCCGAGCGCGGGCTCGAATATCTCCGGCACATGGGCCGAGCGTCCCGGCGCGAAGGACAGAGCCGACGCGCGGATGCAGCGGCCGAGGCTGGTCCGGACCATCACGCAGGGCCGCCCGTCGGGGCGCCGGTCGCGAATGATCTCGACCGCGCTTTCGCCGTACGACACCCACCGGTCGAACTTGCGCGCCACCCAGCGCACGTAGCGCGCATATTCCGCCCGCGGCGGGAAGGTCGCCTCCAGGTTGAGGAAGTCGAGCAGCCGGCCCTGATCCTTGAGATAGCAAAGGAAGCTGTAGGGGCTGGTGGGATCGCGCAGGGTTACGAAGTCGCGCAGCGGATTGTGCTGGATGTCGGTTCCGTCGAGCAAAAGCTCGGGCTGCCAGTCGGGCGCCGGCATTCGCTCGAGGAACAGCGCCCGCCCGGTAAAGTCCGAATCCTCCAGGGCGATCGCCAGGGCGATATTGGCGGGTCCGAAGCCGACGCCGAGGCAGTCCACATCCTCCACGCTCCACGCCTCGCGGAGCGGGAAGTCCTGCCTAACTTCAGCTTGCATTCTGGCGGCTCCTCGGTACGCTGACAGACATCAACCAAGGGCAATGGTTGTCAAGTGGCAAGCGCGCACATCATCATCGCCGCGCTGGATAAGACCGGAGGCTGAGTGGATAGGTTGGTCTTGGACACTTCGGTCTTTGCGCGGTCTGAATCTCGGGTTCGGTACTATTGCAGGAGGTTTCCCGCGGTTTTTTCGCGTGCCGTGAACGAAACGATCTGGGACGAGGCCGGTCGCGAATATATTGATTTCTTCTCGGCGGCAGGCAGCCTCAATTACGGCCACAACCACCCGAAGCTGAAGGAGGCACTCCTCAGCTATATCGCCACCGACGGGCTCGCCATCTCGCTGGATATGTACTCCTCGGCCAAGGCTCGATTTCTGGAACGGTTCGAGGCGCTGCTGCGGGTCCGCCTCGGCGGCGGGTTCCGCGTCATGTTCCCCGGGCCGACCGGGACCAATGCGGTCGAAGCGGCGCTGAAGCTGGCTCGCAAGGTCACCGGGCGTTCGCGCGTGGCCGCCTTCACCAACGCCTTCCACGGTATGACGCTCGGCGCCCTCGCCGCCACGGCGTCCAGGAGCAAGCGCCAGGGCGCCGGCGTGCCGCTCGGCGACGTCGACCGCTATCCGTACGAGGGCTATCACGGCGCCGAGGTCGACACGCTCGCGATCATCGATCGGATGCTTTGCGATCCGGGTAGCGGCCATGAGCCGCCCGCCGCCTTCCTGCTCGAAACGGTGCAGGGCGAAGGCGGGCTGAACGCCGCTTCGGCGACCTGGCTGCGGGGGCTTGCGGCCTTGTGCGAACGGCACGGCAGCCTGCTCATCGTCGACGACATCCAGGCCGGCTGCGGCCGCGCCGACCAATTCTTCAGCTTCGAGTTCGCCGGCGTCCGGCCGGACATCGTGTGCCTGTCGAAGAGCCTGAGCGGGCTCGGCCTGCCGCTCTCGGTGCTGCTCCTGCGCGAGACCCTGGATGTCTGGGATCCGGGCGAGCATAACGGCACCTTCCGAGGCAACAATCATGCCTTCGTCACCGCCGCGGCGGCGCTCGATTTCTGGGAAGACGCGGCGTTCGAAGCCCAGCGGCAGAAGCTGACCGCGACGACCGAGGCGTGGCTGGAAGCCCAGGCGGCGCGGCACGGCCGGGAGCGGGCGCTGCCCAAAGGCCGCGGCATGATGCGCGGGCTGCGCCTGCCCAGCGGCGAGTTCGCCGACCAGGTCTGCGCCGGCGCCTTCCAGCAGGGCCTGATAATGGAAACCAGCGGGTCGCGCGGCGAAGTGATCAAGCTGATGCCGCCGCTGACCGCGGATCCCGGCCGGATCGAGCAGGGCCTCGACATCATTGCGCGCGAACTCGCCCGCGTTCTCGACGGCGGCGAGGCCGCGACGCCGGACGGGGACGCGGCCTATGCCCGGGCATGACCCGATCGGGGGGTAGGCGCTCGATGCCGCGGACCGACGTCGCGATCATCGGTGCCGGTATCGCCGGCTGCGCCGCGGCCCTGCTGTTCGCGCAGCGCGGCCTGTCGGTGCTGATCGTCGACCGCAAGCCGAGCGACGAGCGCTACAAGCGGCTTTGCACCCATTTCATCCAGCCCATGGCCTTGCCGGTGATCCGCAAGCTCGGCTTCGAGCAAAGCTTCCGGGAGCTCGGACGGGCAACGCGGGCTGCCTTCTGGACCGAAGCGGGCTGGACCGATCCGCCCGGCGATTATGCGCTCGATCCGGCCGGGGAGGGTGCCCCCGTCGACGCCTTCAACCTCGAGCGCCGCCGCCTCGATCCCTTCCTGCTGTCGCGTTTGCGGGCGGCTGCCGGGATCGACCTGCGCCTCGATTGTCGCGCCACCGGTCTCGCCCGCGACGCGGACGGCTGTTGGACGGTCACCCTCGACCAAGCCAGCAGCGAGCAGGAGGTGCGGGCGGGCCTGCTGGTCGCGGCCGACGGGCGTCAGTCCCGCGTCGCCGAACTGCTCTCGGCGCCGCTGGAATTCACCGCGCCGAACGACCGCGGCTGCGCCTTCGCCTATTTCGCGCATTGCCCGGTACCGGCGGCCGGCCGGTCGCTGTTCATGCATCACGATGGCGGGATGATCTTCTATTATCCGCTGCCGCAAGGGCGGGCGCTGATCTGCGCCTTCCTGCCGCACGGGCACCCGCTCCTGGCCTTGCCCGCTAAGGAGAAAGCCGGCGCGCTGCTCGACCTGTTCGGTCCCCTGCCGCACGGGCTTGATCTCGGCGAAGCCGCGCCGGAGCCCGGCATTTACGGTTATCTGAGCTATCCCAATCTGGGCCGTTCGCCGGTGTGGTCGGGTTGCGCGTTTGCCGGCGACGCCGCCCTGTCGATCGATCCGATGAGCGGCGTTGGCTGCGGCTTCGCCTTCGTCAGCGCCGATTTGCTGGTCGAGTCCACAGCGGCCGCGCTGGCGGAAGGGCAGGGGCTGGAAGCCGCGCTGGAGGCCTATGCGCGACGTTTCGCCGAAACGCTGGGGCCGCATGTCCGCGGCATCTGCGCGGATTCCCTCGCCGGGAAATCGTCGCAAACCATCGCCGCGACCTACGCCCGGATCAACGCGGACGAGCATTTGCAGCGCCTCTTCATGGCCCTGACCGGCCGCCTCGTCACGCCGGCCCGGTTCCAGCGGGAATTCCTGCTCGCCGCCATCGCCGCAGCGCCCGCGAACGTCCGGACGCCGGTCGCGGCCGGCTTGTAGGCGTGGACCGATGAGCGCCGGAGCGGATGCAGGTGCGGCGGGGCGCGACGTCTTCGCCTACGAGCCGCGCAAGCTGACCTGCGATCCCGTCGTCGAGGTTCAGGGCTATCGGATCAAGCCCTATCGGATGGCCTTTCCCTCGGCGAGCGCGGAGCAGGCGGCTGCCGCGGCGCCCGCGGCCGCGTGGCTGGCGCGACTGCTGACCCCGCCCGAGGATCCGAACTATCACGGCCTGGGCTTCAGCGTGCTGCACGTCGCGCGGGACGGGGTCTACCAGCTCATCGGCCGCTGGTATGCCGGCAACAATCTGATGAGCGAGGCTTTCGAAGTGACCGGCGACATCGCCGGCGACCGGGTGACCTTCACCCGCCTCCCGCTCTTCGCCTGCATCTGGGAGATGGCGGTCTACGTCCACGAGCGCGACAGCTGGGTAAAGACGATCATGGCCTCGGGCCGGCGTCTCGAAGGGGCCGACGCCTATCTTCAATGCCGGCTGGAAGGCTGGGTTTGATCCGGCCGGCGCAGCGACGCGACCTGACCGAGCTGGTCGAGCTTTGCGCTCTCCACGCCCGGCACGAGGGCCTCGCCTTCGAGGAAAACGGCCAGCCCGCGCGCTGGGAGGAGGCCCTGTTCGCCGAGCCGCCCGCGCTTCACGCCTGGGTGGTCGAAGCGCCGGGCGGGAAGGGCCTGCTCGGTTACATGACCGCGGTCGTCGAATATTCCACCTGGGCGGCCCGCGACTTCGTCTACATGGACTGTCTGTACGTTCGCGAGCGCGGGCGTCGCCAAGGTCATGGACGGCGCCTCGTCGAGACCCTGCAGGCCTTCGCTCGCGAGCGCGGCATCCACGAGCTCCAATGGCAGACGCCGCCGGGCAACGCGCTGGGCCTCGATTTCTACCGGCGGATCGGCGCCCGCCCGCTCGAGAAGATCCGGTTCGCGCTGGGCGCCGACGCGCGGAAGCCGGCCGCGTGAGCCAGGTCTTCGACGCCCTGTTCCGCGATCTCGCGCTCGAGCTGACCCGCCGCGACGGCGACTATCCGAAGCGTTTCCCGCCGCGCCTGCCTTCGGCGGCGGAGATCGACGCCGACCTCGACCGGCTCGGCCTCGACGCGGCCGTGCGCGATCGTCTCACCGATCTGGTCGAAGAGGGGATCGCCAGGCTCGAGACGCAAGGGCTGGCCCGGCGCCAGGGCGGGGCGGATCCGGTCGGGCGGGTGATGGCCAGGGGACTCATCGACTGCGGCCTGGCCGATGAAGGCCTGTCGCCGCTCCATCCGTCGCCGCGGGACGAACGGCCGATGACCGATTTGCTGAAGGAGGATTATGCCGCGCACGCGACGCCGGCCGGGCGGCGCTACTGGACCGCCAGGCGGGCCGGCCGTCCCCTCCTCCTGATCAATGCGCTGGGCCTGCCGCTCGACTATTGGCGGCCTTTGCTCGCCGACCGGGCTGGCGGCTTCGCCCCGATCGTCGCCGAGACGCGCTGCGGCGACATCCACGCCGGAGGCATGGCCACGGCCGCCTCGCTCACCGACCATGCCGAGGATCTGATCGAGGTGCTGGAGACGCGCGGTGGCGGCGCGGTCGACGTCCTGGCCTGGTGCAATGGCGGCCGGATCGCGGTCGATCTGGCCGGCCGCCGGCCCGATCTGGTCCGCAGCCTCACCCTGCTCGGCCCGACCATGCGCGGCGCGGCCGGGCCGTCGCCGACCAGCGGCTATGAGGATCTGCTGCAGAAGATCTTCGACAATGTGAAGGCCAATCCCGGCTTCGCCGCGCCGATGACGCGGATGCTCGCCCAGTTTTTCGGCGCCAAGGACTGGACGCGTGCGCCCGGCGACGAGGCCGCCCGCGCCGCGACCTTCCTGGCCTTGCCGGATGCGGCCCATGCCCGGGGCCTCGCCGCGCCAATGGCGACCGGGGAAGCGCTGCTCAACTATGCCGGCCGCACCGCGGCGGACGAGGCCTATCCGATAAGGGAGGCGGTCGCCGGCCTGAGCATGAAGCTGCTGGTGATCACCGGCGATTGCGACAACATCATCAGCAACGCGCACACGCGCGAGGTCCTGCGAGGCGCCCCTGACGTCCGCTTCCTCGAGGTCGAAGGCGCCGGCCATTACATCCAGCACCTTCAATATCCGTATCTGCGGCTCGCTTTGTCGCGGTTCCTCGAGAATGATACGGTCGACGCCGCACCCGCGACGGCGCGCATGGGCGGACTGAGGCCTCCCGACGGCCCGCCGGTGCCGGAATGGTGGTATCGCTCGCGCGCGCCCGGCCGGCGGGGCCGGCGCTATCCACTGGCCGAGCTGTTCGCCTGGCCCGCCGCGGTCAAGCCCTCGGCGCCGGCCCTGTCCGACGGCGAAGTCCGGCTGACGTTCGGGCAGCTCGAGCGCGGTTCGCGCCATCTCGCCGCCCGCCTCTCGAATCTCGGGCTCGCCAGCGGCGGACGCGTGCTCGTGCTCAGCGAAAAGCGCGCCGTCATGCCGGTGGTGGCGGGCGGGATATGGAAGGCGCAAGGCGTCTATGTTCCCGTGGACGCGCAAAATCCGCCGGAGCGCCTGGCCAATATGGCCGGCCAGGCCCGCCCGGCCGTGGTCGTCGGCGCCGCCGCGGCGCTGGTTCGCCTCGACGGCCTGTTCGGCGATACCGCAACGGTGACGTTCGAGGAGATACTCGCCGCCTCGCTCGCCGAGACCGAGCCTGCGGTCCTCGCCGCGGCGGGTCCGGTCGACGAGGAGGCCGAAGCCTATGTCATCTTCACGTCGGGCTCGACCGGCTCGCCCAAGGGCGTGGCGATCAGCCACCGCAGCCTGCTCGACTATTTCTACAACCATAATCAGGTGCTGCGCTTCGGCCCCGCCTCGCGGACATTCTCGCTCGCCCCCTTCCACTTCGACATCTCGATCGAAGACACTTTGCTGCCGCTGTCGCTGGGCGCCTTCGTCTACCAGTTCAGGGCGCTGCCGGCCGGGCCGCTGATGCGCCGCCTGCTGCGCCGCGAGAAGATAACCCACCTGATCGCGGTCTCCAGCCTGCTCGCCCTGATCACCGGCGACGGAGCGGAGGTGAGCGCCGAGACCTTCCCCGATCTGGAGATGGTGATGACCGGCGCCGAGGAATGCGACCCGCGCCTGATCGATATCTGGGTCGAGCGTCTGCCCCAGGCCCGGATCCTCAACGTCTACGGGCCGACCGAGGCGACGATCGTCTGCCTGACCCACACGATCACCGCGCCGGAGCCGGAGCGCGCGACGCCTTATCCGATCGGACGTCCCCTCCCGGGGGTCAAGGCCATGTTGCTCGACGAGCAAGGCGGCCGCATCACGACGGCCGATACGCCCGGCGAGCTGCTGATCGGCGGCAGCCAGGTCATGATCGGCTATGTCGGTCGCCCCGACGACACCGCCCGCGCCTGCCCGGTCATCGACGGCGTGCGCTATTACCGCACCGGCGATCGCTGCCATCTCGACGCCGCCGGCCGCTTCGTGTTCGGCGGCCGGCTCGACGACATGGTCAAGATTGCCGGCCGGCGCATTCATCTCGGCGAGATCCGCCATCAGGCGCTCGAGCTCGCCCCGCTCCAGCAGGCGATCGTCGGCCTGATCGAGCGCGCTGGAGGCGCCCAGATCGGGCTGATCGCCGTCGCCCGTCCCTCGGACGGCGAGGCGGAACCGGATTTGGACGCGCTCCGCGCGGCCCTCGCCCGGCGGCTTCCCGCCTACATGGTGCCGACCGTGATCGGTTCGGCCCGCGAGGCGGTGCTGACCGTCAACGGCAAGTCGGACGATCGGACGCTGCTGGCCCTGCTCGCCCGCGCCGCCGAGCGGCATCCCGCGGCGGCCGAGTTCCGGCTCGTCGCCGGGAGCGGCTTCGAGCCTCGCCAGGCGGAGCCGGCGCCGGCATGTTGAGTCTCGACATGGGCCGCCGGCTGTGATCGGTGGAGCCTTATTGTCGCCGGAGGCCGAAAGCTCGAGCATGTCGATCACGCTGCAGCAGCTCCAGGGAGAGATTGTCGAGGCGAATCCCACTTTGGCGGGGCTCGAGCTGAGCGGCGGCGAAAGCCTCAGCGCGCTCGGCATCGACTCGCTGACGGTGGTCGCCGTTCTCGTCTCGGCGGCGGCGCGGCACGGTCTCGACCTGGCACAGCTTCCCGAAGAGGCGCCGCCGCCCGATCTGGTATCGGACCTCCTGCTGATGCTGCGGTCGTTGCCCGCGGTGCCGGCCGGCGCGTCTTGACCGCGGCGGCCGATACGCCGCTGGCGCCCGATTTCCGCCGGGTGGCGGCGGCGCGCCGACTGTTCGGCCGCCCCGATTTCGCCGCCGCCCGCGCCGATCCTGCTGCGGCGCGGACCCGCCAGCACCGGCTGGTCGCGGCGACCGGCGGCGTCGCCTCGAACCCGGTCGCGGAAGCGGGCGACCGGCTCGTGGCGGTGCCGTCGGGCGCCCCCCGGCCCGGCCTGGGGCCCATCCTCTACATTCACGGCGGCGGCCTGGTTTTCTACGACGTCGCCATCTACCGTCCCTGGCTGCAGCTGATCGCCGACGGCGGCGGCCGCGACGTCATCGCCATCGACTATCCCCGAGCGCCGGAAACGGCGCCGGCGGCGGTCCTGGCCGCCGTCGCCGCCGCGGCGGCGGAGGCCGCGGCTTCGGCGCCAGGCCTGCCGGTCCTGGCCGGCGACAGTGTCGGCGGCCTGATCGCCCTTTGGCTCTGCGCGCAGGCCGGCGTCGTCGCCGAACGCCTGGTGCTGATTGCGCCGATGCTGAACCTGCGCGAGGATCGCCGGTTCGATTCCTATGCCGCTTACGGCGCCGGCTACGGCCTCGACGCCGAGTTCATGCCCTGGTTCCGGGCGCTGGTCCGCGAGGCCCTGCCGGACTTCGATCCGCTCGGTCCGGAGCCCTTCGCGGCGTCCCTGCCGGAGCGGACCGCCGTCGCCAGCCCGGCCTGCGACCTGCTGGCCGACGAGGCGGCCGCCTTCGCCGGCCTGATGGCGCAGCGAGGGTCTCCGATCGAACGACTCGTGCTGGCCGGACTGCCGCACGATTTCTGGCTTTATCCCGGCTTCGCCCCGGTCCGCGAGGCGAGCCGGCGCGTCGCCGCCCTGTGCGGCGCCGCCGCCGATTGAGCCGGTAAGCGATTCAACAATAAACTCTGCCGCGGCTAATCGAAATGGCGCGCCTTACCTTCGACATCTTCGTACCGGTCGGCCCCATTCGGCGGTTGCAAAGCCGAATTTCGTGATTAAGCTGCATTGCGGCTGAAGAGCGAGCTCGGATCGTTCTGAGGGTCGCATCTCGAGCGCTGCGGGGACCTCGAATACTGCATCACCATCACCCCGAGGAACGAATTTCCCGTAACGCGGCACAGGCGCCAGAAACAGGCCGGACCCGGAGGTTGGAACACCCATGACTCGCAGCGTGCTGATCGTGGGCGGAGGCACCGCCGGATGGATGACCGCTTCCTATCTCATCAAGGCGTTTCCCGACCTCAAGGTCAGTGTCGTCGAGTCCGAACGAATCGGCACGATCGGCGTCGGCGAGGCCACTTTCAGCACCATCAAGGTCTTCTTGGACTTTCTTGAGCTCAAGGAGTCGGACTGGATGTCCGACTGCAACGCCACCTACAAGCTGGCGGTGAAGTTCGTCGACTGGCAGGACGGCCCCGGCCATTTCTATCACCCCTTCCAGCGCTACGAGACGGTCGAGGGCTTCAATCTCGGCGAATGGTGGCTCCGCGTCCGGCCCGAGCAGAATTTCGACGAGGCCTGCTTCACCATTCCGGCCCTGTGCGAGGCCAAGAGTTCGCCCCGCTTCCTCGACGGACGCGTGTTCGACGAGCGCGTCCGCGATTTCTTCGACGACGACAAGGGCGCTCGCGTCCTGACCGAGCATCGCGCCCAATATCCCTACGCCTACCATTTCGACGCCTTGCTGTTCGCCAAGTTCCTCGAAGGCTATGCGACCGCCCGCGGCGTCCACCACCTCACCGACGACGTCGTCGACGTCCGGCTCGGCGAGGACGGGGCGATAGCCGGGATTGAGACCCGCAATCATGGCGAGCTCCAGGCCGACCTGTACATCGACTGCAGCGGCTTTCGCGGGCTGCTGCTCAACCAGGCGCTGGGCGAGCCGTTCATTCCGTTCGGCGACTATCTGCTGAACGACGCCGCGATCGGCCTGCAGGTGCCGAGCGACATCGAGCGCGACGGCATCGATCCCTACACGACCGCCCACGCCCTCACCTGCGGCTGGGCCTGGACGACCCCGCTCTACAGCCGCAACGGCAAGGGCTATGTCTATTCCACCCGGTTCATCACTCCGGAGGCGGCGGAGGAGGAGCTGCGCGCCTATATCGGGCCGGGCGCCGAGGGCTGCCGCGCCAACCACATCAAGATGCGGATCGGGCGCGCCCGCAATTCCTGGGTGAAGAACTGCGTCGCCGTCGGCCTGTCCTCCGGCTTCGTGGAGCCGCTCGAATCGGCCGGCATCTTCTTCATCCAGCACAATATCGAGGAGCTCGTGGCGCATTTTCCGGGCGCCGAGATCGACGAGCGCGCGGTCCGCAACTTCAACCGGATCGTCGGCAATTGCATCGACGGGGTACGGGATTTCCTGGTGCTGCATTATCGGGCGGCGGGGCGGACCGACACGCCCTTCTGGCGCGCAGTTCGCGAGGCGCCGGCGCCGCCCTCGCTGACCGAACGGCTCGAGCTGTGGAAGAGCCGGCTGCCCAACGCCAAGAGCATCGAGCCCAATTATCACGGCTTCGAGGCCTATTCCTATTCGGTCATCATCCTCGGCATGGGCTATGGCGCGCGCGAGCCGCATCCCGCGCTGGCGCGGCGCGACGTGGATCAGGCAAAGCAGGTGTTCGGCCAGGTCCGCGAGCAGGCCCGGGATCTGGTCAGCCGATTGCCGTCGCAGCGCGAATATCTCGCGCAGATGCGCGCCCTCGAGCGCCGCGCCGAGCCGGCGGCGGCCGCCATGTCCGTGCTCGGCGCGGCCTGATGCGCGCCGCCCGTCCCGCGGCCCCGGCCCGATGAACGCCACCGCCGTCGAAGCGGTCGCCGCGCCGGCTGCCGTGCGGCCGTCGCAGGGACGCATGGCCGCCTATCTCGAAGAGGTTGACGCCTGGCGGCCCGAGCCGCGCAACGTCGACGATCTGGCGGTCTGGCAGGACCATCTCGACAGCCTGATCGCGCTTCAGTCCGCGCATCCGGACGCGCTCCTCGACGATTTTCGCGAGGGCTTCGCCGACCTGAGATTCGCGCGCGACACGATTCCTTCGCTGGACGATCTCAACCTTTTCCTCGCCCCCTATGGCTGGCGCGCCGCGCATGTGATCGGCATGGTCCCCGACGATCTCTACCAGGAGATGCTCGCCGCGCGGATCTTCCCGGTGGCGCGCCATTTCCGGAGCCGCAACACCCTCGATCACGTCCCGGTGCCGGACTTCCTGCACGACGTCTTCGGTCACATCCCCTTACTCGCCTGCCCCGATTACCGGGCGCTGATCGCGGAGTGGGCGGAAGCGGCCGTCGATCATCATGACGGCCCGTCGCGGGCCGGGCCGCCGGGCGGGCTGTCGCCGCAAGCCCTGTTCGGGCGCTTCTATACCTGGGCGATCGAGTTCGGTATCCTCGCCGGCAATGGCTCCGGCTGCCGGATCCTGGGGGCGGCGATCCTGTCCTCTCCCGGCGAATGGAGCCATTACGCGTCCGGCGCGCCAGCGTTGCGGTCGTTCGACGACGGCGCCATGGCCAGCGGCATCGACTATGAGATACTTCAGCCCACGTTATTCACGGTCCGCGACATCGGGGACTATCGCGTCGAGCTGGACAAGCTTCGGACCCAGTTGCGGAAGGAATAAGGAATGCAGGTAGCCGAGTTGGCGCGGGGGGCAAGCCCCTGGAGCCATCTGTTCGAGATCATGAACGCCTATGTCCGGTCGACGGCGCTGTTCAGCGCCAACGATCTCGGCCTGTTCGACTATCTTGACGGGCATCCCGGTGCCTCGCGTGAGCAGATTGCCGAGGGCCTCGGCATACCGGAATTCTCGGCGCGCGTGCTGCTGATGGGGATTTGCGACACCGGCATGGTCGAGCGGGATCCGCAGACGCTCGGCTATCGCAACAGCGCCACCGCCGACACGTTGATGGTCAGCGGCCGCGAGGGCTGCATGGCGCCCTTCGTCAAGTTCAACTCCGACATGCAGGCGGTCTGCCTGCGCCGGATGACCGAGAGCCTTCGCGAGGGCCGCAATGCCGGCCTCGACCTGTTCGACGGACCGGGGGACACGCTCTATCAGCGCATCTCGGACAAGCCCGAGCTGGAGACTTTGTTTCAGGACGCGCTCGGCGCCTATTCGACCTGGCTGCTCAAGGCGCTGGAGACCGTCCCCGAATTCGGCGAGGTCTCGAACCTCCTCGACGTCGCCGGCGGCGATGCCACGACGGCGCTGCATCTCGCCCGCATGCATCCGCGGATGAAGGTTCGCATCCTCGAGACGCCGACCGTCTGCCGGCACGGGGAAGCCCGCCTGGCCGAGATCGCGCCCGACGCCCCGGTCAGCTACGTCGTCGGCGAAGCCTTCGAGAACAATTGGCCGAAAGGATCGGACGGCGTCCTGATGTCGCATTTCGTCGAAATCTTCGACCTCGATCAGGGCCTGCAGCTGTTCCGCAACGCCTTCTCCGCCCTCGAGCCCGGCGGGCGCATCTTCCTGTGGTCCGCGACCGCCGATCCGCTCGAGACGCGCGGCCTGCAATCCTCGAAATCGTCGCTCTACTTCCTCGCCGCGGCTTCCGGCGGCGGCATGACCTTTCCGGCCTCCGATCATGTCGCTGGCCTGGAGCGCGCCGGCTTCGAGATCGAAGCGCTGCACGAGTTCGAGGAGATCGAGCACACCTGCATCATCGGCCGCAAGCCAAGCTAGCCGTCCCGGCCCCCAGCCGCTCTTCATCCGCCGCTAATCGCCGGGGAGCGCCGGCGCCGCCACTTGATCGGAGGCACGGATCGGCCCACATCCGGTCCATGCTGATCCAGACCGAAACCACGCCCAATCCAGCGACGCTTAAATTCCTGCCCGGCCGGCGGGTGATGGAGGCGGGCACGCGCGACTTCGCTACCCCCGAGGATGCGGAAGCCTCGCCGCTCGCCGAGGCGATCTTCTCGACCGGCGAGGTCGAGGGCGTGTTCTTCGGGCGCGATTTCATCTCCGTCACCGCCGCGCCCGGCGTCGAGTGGCGCGATCTCAAGCCGGAGGTGCTGAGCGTCCTGCTCGATCATTTCTCGAGCGACGCACCCTTGTTCAAAGCGGCCTCCGCGGCCGGCATCGAGGTCGCGCCGGACGAGGATTATGGCGAGGATCCCGCCGACGCGCCGATCGTCGCCGAGATACGCGAGCTGATCGAGACGCGGGTGCGGCCCGCCGTCGCCCAGGACGGCGGCGACATCGTCTACCGGGGATTCCGGGGCGGCACCGTCTATCTCGCCCTGCACGGCGCCTGCTCGGGCTGCCCGTCCTCGACGATGACGCTCAAGCAGGGGATTGAGAGCCTGCTCAAACATTATGTGCCCGAGGTCGAGGCGGTCGAGGCGGTGTGACCGCCATCGTCTTTCCCGCGCAAGCGGGAATCCAGGCTGGCCCGATCGCTGCGAAGACGCCTGACTGGACTCCCGCTTGCGCGGCAGGGACGGTGACGCTGCCATGATCCTCATCATCGAGACGGCGACCGCCGCCTGCTCGGCCGCTCTGGTCGATGGCGCGACGCTGGTCGACGAGCGTCACGAGCTGGTCGGGCGCGGCCATGCCGAGCGGCTGGTGCCGATGATCGAGGCCTTGCTGGCCGGGCGCCGGCCCGAGGCGATCCTCGTCGATTGCGGGCCGGGCAGCTTCACCGGCCTTCGCGTCGGCCTCGCCGCGGCGCAGGGGCTCCGGATCGGCTGGGACGTACCGCTGGCCGGCTTCTCCTCGCTGGCGGCGATCGCCGCCGCGGCGGCGGCGGGGCGCGAGATCGCGGTTGCGCTCAACGGCGGACACGGGCAGCTTTTCGTCCAGACCTTTGGCGAGGAACCCATGCGAGCCCTGGACGCGCTGCGCTCCCTCCCGCCCGCCGAGGCGGCCGCGGCGATCCGCGCCGATCGGGTTGCCGGCTCGGGCGCCGCCGCCTTGGTCGCCGCGCGCGGCCATGGCGAGGCGATCGACGCGCTGCCGCGGGCGGCGGATGCGCGGCTGCTGGCGCCCGCCCTGCGATCGCTTCCGCCCCGGCCGATCTACGGCCGCGGCCCCGACGCCAGGCCGATGCCATGACCGGCGCGATCAGCGTGTCGGAGGGCGGGACCGCCGATCTCGGCGCGGTGATGCGGGTGATGGAGGACAGCTTCGATCCCGCCTTCGGCGAGGCCTGGACGGCGCCGCAATGCGCCGGGCTGCTGCCGATGGCCGGCGTCTGGCTGTCGCTGGCGCGGCAGGGAGATTCCGTGATCGGCTTCGCGCTGGCTCGAATCGTCGGCGACGAAGCCGAGTTGCTGCTGCTCGCCGTCGGCCGTTCGTCGCAAGGCAAAGGGGTTGGCCAGCTGCTGCTGGACCGCTTTGCGGCGGTCGCCGCCAGTAAAGGGGCCGAACAACTCCACCTCGAAGTGCGTGAAGGAAATCATGCGGTTAGCCTCTATAGGCGAAACGGCTACCGCGAAGTCGGACGCCGGCATAATTATTACAACGGGCGCGACGGCCAGCTTTTCGACGCCCTGACCCTGGCGAAATACCCGACAGCATAACCGCAATTTGTATTTGCCGTAATTTTCGCTTGTAAAAACCACCAAAACGGATCATTCGCAACCATGGGGGGCCGAATTACAACCTCGTGGTAGAAAGTTTTGCAGGCGAAAGCATGGCTGAGAGCAACGAACTCAACGAAACCCTCATCACCCTGACTGCGGATATCGTCTCCGCCCATGTCAGCAACAATAGCGTGGCGGTGAACGACCTGCCGCAGCTGATCGCGAATGTGCACACGGCGCTGAACGCGCTCGGCGCCAAGCCCGAGGAAGCGCCGGCTCGGCCGGAACCGGCGGTCTCGGTCCGCTCGTCGATCAAGCCCGATTACATCGTCTGCCTGGAGGACGGTAAGAAGCTGAAGATGCTGAAGCGGCATCTGATGACTCATTACCAGATGACCCCGGACGAATACCGCCAGAAATGGGGTCTCAACGCCGACTATCCGATGGTCGCGCCCAATTATGCCGAGCAGCGCCGGACCCTGGCCAAGAAGATCGGCCTGGGCACCAAGCGCCGCCGCACCGGCCGCGCCGCCAAGTGAGCCAGAGGGCACGCCGGGGCTAAACCGCCCCGGCGGCCTTTACCGCCCCGCCGATTCGGCTAAAGCGTGTCCTGCATGACCCGCAGGATCGACATCGAAGCGCTGTGCGCGGAGAAGGGGCTGCGCATCACCGAGCAGCGGCGGGTCATCGCCCGCGTCCTCTCCGAAGCGGAAGACCATCCCGACGTCGAGGCGCTGCACGCCCGCGCCTCCGCGATCGATGCCGGCATCTCGATCGCCACCGTCTACCGCACCGTCCGCCTGTTCGAGGAGGCGGGAATCCTCGAGCGCCACGATTTCGGCGACGGCCGCGCCCGCTACGAGGCCGCCGACGCCACCCATCACGACCATCTGATCGACGTCGAGACCGGCAACGTCATCGAGTTCGTCGACGAGGAGCTGGAAGCGCTGCAGCGGCGAATCGCCGAGAAGCTCGGCTTCCGACTCGTCGACCACAGGATGGAGCTGTACGGCGTCGCGCTCGGGCGGAAGAGCTGAAGGCATTGAGGCTCGCGCCGCTCACATCCCTCTCCCGCCCTTCGCGGGAGAGGGATGGGCCCGCGAAGCGGGAAGGTGAGGGTCTGTACCGCAGAGACGGCAAGTCCCCGGCTTCCCAGCGCTGCGCGGTGAGTCCCTCCTCTGCCGCCGAAAGCGGGAGAGGGACAAGGTGGCGCTGATGGGCCTCGTCCGCCTCGCCTTCCGGGTCGCCTGGATCGTGGCCCTGTTCCTGCTCTGCGTCCCCCTCCATTACCTTTGGAAGCTGTTCGGCGCCCCTTCACCCTGGCCGCGGCGCTTCCTCGGCTGGGTCGGGCGGGCGGCCGGAATGCGGGTGCGGGTGGTCGGCTCGGCGCGGGAGCGCGACGTCCTCTTCCTCGCCAATCATCTGAGCTGGCTCGACATCCTCGTCGTCGCCGGCGCGAGCGGCTCGGCCTTCGTCGCCAAGGCGGAAGTGGCGCGGATGCCGGTGGTGGGGTGGCTGGCGAGCCTCAACAGCACCGTCTTTGTCGCCCGGACCGAGCGGACAGCCGTCCGCGGCCAGGCCGACGCGCTTCGTACCGCGCTGGCGAGCGGCCAGCCGGTCGCCCTCTTTCCCGAAGGCACGACCGACGGCGGGCCGGTAATCCTGCCCTTCCGCGCCAGCCTGCTCGCCGCGCTCTACCCGCCGCTGCCCGGCGTCACAGTCCAGCCGGTCGCGCTCGACTACGGCCCGGCGGCGCACGATCTGGCGTGGATCGGCAACGAAACGGGGCTCGCCAATGTCCGCAAGGTGCTGGCGCGGCCGGGCACCGCGCCGGTCACATTGCGCTTCCTTGCGCCGGTCGATCCCGCCACCGCCGACCGCAAGGCCCTGGCTGCGGCCGCACGCGCCGAAATCGTCGAGGCCCTCGGCCCTTCCGGCGGCAGGGCGGATCGCCTATAGGCGCGCAGCGATGACCAGGCCCGCCCCGAAAACCTTCCAGATCAAGTCGTTCGGCTGTCAGATGAACGTCTATGACGGCGAGCGCATGGCCGAATTGCTCGAAGGCGAGGGCCTGTCGGCCGCCGCGGCGCCGGGCGAGGCCGATCTGGTCGTGCTCAACACCTGCCACATCCGCGAGAAAGCCGCCGAGAAGGTCTATTCCGAGATCGGCCGGCTGAAGCGCGAGGATGGATCGCGGCCGATGATCGCGGTCGCCGGCTGCGTCGCCCAGGCGGAAGGGGCGGAGATACCGCGCCGCGCGCCCAGCGTCGACATCGTCGTCGGCCCCCAGGCCTATCACCGGC
The DNA here is from genome assembly GCA_036378975.1 of Allosphingosinicella sp. Lineage (GTDB taxonomy): Bacteria > Pseudomonadota > Alphaproteobacteria > Sphingomonadales > Sphingomonadaceae > Allosphingosinicella. The sequence continues at coordinate 21,308 of DASUVK010000059.1, read as the reverse complement.
TGCCGCAGCTCGTCGCGCAAGGGCGCGGCATCGACACCGACATGCCGTTCGCCTCCAAGTTCGGAGCGCTGCCGGCGCGGCGTCGCCCGGGGCCGAGTGCCTTCCTCACCGTGCAGGAAGGCTGCGACAAATTCTGCACTTATTGCGTCGTCCCCTATACGCGCGGCGCCGAAGTCTCGCGGCCCTGGGCGGCGGTGATGGACGAGGCGCGCGCGCTGGTCGGCGGCGGCGCCAGGGAGATCGTCCTGCTCGGCCAGAACGTCAACGCCTGGACGGGCGAGGATGAAGCGGGCCGCGCGCAAGGGCTGGACGGGCTGATCCGCGCGCTCGACCGGCTGCCCGGCCTGGCCCGGATCCGCTACACGACCAGCCATCCCAACGACATGACCGAAGGGCTGATCCGCGCCCATGCGGAGGTGGAGAGGCTGATGCCCTACCTCCATCTGCCGGTGCAGTCGGGCAGCGACCGGGTGCTCGGGGCGATGAACCGCAGCCACACCTCGGCAAGCTATCTTCGAATTCTCGATCGGGTGCGGGCGGCGCGGCCGGATATCGCCCTTTCCGGCGATTTCATCGTCGGCTTCCCGGGCGAGACCGAGGCCGAGTTCGAGGCGACGCTCGAAATCGTCGCGGCGGTGAACTACGCTCTGGCTTACTCGTTCAAATATTCGCCGCGGCCGGGGACGCCCGCCGCCGACATGGAGAATCAGGTGCCGCGCGAGGTGATGGACGAGAGGCTGCAGCGCCTGCAGGCGCTGCTCAACGCCCAGCAGCTGGCGTTCAACCGGAAGAGCGTCGGCGAGCGGATCGCCGTGCTGCTCGAGCGTGACGGCAAGCGGCCCGGCCAGAAGGTCGGCAAGTCGCCCTGGCTCCAATCGGTGCATGTCGAGACGGGGGCCGGGATCGGCGACCTGATCGAGGTCGAAATCGTCTCGGCCGGGCCGAACAGCCTCGCCGGCGTCATTCCCGCGAAACCGGGAATCCGGGCTGATTCCAGGCGGGTCGCCGGCGCTGATTGGGCTCCCGCTTTCGCCGGGGTGACGGGATAATGCCGCCCAAGAAAGCCGAGGCGACCGCCGCCGCCCCCCGCGCCCGGCTCGAGATCGAGTTCGAGCAGCCGCATCTGCTCGGGCCTTTGTTCGGCGAGTTCGACCGCAATCTGGTGGCGATCGAGGACCGGCTCGGCGTCTATATCGCCGCGCGCGGCGCCAAGGTGCAGATCGAGGGCGAGCCCGAGGAAGCGGCGCGGGCGCGCGACGTGCTGCTCGGGCTCTACAACCGGCTCGACGAGGGGCAGGATATCGACGCTGGCATGGTCGACGCGATCATCGCCATGTCGGGCCAGCCGACCCTCGACGGCATCATCACCAAGGAGGTGGCCGAGCCGCCCAAGGTGATGATCCGCACCCGCAAGAAGACGATCGTCCCGCGCTCGAAGATGCAGGCCGTCTACATGGAGGCGCTCGGCCGCGACGACATGATCTTCGCACTCGGTCCCGCCGGTACCGGCAAGACCTACCTCGCCGTCGCGCAGGCGGTGCAGCAGCTGATCGGCGGCTCGGTCGACCGGCTGATCCTGTCGCGGCCCGCGGTCGAGGCGGGCGAGCGCTTGGGCTTTCTGCCCGGCGACATGAAGGAGAAGGTCGATCCCTACCTCCGGCCGCTCTACGACGCGCTCTACGACATGCTGCCGGCCGAGCAGGTCGAGCGGCGCATCGCCTCGGGCGAGATCGAGATCGCGCCGATCGCCTTCATGCGCGGCCGCACCTTGAACGACGCCTTCATCATCCTCGACGAGGCGCAGAACACCTCCCCGGCGCAGATGAAGATGTTCCTCACCCGCTTCGGCATGCGCAGCCGGATGGTGATTTGCGGCGACCCGCTCCAGGTCGACCTGCCCGAGCCCGGCAAGTCCGGCCTCGCCGACGCCGTGGCGAAGGTCGAGGGGATCCCGAAGATCGCCACCATCCGCTTCGGCGCCGGCGACGTCGTCCGCCACCCGCTCGTCGGCAGGATCGTCGAGGCCTATGAGGGCAAGGGGCCGTGACGATCGTTCTCAGAAACCGGGACAGCATACATTTTCCGGCCCCGGTTGCGCCGGCGCCCGGGCCTGCTTGGAAAATGTATATTGTCCCGGTTTTTTGGGGGGCGGATCGATGATCCTCGTCGAAGCGGACGCGTCCGAGGAATGGGACAGTAGCACCGGCTGGGCCGAGCTCGCCGAAGCCGCGGTCCGCGCCGCCGTGGCCGAAAGCGATGCTGCCGGTCTGCTCGACAGCGCCCTCGTCGCCGAAGTGTCGGTGAGGTTCACCGGCGACGACGAGGTCAAGGCGCTGAACGCGGCCTGGCGGCGCAAGGACAAGGCCACCAACGTCCTCTCCTTCCCGATGGTCGCGCCGGAGCAGCTCGCCGCGCTGGCCGAAGCCGGGGGCGAGGCGCTGCTCGGCGACGTCGTCCTCGCGCACGGCGTCTGCGCCGCCGAGGCGGCGGCCAGGGGCGTCCCGGTCGCCGATCATGCGCGCCACCTGGTGGTCCACGGCACGCTCCATCTGCTAGGCTATGATCATGAACGCGGCGATGCGGATGCGGAAGCGATGGAAGCGGTCGAACGGCGCGCGCTGGGCGCGCTGGGCGTCGCCGATCCCTATGAGATTCACGGCTGATGGCCGACGACATCCATAGCGACGGCGACCGCAGCATCTGGCGGACCCTGCGCGCCTTGCTGTTCGGCGACGACAGCGAAGCGACCCTGCGCGAGGAGATCGAGGAGGCGATCGAGAGCCACGAGGGCGAGGCGCCGATCGTCGGCGACCTCTCGCCGATCGAGCGGCAGATGCTCCGCAACCTCCTCCATTTCGGCGAGAGCACGGTCGCCGACATTGCGGTGCCGCGCGGCGACATCATCGCCGTGCCCTCGACGATCAGCTTCAGGGATCTCGTCGCGGCTTTCGCGGAGGCGGGCCACAGCCGGCTGCCGGTCTATGAGGAGAGCCTCGACAGCGTCGTCGGCATGGCGCACATCAAGGACGTCTTCACCGTCGAAGTGTCCGGCGCCGAGCCGCCGCAGGACATTGCCGGCCTGCTGCGCAAGCCGCTCTACGTCCCCGAATCGATGGGCGTGCTCGACCTGCTGGCGAGGATGCGCGGCGAACGCGTCCATTTGGCCATCGTCGTCGACGAATTCGGCGGCACCGAGGGCCTCGTTACCATCGAGGACGTGGTCGAGGAAATTGTCGGCGAGATCGAGGACGAGCATGACGAGGAGACCCCCGGCATGCTGATCGCGCTCGAGGACGGCATCTGGGACGCCGACGCGCGCGCCGAGCTGGAGGACGTCGCCGAGACGATCGACGCGAGGCTCGGCGCGGTCGAGGAGGATGTCGACACGCTCGGCGGCCTCGCCACGGTGCTGGCCGGCCGGGTGCCCCAGGCCGGCGAGATCGTCGAGCATCCATCGGGCTGGCGGCTGGAAGTGACCGAGAGCGACAGCCGCCGTGTCGCCCGCCTCAGGCTCCACGCCCCGCAAGAAGGCGCGCTGAGCGAATGATTTGCCGCGCCTCGCGGCGTGGAGGCAAGGTCACGCCGCCCGCTCAGGCGTGAAGCAAAGCCGCCGCGGTCATTCCCGCGCGACCTGTTATCGATTAGGGCGTCGGACGGAAAGCTTCCTCCCCGGGCCGGTCGGGGAGGACGGGAGGGGCGATGGCCTACGAACATATTCGCGTCGAGCAGAGCCCCGCGGCGGTGGCGACGATCACCATCGCCCGGCCGGACCGGCTCAACGCGCTCTCCGGCCAGACCGTCGACGAGCTCCGCGCGGCGGTCGACGAGACCGCCCGGTCGGGCGCCCGCTGCCTGCTGCTGACCGGCGAGGGCAGGGGCTTTTCGAGCGGCGCCGACCTGGCGGGCGGTGGCGGCCTGCCCGACGATGCCGGCGCCGCGCTCGAAAAGCATTTCAACCCGCTGGTCGAGGCCCTCTTCGCCTTGCCGATGCCGGTTGTGGCGGCCGTCAACGGACCCTGCGCGGGGGCGGGCTGCTCGCTCGCTCTCGCCGCCGATCTCGTCGTCGCGGCGCGGTCGGCCTATTTCCTGCAGGCCTTCGTCAATATCGGCCTCATTCCCGACGCCGGGGCGACCTGGCTGCTGCCGCGGCTCGCCGGCCGCGCGCGGGCGATGGAGATGATGATGCTCGGCGAGCGGGTGCCGGCCGAGCAGGCGCTCGCCTGGGGGCTGATCGCGCGGGTGGTCGACGACGAGCATCTCGCCTCGGAGGCGGTCGCGCTGGCGACCCGGCTCGCGCAGGGGCCGACCTTGGCGCTGGGCCTGATCCGCAAGCTGGCGCGCGAGGCCGGGCAATTATCGCTGAGCGAGGCGCTGGCGGCCGAGCGCGCGGCGCAGCGCACGGCGGGCGAGACGGAGGATTTCCGCAACGCCGTGCTGGCCTTCCTCCAGAAGAAGCCGGCCCGTTTCGAGGGTCGCTAGCGTCGCCGCGCCCGGCGACAGTGAATGTTCTTGACTTGTTCTCATATGTCGGCTAGGTAGGAGGTCTGCCCGAGTCGGCCCGATCACCCGGCGGAGGCGGAAGCGGCGGAAGGGGTTGAAGCCCCCGACGCCGGCGGCCGGCGCGAAGTCATCCGGGAACGTATGAGCTCGCGTCTACCGAAGAGCCGGGACTGCGATGTCCCTCCGGCAGGCGCCGAAAGGCCCCGGCCGGCGGCGCTGCGAACCGCCAGGGGAGGAGCGCCGGAGCCACCTGAACCTTCGAACGGAAGGCAAGGGACCCGCCGGTTCTTCACGAACAAAGTCTGGACGCTTTCGCGTAACCAACGAAAGCACAAAGTCGTCCAGCCCCGGGTGCCCGTGGCAAGGACGCGCCGGCCGTAACTTCCATCCCGCAAGGGAGGCCTTCGCGCGCCCCTTTTCCTCCCCATCGCCAGATGGGGAGGGGGACCACATGAAATGTGGTGGAGGGGTAATAAGCGCAGGCCGCATCCTGTCCGCGCGCGATCCTCCCACGGCAACGCCTTTCACCCCTCCACCAGGCTTCGCCCGACGGCTGCTGCGCGGCAGGGAGGCAAAGCGCCTGCATAGCGTCCACTTCGTCCACTTCGCCCGGTTCGGGACGGCCGCAAAGCCGCTATTTGCCCAGCACCCCCAACGCGCCGGTGACCATCGCCTCCACTCCGGTGGCGATCACCGTCTCGGCCTCGGGGGCCCAATAGGGGCTGTGCAGCGACGGCAGCTTCGCCGTGTCGCCGCCGGCCGCGTCCCATTTCGCCTTGGGGACTCCGCCGACCCAGAAGATCAGGCTCTCGATCTTCGGGTCGGCGAGGTGGTAGCGGCCGAAATCCTCGCCGACCATCGGCGGCGGTACGATCCGGACCCGGTCGGCGCCGAAACGCTCTCGGAAGCGGGCGGCGGTGGCGTTGCTGAGCTTGTCGGTATTGACCGCGGCCGGGGTGAACTCGCCCTCCCGGATCGTCACCACCGGCATCCTGTCCTCCGGCATGCCGGCTGCGATCGCTTCGCCGCGGGCGATGCGCTGGATGCCGTCGAGCAAGGCGCGCCGCGTCTTCTCGTTGTAGCTGCGCACGGTCAGCAGCAGGGTCGCCTGGTCGGAGATGATGTTGTGCTTGGTGCCGCCCTGGAAGCTGCCCACCGTCACCACCGCCGCGTCCTGCGGGTCGAGCTCGCGGCTGACGAGGGTCTGCAGGGTGCCGACGATGCGGCTGGCCAGCACGATCGGGTCGCGGGTGTTCTGCGGCACCGCGCCATGGCCGCCGACGCCCCTGACGGCGATGTCGACCGTATCGACATTGGCGAAAGCGGGGCCGACGGTGAGCCCGAGCACGCCGGCGGGAAGCGAGGCGCTGTCGTGGAAGGCGAGGGCGTGGGTCGGCCTGGGAAAGCGGGTGAACAGGCCGTCGTCGAGCATCGCCTTGGCGCCCTGGCCGGTCTCCTCGGCCGGCTGCAGGATCATCACCAGGGTCCCCGACCATCGGTCCTTGGTCGCCGCCATTCGCCGCGCCGTGCCGACCCAGGCGCTCATATGGGTGTCGTGGCCGCAAGCGTGCATGACGCCGCTCTCGACGCCGGTGACGCTGGTCGCCTTGACCTTGCTGGCGAACGGCAGGCCGGTCTGCTCCACCACCGGCAGCGCGTCCATGTCGGCGCGCATCAGCAGCACCGGGCCGGGCCCGTTTTTCATCACCGCGACGACGCCGGTCCGGCCGACGCCGGCGGTCACCTCGAAGCCGAGCTTGCGCGCTTCGGCGGCGAGCCTGGCGGAGGTCTTCACTTCCTGCATCGACAGCTCCGGGCCGGCATGGAGGTCGCGGTAGAGGGCCATCAGCGACGGCAGATCCTGCTTCACCTGGTCGGCGAGCGGATCGGCCGCGGCGGGCGCGGCGAAAGCGAGCAAAGACGGCAGCAGCAGGAGGCGCTTCATCCGGTTCATTCCTTGGGCACGAGCTCGATCACGTCGAGCGTGGATTCGAAGGCGGGGTAAGGGAAAGCGAGCCGCCAGCGCCGCTCGCCGACCCGCTCGAGCAGTCCGATCATGTCGCGCTGCCGGTCGTGGCCGTAGCGCAATATCCCCCGCTCGTCGCCGAGCTGGAGGGTGCCGAGGAAGATCAGCCGGCGGTCCGAGTCGGCGAACAGCCGGCCGACCGGCCGTTGCGAGCCGGTCAGCTTGACGAAGTCCATCGCCCCGGCGCCCGCTGTAATTCGGCAGTCGAAATGGGGATAAGCGACATAATCGAGCAGGCCCTCGCTTTGGCCGCCGAGCTTCAGGGTGCGGCAGCGATAGTCGCCGGTCGGCGGGGCCGCGGTCTTGAGGGCGGCGTCGGGATCGAGCAGCACGCCTTCGCTTGCGACCTCGGAGGCATGGCCGCCCGCTTGCGCCTTGGCCAGCGCCCGCACCCAGGCGGTGCGCCACTTGCGCATCCGCTCGCGGTCATAGGCGGTGGCGACTGCGCGCCAGCTCGCCGCCGCCGGCACCGCCGCCGCCGGGCCGGTACCCTCGGAGGCGCAGCCGGGAAGCAGCAGCAGCGGCGCAAGCGGCAGGAGAAGGCGCTTCATCGCCCGACCATAGGGGCACTTCACCCCTCCGATCAATCGCCCGTTCGCGGCTTGCGCGAGGGCGCGGCGGCGATCATTATCCCGGCGAATTGGGGGAGGCCGCCCATCGCATCTTCGCGCCCGTTTCGCGCCGGCCCTGCGCTGCTCGCGCTGCTGGCCTCGGGCTGCGGGGCGCTCGGCGACTGCCTGCCGCCGAAGGAATCGGCCGAGCGGGCCGAGTTCCGGCAATATCTGCGCGGTCTCGTCCACATCTCCCCCTGCCCCGGTCCGCCGACGCCGACAAGGCTGCGCGCGCAGGAAGCGGAGACTTGGCGACGCAAGACGGCGCTGCTCGACCGCGTCCGCACCTCGCCGCTGGCCGAGGATCTCGCCCAGGCGATCCGCGAGGACCAGGAATGGAGCCGCAACCTCTACGAGGCCGACTGCGTCTTCTACGATTTGAAGACACCCGACACGCCCCGGAACATCGCCGATTATCGGGCCGGGCTCGAGGCGGAGCGCCGGCAGCTCAGTCAGGCCGAGACCGCCTTCGCCCGCCTCACCGTCCGCTGCGCCGCCGGCTGACCCCGCTCATCCGGGCCGGCGGCACAGGTCGACCCAGCGTTCGCCGACCAGTTCGAACAGGCGCTGCGGCGTCACCTCGACCGAGGAGCTGAGCGAGCCCGCCGCCGGATAGACGAGGTCGAAATCCCTCAGCGACACGTCGCAATAAACGGGCAGCTCGGTCGCCAGCCCGAACGGACAGACGCCGCCGACCGGATGGCCGGTCAGCGCCAGCGTCTCCTCCGGCCCGAGCATTCGCGGCCGAGCGTGGAATTCGGCCTTGGTCTTGGCATTGTCGAGCCGCGCGTCGCCGCGCGCGACGAGCAGGAACACGGTGTCGCGAACGCGCACCGCCAGCGTCTTGGCGATCCGCCCCGGCTCGACTCCGAGCGCGCGGGCGGCAGTGTCGACCGTGGCGGTGCTCTCGGCCACCTCGATCAGCGGCAGATCGGGGGCATGAGCAGCGAGCCAGGCGCGGACGGAGTCGAGGCTCACCGGTCAGGCTCCGATCAGGTGGAGGGCGAGGCTGCGCCGGTGCGGCCGCCGCCGATGTTCGAACAGATAGATGCCCTGCCAGGTGCCGAGCGCGAGGCGGCCGCCGATCACCGGGATGGCGAGCTGCACCTGGGTGAGGATCGTGCGGAGGTGCGCCGGCATGTCGTCCGGCCCCTCGTCGCGATGGGCGTAGGCGGACGCATCCTCGGGCGCCAGCCGCGCCACCCAGGCCTCGATGTCGCTCCGCACCGCCGCCGCCGCATTCTCCTGGATGAGCAGCGAGGCCGAGGTGTGGCGACAAAACAGGGTGAGCAGGCCCTCGTTCATATTCTGGGCGCAGGTCCAGGCTTCGACCTCGCGAGTGATTTCGAGGAGGCCCTGACGGGACGTCTCGAAGTGAAGGGTGCCGGTGGCCTGGCGCATGGCGGCGGCTTAGCGGGGGCAGGGTGCGAGGGCTAGGCTTCCATCCGCCCCGCCCTTGAGCCCAAACCCTCCTTTGCCCTATCGCAACCTCTCCAACCGCCGGGAGACCCGCCGTCGCCGACGACAAGCCTGGTACGAACCTGATGTGGGGCGGCCGCTTTGCCGGCGGGCCGGCGGCTTTGATGCGCGAGATCAACGCCTCGATCGGCTTCGACAAGAGGCTGTGGCGCGAGGACATCGCCGCCTCGCTCGCCCATGTCGCCATGCTGGAGACTCAGGGGATCGTCGCGGAGGCGGATGCTTCTGCGATCGCCGAGGGGCTGGAGCGGATCGAGGACGAATATGCGCGGCTCGGCGTGCGCGAGGATCCCGCGCTTGAGGACATCCACATGCACGTCGAGGCGCGCCTAGCCGAGCTGATCGGGCCGGCCGCCGGCCGCCTCCACACCGCCCGCTCGCGCAATGACCAGGTCGCCACCGATTTCCGCCTCTGGGTCCGCGGCGCCATCGAGGAGGCCGACGCGGCGCTGACCGCCTTCCAGCGCGTCCTCGTCGCCCGCGCCGGGGAGCATGTCGCCACGGTGATGCCCGGTTTCACCCACCTCCAGTCGGCCCAGCCGGTCACTCTCGGCCACCATTTGATGGCCTATTACGAGATGCTGGGGCGGGATCGCGCCCGCTTCGCCGCCGCCCGCGCCCGCCTCAACGAATGCCCGCTCGGCGCCGCCGCGCTGGCCGGCACCGGCTTTCCGATCGACCGCGACGCCACCGCCGCCGCTTTGGGCTTCGACCGGCCTTGCGCCAATTCGCTCGATGCCGTTTCCGACCGCGACTTCGCGCTCGATTACCTGATGGCCGCGACCCAATGCGGCCTCCATCTGTCGCGGCTCGCCGAGGAGCTGATCATCTGGGCGAGCCAGCCGTTCGGCTTCGTCCGCCTTCCCGACGAATATAGCAGCGGCTCGTCGATCATGCCGCAGAAACGCAACCCCGATGCCGCCGAGCTGGTCCGCGGCCATGCGGGCCGAATCGCCGGCGCGATGGTCGCTTTGGTGATGGTGATGAAGGGCCTGCCGCTCGCTTATGCGAAGGACATGCAGGACGACAAGCCGCCGGTCTTCGAGGCCCACGACCTGCTGATTCTGTCGCTTCAGGCGCTGGCCGGCATGGTCGAATCGATCCGGTTCGACGCCGACCGGATGCGGGCCGCGGCCGAGGCCGGCTTCGCCACCGCCACCGACCTCGCCGACTGGCTGGTGCGCGAAGCGGGCGTGCCGTTCCGAGAGGCGCACCATATCGTCGGCCGCGCGGTGCAGGCGGCGGAGGAAGGCGGCGTCGGCCTTGCCGGCCTGGAGCTGAACGCGTTGCAGCAGATAGACGGCCGGATCGACGAACGGGTCTACGACGTCCTCGGCGTCGATGACTCGGTGCGCAGCCGCACCAGCTATGGCGGCACCGCGCCGGAGCGGGTGCGCGAGCAGATCGAGGCAGCGAAGCGGGAGCTGAACCTTCCTTCCCATCTCCGGCGGGGAGGATATCCCTAGAGCGGCACCAGCCGGGTCAGCGTCTGGCCGCTCGGCATCAGCAGATACTGGGTCGCCTTTGTACGGATGAAGTCGGGCAGGTCCGTCACCGTGCCGCCCCCGGCCGGGCCCGGCGGCACCCGGAAGGACCGGGTCGCGCCCGCCACCGCCCGGTTGCCGATCAGAGCGTCCTGGTCGTGGCCATGGGCCGGGAAGGCGTCGCTGAAATTGTTGCGCTGTCCCCAGGCGGCAAGGCGCATGAACTGCTCGCGGATCGAGGCGCACACGAACAGGCCCAATATGCCGCGGTCGGCGCCGTCGTCAGCCTCGCCCTCGAGCTCGGGGCCATAGGGCATGCCGCGCCGCACGATCTGGGGCACGCCGGTGGTCGCCGCCATCCCGGACAGCTGCTGGTCGCGCGGGTTCATGACCCGGATGTGCGACGAGACGGGGCAGGCGAGCCCCTGCGGGTCGTCGGCGAAGGCAAAGGCCTCCTCGCCACGCTCGGGCGCCGGTTGATCGGGCGAGAGGCACAAAGGCGTGCCGTCGCGCCAGCGGCCCATCATCTTCGCGGCGAGCCGCTCCCGCGCGGCGGCGGCCGGCAGGGCGGGGAACAATGGAGGGCCCTTCTCGCTCAGGAAGCGCTCGAACGTGGCGACGTCCTGATAGACCCAGCGGAACACCAGATAGCTCGAATCGCGCAGCACCTGCGCGGCGGGATCGCGCGCCGGGGCGCAGGGAAAGTCGTCCGAATAATAGCCGATCACCACCGAGCGGAAGTCCACCGGCCGTTCGGGGGTCGGCGGGCCGCTCCACGCTATCTTGCCGTTGGACAGGCCGTCGACATAGCCGAAATGGAGCCGGGCGCCCTTGCCGACCGGTCCGAAGCCGAGGAAATGCCCGTCGAGGCGCCCGCCCGAGGCGCGCGGGATCTTCTCGACCAGGCCGGCCGCGGCCGCTTCGCTCAGTATCGCCGCCGTCGCCGCCTCGAGCTGGGCGGCGTTGACGGCGTGGAGATGGACGAAGCAGCTCACCTCCCGTCCGTTGAATTGTCCCTCCCACCAATGCGCCGGGGCGCTGGCGCCGACGTCGCCGAGCCGCTCGGCGTCGGGAGGCGCCCGGAAGCTGCTTTCGAGCCTGGCGTAGAGATCGGGCGGCATCAGCGCTGCCATCGCGCCGGGAGCGAGGCTGATATTGGCGACCCAGCCGCGCGCCGGGGTCGGCTTGTTGGTGCCGAACAGGATCAGCGGCCGCAGCCTCGGCAGGAAGCGGCGCAATGCGCCGGCATCGGGGGCCGCGAAGATAAGGTGGCGGACCAGCTGGTAGCCGGCGATGTTGCCGAGCACCATGGCCTGGAGATCGCTGGTATCGACCGGCATGGCCGCTGCCCCCGGCGCCGCTCCGCGCGTCAGCCGTAAGGCCGCGGCGGCGTGCCGGGCCGGGCCGGCTGCTTCGCCTCGGGGGCCTCGCCGCCGCCGGCGCTGGCATCGCCGCCGTTCTTGCCGCCGGCCTGGGCGAGCGCTTCCTCGATCTCGCGCACCGTCTTACCGAAATAGCTGAACAGCCAGCCCTGGCCCTCGCGGCCGTCGGTCGATCGTCCGAGCGACTTGACGTTCATTCCCTGCGAGGCCTCGAAGAAGCTGTCCTGGTCGTTGAGCTCGTCCCACGGCGGCACGCCGTCCGCCAGCTCGAAGATCGGTCTGAACACGTGTGGAAGCTCGCGCCGGAAGAATTCCGTATATTCCTCGGGATCGCCGTCGAATTCCGTCAACACCTGCAGATATTTGTCGTCGATCACGAGCACCCGCACGAAGTGGACGATGCGCGACTTGCGCAGGGCGCGGTCGATCTCCGGCTGGATATGGTCGGCGAAAATCGCCTTGAGATGCTGCAGCTTCTGCTGCGTTTCCGGATCCTGCTTGAGCGGCACGGTCATGTTCAGCGCAGTGATCATGGATCCTCCTTTTATCCCCGATTGCCGACGGGCGTCTCATCCGTCCGGGGCGAAGTCAATATTGAGCCGTTACTCCGCCTGGGGATCAGCGCTGCCGCGCCCGTTTCGCCGCGATCCTGAGCCGCAGCGCGTTGAGCCGGATGAAGCCGGCGGCGTCGCGCTGGTCGTAGCTCGACGAGCCTTCCTCGAAAGTGACCAGATCCTGGTCGTAGAGGGCGAGCGCGCTCTCGCGGCCGATAACGGTGACATTGCCCTTGTAGAGCTTTACCCGCACCGTGCCCGAAACATGTTCCTGGCTCCTGTCGATCAGCGCCTGCAGCATCTCGCGCTCCGGGCTGAACCAGAAGCCGTTGTAGATCAGGCGGGCGTAGCGCGGCATGATCTCGTCCTTGAGATGGGCGGCGCCGCCGTCGAGGGTGATCGATTCGATACCGCGATGGGCGGCGAGCAGGATGGTGCCGCCGGGGGTCTCGTAGACGCCGCGCGACTTCATCCCGACGAAGCGGTTCTCGACCAGGTCGAGCCGGCCGATGCCGTTGTCGCGGCCGAAGTCGTTGAGGCGGGCGAGCAGGGCGGCGGGGGCGAGCGTCTCGCCGTCGATCGAGACGGGGTCGCCGCGCTCGAAGCCGATCTCGATCACCGTCGCCCTGTCAGGAGCGTCCTCGGGCGCGATCGTGCGCTGATGGACATATTCGGGCGCCTCGACCGCCGGGTCCTCGAGCACCTTCCCCTCCGACGAGGAATGGAGGAGGTTGGCGTCGATCGAGAAGGGGGATTCTCCGCGTTTGTCCTTCGCGATCGGGATCTGGTGCTGCTCGGCGAAGCCGATCAATTGCTCGCGGCTGGCGAAATCCCATTCGCGCCAGGGGGCGATGACGCGGATGTCGGGCTCGAGCGCATAATAAGCGAGCTCGAACCGCACCTGGTCGTTGCCCTTGCCGGTGGCGCCGTGGCAGACGGCGTCGGCGCCGACCGCCCTCGCGATCTCGATCTGCCTTTTGGCGATCAGCGGCCGCGCGATCGAGGTGCCGAGCAGATACTGGCCCTCATAGACCGTGTTGGCCCGGAACATCGGGAAGACGTAGTCGCGGACGAACTCCTCGCGCAGGTCTTCGATGAAGATGTTGTCGGGGCGGATGCCGAGCAGCTCCGCCTTGCGCCGCGCCGGCTCGACTTCCTCGCCCTGGCCGAGGTCGGCGGTGAAGGTGACGACTTCGGCGCGATATTCGCTTTGCAGCCATTTGAGGATGATCGAGGTGTCGAGCCCGCCCGAATAAGCGAGCACGACCTTCTTGGGGGGCGGGAGGTTCATGTCAGCGTCCGTGTCGAAAATGGGGACAGGTACGAATTCCCGGGGTGCGCCTGCCTGCCGGCCGGTGAGGGAGTAAGGGCGGAAATTCGTGCCTGTCCCCATTTTCCCGCTGGCGCGGGAATGACGGCGGTCATGACGGCTCCTGGGCGAGCTTGCGGAAGCGATGGGCGACGACTCCGGCGACGACCCCGTCCTTCAGCGCCACGAACAAGGTGTCGTCGCCGCTGATCGTGCCGGCGATTTCGTCGAGCCGCGCCTGGTCGAGGGCGAGGCCGACGAGATGGGCCGAGCCGGGCGGAGTCTTGATCACCAGCAAATTGCCGGCCGCCTCGATCGAAAGCACCCATTCGGAGAGGATGCGCTGGAGGCGCGCCGCCGCCCAGTCGTTGCCGGCGAGCTGGTCGGGCAGGGCATAGCTCAGCGTCCCGCCGCGCTTCACCTTTACCGCGCCGATCTGGTCGAGATCGCGCGACACCGTCGCCTGGGCGACCGGGAAGCCGATCGCGCCGAGCCGGGCGGTGACCTCCTCCTGGCTGCCGAGCGGCTCGGCCCGGATCAGGTCGGCGATCGCCTTTTGCCGCCGGATGCGGGCGTCGGTCATCCTTTCGTCGCCCCAGCGAAGGCTGAAGTCCCGGGGGGGGAAGGGTGCCTGCGGCTTTCACCCGTTGGGATGCCAGCCTCCGCTGGCATGACGGCGGACCTCATACCCTCACTCCCATCAGCCAGGCCAGCGCGCCTCGGGCGCTGTGCATCCGGTTCTCCGCCTGCAGCCAGACCGCGCTCTGGGGTCCGTCGATCACTCCGGCGCTCACCTCCTCGCCGCGCCTGGCCGGCAGGCAGTGGAGGAAACGGGCGCCGGGGCAGCGGGCCATCAGCGCCTCGTCGACCCGGTAGGCGACGAACGCCTTCGCCCGCGCTTCGGTCTCCTCGTCCTGTCCCATCGACACCCAGACGTCGGTGTAGACGATGTCCGCGCCTTCCACCGCCTCGGCCGGATCGACGAGCTGCGTCACATGCTCCGGCGTCTCGCCGAGGCCATAGCTTTCCGGGCTGGCGATGCGAAGTTCGACGCCGAGCAGGGCGCAGGCTTCGGAGAGCGACCGGCAGACATTGTTGGCGTCGCCCACATAGGCGATCCGCGCGCCCTCCAGCCGGCCGAGCAGCTGCTTCACCGTCAGCAGATCGGCCAGCGCCTGCAGCGGGTGGGCGCGGTCGGACAGCAGGTTGAGCAGCGGCTTCTCCATCGCTGCCGCCATCGCCTCGAGATCGCCATGGTCGACGACGCGCGCGGCGACGATCGCATGGTAGCAGGCGAGGGTGCGGGCGACGTCCGCCGCGCTTTCTCGGGCGCCGAGGCCGACCTCCTCCTTCTGGATATAGACCGGGTGGCCGCCGAGCTGGACGACCGCCATCTCCATCGAATTGCGGGTGCGGGCCGAGGGCTTCTGGAAGACCAGAGCGACGCCCTTGCCGGCCAGCGGCAGGCCGAGGTCGGGAAGCTCGGACAAAGCGAGGATCTCGTCGAAACTCTCGGCGCCGAGACCGGCGACGGTGAGGAGGTGGGTCACCAGCTCTGCTCCCTCTTGACCATCGTCCCGATTCCCTCGTCGGTGAGCAGCTCGATCAGGAGGGCGTGCGGCACGCGCCCGTCGATGATGTGCGCGGTGCCGACCCCCGCGTCGACGGCGTCGGCGCAGGCGCGAAGCTTGGGGATCATGCCCTTCGAGACGCTGTCATGCTCGATCCGTTCGCGCAGTTCGGACGACGTCAGGCGAGGAACCAGGCTGGTCTCGTCCGCGACGTCGTCGAGCAGCCCGGGCGCGGCGGTGAGGTAGACGATCTTCTCCGCCGCCATGGCGACGGCGATGGCGCGCGCCGCTTCGTCGGCATTGACGTTGTAGGGCTGGCCGGTCGCGTCGGCGCCGATCGTCGACACCACCGGCGAAAGCCCCTCGTCGAGCAGCCGCTCGAGCACCGAGGCGCGGACGTGGCTGACATCGCCGACATAGCCCATCGCCGATTCGCGCGGGGTGACGGTGAGCAGGCCGGCATCCTCGCCCGACACGCCGACCGCGACCGGATCGTCGAGCGCCTCGCGGTTGATGGTCGAGACGAGGTCGCGGTTGATCTTGCCGGTCAGCACCATGCGGACGATCTCGAGCGTCTCGGCGTCGGTGACTCGCAGCCCGTCCCTGAATTCGGGCTCCTTGCCCATTTTCTTCATCAGCGCGTCGACCTGCGGCCCGCCGCCATGGACGAGCACGCAGCGCACGCCGACGCTTCTGAGCAGCAGCACGTCCTGCGCCAGCGCGCGGTCGAGTGCCTTGTCGATCGCCGCACCGCCCAGCTTGACCACCACCGAGCGGCCGTGGAAGCGCTGGATGTAGGGGAGGGCCTGGACGAGGATCGCCGCCGTCTCGCTCGCGCTCCTCATGAGGTCCTCGAATTCTCTTTGATGTAGCCGGGGCCGAGGTCGATGCCGATCACCTGCGCCCGGCCCCTGCCGAGGCCGAGCGCGACCTCGATCTCGATCCGCTCCTGCTTCATGTGGCGAGCGACGGCGTCGTGGTCGTGGCCGGCGTTGGTGCCGCCACGGGCGACGACGATGCCGCCATAGGCGACCGCCGTCTTCTCGGCTTCGAAGGCGATCCCGGCCGATCCCGCCGCCGCCAGCAGCCGCCCCCAATAAGGATCGCCGCCATACCAGCTGCATTTGACCAGATTGTTCTCGGCGATCGACTTGGCCGCGATCCGCGCCTCCGCGTCGGACGCGGCGCCGGTGACCGAGAGGGCGACCATCTTCGTCATCCCCTCGGCGTCGCGCGCCATTTGCAGGGCGAGGTCCTCGCAGGCCTTGTGCACCGCGTCAGCGAACTCGGCCAGGTCGGGCCTGCCGCGCCGCCCGGAGGCGAGCAGGATAGCGGTGTCGTTGGTCGAGGTGGCGCCATCGACGTTGAGCGTGTTGAAGGTCCGGTCGGACGCGTCGCGCAGGATGCGGGTCATCTCCTCGGCGGAAACGTCGGCGTCGGTGGTGAGGAAGGCGAGCATCGTCGCCATGTTGGGGGCGATCATGCCGCAGCCCTTGGCCATGCCGCCGAGGGTGAAGGAAGCGCCCTTGACGATCGCCTCCTTGGGATTGTGATCGGTGGTGAGGATGCCGCGGGCGGCGTCGTGGGCGCCGCCGGCCGACAGCTTCTTGGCGAGCTTGGGCGTGGCGGCGAGGATGACGTCCATCGGCAGGGCGGTGCCGATGATGCCGGTCGAGCAGACCAGGACGTCTTCGGCGGCGACGTTGAGCGCCCGCGCCGTCTCGGCCGCCATCGCTTCCGCATCGGCCAGGCCCGCGGCGCCGGTCCCGGCATTGGCATTGCCGGAATTGACGACGATCGCCGCCGCCCGCCCTTGATTGTCGGCCAGCCGCCGCCGCGACAAGAGCACCGGGGGCGCGACGAACTTGTTCTGGGTGAACACCGCCGCGGCGGCGACCGGGCGGCGGTCGTCGGTGGCGACCATCGCCATGTCGAAGCGGCGCCGTTTGATGCCGGCATGGCATCCGGCGGCGACGAAGCCCTCTGCGGCGGTGACGCTCACGGGTACAGGCCCGCGACCGGCAGGCCGGCCGTCTCGTCGAGGCCGAGCATGAGATTAGCGCACTGGATCATCTGGCCGGCGGCTCCTTTGACGAGATTGTCGAGCGCGGCGATGGCCAGCACCCGGCCGGTGCGGTCGTCGTAGCGCGCGGTGAGGTGGACGGCATTGGAACCCTGCGTCCACTTCGTCGCGGGAAGGCGTTCCGAGACGTGGATGAAGGGTTCCCCCGCATAAGCCTCGCGCAACGCCTGCAGCGGGTCGCAGGGTCCCGCGGCGGTCGCATAGCAGGTGGCGAGGATGCCGCGGTTCATCGGCACGAGGTGCGGGGTGAACAGCACCTGGCTGCCCAGCGCCATCTCCATCTCGGCGGTGTGGCGGTGGCTGAGCAGGCCGTAGGCGGCGAAGCTCTCGTCGACCGCGTTGAAATGCGTTACCTCCTTGAGCGCCTTGCCGGCGCCGCTGACTCCGGAGGCGGCGTCGACGACGAGGGTGCCGGGATCGATCAGGCCCATCAGCGGCTTCAGCGCGAGGATGGCGGCGGTGGCGTAGCAGCCGGCCGCCGCCACCGTGGCCGAACCGGAGATCGAGGCCCGGTGAAGCTCCGGAATCCCGTAGACGAACCGGCCGAGAAGCTCCGGCGCTCGGTGCGGCTCGCGGTACCAGCGGGCATAGGCTTCGGCGGAATCGAGCCGGAAGTCGGCGCCGAGGTCGACCAAGGGAATGGCGCGGGCGAGGATGTCGGGCGCCACCGCCTGCGACTGGCCGTGGGGAAGGGCGGCGAAAACCAGGTCGATCCCGTCCAGAGCTGCCGGTGAATAACTATTCACCCTAGCCTCGGGATAAGCGAGTGCCAGCTGCGGGTGGACGGCACCCAGGCTCTGCCCGGCCTGGCTGCTCCCGAACAATTTGGCGGGTCGCAGCCGGGGATGCTGAGCGCAAAGCCGCAGCAGCTCCGCACCGACAAAGCCCGAGGCTCCAAGGATGGCAACGCGAATCATCGTGCGCGGCCATGCCCGCTAATGCATAATTATGCAACAATCTTGAATTTTATGCATCACCTTCGGGATTGGGCTCATGCTCGGAGAACAAGTCGATCCTGTGCCTGACCGAGTGACGCTTGCGCCGCCGCCGCCGGCGCGCCGCCGGGCTCAATTTGACGAGGGCGATGGCGATCGCGGCGATGACGAGGCAGGCGAGCGCAATCAGGGCGGCGGCGATGAGCGCGTGCTTCACGGCAAATCCCTCCCTTCCCGAAGCTCATCCCTGACCAAGGCTCCCTGCGGCCGCGACGATGCGAGCGACCGCGCCGGTCATTCCGCCGCCGGGGCGGTCCCGGGCGGCCCGGTGCCGACGCGTCGCGGCAACAGGCGCTGGAGGACAACCATCTGGGCCCGGTTTTCGCGGGCGGGACAGCTCAGGACCTGCGTCTCCCCTGGCGGCGGGCGGCACAGGATCACCGCCTGCAGATCCGCGATCGCCTGCGCCCGGCGTCTCTCGCTGTAGCCGCGTCCCTTCAGCCAATCGGGCACTTCCTCGGCCTTCATGTTGAAGACGACGTCCATCCGGTCCCGCGAACCCAGCGAAAGCGCCCAGCTCATCGCGGTATGTTGCTTGCTCGCAAACTTGCCCAGCTTGAACTGGATGAAGTCGATGCTGGCGGCGGACTGCGCCGGCCGGGTGCCGGCGTCCACCGACTCGGTGTCGGCATCGGCCCTGCCCTGCGCCCGCGAGGCGCGCTTGGCGGCGAGGACGCCGCGCGCGTCGCGGGTACGATAGAGGCCGCCGACGATCGAGCCGATCTCGCCGATGAAGGGCGAACGGTCGTGATCGCCGACCGGCCGCACCGCCACCCCTTGGTCGGGCTCGCCGCCGGGCGGGTGGCGGGCCCAGTCCCCGGCGGCGGCCTGGTCGTCATTGTTGATCTCGACGATGATGATCGGGCGGTGAGGGACCTTCTCGCGAATGTAGCGGGCGAGGTCGAGAAGCGTCTCCATGCCGCCATTCTCGAAATAGCCGCCGTCGACGATGTGGCCGTGATTGAGCAAGGTCCCGGCCGGACTGACGATCGGGAAGCGGGCGCTGTTGAGGACGGCCGTCGACGCCCGGATCGGGCCTTGCACGGAATCGTAAAAGTCGTAGCTGTCCTCGAACACGTCGCTGCTGATCTTCACCGGCGCGGTGATCATTCGCTTGCCGCTTTCGACATGGGTGCCGTTGACCAGGGCGATCGGCACCCAGCGCCGGGACCGCGCATCGGCACCGGGATCGAACACTCCCTCCCAGATGCGCAGGAAATCCTCGCGCATGCGGTTGCGGGTCGGGCAGACATGGCCGGGACCGGCGGCGCTCAGCGCGGCGCAGGCGGCGTTCGAGCGTTCCCAGGCCTTTTCCCACGATTCCTCGAGCGAGGTCGCGCGGCTCGGCATCCACGGTCCGGGCAGGAAGCGCTGGATGAAGTCGGGGAAGAGCAGCCCGCCGACGGCCGGCGCGAGATAGTCGGTGCCGAAGAAGGTTCGCACGAACTCGGCGCGGTCCTGGCGCGCCGGGGCGGGAAGCCGGCCTTCCTCATATTGGTGGTCCGCGATCCACGCCGCATAGCCGACCGCTCCGAGGCTGCCGCCCGAGACGCTGCTGATGGCGAAGACGTCGCGCGGAAAGTCGCGCGAGGGATCATTGTCCTCCAGCGCCCGCAGCACGGTGCCGGTCCAATAGGCCGCGCGCGACGCCCCGCCCGCCGTCGCGATGAGGACGATCGGATCCGACTGGTCCGGGTGCAGTTCCTCCCATCGCTTCAGCGCGTCGAGGATCTGGGGCCGGTGCGCCAAGTTCGGCTGGTCGTCGATCACGCGGATCTGGTGGTTGTCGTTCCAGAGGCTGAACAGGAGGACCATCGCCAGCCCGATGGTGACGACGGGAAGCTCGAAGCGGCGTCCCCACCAGATCACCCCGGAGGTCAACGGAATGATGCAGCCGATCGAGGCGAACGCGATCGCGGCCGGGCCCAGCGTCCAGGCGACCTCGGTGCGGATTCCCGGGATCATGAAGAGGATCAGCAGGAGGATCGACAGCAGGATGCTGGCCGCGATGAAGGCGACGTCGCCGCGCAGGATCGCCGTCGTCTTTTCCCCCTCCGGCGTCGCGAAGAAGGGAACGGGCTGGTTGTACCAGGCGTCCGGATGGCGCTCGGCGAGCCGGCCCCGCCACCAGAAGAAGACAAGGAGAGCGAAGGCCGTGGCCGAGAACAAGGCGGCGGCGCGCCATATGTCGGCGACGCCGCGCTCGGCGACCATGAACATCGCGATCACGGCGCAGACCAGCGGCACGATGCCGAGGAAGCGGCGGAATCCGCGGAACCAGCCCGGCTCGCCATGGCCGCACCGCGCCTTGTAGAGGAGGTGCGACCAATACCAGGCGTTGACGCCGGTCCACAGGCAGGCGAACCAGAACAGGAACCATTGCAGGCGGACATCGCCGGGAATGCCGGCGGCGCCGTTGCCCCGCGTATTCGCCGTGTCGACCATGCCCCGGATCACGTCGCGCCCGGGATCGAGGCCGACGACGATCACCGCGCCGAGCGCGATCACGCCGAGGGTGATGCGCAGGTCGGAGAGCGCGCCCAGCCGCTCGCGCCACGCCTGGAGCCAGTTTCCGAAGGCTCGAAGTCGGTTGCTCTTGTCCGCCATGACCGCACCCCCCGAGCGGAAGAGGGACCCAAGCGGGCGGCGCGTCAAGGGCGATCGAGTCCGATTCGGCGACGGTCTCCTCAGGCGGCAACGGCGGCGACGACGTAGCGGAGCGGACCGCGCTCGGTCGCGTCGAACGGCCAGCAGGTGACCAAGGCGAGATCGCCCGACGG
Organism: Allosphingosinicella sp.; assembly: GCA_036378975.1. Lineage (GTDB taxonomy): Bacteria > Pseudomonadota > Alphaproteobacteria > Sphingomonadales > Sphingomonadaceae > Allosphingosinicella. The sequence goes on along the minus strand of DASUVK010000059.1, from coordinate 534 downwards.
AGCGTAGGCGTCGCGGCGGACGATGCGGGCGCCGGCGACGCGGTAGCGCCGGGCGCGGCCGTCCAGCGTCTCGACCCTGACCTCGTCGCCGGGGCGGATGTCCCTGAGGAAGCGGAAATGGGTGTCGCGGTGGGCGGCGAAGACGGCGGTGCCGCGCCCGCCGAGCGCGGCGCTGGCGGGGAGATGGGTCGGTCCGAAGGCCAGGGCTTCGCCCGAGCCGCCGGAGAGGACGATCTCCGACACGCCGAGCCTCGGCACCGAGAGGCGGGCGACGGGGGCGGCATCGGCCCAGGGCCAGGCCTTGACCGGCCGGCGGCTCTCCAACCCCTCGGCGAAGGCCCGCTCGAGCAGGGCCTGCGCGGCCCAGGCCTTGGCCGGGATCAGGGCGCCCTTGGCGGCCAGGACGAGTCCGGCGACGATCAGCAGGAGGAAAAGGAGGCGGACGAGGAAAATGGTGCGAGGCACCATTTCCCCCTTGCCGCGGCCTTCGCTCCGACGCCCCGCGAAAATGGTGCCTGGCACCATTTTCGCGCG
>DASUVK010000058.1:0-7489 GCA_036378975.1 Allosphingosinicella sp. | reverse complement strand
GGAATCTCCTTCCCCGCCAGCTCGCACGCCTGCAGCACGGTCGCCCCCTGGGGAACCTCGATCTCGACGCCGTCGACCTTAACCTTTGGCATCGGTGAACGACTCTTTGAAGGTGAGGGAGGCGCGGTAGAGCTCCTCCGCGATCAGCGCACGGATCTGGAGACGCGATACCTGGAGCCGCTCGCCGGCAGGCAGGCAGGTGGTGAAGGTCGGCTTGAGGGAGCGGAGCGCCCTCCCCTCGCCGATCCCGCCGGGATTCCACTTCACGACCTCGTGGGCGATGCGCGGCTCGCGCCGGACCGCGCAGCGTGCGACCCACTTGGCCACCACCAGTTCGGAGCCGTACCGGGAAGGCTGGAAAACCTCGGCAAGCGGCAGCGCCGAAGCGGTGCGCGGCTTGATATCGTCGCCATTGTAGAGCGCCTCCGCAATCGCTCCGCGAACCAGCATCCTACCGCTTATCGTCAACCTGTTGGTGCGGATCGGGCATTTGGTAAGCCCGGAGGGCATGACCGCTTGGACCAGTTCAGCCTCCCGCGCCGAGCCCGGGGCGGTGGCGAGGAGCGCTTCGGCGGTCTCGCGCTTCTGGATCTTGGCGCAGACGGCTAGACGGTAGAGGGAGCGTACGGCGACATTGCCCTCTTCGAAATGCGACTGCTTCCAGTCCGGGATCAGCGGCGGCTGCTTTTCGGCCGCGGCCGGGGCGGCAGCCGCCATTGCGGCCAAGGGCAAGACGAGAAGGCGGCGGTTCATGAGCGGTCCCCCGGATTTGCAGCGGCCCCGCCGCGCGCGCGATAAACCTGATACAGCGCCTCGGCGAGGAACGGGCGCAGCGTCCAGCGGTCGATGGAGAAGGTGGCGCCGGCCACGACGCAAGGCGGGAATCTCAGCTTCAGCACCTGCATGGCCGCCTGTTCGGCGGTGGAGCCGCGGGCGGTGCTCAGCACCCGGCCAACTCCCGCCGGGTCGGCCATCGCGACGCAGCGGGCGAAGGCGTAGCCGGAGGCGATTTGCGGCTCGAGCTTCATCGCCTCGGAAAGCGGGCCGAACTCGTCGGCGCCGACCGGCTCTTGCAGGGCATCGGCCGTGGCGAAATCGGTCGCGAGCAACCGTTCGGCCGCGACTCCGCGGGCCATCACCCCATTGAAGCGCACATAGGTGGCGCGCACCAGGCAGTCGCCAAGCCGCCGGTAGAGATACCAGCCTATCGTCCGCTCCCGGTCGCTGCCCGGCACGGAAGCAAGATAGGCGCGGACTTGGCCCGGGTTGCGCTTCATCATGCAGATGAAAGCCTCGTCCATTGCTTCGTAGGCGAGCTTGTTGTCGGCGCGGCGCGCATTGTCGCCGGGCTTGGCCGCAACCGAGCCCGGCTGCGCCGCGAGCAGCGCGGCCACGGCCCACACGGCCGCGCGCGTGCAGCGCCAGACGGTCGAAACCGTCACGCCGTCTCCTCCATCGCAGGGTTGGCGCTGCGCAATTTGTAGAGGCCCTCGGCGGTCAGGCTGCGGATCATGGTGCGATTCAATTCGAGACGCACGCCCGGCCTGGCACAGGCATTGAGCGCCGGCTTGAGCCGGTTCACCGCCTCGACCTCTTCGGGCGACCGCCGCCGGGAGCGGACGAGCCTGTCAGCCGCCACCGGATCCCGCCCCGCCGCGCATTGAACGACCTCGTACGGCACCAGTCGGAAATCCTCCGACGAGGGCTGGACTCCGGTCGGAAGCTGGCCAAGGCCCGGAGGCCGAGCGAAGGTCTCCAGATAAAGGCGCTCGGCAATCGCTCCCCGCATCACCGGGGGGCGCATGCGCAGATTGCCCCGCACCCGCAGGCAACCCGATCTCTGCGCTACCCAGGAGATGAGGCGATCCGCGCTTTCCGGTGCGGTCGGCGACATCATCAGAAGGGCATGGGCCTGTTTCGGCTGCCCCCGGACCATGCAGCGGGCAAAGTCGTTCAGCATGCGATCGACATCGGGACCAGCCCGCCATTCGTCCTTATCCACGGCATTGCCGCCGAGGTGCGAACCGATCAACGCGGCCGCCATCAATAGGCCGTAGGCGACGCTGCTCATTCCGCCGCCTCCAGCGTCCGTCCGCGCCGCTCGACGATCCGCCGCTCGAGCTCCGGCCGGAAATGGCGGATGAGTCCCTGGATCGGCCAGGCAGCGGCGTCGCCCAGCGCGCAAATGGTGTGGCCCTCGACCTGCTTGGTGACGTCCCAGAGGGTGTCGATCTCGTGAATCTCGGCATTGCCCTCGACGAGGCGCTCCATCACCCGCCACATCCAGCCGGTGCCCTCGCGGCACGGCGTGCACTGGCCGCAACTCTCATGCTTGTAGAAATAGGAGATGCGAGCGATCGCCTTCACCACGTCGGTCGATCTGTCCATGACGATCACGGCGGCAGTGCCGAGGCCCGACTGGAGGTCCCTGAGGCCGTCGAAATCCATCGGCGCGTCGATGATCTGCTCGGCCGGCACCAGCGGCACCGACGAGCCGCCGGGGATGACCGCAAGCAGATTGTCCCAGCCGCCGCGTACGCCGCCGGCGTGGCGGTCGATCAGCTCGCGGAACGGCACCGACATCGCCTCCTCGACGACGCAGGGCTTGTTCACGTGGCCCGATATCTGGAACAGCTTGGTGCCCTCGTTCTTCTCGCGCCCGAAGCGCCGGAACCAGGCCGCGCCGCGGCGCAGGATGGTCGGCACGACGGCGATCGATTCGACGTTGTTGACCGTGGTCGGGCAGCCGTAGAGGCCCGCCCCGGCCGGGAAAGGCGGCTTGAGCCGGGGCATGCCCTTCTTGCCCTCGAGGCTCTCGAGCATCGCCGTCTCTTCGCCGCAAATATAGGCGCCGGCGCCGCGGTGGACGAACAGGTCGAAATCGTAGCCGGACTTGGCCGCATTCGGACCGAGCAGACCCGCGTCATAGGCTTCCTGCACCGCCGCCTGCAGCGTCTCGGTCTCGCGAATGAACTCGCCGCGAACGTAGATATAGCCGGCCCGCGCCCGCATCGCGAAGCCGGCGATCAGCGCGCCCTCGATCAGCTTGTGCGGATCGTGGCGGATGATCTCGCGGTCCTTGCACGAGCCGGGTTCGGATTCGTCGGCGTTGATGACCAGGAAATTGGGACGTCCGGGCGTCGGCTCCTTGGGCATGAACGACCATTTTAGCCCGGTCGGAAAGCCGGCGCCGCCGCGGCCGCGCAGCCCGCTGGCCTTGATCTCCTCGATGATCGCGTCCTGGCCCACCTGCATCAGCGCCGCCGTGCCGTCCCAGTCGCCGCGCGCCCGCGCGCCTTTCAAGCCCCAGTCCTGGAAGCCGTAGAGGTTGGTGAAGATGCGGTCCTTGTCGTCGAGCATCAGCGCGGACCCTCGATCACCTTCCTGGCGGCGAAATAGACCCCGACGGCGATGCCGAGGCCGATCAGGATGCCGACCAGCTTGAGCCCGGCGAAGACCAGTTTCACCAGCAGCCAGATGGCGACGATGCCGACCAGGATCGACAGCAGCATGGAACCGAGCGACTTCATGCCTGTCCCTCTCCGCCCCAGCGCGGGCGATAATCGTGATTTTCCGAGACCATCTCGGGCAGGGTCGTGACGCCCCCCTCGGGTTCGCTCGTCCGGCGATCGACGCCCTGCGGCCCAGGCTTCGGCGCCTCGCCGCGGGCGAGCGCCTCGAGGATCGCGGTGGTGCTCTCGAAGGTCAGATCCTCGTAATTGTCGTCGTTGATCTGGACCATCGGCGCGTTGGCGCAGGCGCCGAGGCATTCGACCTCGGAGAGGGTGAAGAGGCCGTCGGCCGTCGTCGAGCCCTTCCTCATCCCCTTCGCCTTGCAGGCTTCGAAGACCTCGTCCGAGCCGCGCAGCAGGCACGGCGTCGTGCCGCACACCTGGACGTGGTAGCGGCCGACCGGCCTCAGGTTGAACATCGTGTAGAAGGTCGCGACCTCGTAGGCGCGGATATAGGGCATGCCCAGATAGGCAGCGACATATTCGATCGCCGGAATGGGCAGCCACCCCTGGGTCCCGGTCTCCGCCCCCACCTGCCGCTGGGCGAGGTCGAGCAATGGAATGATTGCGCTCTGCTGCCGCCCCGGCGGGTAGCGGCCGACGATCACCTTCGCCTGCCTGTCATTCTCGGCCGTGAAAGCGAACGAGCCCCAGCGGACGCGCACGTCCGCCAGGTCGATCGAGGTGGGAAGGATGTCGGCCATTACCGGTCGATCTCCCCGAAGACGATGTCGAGCGAGCCCAAAATGGCGGTGACGTCGGCGAGCATGTGCCCCTTGGTCATGAAGTCCATCGCCTGGAGGTGGCTGAAGCCGGTGGGGCGGATCTTGACCCGATAGGGTTTGTTGGTGCCGTCGGCGACGAGGTAGATGCCGAACTCGCCCTTCGGGCTTTCGGTGGCAACATAGACCTCGCCCTCGGGGACGTGGAAGCCCTCGGTATAGAGCTTGAAGTGGTGGATCAGCGCTTCCATCGACTGCTTCATCTCGGCCCGCTTGGGCGGCACCACCTTGCGGTCGAGCGACGCGATCGGGCCCTCCGGCATCTGGTCGAGGCACTGCTTCATGATGCGGACCGACTGCCGCACCTCCTCGACCCGGACCATCATCCGGTCGTAGCAATCGCCCTTGGTGCCCACGGGCACGTCGAACTCGACCCGGTCGTAGACGTCGTAGGGCTGCGCCTTGCGGATGTCCCAGGGCACGCCGGCGGCGCGGATCATCGGCCCGGAGAAGCCCCAGGCGATCGCGTCGTCGCGGGAGACGGTGCCGATGTCGACGTTGCGCTGCTTGAAGATGCGGTTGTCGGCGACGAGGCTGATCGAATCCTCGAACAGGCGGTGGAGCCGCGTATCCATCCACTCGCCGATATCGTCGAGCAAGGCCTGCGGCACGTCCTGGTGGACGCCGCCGGGGCGGAAATAATTGGCGTGCATGCGCGCACCCGACGCCCGCTCGTAGAAATTCATGATATCTTCGCGCGGCTCGAACAGCCACAGGTTCGGAGTCATCGCGCCGACGTCCATGATGTGGCTGCCGATGTTGAGCAGGTGGTTCGACACCCGCGTCAGCTCCGCGAAGAAGACTCGCAGATACTGGGCGCGCAGCGGCACTTCGAGCGCCAGCAATTTCTCGATGGCGAGCACATAGCCATGCTCCATGCACATCGGCGAGACGTAATCGAGCCGGTCCATATAGGGGATGGACTGGATGTAGGTCTTATACTCGCAGAGCTTCTCGGTGCCGCGATGGAGCAGGCCGACATGGGGATCGACCCGCTCGACGATCTCGCCGTCCAGCTCGAGGATCAGCCGCAGAACGCCGTGCGCCGCGGGGTGCTGGGGCCCGAAATTGATCGTGTAATTGGCGATCTCGGACTGGGTGGCGCCGGAGCGGGCAATCTCGGCCTCGTCGGGCGTCAGGGTTCGGGCGTCGGTCATGACGACACCGTCGCCCCAGCGCAGGCTGGGGCCCCCGGGGGTGAAAAGCGCAGGTGTCCTTCACCCGCCGGGGTCCCAGCCTTCGCTGGGACGACGAGAGGCCGCCTCACTTCTTGATCTCCTCGGCCTTGAGCGGCGTCGGTGCGCCCGGCGCTTCCGGTGCCTTTTCGTCGCCGGGCAGGATGTAGGCGGCGCCTTCCCACGGGCTGAGGAAATCGAACGGACGGAAATCCTGGGCGAGCTGGACCGGCTCGTAGACGACCCGCTTCTGCTCCTCCGAGTAGCGCAGCTCGACATAGCCGGTCAGCGGGAAGTCCTTGCGGAAGGGGAAGCCGCGGAAGCCGTAATCGGTAAGGATGCGCCTGAGATCGTCATTGCCGTCGAAGATAACGCCGTAGAGGTCGAATATCTCGCGTTCGAGCCAGCCGGCGACCGGCCACAGCGAGGTGACTGACGGCACCGGCAGGTCCTCGTCGGTCGAGACGCGGACGCGAATACGATGGTTCCTGGTCAGGGAAAGGAGGTGGTAGACCACCTCGAACCGCTCCGCCCGCTGGGGATAGTCGACCCCCGCCATCTCCATCAGCTGCTGATATTCGAAGCGGTCGCGAAGCGTCCGGCAGACGTCGAGGATGCTGTCGCGCCGCACCGTCAGCGAGACTTCGCCGACGGCGTCCTGGGCCTCGATCAACGCATTGCCGAGCGCGGCGGCAACCTCGTCAAGGAGGCCTTCGCGCGGCGCGATCCTGGGAGCGGAATTATTCACCGAGCCCCCTGTCGGTCATCCTGAGTAGAGGCTGAGCGAAGTCGAAGCCTCGTATCGAAGGACGGTCCTTCGATACGGTCCCTCGGCAGGCTCGGTCCCTACTCAGCATGAGCGGGAAGGGTGCAGTCCGTTGTGCCACGGATCAGCGCTCGATCGTGCCGACGCGGCGGATCTTCCGCTGCAGCTGCATGACGCCGTAGAGCAAGGCCTCGGCAGTCGGCGGACAGCCGGGGACGTAGATGTCGACCGGCACGATGCGGTCGCAGCCGCGCACCACCGAATAGCTGTAATGATAATAGCCGCCGCCATTGGCGCAGCTGCCCATCGAGATGACGTAGCGCGGCTCCGACATCTGGTCGTAGACCCGCCTCAGCGCCGGCGCCATCTTGTTGCAGAGCGTGCCGGCGACGATCATCACGTCCGACTGGCGCGGGGACGCGCGCGGCGCCACGCCAAAGCGCTCGAGGTCGTAGCGCGGCATGTTGGCGTGGATCATCTCGACCGCGCAGCAGGCAAGGCCGAAGGTCATCCACCACAGCGAGCCGGTCCGCGCCCACTGGAACAGATCCTCGGTCGAGGTGACCAGGAAGCCCTTGTCGGAGACTTCGGACTGGAGGTCGAGGAACAAGGCCGGGTCCGGCGGCTGGAGGTCGGACGGCCGCTCGTTCTTGTGCCTCGGATCGAGGATCACTCCCATTCGAGCGCGCCTTTCTTCCAGGCGTAAGCGAAGCCCAAGGTGAGCTCGACGAGGAAGATCATCATCGCCGCCCAGCCGGCGATGCCGATATAGCCCAGCGTCACCGCCCAGGGAAACAGGAAGGCCGCCTCGAGATCGAAGACGATGAACAGGATGGCGACCAGGTAGAAGCGAACGTCGAACTGGGCGCGGCTGTCCTCGAAGGCGGGAAAGCCGCATTCATATTCGGCGAGCTTGTCCGGATAGGGATTGGACGCGCCGGTGAGCTTCGCGACCAGCATCGGCAGCACCACGAACGACAGCGACAGCGACAGAGCGACGCCGATGAACAGCAGGATCGGCAGATATTCGGCGGCGACGGACGCCATCGAGACTCTCCAGGGGGACGCGAAAGTTGGGCGGCTTCTAGGGCAGCGGCCCGGGCATCGCAACCGGTTTGGGGCCATTGACAGGCCCGGCCGCGCGGAACAGTCTGCGCCCCGGCAAGGGGGGATAGAGATGACTTCCAAATGGCTTGCCGCCGCCGCCGTGGTGATCCTCTGCACCGCTCCGGCGCGGGCCCAGATGGTGACGGC
>DASUVK010000057.1:0-5184 GCA_036378975.1 Allosphingosinicella sp. | reverse complement strand
TACCTATACTTGCCCCGGCGTTGCGAAGAGGGGATATCATCGGCGAAGGTTCACCAGCTTGCGCGGGCCGATGTTTGGCCCGGTGTGGACAGGACGGAGCAACGAATGGGGGAAAGACGCGCCTACATCATCGACGATGAGAGGCTCTTGCGTAATCTGGTCAGGCAGGCCCTGAGCGAGTGCTGCACCCATTTCGAGGAGTTCGACTCCGCCGAATCGTTCCTCGCCGGGCACGCGAACCGTCCGGCGGGGTGCATCATCGTCGACATCGGCCTGCCGGGGATCAATGGGCTTGATCTGCTCGAAATGATCTCGCGGGGCCGCGGCGCCTTCCCGGTCATCGTCGTCTCCGCGCAAGGCGACATTCCGCACGCGGTTCGCGCCGGCCGGCTCGGCGTCGTCGACTTCATCGAGAAGCCGTTCCGGGTCGACCAGCTCATCGCCGCGGTGGAGCAGGGGTTCGAGCTGCTGCTCGGCCGCGGCATGTCGCGGATCCGGGCGCTGGAGACGCTCACCCGGCGCGAGAAGGAGGTGCTTGTCGCCTTCGCAGACGGAGCTCCCAACAAGGTTGTCGCCCATTCCCTCGGCCTCAGCGTGCGGACCGTCGAGCTGCACCGGGCGAACATGTTGAAGAAGCTCGGCGTGCGAAGCCTGAGCCAGGCCCTGCTGATCGCCAAGGACGGCGGCTACGTCTGAGCCGGATTCCCCGGTTTGCGTCCGCCGGGCCGCTGGCTTATGCGAAACGCGGATGAGGGCAGAAGCATGAACTCGATGAGTGCCGTCCGCACCGTGCCCGAGACCGGCTCCACCAACGACGACCTCGCTTCCCTCGCCCGCGAGGGCGCCCCCGAGGGGGTCTGGCTGCGCGCCGAACGGCAGACCGGCGGCCGCGGACGGCAGGGGCGCGAATGGCACTCGCCGCCAGGCAATCTCCATGCCAGCACTCTCGTGCGCCTTCGCCCCGACGACCCGCCCGCGCCGACGCTGGCGCTGGTCGCGGCGGTGGCGTTGCACGAGGTCGCGTCGGCCTTCGCCGCCGGGGCGAAGATCGAGATCAAATGGCCCAACGACTTGCTCGTCGCCGGCGCGAAGCTCTCGGGTATCCTCCTCGAACGGCTGGAGGACGCCGTCGTGGTGGGCTTCGGCGTCAACCTTGCCGACCATCCCGACGAGACGGCACGGCCGGCAATCAGCTTCGACGCCCTCGGCGACGCGCCCGACCCCGCCATCTTCCTTGAAGCATTGGCCGAAAGCTTCGCCCGCTGGGTCGAACGCTGGCGCGACGAAGGCCTCGCGCCGATCCGCGCCCGCTGGCTTGCTGCCGCCCATCCGCCGGGCACGGCCCTCTCCACCCATACCGCCAGCGGCACCTGGGTCGAGGGCCTGTTCGACGGCCTGGACGAGAGCGGTGCGTTGCGCCTCCGCCTGGCGGACGGGTCCAGCCAGGTCATCCATGCCGGCGACGTGTTTCTGATCTAGGTCCTTCGCCGGCGCCTCTCGCTAATCGTTCCGGCCCCGGCTAGAGAGCCCCCATGCTGCTCGCCGTCGATGCCGGTAACACCAATATCGTCTTCGCTTTGCTCGAGGAGGGCGTGATCCGCGCGCGCTGGCGGATCGCGACCGATCCACGGCGGACCGCCGACCAATATGCGGTCTGGCTCCACCAGCTGATCGAGCTGGAAGGCCTGAAGCGCGACGTCGTCGATGCGGTGATCCTCGGCACGGTGGTGCCGCGCGCGACCCACAATCTCGAAGTGCTCGCCCAGAAATATTTCAGGGTCGAGCCGCTGATCGCCGGCCAGGCGGGGGCGGAATGGAGGATCGAGCTCGATGTCGCCGAGCCGCGGAGCGTCGGCGCCGACCGCGTGCTCAACGCGATCGCCGCCCACGCCTTGCACGACGGCGACTTGATCGTGATCGACTTCGGTACCGCCACCACCTTCGACGTCGTCGATTATTCCGGGGCCTACAAAGGCGGCATCATCGCGCCCGGCATCAACCTCTCGCTCGACGCTTTGGTCACCGCCGCCGCCAAGCTGCCGCGCATCGCGATCGAGGCGCCCGACGGCAACCTCTCGGTGATCGGCCGCACCACCGAGGACCAGATGCATATCGGCATCTACTGGGGCTATGTGGCGATGATGGAAGGGCTGGTGGCGCGGATGAAGGCGGAGATCGGGCGGCCGGCCAAGGTCGTGGCGACCGGCGGGCTGGCGACCCTGTTCGACAGGCACACCGCCTTGTTCGACGTCATCGAGCCCGATCTCACCATCCAGGGCCTCGGCCTGTTGTATCGGCGGAGCAAAAACGCCACGTAGCCGTCATTCCCGCGAAAGCGGGAATCCAGGCTGCCTCTTCATGGCACCAAAGCCGTCTGGATCCCCGCGTTCGCGGCGACGACGGAGAAGGAACAGGATGAAACCCGGCAAAGAATTGCTCTTCCTCGCGCTCGGCGGCTCGGGCGAGATCGGCATGAACGTCAACCTCTACGGCGCCGACGGCAAGTGGGTGATGGTCGATCTCGGCATGACCTTCGGCGACGCCGCTTATCCGGGCGTCGAGCTGGTCCTCCCCGATTTGAGCTTCATCGAGGAGAATCGCGGCGATCTGCTCGGCATCGTGCTGACCCACGGCCACGAGGACCATATCGGCGCCATCCCCTATCTGGCGACCGATCTCGACGTACCGCTTTACGCCACCCCCTTCACCGCCGGGCTGATCGCCGGCAAGCTCGAGGAAGAGGGGCTGACCAAGCAGGTCAAGGTCAACGTCGTCGAGATGGGCGGCGGGTTCCAGCTCGGCCCGTTCGGCCTCCGCTACATCCCGCTCGCCCATTCGATCCCCGAGGGCAATGCTTTGCTTATCGACACGCCTTACGGCCGGGTCTTCCACACCGGCGACTGGAAGCTGGACGACGCCCCCCAGCTCGGTGATCCGAGCACCGCCGCGGAGTTGCGCGCGATCGGCGACGAGGGCGTGCTCGCCCTGGTCTGCGATTCGACCAACGTCTTCCAGGAATTGGCGTCCGGCTCCGAAGCGACGGTGCGCGAGGGCCTCGACCAGGTGATCGGCGAGGCGGAAGGGCGGGTGCTGGTCACCACCTTCGCCTCCAACGCGGCGCGCCTGCGCACGCTCGGCCATGTCGCCGCCGATACCGGCCGCCGGGTCTGCGTCGCCGGCCGCTCGCTCGACCGCATCCTGCGCGTCGCCAAGAGCGTCGGCTACCTCACCGATTTCCCCGACACGATCGATTTCGACACGGCGATGAAGCTGCCGCCGCGCGACGTCATGATCATCGCCACCGGCGGCCAGGGCGAGAGCCGCGCCGCCCTTGCCCGCATCGCCTTCGGCCAGCACAAATTGAGCGTGTCGGAAGGGGACCTGGTCGTCTTCTCGTCGAAGCAGATCCCGGGCAACGAGATCGCCATCGGCCGCATCCAGAACGAGCTGGCGGGGCGCGGCGTCCGGATGATCACCGACCGCCAGGCGGAGGTCCACGTCTCCGGCCATCCCGGCCGGCCGGAGCTCGCCGCCATGTACCAGTGGATCCGGCCGGAGATCATCGTCCCCGTCCACGGCGAGATGCGCCACATGTCGGAGCATGAGCGCTTCGCCCGCGCCAACGGCGTCCCGCGCGGCATCGTCCAGAAAAATGGCGACGTCGTCCGCCTCGCCCCCGACGGGCCGAAGAAGCTGGGCGAAGAGCGGGTGGGGCGGCTGATCCTCGACGGCGACGTCATCCTCCCCGCCGACGGCCCGACGATGAACGAGCGGCGCAAGATCGCCAGCTTCGGCATCATTTCGGTGGCGCTGGCGCTCAACGCCCAGGATCGCCTGGTCGGCGACGTCGAGGTCGCGATCGAGGGCATCCCGGTCGAGGAGGATCGCGAAGAATTCCTGGAGGAGGCGCGCGACGCGGCGTCGGAAGCCGCCCTCAAGGGCGCAGCCACCGAGGACAAGATGCGCGAGGCGATCCGCCTCGCCGTCCGCCGCTGCGCCACCGAATGGACCGGCAAGAAGCCGGTGGTGGACGTCCTCGTCGTCCGGGTGTGACGCGATGAAGCTCCAGTCGGTCCTGGCGATCTACGTCCTGTTCTGGACGATGAGCCTGTTCGTCGTGCTGCCCTTTGGCGTCCGCACGCCGGAGGAGGAGGGGGTGGAGACTCCGGCCGGTCACGCCCCGAGCGCCCCGCACCGCTTCAGCCTCGGCCGGGCGGCGTGGCGGGCGACGATCGTTTCGGCGGTGGCGTTCGGCCTGTTCTACGCGAACTATCTCTACGGCTGGGTGACGATCGAGATGCTCGACTGGACTCGATAGATCCTCCCGGGACAAGCCCGGCGAGGATCGCTACCGGATCCGCTCGATCGCCTGGGCCAAGGCGACGTAGAGCTTGCCCATGTCGCTGGAGAGGATGGTGACCCCGAGCGGCGAGCCGTCGCGATCGGCGAGGATGCGACGCAGCATCGCCTCGAAATCGTGGATGTAGCGGTTCACCTGCTCGCGGAACTCGGGCTCTTCCTCGTAATGTCGGGCGATCTCGCGGGCGTCGTTGGTATCGAGCAGCCGCACTGCCCGCCGGGTGAAGACGCCGCGGTCGCCCTTGAGATAGGCAGCCCAGGCGCTGTCCGTCACTTCGTTCGACAATATCTTGGTGACGTCGATCGCGGTCGAATTGAGCGATTCGATCAGCAAGGCGACGCGCCGCGAGAAATTCTCGCTCTCATTCTTCTCGCGCTCGCGGCGCTCCTCGTCGATCCGCGCCTCGATCGCGGCCGCGGTCTCGCCGAGCGACAGCATCTGCCGGGTGAGCCGCTCCGACGCCCGCCGCGCCGTGTCGATCGCCCGTTCGGACACGCCCGCGAGCTCGGCCATCTGTCGCTCGACCGTCTCGCTGACCGCTTTCTCGAGCGCTTCCCGGCTCGCCTCGGCGAGCGCGGCGGCGCTCGCCGGGATGGCGGCGGAGATCGCCTCGCGGGCGCGTTCGGACGCCTGCCCGGCGGCTTCGCGGACCCGCAGCAGGGCCTCGATCAGCTCGGGGCCGGTGTCGGCGACGATCTTCTGCGCCGTCGCCTGCGCTTCCGCGGCGACGGCGCCGAGCGCGCGCAATTGCTCTTCGCCGGCCGCCGAGCCCTCGCCGATGCGGGCGAGCAAGGCTTCGATCGAGTCGCGCTGGCGAGTCACCG
>DASUVK010000056.1:0-46264 GCA_036378975.1 Allosphingosinicella sp. | reverse complement strand
CGCACCGCCGAGGCGCTGGCGGCCGCACGCGGCGCTTGGCAGTCCGGTGACCTCGGCCAGTATGACGAGCAGCTGATCTTCTCCCGCTTCGGGTCGCAGCTGACCGCCGCTGACCATGACCGGCGGATCGACGCGCTGCTGTTCGACAAGCGCGCCAGCGACGCACACCGAATGCTGCCTTGGTCTACCCCCGGCCGGCGCGGGGCACACTCCGCCCGTATCGCCATGCAGGCCAAGCAGCCTGACGCGGAAGCGCGCTACCAGGCCGTGATCGGCCAAGTGACCACCGATGCCGGGCTGATGATGGACCGCGCCCGATATTTGCGCGACCGCGGCTACGAACAGGCGGCCCGCGACCTGTTCGCCCGCTCGCATAACTTCACCCACAAGCCGGCCGACCCGGACCGGTTCCTGGACATGATGGTGCTGCTGTCCAAGGCGGCCGCGGGCAGCCGGCAGTGGGATACCGCATACCGGATCGCAAGTCAGGTCGATGACCTCTTTCCCGCTGGCGCCGACATCAGCCTCAAAAGCTACGACATTCGCGATAAATATACGACGCTGACCTGGACCGCCGGAACCGTCGTGCTGGAACGAATGAACCGCGCCCGGGATGCGATCAGGATGTTCGACAAATATGCCGGCGCCGGTCGCTCGCTGCAGGTCAAGACCAAGGGCTGGTACTGGGCCGGCCGTGCCTCGGCCCAGTCGGGGGACCATCTTCGCGCCCGCAGCTATTTCGAGCGAGCCTCGGCCACTCCCGAGCTGTTTTACGGCCAGCTCGCGCTGGAGCGGCTCGGCCGGCGCGTCACGTCGCCCGTCGCCGCCTCGATCTCGCCGAGCCCGGCGCAACGCTCGGCCTTCGCCGCCAAGCCCCTCGTCCAGGCCGCCCGGGCGCTGGGCGACATGGGGCGGTGGAGCGATCAGTCCCTGTTCGTGCGCGCCATCGCCGAACAGGCGGAGACCGAGAGCGAGCGGGTCCTCGCCGCCGAGTTCGGCCGCACGATCGGCCGCCAGGATCTCGGCGTCTGGGTGGCGCGCGAGGCGCGCAACAAGGGGCAGAGCTTCTACGACCCGGCCGGCTTCCCGGAAATCAGCTTGCCCTCGGCTTATGCGCAATATTGGGCGCTGGCCCACGGCATCACCCGGCAGGAAAGCTCGTTCGACCGCGCCGCAGTCAGCCATGCCGGCGCGCGCGGGCTGATGCAGCTGATGCCCGGGACGGCGCGGGAGACGGCCGGCAAGATCGGCCTGCCCTACGATTTCGGCCGGCTGACCTCGGATCCCTCCTATAACATCATGCTCGGCTCGAGCTATTTTGCGCGGTTGCTCGACGAATGGGGCGGCCATGCCCCGCTGGCGGTGGCGAGCTACAATGCCGGCGCCGGCAACGTCCGCCGCTGGCTGCGCGAGAATGGCGACCCGCGCGGCGGCACCGACATCGTCACCTGGATCGAGGCCATCCCTTATTCCGAGACGCGCAACTACGTGCAGCGGGTGCTCGAGAATGCGGTGGTCTACGAAGCGATGCGGGCGCAGCGCCACGGCGGCCGGCCCAACCGCTTGTCTTACTATCTCGGCAAGAGCGGGCCTGGATAAGGATGCGGCATCGTCGCATTGCTGAGTTGCCGATATACCAAACCTGGGACCTTCTCCCGGATCTTGACGTTTAGCCTGCCCGGAGAATCCGGCATGAGTATTCGCGTCTTTTCCCTTCTACGGCGGATCTCCGCGACTGTTGCGCTTGGGCTGGCGACGTCGGCCTGTACGACGTCGTCTTCGACGACACCGGAGGAAACGGGAATGGCAGTGGCTCGTGAGGACGCATTGGCCGTCGCTGATCCTGCCAAGTTACTTGTCTCTCCACCGGGCGTTCTTGTGCTTCAGGCGAGAATTTCAGCGATACTGCGGGTGAAGGACGGCTGTCTTGTGATCGGCGCCCGCGAAGATCAGACAGTCGTATGGCCGGCC
The DNA here is from genome assembly GCA_036378975.1 of Allosphingosinicella sp. Taxonomy (GTDB): domain Bacteria; phylum Pseudomonadota; class Alphaproteobacteria; order Sphingomonadales; family Sphingomonadaceae; genus Allosphingosinicella. The sequence continues at coordinate 44,293 of DASUVK010000056.1, read as the reverse complement.
GGCACGGTGCTGTCCCTGGATCGACGCGCGGTCGTGGTAGGCGGATCGGGTAAGGTCGTGCCAATCGGTTCGCGTTTCGCCGCGAGCGGCGGCCAAGTCCCGTTGGACTCGCCGCCGTCGGCCTTGCTATCGGCGGCGATCTCGCACGGCTGCCCGGGTTCGTTGGCGGCGGTAGGGGAAGTCCTGTGAAGAGGAAGATCATGCGCAAGCCAAATCCGCAGCTCGGCGGCCGGGGATTGGGTAAGCGGACGTTCGCTCTGGACTCCCGCGCGCGCGCAAGTGACGAGAGGGCATGTCCGATCGCCCCAATTACATCACCCCCGACGGCTATCGGCGGCTGCGCGAGGAATATGAGGCCCTGTTCGCGGTCGAGCGGCCGAGGCTGGTCGAGACGATCAGCTGGGCGGCGGGCAATGGCGACCGCTCCGAAAATGGCGATTACATATATGGCCGCAAGCGCCTGAGGGAGATCGACCGCCGGCTCGGCTGGCTGTCGCGGCGGATGAAGGACGCCAGGGTGGTCGACCCGGCGGCGCAGCCCGAGCGGGCGAAAGTCTATTTCGGCGCCACCGTCACCCTCGCCGACGAGCAGGACAACCAGCGAATCGTGACTCTCGTCGGCGAGGACGAGACCGACGCGGCGCAGGGCCGGATCGCCTGGACCTCGCCGATCGGCCGCGCGATCCGCGGCGGCGCGGTCGGCGACTTGCGCCGGGTCACCCTGCCGGCGGGGGAGCGCGAGCTCGAGATCGTCGCGATCAGCTATCCGGAGACCGGCTGAAACAGCGGCGCAGGGTGGGCTCGGATCAGGCGAAATCGGACGCGCGGTCGCCGAGCAGGAAGCGCGGGCCGGGGCCGGCGCGGGCGGCGCGGTCGCCGGGATTGTAGAGCGCGCAGGCGTCCAGCGACAGGCAGCCGCAGCCGATGCAGCCGTCGAGCCGGTCGCGAGTCCGCTCGAGCAGGGCGATGCTCGCGTCGAGCCTGGCGCGCAGGCGCGCGCTTAACTCCTGCCAGTCGGCGCGGTTGGGCGCGCGGCCGAGCGGCAGCCTCGCCATTTCCGCTTCGATCTCGGCAAGGCTGAGGCCGCAGCGCTGCGCGATCAGGGCAAAGGACAGGCGGCGGATGTCGGAGCGCATGAACCGCCTTTGATTGCCGCCGGTGCGGATCGCGCCGACCAGGCCGCGGGCCTCGTAAAAGCGGATCGCCGACACCGACAGGCCGGTGCGCCGCGACAGCTCGCCGATGGTGAGAAGGGCCGGTGAGGCCATCAGCATGCCCTTCGAAATAAGCTTGACCTCAACTTAGCTTGAGGTCGTACGACTCGCAACCGACGCAATTTCGCGACGGGAGATTATGAATGGCCTTGCCCCGAATCGAGCATGTCAACGTGACGGTCAGCGACCCCGAGCGGGCGGCGCGGATGATGGAGCAGGTGTTCGGCTGGCGGATACGCTGGCAGGGGCCGGCGCAGAACGGAGGACGGACGATCCATGTCGGCTCCGACGACCATTATGTCGCGCTCTACACCGGGCGGGACCGGACCTATTCCGGCGACGATTTCGCCAAGGGCCGGCCGCTCAACCATATCGGCGTCGAAGTCGAGGATCTGGACGCGACCGAGGCGCGCGTCGCCGCCGCCGGGCTCACGCCTTTCTCCCACGGCGATTACGAACCCGGGCGCCGCTTCTACTTCCTCGATCCGGACGGCATCGAATATGAAGTGATCAGCTATCGGTGAGCGCGGCCGAAAGCGGTCGCGGCAAGGCGCGAACCCTCCTCAGCGCTTCGGCGCGGGGGGCGGGATCAGCGGGGAGAGGTCGCGGATGACGCGTTCGGCGTCGTAGCTCACCGCCGGCACCAGCGCCGCCCCGGACGGGTCGCCGATGCGGACGAAATGCCAGGCGACCTGCCGCCGCCCGGGCAGCATCATGAAGCTCTTCTTGCCTTCCGCCCGCGCGGTCAGCGCCGTGTGGAGCAGCAGGGCGTAGCCGGCCGGGATGCCGGCGCCATCGCGGGCGACGTTGACCAGCCGGCCCTTTTCCGGCGGGATCACCTTGGTCGGGATGAAATATTTCGATTTGCCGCTGCGCCAGACATTGCCGGAATAGGCGCCGAAGGCGCTTTGCGGGATTGGCGCGCGGATCGCGGCGTAGCGCAGCCGCGGCAGATGCTCGCCCTCGCTGAGCCGCTTGCCGGCGGCGGCGACGGCGTCGCTGCGGAACTTGGCCGGCTCGGTGGCGAGGAGGCCGGTCAGCTCCTCCGGCCTCGCCCCTTCGCGCAGGATCCGCGCCACTTCGGCGACGGCGCCGGCGCTCGCCTTGACCCAGGCCGAGCGGCCCGAGAAGAGCAGCCGGGCATTGCCGGCCTGGCCGGTCCGCGCCAGCTCCAGCACCCGGTAGAGGTCGAGCAGCTCGGCGGCGGCGACGGTCTTGTCGCGCTCGCCGGCGGCGGCCTGCGCCTCGATCGCCTCGCGCGCCGCCTTGGCGTGGATTTCGGCCTTGGCCATGTCGCCGGCCAGGGCGACGGCGAGCGCGGCCTGGGCGGACGGATAAGCGGCGGGCTTGTCGGAGAGGGCACGGGCGAGCGCCTGGAAGGTCTCGGCATCCTCGGCGGCGCCGCGATAGTCGCCGCCGAGCTGGCGGGCCGCAATGCGCAGGGTGAGCGCGTCGGGGTAGATCCGCACCAGCTGCTCGTAGAAACGTTCCTCGGCCGGGCCCCAGCGGTCGGTCATCTGCGCGTAGAGGGCGGCGCGGGTCATGTTGACGAAGTCGTAGGGCGCGGCCAGTCCCATCGCCATCGCCTTGTCCGCCGCTTCCTGGGGCTTGCCCGATCCGAGCAGCGCCAGCGCCTGCAGCTCCATCGCCGACAGATGGTAGCTGAGCTTGAACGATCCGGTGGCCGCCAGATCCGGCTGGTCGCGCTCGGCGAGCTCGGCATCGGCGATCGCGGCGGCGAAATTGCCCGCCTCGATCTGGTGGACCGAACGGGCGAGGATGAGCTGGATGCGGCGGGTAGCGTTGGATTCGCCGTCCAGCGCCTGGGTGCAGGCGGCGACGCCGTCGGCGCCCTTCAGCCTCTTGGAGATGTCGGCCTGCTCGGGCCCCGGCAGCAGCAGGCCGACGACCGCGGTGATGGCGATCAGCCGGGCCGCCGTTTCGGCGGTGGAGACATTGTCGGGATTGCCGTCGCAGCGGACGTGGACCGAGCCCTCCTTGCCGGGCTTGGCTGGCGCCGGCGTCGGCGCCGCCGAGGCCACGCTCGCCCAGGCCAACGCCGCCGCGCCGACGCAACCCAATGACAGATTTTTCCCGACCATCCCTGCCCCCGGCTTTCGAAATTCACCTCGCAGGGACGCTAAAGCCTTTTTTTCGCAATGCAATTCCAGAAATGGAGAGGGGTCTCGCGGTCAGGCGACCGGCCGGCGGGCGCGCAACGCCTGAGCGAGGGTGCCCTCGTCGAGATAGTCGAGCTCGCCGCCCACCGGCAGGCCGTGGGCGAGCTGGGTGAGGCGAACCGGAAAGCCTTCGAGCCGCTCGGCGAGATAATGGGCGGTGGTCTGACCCTCGAGCGTCGCGTTCATCGCCAGCACCACTTCGTCGATGCCGCCCTTGGCGAGACGGCCGAGCAATTTGTCGATGCTGAGATCCTCGGGCCGCACCCCCTCCAGCGCCGACAGGCGGCCGCCCAGCACGTGGAAGCGGCCCGGAAAGAGCCGGGAGCGGTCGAGCGCCCACAGGTCCGACACTTCCTCGACGACGCACAGCAGGCGGTCGTCTCGGCGGGAATCGGTGCAGACCGCGCAGGGATCGGCGGTGTCGACATTGCCGCAGGCCGAGCAGACCGAGAGATGGTCGGCGACCCGCTCCAGCGCCCGCAGCAACGGCACCAGCGCCGCCTCGCGCTTTTTCATCAGATGCAGCACCGCCCGCCGCGCCGACCGCGGCCCGAGTCCGGGCAGCCGCGCCAGCGCCTGGGTCAGCGCGTCGATCTCGGGGGAAGCCATGACCGGCTAAGTAGGGTGGGACACCATCACCGGGCAAGCCCGCTCCCCTCTCCCCATCGGGCGACCGGCAGGCTAGAGACCCGCCGATGCGCATCGCCTTCATGGGAACCCCGGAATTCGCCGTGCCGACGCTGATCGCACTGATCGGCGCCGGCCACGACGTCGCCGCCGTCTACGCGCAGCCGCCGCGGCCGGCGGGCCGGGGCAAGGCGCTGCGGCCCTCCCCCGTCCAGCGCACCGCCGAAGCGGCCGGGATCGAGGTGCGGACGCCGCTCTCGTTGAAGGACCCGGCGGTGCAGCGCGACTTCGCCGCTCTGAACCTCGATGCCGCGATCGTCGCCGCCTACGGGCTGATCCTGCCGCAGGCGATCCTCGACGCGCCGCGCCAGGGCTGCTTCAACGTCCACGCCTCGCTGCTGCCGCGCTGGCGCGGCGCGGCGCCGGTCCAGCGGGCGATCCTCGCCGGCGACCGCATCAGCGGCGTGACGATCATGCGCATGGAGGCCGGGCTGGACACCGGGCCGATGCTCGGCGCGATGCCGGTCAAGATCGATCGCAAGACCGCCGGTGAGCTGAGCGCCGAGCTGGCGGCTTTGGGCGGGGCGATGATGGTCGACGCCCTTGCCAACCTCCACCGCATCGGCCCCAGACCGCAGCGCGAAGCGCAGGCGACCTATGCGCCGAAGGTCGGCAAGCGGGAGGCGAGGCTCGATTTCACGCGCTCCGCCGCCGAGGTCGAGCGGCAGGTCCGCGCCTTCAATCCGGCGCCGGGCGCCTGGTTCGAGCATGAAGGCGAGCGCATCCGGGTGCTGGCGGCCGACATTTCGGAGCGGCAGGGGGAGGCCGGAACCGTCCTCGATGCCGGCCTGGTCATCGCCTGCGGCGAGGGCGCGATCGTGCCGACCCTCGTCCAGCGCGCCGGCCGCGCCGCGATGGCCACGGCCGAGCTGCTGCGCGGCTTCCCGATCCAGCCGGGCGCGAAGCTCGGGTGACCCGCTTCCGGCTCACCGTCGAATATGACGGCGGCCCGTTCATGGGCTGGCAGCGCCAGGCGCACGGCCCCTCGGTCCAGCAGGCGATCGAGGAGGCGGTGACGGCGATCACCGGCGAGACGGCGGTGCTGCACGCGGCCGGGCGCACCGACGCCGGAGTGCACGCGCTGGCCATGGCGGCGCATGTCGACCTCGACCGGCCGATCGCCCCGTTCCGCCTCGCCGCGGGGCTCAATGCGCGACTGCGGCCGAGGCCGGTGGCGGTGCTCGCGGCGCAGGCGGTCGCCGACGACTGGCACGCCCGCTTCAGCTGCATCGGCCGCCGCTATCTTTACCGCATCGTCAACCGGCGGGCGCCGCTGGCGCTGGCGGCGGGCCGCGCCTGGCAGGTGGCGGTGCCGCTCGACTCGGACGCGATGCAGGCGGCGGCGCAGATCCTGGTCGGCCGGCACGATTTCACCACCTTCCGCTCCGCCCATTGCCAGTCGGAAAGCCCGGTCAAGACGCTCGACCGGCTCGACGTCAGGCGCGAGGGGGAAGCGATCGTCGTCGAGGCGGCGGCGCAGTCCTTTCTCCACCACCAGGTCCGGTCGATGGTGGGCTGCCTGCAGCTGGTCGGACGCGGCAAATGGAGCGGGGAGGAGCTGCGCGCGGCGCTCGAGGCGCGCGACCGCGCCGCGCTCGGCCTCAACGCGCCGCCGCACGGCCTTTATTTTGTGGAAGCGGTGTATCCCGACCCTGGTTCGTCCTGAAACCGTCCTTCGGTACGCGTCCTCGCCAGGCTCAGCCGCTACTCAGGATGAGCGGTTGGAATTAATCCGCTCAGGCTGAGTAGGCATTGGGCGAGGTCGAAATGCCGTATCGAAGCACCCCCTATCCCGCCTTCTTCACCGTGGACGCGGCCCCGAAGCCGAACAGACGCTGGAGCGAGCGGTCGAGCATCAGCAATTGCCAGAGCAGACGGCCATGCTCGGCCCGGCCCGAGCGGTGGGCGGCGGCGAGGCGGGCGATCGCCGCCGGGTCGAGCCAGCCCAATTCGGCCAAAGCCGGACTGTGGGCGATCGCCGCCGCCTCGCCCGCCAGCGGCCCGCGGAACCAGGCGCTGACCGGGGTGACGAAGCCCATCTTGGTCCGGTGCAGCACTTCATCGGGGAGGTAGCGGCGCAGCGCCCGCTTCATCAGCCATTTGCCCGATCCGTTGCGCAGCCGCATCCGGGCCGGAAGCCGCGCCGCGAATTGGACGAGGCGGTGGTCGAGCAAAGGCTCGCGCGCCTCGAGGCTTACCGCCATGCTGGTGCGGTCGACCTTGGTGAGGATGTCGCCCGGCAGCCAGATCTTGATGTCGGCATATTGGGCGCGCGACAGCGCATCGGTCGCGGGCGCCTGCGCCATCGTCCTGACATAGCGGTCCTCGGCGCGGTGGCCGTGCAGAAGCGATCGGAAGTCCGGCCGGTAAAGGCTTGACCTTATTGGCTGCGAGGTGACTCCGACCGCATCGGCATAAGCTTCGCCGCTGTCGCGGCCGATCGCCTGCAAGGTGGTCTTGGCGCGCAGGAAGCGCGGCGCCCAGTCGAGCTTGGGATAGAATTTGCCGACCGCGCCGACGGCGCCGCGCGCCGATCCGGGCAGCAGCCCCCTCACCCGCTCCTCGGCGGCGAACATCCGGTAGCGGCGATAGCCGGCAAAGGCCTCGTCGGCGCCGTCGCCGGACAGCGCGACCTTCACTTTCTCCCGCGCCAGCTCCGACACCCGGTAGGTGGCGAGCGCCGAAGCGTCGGCGAACGGCTCGTCGAACGCGTCGGCGAGGGTGTCGATCAGCCCGAAATCCTCGGCGGCGACGATGCGGCTGCGGTGGCTGGTGGCGAAGCGCTCCGCCACCAAGGCCGCCCATCGCGATTCGTCATGATCGGCTTCGGCAAAGCCGATCGAGCAGGTCTCCACCGCCGACCGGCTCGCCTCCGCCATCAGGGCGACCACCGCCGAACTGTCGACCCCGCCCGACAGGAAGGCGCCAAGCGGCACGTCGGCGACCATGCGCGAGCGCACCGCCTCGCGCAGCCGCTCGACCAACTCTTCCTCCAGCTCCCGGGCGGGCGCGGCGGAGGGCCGGCCGAAATCCAGGTCCCAATATCCGACCGGCTCCGGCACCGGACGCCCCCGCCGGACGACCAGACAATGGCCGGCGGGCAGCTTCCTGACGCCCTCGACCATGCAGGAATCGTCGGGGACGTAGCCGAGCGCCAGATAATCCTCGAGCGCCTGCGGGCTCGGCCGGCGGCGCAGCAAGGGATGGGCGAGCAGGCCCTTCAGCTCGGAGGCGAAGATCAGCGCGCCGTCGGGGAGGATCGCATAATGAAGCGGCTTCACGCCGAGCCGGTCGCGGGCGAGGAAGAGGCAGTCGGCGTCGGCGTCGTAAAGGGCGAGCGCGAACATGCCGTTGAAGCCGGCGACGCAATCGACCCCGAAAGCGCGCCAGCCCGCCAGTATCACCTCGGTGTCGCTCTCGGTCCGGAAGACGTGGCCGCGCGCCTCGAGATCGGCGCGCAGCGCGCGGAAATTGTAGATTTCGCCATTGTAGCTGACCGCGAGGCGGCCGTCGGCGCTGAGCATCGGCTGGTCGCCGGTGGCGAGGTCGATGATCGACAGCCGCCGGTGGCCGAGCCCCACTCCGGGCGCCGTCCACACGCCGCTGCCGTCGGGCCCCCTGTGGGCGAGCACGTCGGCCATCGCCCGCACCCTTTTCGGGTCGACCGGCTTGGGGACATCGGGGTGGAACAGGCCGGCTATGCCGCACATCAGCGCGCCCCTGCCAGCCCCGCGGCACGGTCGGCAAGCGGTTCGATCGGCCCGAGGTCGGCGAGGAAGGCGTCGAGCAGAGGCCGCGGGCTGATCCCCGCCGCCGGCGCTTCGGCCGCGGCCAGCACCGCCACCGCCCGCTGCGGGCCGCCGAGCAGCCGCACCTTGACCGTCTCCACTTTGACCCGCGCCGCGCTGCCGGTGAGCACGCCGCCGACCCGGTAGAAGGTCGCCACTTCGCGCACCTTCTCGTGCGAGCCGATCCGCTCCGCCTTGCCGCCCGGCGGCGCCGGCGTGTCGGCGGTCCACGACCAGGCGCCGTCCTCGTCAGCCGCGCCCTGGCCGTAGCCGACCAGCTCGCGCCCCTCGCTCTGCCGGGCGAAGACGATGATGGCGAGGTCGATCTCGCGGCCGGCGGCATTGCGGTAGCGGCCGAGGCGGATCCGGTCGGCGCCGTCGAAATGCGGCCGCCATTCGTCGTCGGCGGCGACGCGGGTCCAGCCGGGCACGTCGGGCAGCGCGAAATCGGGCACGTTCCTGGTCCCGGCCGCGGCGACTGCGCCCGACCAGATCGGCGCCAGCGCGGCGACAGCGACGGCGGCCGCGGCGGTGCCGACGGCCTGCGCCGGGCGCCCCGGCGCGGCGTCCGCCGGCTGCAGCCGGGCCGGATCGAACCAGGCCCCGCCCGGCGCGCGGTCGAAGAACGGCCAGGCCGCCGCCAGGATGAGCGCGACGACCAAGCCGAAGAACAGCCAGCCGTAGATCAGATGGTCGACGCCCACCGCCACTTCATTGTCGGTCAAGTGGGCAACCCAGATCGTGCCGAACGCCCGCACGCCATTGGCCAGCACCGGCACCAGCATCGCCAGCACGACGAATGCGATCCGCCGCGGCCAGGAACGGAAGCACAGGTTCGCGACGAGGGCCGCCAGCGCCGCCATCGCCACCAGGAAGCGCACCCCCGAGCAGGCCTCGGCGACCCGGAACAGGCCGGTCGGGGTCGAAATGAAGATGCCGTCGAGATGCGCGGGCACGCCGGCCGGAGCGAGCAGGGCCATGCTCATCTTCGCGGTCAAGGTCTGCATCGGCGGCACCAGCTCCTCGCCGAACGGGACCAGGAACAAGGCGTAGAAGATCGGAAAGGCGAGCCCGCGCGCCACCGCTTTACCGAGGCAGGCGACCACCGTCCCCTGGAGCATGAGGACCAGCCCGAGGTGGCGGAGGAAAGCGACGCTGCCCGCTTCGCCGAGCAGCCAGGCGGCCCCGCCGGCGGCGGTCAGCGCCAGGCCCGGCGCCCAGGCCCGCGGCGCCAGCGCCCTGAGCTCGGGCCGCCGCTGGGCGACCAGCCAGAAGATGATCGGCGCGATCAGCAGGCAATGGTTGAAAGTCGCCCGGGTCCACCAGATCGTCGCCATGTCGGCGGCGTCGCGCGCGAACAGGACGAGGATTGCGGCGGCGGCGGCGGCGAGCACGACAAGGTGCGCGCGCCAGCCGTCGGCGGCCGCTTCGGCGCGGCGGATCGGCAGCACCGCCGTCATGCCGCCGCCCGCCGCGGCCCGCGGCCGACGATCCCGGCCAGCGGCGCCAGCCGCGCCTCCCAGCGATAGGCCTCGAGCATCCGCCGCCGCGCCGCCGCGCCGATCGCCCGCGCCCGTGCCGGATCGTCGAGCAGCCGCATTATCGCCTCCGCCTGCGCCTCGGCGCCGTCGGCGACGAGCAGATCGCGGCCCGGCTCGGCCTCGATCCCTTCGAACCCCGCCGGCGAGGCGATGACGGGCCGCGCCATCGCCATCGCTTCCAGCACCTTGTTCTGGATGCCGCGCGCGATCCTGAGGGGCGCCGCCACCACGTCGGCCGCCGCGAGCCAGGCGCGCACGTCGTCCACCGCCCCGGTGACGACCGTCCGCGGCCCGGCCAGCCGCCGCACCGCCCCGGCCGGATGGCGGCCGACAATGGCGAAGCGCGCCTGCGGCAGCAGCGGCATCACCTCGTCCGCGAACCAGCGCACCGCATCGATATTGGGCGCGTAATCCATCTGCCCGGTGAACACGATCAGCGGTCCCGGCGAGAGCGGGTGCCCCGGCGATGGCCGGGGCGCGAAATAATCGAGGTCCACCCCGTTCTGCAGCGCCCGTATGTCGGCGTCGCGCAGCCCGCTGCGGCGCCTGAACAAGGCCGCCTCCGCCTCGCTGACGAACAGGCTGACGTCCGCCCGCGCCGCGATCGCCCGCTCGAAGGCGGCGAGCCTCTCGCCCTCGCGGCGATGGACCGCCGCGAGCAGGCCGCCCGCGACGCCATAAGCCTCGAACTTGGCCGAATCGACGTCGCCGAAATCCATCACGAAGCGGGCGCGGGTCGTCGCCGGGACGAATTGCGCCATCTGGCCCGAGAAGGCGAAGATCGTGTCGATGTCGCGGCTTGCCAGCAATTGCTCGACGAACGCCCGGATCGCCCGGCTGTCGAACAGGGTGAGCGAGGCCGGCTTGCCGGCGATCAGCGCCCGCGCCCCCGCGACCGCGCGCGAAGTCCGCCTGACCTCGACATGCGCTTCGCCCAGCGCCCCGCCCAGCGCCGCGCGCAGGCCGGCGAGGTGGGCGGCATCGGCCGCGTCGTCGGCGAAGCAGGCGAGATGCACCCGGCCGAGCCCGGCGAGATGCCTGAGCTCGTGGAACGAGCGGATCTTGTCGCCGCGGTCGGGCGGGAACGGGATGCGGTGGGCGAGGAACAGAAGATCGGCCATCAGCCGAGCCCGCGGGCGATCAGCGGTCCGATCAGATTGGCGACGGGCAGCGGCAGCCGCTTCCACAGCGCCACCGGCAGCTGATATTGGGTATCGAGCGGATTGACCGAACGCTCGAAGCCGGCGGCGGTGCGCACCGCATAGACCAGCGGCTCCGGCTCGAAGCCCCAATTCTTCTTGAACGCATAGGCGCCGGTGCCGAGCTTCGAGCGGCCGAAATCGAAGCGGGTGCAGCCGCGGCGGGAGGCCCGGCACATCAAGGCGTAATAAAGCGCCTCATTGGCCCGCCACGCCCGCGCCTCGGCGGTGCCGCCGCCCCAAAAGGGATGGACCGTGTCCTTGTAGTAGAAACTGAGCACGGTCGAGAGCGGCCGGCCGTCCTTCCACAAGGTGAGGATGTCCGCCTCCTCGCCAAACTCGTCCAGCATCGCGGCGAACAGGGCGCGCGGAAACACCGGCGTGCCGAGATTGCGCACCGAGGTCGAATAGACGCGGTAATGGGCGTCGAGGGCGGCGGCGTCGCGTCCGCAGCGATGGTCCAGGCCATGGTCGAAGGCGCGCCGCACCTCAGCGCGCTGGCGCTTCTTGATCGAGCGCAGGATCGCTTCGTCCCCCTGCGCCAGCTCGGCGGCGAAATTGGCGTAGATGCCGGCGCGCGCATGCCATTCGGGCCCCGGCGCGGGGCCGCCGCGCAGCTCGACCTCGGAGCAGCCGCGCCGCCGCGCCAGCCGCCAGGCGGCGTCGGCGAGGACCGAAGCGGCGCCGTCGCCGTCGGCGAGGATGCCGCCGCCCACTCCGAAGCCGGCCGAGACCATCGAATTGCCGAACAGAGGCGAACGCAGCTCGCTCATCGGCAGCAGGCCGCGAAGCCGGCCGGCCGGATCCTCGCAGAGCAGATAATGGGCGCGCTGGCGGCAGCCACGCTCGACCGCGCGGCTCCACGCCGGCCGGTGGAAGATCCGGCCGTCCGGATGCGCGGCGACGAAGCCGTCGAGCCGGCGCCGCTCCTGCGGGTCGGCGAGGTCGGCGGCGCGGACGACGAGGCCGGCGGCGGCGAAAGGCGCGTTCACGACAGCCTCGTCCGCTCTCGCTCGACCACCAGATCGGTTCGGCCCCATTGATGGTTGTGGAGCAGTCTGAGCAGCTTGGGCCGCATCGCCGAGAGCCGGCTGTAATGACGGAGCCGCGATTTGAGCGGCGCGCCGGCGACTCGCGGCTGGCCCGGATCGATCTCCCAGGGATGGAAATAGAAGACGGCAGGGCGCCGGTCGGCAGAGTTGACGCGGTCGATCGCCCAGCTCGAGAAACGGTAAGGGAGCAGCCTGAAGAAGCCGCCGCCCCCCGCCGCCAGCCGCCGCCCGGCCAGCTCGACGGTGGTCACCGGCAGCTCGATCAGGTCGCAGCCCGGCAGCGGCCGGTGGGCGAAGCGCGGCGCTTCCGGCCAGCCATAATGGTCGTGGGCGAGCGGGGCGACGCTCGACGAATAGGCATAGCCCTCCTCGGCGAGCACGCGATGGGCCCAGGGCGTGCGCGCGTCGATCGAGAAGCTCGGCGCGCGATAGCCTTTCGGCGCGATGCCGGCGGCGTCGGCGATGGCGGCGTGGGCGCGCCTGAGATCGGCGCGAAAGCCTCGCTCGCCGAGATTGAAGACGCGCTGATGGTCCCAGCCGTGGCTGGCGATTTCGTGCCCCGCCTCGGCGGCGCGGCGGATCAGGGCCGGGTGGCGCTCGGCGACCCAGCCCAGAGTGAAGAAGGTCGCCTTGACGCCGGCTTCCTCGAACAGGTCGAGCACCGCCTCGGAATTGCGCCCGACGCGCGGCTCGAGCCGGTCCCACTGGTCGCGGCCGATCAGCGTCTCGAACGCGCCGACCTGGAACCAGTCCTCGACGTCGACGGAAAGCGCGTTCAGCATGTCAGGCAGCCTTTTTCCGCCGCTCAGGCGGCATTGCTGCGGCGCGGCTGGCTCTCGTTCTCGACCCAGTCGAGCAGCACGGTCAAGACCCGGCGCACCGCCGCTTCCTGCTCGTCGAGCCGCGCCTCGATCGCCGCGATCCGGCGCTCCAGCGAGGCCCCGACCGTCGCCTCGGCGCCCGGCCCCTCGGCGGGCCGCAGCGGCAGCACCCGCGACGCGCCGGCGGGGCGGTCGGCGGCCATGTCGGCGGCCACCGCCTCGACGTCGGCGCCGCCGATCGTCTCGAGCCGCTCGACGCCGGCATAGAGGAGCAAGCGGGTGGCGAGCTGGTTCAGCCGGCGCGGCACGCCGCCGCTGTGGCGATAGAGGGCGGCGAAGGCCTCGGGCTCGAAGGCGGGCCGGCCTTGCCATCCGGCCACCGCCAGGCGGTGGACCGCATAGGGCTCGACCTCATGGGCGTCCATCGCCTCGAGATGGTGGCTGGCGATGATCCGCTGGCGCAATTGCTCGAGGCTGTCCTCGGCGGCGACGCGGTCGCGGAACTCGGGCTGGCCGAGCAGGAAAATCTGAATGAGCGCACGGCCTTGCGACGTGAAGTTCGAAAGCATGCGCAGCTCTTCGAGCGCCGAGACCGGCAGGTTCTGGGCCTCGTCGACGATCAGCAGGATGCGCTTGCCGCGCGACGCTTCCTCGCGCAGCCGTTGCTCGATCCGGTCAAGCAACTGCGCCTTCATGACGCCGCCGGTCTCGAGCCCGAGCCCCTGCGCGGCGAGGCGCAGCATGTCGTCGCCCTCGACCTGGGTCGAGACCAGGCTGATCGCGTTCAATCGCTCGCGGTCGATCGTCGCCATCAGATGCGCGGCCAGGGTCGACTTGCCGGCGCCGATCTCGCCGGTGATGACGATGAAGCCCTCGCCCTGGGCGAGGCCGTAGCCGAGATAGGCCATCGCCTTCTTGTGGGTGCGGCTCTCATACCAGTAGCGCGCGTCCGGAGTCAGCTGGAAGGGGCGCTCGGTGAGGCCATAAACTTGTTCGTACATCTCGCGTCCCTCAGAAGGTGTAGCGCAGGCCGACGAGGATGGAGCCGTAGCTGGCGTCGAAATCCCCCGCCTGGGTGGTGTAGAGGCCCGCCGCGATCTGCGCCTGCAGCCGCTCGCGGAAGATGTTGCGGTAATAGCGGCCGGTGAGGCCGGCGCCGAAGCTGGCGCCGGAACCGGCGAGGCCGCTGTCGTACCAGGCCGCATAAGCGTCGAGATCCACTCCCGAGCTGCGGGTCAGCCTGCGGCCGATATTGCCCTGCAGGTTGAAGCTCTGGTCGGTGACGCCGTGCAGGGCGAAGACGCTGCTGTCGGGCGCGAGATACTTGCGGTTGGCGTAGCCGGCGCCGAGGCCCATGCTCCACGGGCCCCGCGCCGCCGAATAGCGGATGGTGGCGCCGCGGTTGCGGAAGTTGAAGTTGCTGATCGACTGCAGCGCGTCGCCGAAGCAGGCGCCGGTGCCGGGATCGGTGCCGAAGACGCAGCCGGCGCCGCCCAGGCCATTGGACGGAGCCTGAAAGCTCGTCGGCAAGCCATTGAGATCGGCTATTAAAAGCCTCCCGAAGCTGCTCACGCTGTCATAGACGGAGACGTTCAGCGCGCTATGGGCGTTGATCTTGTGCGACAGCGAGCCGGTGAAGCTGGCGCCGCCGTAGCGCCAGCCGCCCCGCGCCTGCAGCTCGGTGCGGGGAGACGGCCGCCAGATCACGCCGACGTCCCACATGATGCCGTCCTGGTCGACCGTCTTCAGCCGCGGCCGCGACGGATCGGCAACGAGGTTGCCGCCGGGCGTGAGCACAGGCAGGCCGGTCGCCGGGTCGCGCAGGAAATCCTGCTGCGAGCCCTGCATCCGCTCGTAGCCGACGCCGCCGGTGACGGCGAGGGTGGGCGAGACCGGCACGACGACGTCGCCGCGCACATATTGGCCTTCGAACTTGGAATCGAGCCGGTTCATGTCCTCGCGGACATAGCCGGCGCCGACCGTCCAGCCGAATGGCAGCCGGCCCGGCGCCATGCCGACGCTGACGGTGGCGTTGTGGACGAAGCTGCTGGAGTAGCGGTCGACCCGCGGCGCCGCCGGCGGCAGGCCGCCGCCGGCGAGGCTGTGGTCGTCGACCTTGACATAGCCGATGCGGTAGGCGGCGTTGACCGCCACCGGCCCGGCATGGGTCGACAGGGTCGGGCCGGCATAAGCGCTGTAGATTTCGGCGATATTGGCATTGTCGATGGTCCGCGCCGTCGGCACCGGGAAGCGGATGTCGGCATGGGTGCGCGCCGCCATGGCGCCGGCGTCGAAGGCGAGCACGCCCGGCACCGCGTCGACATGGACGGCGGCGAGGCCGCTATGGACGTCATGGTCCTGCAACCGCTCGCCCCAGCCGATCCGGCGCTGATAATTGTAGCTGATCGTCGCCTGGACGCGCCGCGTGGCGATCGCCGCGTCGATGCCGCCGCCGATACCGGTATAGGTGAGCACCTCGCCGCGGTCGAAATCGGCGGTCGCGACCTGCTGGACCTCGAGATAGGGGTGGATGCTGGTCCGCGGCTCGCCCTGGACGGCGACCCCGGCAAGCAGGCTGACGCCCGCAGCGGCTGCGATAGAGAGCCAGCTCCGGCGCACAAGCGCTTGGAGAAAAGCCTTTTTCATTGGCCATATCCATAATAGGAGCCGAAGCGTCGACCGGTCGCCGCGAAACCCGCGCCGTTGAGCAGCAGGCTGATCTGCGGGCAGCCGGAAAGCAGGCCGGCGGCTTCCTTCAGGTCCGCTTCGGTGGTTTGATCGGCACGCACGACAAGCAGCAATTGGCCGACATGGCTCGCCAGCGCCGCGGCCGCGGAAGCCATCAGGGCGGGCGGCGAGTCGAAGATCACGATCCGCTTCGGCCGGCCCTCGGTGAGCCGCGCCAGCACCTGGGCGGTGCGCTCGGAGCCGAGCAATTCGGGGACGTCATTCTCATAGCGTCCGGCGGGCAGCACCGAGAGACCGCTTATGTCGGTGGGAATGACCAGCCGCTCCGGGTCGAGCGAGGGATCGGCGAGGGCGTCGACGAAGCCGGCGCCTTTCGCCTCAAGGCCGAGGATGGCGAGCACTTCCGGCTTGGGGAAGTCGGCATCGACGAGCAGCACTTCGAGGTCGCGCTCGCCGGCCAGCGACAGCGCCAGGTTGACGGCGCAGAAGGTCTTGCCCTCGTCGGGCTGGGCCGAGCAGATCAGCAGGGTCTGGCGCTTGTCGGCGGCGACCGAGCTGCCGGCGCCCATACCGAGCAGCAGCTGGCGCTTGACGATCCGGAATTCCTCGGCGAGCGGCCCGGCCGGGCTGTCCGGCACGATGAAGCCGTTGCGCCGCAGCGATTCCCGGTCGACCTGCGCTTGGGCGCCGCCGACCGCCGGCAGGAAGCCGCGGGGAACCGCCTTCGGCTCCGCGGCCGCGGTTTCCGCCTCGGCCGCGCCGGCCGGTGCGCCTGCGGCGATGGCGGGAGCGGAGCCGAAGCCGTAAAGCTCCGCCGCCCGCTCGAGGAGCGAGCCCGAATGGCTGAGGGGGCTGTGCTTGTTCATCTCGTCCCTCACGCCACCGTGCTGCGCTGCCAGAATTCGACCGTCAGCAGCAAAGCCCAGGCGGCGCCCAGCGCCCCCGCTCCGCCGCCGAGCCAGACCAGCCGCTGGCGGTGGCGGGCCCTGCCCTCCTCGGTGAACACCTCGCCGATCGAGCCGAGCACCGGCAGCCCGGTGGCATCGGCGAGGCGGGTCTGGGTCGGGAAAGTGGTCTGGATCTGCCCCAGCACGAACGCCGCCCCCGCACCGGCGCCGAGGCCGACGAACAGGATCAGGGTGAGCAGCAAGGGCCGGTTCGGCGTCAGCGGCACATTGGGCTGGCTGGGCGGATCGATCAGCTTGAACTTGACCGCGTCGGTCTGGCTGCGGACGTCGCTCCTCAGGCGGACCTGGTCGCGGTCCTCGAGCAATTTGTCATATTGCCGCTTCAGCACGTCGTAATCGCGGTTGAGCCTTTCCTGCTCGGCGGCGACGCCGGGCTCGGAGGCCTGGCGGGTGCCGAGCTGGGCGAGGTCGGACTGGAGCTGCGCCTTGCGGGTCGCGGCGGCGTTCACCTGCCCTTCCTTCTCGGCCACCATCGCCCTCAGCGACACCCAGGAGGGGTTGGGCATGGTCCCGGCGCCGGCCGGCTCGCGGGCGGCGAGCGGCCTGAGGCGGGCGATCTGGTTCTTGAGGGCGACGACGTCGGGATGGGAATCGGTCCAGCCCCGCGCCGCCGCCTGGGCGAGCTGGCCCTCGAGCGCGGCGATCTGGCCGCGGGCGCCGCCGCCGCCGCTCTCGCCGCCCAGCATCGGCATCGACGAAGGCGTCGCGGCGAGCTGGGTGCGCAAGGCGGCGAGCGAGCTTTGCGACTGCATCAATTGCTGGTCGATGCCGGCGAGCTCGCTGCGCGCCGCGCCCATGCGCTGGCCGATCGAGCCTTCCCCGGGCAGCAGGCCGAGATAGCGCTGCTCGAACTCGACGCGGCGCTGCTCGGCTTCCTGCAGCTGCTTCTCCCGCGCCTTCAGCTGGGCGTCGAGGAAGGCCAGGCTCTGATTGGCCTCGTCGCGGTCGCCGACCAGATTCTGCTCGACGAAGATGTCGAGCAGCCCCTGCACGATCGCCGCCGACAATTTGGCATTCTGCCGGTTGGAGAAGCCGGACACGCTGGCGGTGGCGCTGATCTCGAACATGTTGTCGGGCTGGGCGGTGACCTTGATCGCCTCCCTGAGACCCGCCACCTGCACGGCGAGGTCGCGGTCGCTGGCGACGAGGCTGTTCAATTCGGTCCGCCGCACCACCTTGGCGAGATTGTCGCTCGAGGTCAGGGTCTGCTTGACCCGGTTCAGATCCCCTTCCCTCTCCTGGGCGGTGATGCCGACCTGGTTGGGCAGGATCGACTGCATCTGGACGAACACCCGCGCCTTCGATTCGTAGGTATTGGGGATCAGCGCCACCGCCAGCCAGCCGAGCAGGCACAGCCCCCAGGCGACGGCCAAGGCCAGCCAGCGGCGCTGCCACACCTGGTGGATCGCGATGCGAATTTGCTCGTAGAGTCCGTCCATCGAGGCTGGCGTTCCTTGACTGCTTGAGTGGCGAGCGGCAGCGGCCGCCTCAGAACATGCTCTCCGGGATGATGATGACGTCGCCCGGCTCGAGCCGGACGTTGGCGCTGGTGTCGCCCTTCTTGAGCAGGCGGGCGATCTTCAGCCCATATTCGGTCTGGGTGCCGGTCGCCTTGTCGTGGCGGATCAGCCGCGCCCGGTTGCCCGCCGCATATTCGGAAAGGCCGCCGACCGCGATCATCGCGTCCAGGAGGGTCATGTTCGCCCGATAGGGGATCGAGGCCGGCTTCTCGGTGGCGCCGACGATGCGGACCTGCTGGCTGAAGCTGCCCTGGAAGCTCTCGACCATTACCGTGACGCGCGGATCGTCGACATATTTGGTGAGGGCGAGGCGGATGTCGTCGGCGAGCTGCGCCGGCGTCTTGCCCGCCGCCTGAAGGTCGGGGATGAGCGGCGTCGTGATCATGCCGTCGGGGCGGACCTGGACCTTGCCGCCCAGATCGTTGTTGCGCCAGACGAAGATGTTGAGCTGGTCGAGCGCGCCGATCACATATCGTTCGGTCGGGACGGTGTCGTCGGCGCCGACGAAGCTCGCCGGCGGGAGGCGGTTGCCGCTCTTGGCGTCGACGGCGGAAGTGCCGGCGAGGGCGCCGAAGCCGAGGGCGAGAGCGAGGGTGGAATTGGCCAGTTTACGCATGGGATCATTCCTCTTCGATCGACCGCGGACCCCCGGCCCTGACGTCAGAGCGCGAGATGCGGGTCCGCTATCGCTTCAAGAGGTAAAATTAGCGTTAGGAACAATGGCCTTCTGAGCCGCGTCCCAGATCGGGACTGGGGAGGCGGAAGGGTTAATCGGCCCCCGGAACGTCATTTCCGGGATCCATTTTGTCGGGCCGCGGTTCGAGAGGAAGGTGGATGCCGGATCAAGTCCGGCATGACGGGGACTACCCCACCACCATCTCCCGCGCCGGCGGGTGGCCGAGAAAGGCCGCCGGGCTGGCCGAAAGACCGTAGGCGCCGGCGAGGAACACGGCGACGAGGTCGCCGACCCCGGCGCGGGGGAGCATGACGTCGTCGGCGAGCCGGTCGAGCGGGGTGCACAGGCAGCCGACGATGCTCGCTTCCTCCTCGGCCTTTGCGCCGAAGCGGCTGGCGATCGCCACCGGATAGTTGCGCCGCACCACCTGGCCGAAATTGCCGGAGGCGGCGAGCTGGTGGTGCATGCCGCCGTCGGTGACGAGGAAGGTCTTGCCGTGGCTCTGCTTGCGGTCGACGATGCGGGTCAGATAGACGCCCGCCTCGCCGACCAGCCAGCGGCCGAGCTCGATCGCGAAGCCGCTCTCGGCGAGGATCGCGGGCCGCTCGCGCAGCGTCGCGGCCAAGGCGGCGCCGACCGCCGCGACGTCGAGCGGCGCCTCGGTGGCGAAATAGGGAATGCCGAAGCCGCCGCCGAGATTGACCAGGGGCGGCGCCGCGCCGACCGCCTCGGCCAGCTCGGCGGCCAGCTTCACCGTCGACCGCTGCGCCTCGATCAAGGATTGTGCAGACAGGGCCTGAGAACCGGCGAAAATATGCAGTCCCCGCCATATTCCGCCACTGTCGACCACATGCCGGATCAGCGTCGGCACCCGCGCCGCATCGACCCCGAACGGCTTGGCGCCGCCGCCCATCCGCATGCCCGAGCCCTTGATCTCGAAATCGGGATTGACCCGCACCGCCAGCCGCGGCGTGCGCCCCTGCGCGCGGCCGATCGCCAGCGCCCGCTCCGCTTCCCCTTCGGATTCGAGGTTGATCGTGACCCCCGCCTCGATCGCTGCGACGAGCTCGTCGTCGCGCTTGCCGGGCCCCGCGAACGAGATTTCGGCAGGAGCCGTGCCGGCGCCGAGCGCGGCTTGCATCTCCCCGGCCGAGGCCACGTCCAGACCATCGACGAGCTTCGCAATGTGCTTGAGGAGCGGCGAGTAGGTATTTGCTTTGACTGCATAATGAAGATTTATGGCGGGAAAGGCGGCGCGAAAATTGCGCACCTGCGCCTCGATCCTGCCGAGATCGTAGACGAACAGGGGCGTGTCCCCGGCTTCGGCGACGAGCGCGTCGGCGCGCCGCCCGCCGATCAGCAGCATGCCGTCCTCGGCCCGGAAGCCCGGTGGAATGGCCCCCATCGGCTTGCTCATTGGGTCAGCTCGCTCCTGATGACTTCCCGATCGAGCTTGCCGTTGGGACTGCGCGGCAACTCGTCGCGCCAGACGATATAGGCCGGCTGCATAAAATTCGGTAACTCGCGCCGAAGATAGTGGCGAAGCTCGGCATCGGCTTCCTCTCCCTTCCCCCGCACGATCAGCGCGATCGCTTCGCCGAGCCGGTCGTCGGGCACCCCCACCGCCACGGCTTCGGTGACCAGGCCGCTCGCTACCGCCGCTTCCTCGACCTCGGTCGGGCTGACCCTGTTGCCGCTGGTCTTGATCATCGCATCCTCGCGGCCGACGAAATAGAGCAGGCCGGCCTCGTCGGCGCGGACCCGGTCGCCCGACCAGACCGCGATGCCCCGGTAGCGCGAGCCGGGCGGTGCCGGCCTGAAACGCAGGGCGGTGCGCTGCGGATCGTTCCAATAGCCTTTCGCCACCAGCGGGCCGGCATGGACCAGCTCGCCGTCCTCGCCCGCAGCGCAGAGGGTGCCGTCCGGTCTTGACGTCATGACTTCAGCGAAGGGGATGGCGCTGCCGATCGAATCGGGATGGTCGTCGAGCAGGGCCGGCTCGAGGAAGGTGGAGCGGAACGCCTCGGTCAGGCCGTACATCAGATAGAGCTCGGCGGCCGGGAACAGCTCGCGCAGGCGGCGCACGATCGACACCGGCAGCCGGCCGCCGCTGTTGGTGAGGCGCCTCAGCGACAGCGCCGCCTCGGCCGGCCAGGGCGCCTCGACCAGCTGGACCCACAGCGGCGGCACGCCCGCCAGGGTGGTGATGCAGTGCGTCTCGACGGCGCGGATGACGTCGCGGGCGGTGAGATATTCGATCGGCACCACGCACGCCCCCGCCGCCCAGGTCGAGAGCAATTGGTTCTGGCCATAATCGAAGCTGAGCGGGAGCACTCCGAGCACCCGGTCCGCCGGCGCGAGTCGCAAATAATGGGCGACGCTGACCGCGCCGAGCCACAGGTTGGCGTGGCTCAGCATCACGCCCTTGGGCCGGCCGGTCGAGCCCGACGTGTAGAGCAGAGCGGCGAGATCGTCGGGATCGGCGGCGGAAGGCGGCAGGCGGTCGCCGCCGGCCAGCATCGCCGCGCCCTGCTCCTCGTCGGCAGCGGCGCAGTCGGCGGGCAGGTCGCCCTGCGCGAGGCCGGCGAGCCGCGCCTTGCCGCTGAGGAGCAGGCTGGAGCCGCTGTCGGCGAGGATATGGGCGACCTGGGCGCGTTTGAGCAAAGGGTTGACCGGCACGTGGACGAGCCCGGCGCGGGCGCAGGCGAGCGGCAGCAGGCTCGTCATCCGCGTCTTGGGAAGCCAGGAGGCGACGCGTTGGCCGGCCGCCAGGCCCCGCGCCCGCAGCGCCGCCGCGAGCGTGCCGACCGCCGCCTCGAGGCCGGCATAATCGAGCGGCCCCTCTTTGGTCAGCAAGGCGGGGGCGTCGGACGCGCCCATCGCGGCGAGATGGTCGAGCGGACGGGGCGTCGGATCCGGGGCTTGCACCTTGCCTCCTCACTGCGCCACAGCAGGCAGGCTGGGCTTTGAGGCGACGGGGGATAGCGCGTTGGGCTTCGAGGTGGAACTGTTCGATGACCTCGACGCCGTCGCGGCCGATGCCGGCGGCGCCCTCGACCGCACCCCTTCCCCGTTCGACCGGCTCGGCTGGTTCCGCCTGGTCGCGGCGCACTGCCCGCCGCCGGGACGCCTGCTCGTCGCCCGCGCGCGCGACGGCGAAGGCTCGGCCGCCTGGCTGTTCCTGGCCGAGCAAGGCGGCCGCGCCGAAGCCTGGCGCTGCTGGTACAGCCTTCGCTTCGGCGTGGCGGGCGACTCCGAGGGCGCGGAGGCGATCGCAAGAGCGTTGCGTAAGCGGCTGTATCGTCTGGAAATCGCGCCGCTCGAAGATCCCGAGCCGCTCGCCAGGGCTTTCCGCGCCGCCGGCTGGACGACCTTCCTCGGCCCCGCCACCGCCTCGTGGCGGATCGGCACCGCCGGGCAGGATTTCGGGGCTTATTGGGCGGCGCGGCCGGGCAAGCTGCGCAACACCGCCCAGCGCAAGACCAGGGCGGCGGGGCTCGACGTCGAGATCCACCGCGTCTTCGACGCCGAGGCCTGGGCCGCCTATGAATCCGTCTACGCCGCCAGCTGGAAGCCCGGCGAGGGGTCGCCCGCCTTCCTGCGCGCGCTGGCCGAGCAGGAGAGCGCGGCGGGAACGCTCCGGCTCGGCATCGCCCGCAAGGACGGGCGGCCGCTCGCCGCCCAGCTCTGGCTGGTCGAAAGCGGCACCGCCTGGATTCACAAGCTCGCCTATCGCGAGGATGCCAGATCGCTGTCGCCGGGGACGGTGCTGAGCATGGCCATGTTCCGGGCCGCGCTCGACGAGGACAAGGTCGAGCGGATCGACTACGGCACCGGCGACGAGCCCTACAAGCGCGACTGGATGGGCGAGCGGGCGACTTTGTGGCGGCTGGAAGCGTTCGACCCTCGATCACCGCGCGGGCTGCTCGGCGCATTGCGGGCGCGGCTATCGGCGCTTGTCCGCCGCCCGCGAAGCCGTTAGGCGCGGCGCGCCACGAGGGGAACCCGTCCATGACGACCGCCTATAATGATGAGCAGGAAGTCGACGCGACGCTGCGGGCGGTGCTTCGCGACGTGCTGGGGCTTCCGGAGACGCAGGTCGCCGCTTTCGATGAATCGAGCCCTCTCTTCGGCGCGCTCCCCGAATTCGATTCGATGGCGGTCGCCGGGCTGCTGACCGAGCTCGAGGAGAGGCTCGGCATCCTCATCGAGGATCATGAGGTCGACGCCGACATGCTCGAAAGCTTCGGATCGCTGCTCACTTTCGCCCGCGCAAAAACGCTCCAGTGACCGCGGGCGGCCTCCGATATTCCCGCTACCGGGTGGGAGGCGGCGAGGAATGGATGATGCGGATCGGCAGCGGCCCGGCCCTGCTCTTCCTGCCGCCCCTGTTCGAGGAGATGAACCGGACCCGGGCGCTCCTCGCGACGGCGATGCGCCTGCTCGCGGCGCGGGGCTTCGAATGCTGGCTGCCGGACCTTCCGGGGACCGGGGAGAGCGCGCGGGCCCTCGAACAGGTGTCCTGGCAGGAGTGGCGCGACGCCGCCGCGGCCGCCTTCGAAGCCGCCGGAGCCGTCGCAGCGGTCAGCCTCCGCGGCGGCGCCCTGCTCGACGGGCCGGCGCCGGCGTGCTGGCGCTTCGCCCCGGCGACCGGCGCTTCGCTCGCGCGCGACCTCGCCCGGGCAGGGCTGATGACCGAGGGCGGCGGCGGCTACGCGCCGTCGCAGGCGCTGCTCGCCGCGCTCGCCGCGGCCGAGCCGGCGCCCGGGGAGAAAGTGCGCACGCTGCGTCTCGCCACCGACCGCGCCGAAGCCGATCTGAAGCTGGAGGGGCCGCCGCTCTGGCGCCGCGCCGAACCTCAGAGTTCATTTAAGCTTGCCGATGCAATGGCTTCGGATATCTCGCTATGGGTGCGCGCATGCGCCGCCTGCTGAGCTTCGACTGCGAGGGGGCGGCGCTGGGCGCCAGCCTCGACTCGGCAGACGGCAGCACCGGCCTGCTGTTCGTCACCGGCGGCACCCAGACCCGCATCGGCTCGCACCGCATGTATGAGCGGCTCGCCGGCGCGCTGGCGGTCGCGGGCTGGCCCTGCTTCCGCTTCGACCGCCGCGGCGTCGGCGACAGCGAAGGCGAGGATCCCGACTTCAGGGGCAGCGGCGCCGACCTCGCCGCCGCCGCCGACGCCTTTCGTCGCGAGCAGCCGCAGCTCACTCGCCTGCTCGGCTTCGGCCTGTGCGACGGCGCCTCCACCCTGGCCCTCCATGGCAAGGTGGCGGGGCTCGACGCCTACCTCCTCGTCAACCCCTGGTTCGTCGAGGCCGAGGCCGGCGAGCCGGCCGCCGCGGCCATCAAGTCGCGCTACAAGGAACAGCTGCTCAGCACGGACGGTTGGAAGCGACTGCTCTCAGGATCAATATCTTACCGGAAGGTGCTGAAAGGGCTTGGCAAGATTCTGGCGAGCAGGCCCTCCAGCCTGTCCGGCGAAATCGCCGCTGCGCTCGGCAAGGCGCGCGTCCCGGCGCAGCTCATCCTGGCAACGCGCGACGCGACCGCCATCGCCGCCGAGGCCGAATGGTCCTCCGCCGCTTTCAAGAGCCTGCGCCAGGCCAATCCCGACCCGGTGACGATCGAAAGCGATTCGCACACCTTCTCCCGTCCTGGCGACGAGGCCGCGCTGCTACGGGCCGTGAGCGAAGCGCTTCAACGTCTCTAGACGGCGCAAGCTCTTCGCGATGAAGATTACGCCGCCGCCGACGCTTCGAACTCGGCCTCGGCCAGATATTTCTCGGCGTCGAGGGCGGCCATGCAGCCGGTGCCGGCGGCGGTGACCGCCTGGCGGTAGATCTTGTCCATGACGTCGCCGGCGGCGAATACGCCGTCGACGCTGGTGCGGGTGCTGCCCGGCTCGACCTCGATGTAACCGTCCTTGTCGAGCGTCAGCTTGCCCTGGAAGAGCTCGGTCGCCGGCGTGTGGCCGATGGCGACGAAGCCGCCCTCGACGTCGAGCCGGGAGGTCTCGCCGGTGCGGGTGTCGCGCAAATCGAGGCCGACCAGCCCTTCCGGCTCGCCGCCGCCGACGAAGCGGTCGACCGCCTGGTTCCACAGCACCTTGATCTTGGGATTGGCGAACAAGCGGTCCTGGAGGATCTTTTCGGCGCGCAGCTGGTCGCGGCGATGGATCAGGGTGACGTCGTGGCTGTGGTTGGTCATGTACAGCGCTTCCTCGACGGCGGTATTGCCGCCGCCGATCACCGCGACCTTGCGGCCGCGATAGAAAAAGCCGTCGCAGGTCGCGCAGGCCGAGACCCCCCTGCCCTTCAAATGCTCCTCCGACGGCAGGTTCAGCCATCGCGCCTGGGCGCCGGTCGCGATCACCACCGTATCGCCGCAATAGATCGTGCCGCCGTCGCCGGTGAGGCGGAAGGGGCGGCGCGAGAAATCGACGTCGACGATCGTGTCCCACATCATCTGCGCGCCGACATGCTCGGCCTGCTTCTGCATCTGCTCCATCAGCCAGGGGCCCTGGATGGTCTCGGCGAAGCCCGGATAATTCTCGACGTCGGTGGTGATGGTGAGCTGGCCGCCGGGCTGGATGCCCTGGACGACGATCGGCGCCAGGCCGGCGCGGGCGCCGTAGATGGCGGCGGCGAGGCCGGCGGGGCCGGAGCCGAGAATCAGCATGCGGGTGGAATGGGTGGCGGCCATCTTGCGTCGGTCTCGGCTGGAAGGGGCAAGCAGCGCAGATAGGGACTGGACCGCCGCCCGCGCAACCCATTTGCCGCCTGCCGGGCGCCTTGGTAGAGAGCCGCGCGGTATCAGGAGTTCGAACATGCCCCACGACAACCCGCTCGGCCTCGACGGCTTCGAGTTCGTCGAGTTCACCAGCCCCGATCCGGAAGCGCTCGGCGGCCTGTTCCGCAGGCTCGGCTTCGCCCACCGCAGCGACCACAAGGTCAAGAAGGTGCGCCGTTACGCGCAGGGCGACATCAACTTCCTGCTCAACATGGAGCCTTCGGGCCATGCCGAGCATTTCCGCGGCGCCCACGGCCCGTCGGCCAGCGCGATGGCCTTCCGGGTCGCCGACGCCCGGCGGGCGCTGGCGCTCGCCGTGGAGCGCGGCGCCACCGCGGTCGAAGGCGAATACGGCCTGCCGGCGATCGAAGGGATCGGCGGCTCCTATCTGTACCTGGTCGACCGCAACGGCGACGGGACCATCTACGACCGCGACTTCGTGGCCGCCGACAGGGCAGGCGCGACGCAAGGCGCGGGGCTGCACACGCTCGACCATCTCACCCACAACGTCCACCGCGGGCGGATGGACCATTGGGCGCAATTCTACGAGCGGATCTTCAATTTCCGCCAGATCCGCTATTTCGACATCGAGGGCCAGCAGACCGCCTTGATCTCCCGGGCGATGACCGCGCCCGACGACAAGATCCGAATCCCGCTGAACGAGAGCCAGGACGAGTTCAGCCAGATCGAGGAATTCCTCAGGGAATATAAGGGCGAGGGCATCCAGCATCTGGCGCTGGCCACCGACGACATCTTCGCCACGGTCGACACGCTGCGCGCCAACGGCATCACCTTCCAGGACAGCCCCGATACCTATTACGACATGATCGACAAGCGCGTGCCGGGCCACGGCCACTCGATCGCCGAGATGCGCAAGCGCCGCATCCTGATCGACGGCTCGCCCGAGACCGGCGAGGGCCTGCTGCTCCAGATCTTCACCGAGAACATGATCGGCCCGATCTTCTTCGAGATCATCCAGCGCAAGGGCAATGAGGGCTTCGGCGAGGGCAATTTCAAAGCCCTGTTCGAATCGATCGAGCTCGACCAGATCCGCCGCGGCGTCATTCCGGCGGCCAATGAGCACGCCTAGTTCCTCCCCGTCACCGCCGGCGGGGACCCTGCGAAGCAGGGCGGCGGGGTAGAACCCGCCGAGCCTGGCGGTTCGCACGGGAATCTCCGATACGGGCGCCATCTGCCCTCCACACCCTTCGGCCGACCCGCGGGCTACGCGCGCAGGGAGGCAAGCAGCGCCTTCAGCTTGAGCGCGTCCGCCGTCGCCGCCGCAGAGGCGGTATTGTCGAAAATGCACCAGACCGGCCCCGCGGCCGCCGCGATCCGCGCCGCATAGGCCTCGAGCCGGCCGTCGTCATAGCTCGACCGGTATTGGACCGGCGAGCCGTGGAGGCGGTAATAGGTCAGGCCGCGCCAGCCGCCCGGATCGGCCGCTGGCGGCATCCGCGCCGGATCGGCCGCCACCCGCGCGACCCGCAAATCCGCGAGCAAGCCGTCGGCCGCGTCGTCGCACCAGCTCGGGTGGCGCGGTTCGCAGGCGATGTCGCGGTCCCAGCGATCCCTGAGCTCGGCAAAGAAGGTGCGGGCGACGGCGGCATCGAAAGCGAGGCCGGGCGGCAGCTGGACCAACAGGACCTGCAGCTTCGCTCCCAGCCCGGCCATCTCCGCCAGCGTCGCGGCGAGCGGCTCCGAGCCGTCGGCCAGCCGCCGCCGGTGGGTGATCTCCTTCGGCAGCTTGGCCGAGAAGCGGAAATCGTCCGGGACGTTATCGGCCCAGCGCCGCCAGGTGTCGGGCCGGTGGGCGCGATGAAAGGAGGAATTGATCTCGGCGCAGCCGAAGCGGGCGGCGTAGCGCTCGAGGCAGCTGCCCTCGCGCGGGAATCGGTGCGCTGCTGCGGCGGGAATCGCCCAGCCGGCGGTGCCGATGCGAATCGGGGAGTCGCGCTCGTGCATCCGGCGCGAACGCGCGGCCCCTAGCCGGGCTCCTCCGTTCGCGGCTCCTGCCGACCGGACGAGGCGGCACGGCCATGGCCCTGGGCGAAATGGCGATTGAGGTCGTCGACGAAGCTCAGCACGGCGCCCTGCAGATCCGGCGGCAAGGCAAAATAGGCGGAGAGAAGCTGGCTGGCCTCTTGGCCGAGCCACGCGCCTTCGCTGCGCTTGGCGGTCAGCACGTAGACCACGTCGACCTTGGCGGCGGCAAGGCGGGCCAGATAATCGGCGCGCAGCTCGCGCCGGTCGTTTTCGTAAAGGCTCTGCTTGGGTACGTCGGTGCCGACAAGCGAGGCGAATTCCGCCTGCTTGAGCCCGAGCCGCTTCCTTTCCTCCGCCAGCCTAGCGCCGAAACCCATCGATTCTGAAAACCCCCTGTTGAGGCATCACCGCAAAACGATGATTTTCCACGGATTTTACCCTGAATCGATTCATTGCACAGGCGATTCCAATCTGTCGCCTGGATTTTTGCATCCGGGCCACGCGACCGCCGCCGCAACCGACCCGGGACGCCGCCCTATGGCACAGGCACCGCCGCCGGGAAACGCCCCGGTCGCGCCCGTCGGGAGCGGCGAAGCTAGACTCGGGCGAGTCACTTTGACTAGGGCCTGCCTCCAACCCTCGGGAGAATGAAATTGTCCATAGCCGCCAAGATCCAGGGGACGATTCGCGCCCTGGGCGTCAACGTCCACCGGTGGCCGACGGATCGTCATCTTGCCCTCGAATATCCGGTGTCGACTCGGCCGCGCTACGGCTTCAAGCGGCCGCCCCATCCGCAGATCGCGCAGCTGCTGGAGGCCAAGCGCGGCGAGTTCGAACGCATCCTGGCGGACATCGGCCGGCGCAAGCCTCTCCTCTCCGGCATCCCGGCCGGGCAGCCCGACGAGCCGCTGGCGCCCTTTTGGAACAATGGCTGGTTCCCCGCCCTCGACGCGGCGGCGCTGATGCACTTCCTGATGGCCAACCGCCCGCGCCGCTATCTCGAGATAGGATCGGGCAATTCGACGATCTTCGCGCGGCACGCGATCAGCCAGGGCGGCCTGCCGACCAGCCTCACGTCGATCGATCCCGAGCCGAGGCGCGGAATCGACCAGCTTTGCGACGAGATCGTCCGCAGCCCGCTGGAGGATGTCGACCTCGGCGTCTTCGAGCGGCTCGCCGCCGGCGACATCCTGTTCTTCGACGGCTCCCACCGCGTCTTCAACGATTCCGACGTGACCGTCTTCTTCCTGGAGGTGCTGCCGCGCGTCGCGCCGGGGGTGCTGGTCCACATCCACGACATCTTCTGGCCGCAGGATTACCCGCCCGAATGGGGCGAACGTTATTATTCCGAGCAATATATGCTCGCGATGCTGCTGCTCTATGCTCCGGCGAAGATCGACACCGTCCTCGCCAACGCCTTCATCAGCCTCGATCCGGATCTGGGCAGGCGCGCCGCGGAGCTGACCGACGGCGAGCCGCTCCACGAACGCTTCTACGGCATGTCCTACTGGTTCCGGATGGCCTGAACGGCGCCGCGCGTCGCGCGGCCGTGGTAGCGGAGGAGGGACTTGAACCCCCGACACGCGGATTATGATTCCGCTGCTCTAACCAGCTGAGCTACTCCGCCCCATCGGCGCGCCGGCCGGGCGTGCGCGCTATAGGAACGGGCGCGCAGCCGGTCAACTGGAGGGCCGGATCGCCGATTTCAACCCCGGCCGCGCCGGTTTCGGGCGCTGGAACTCCGCCACCCCTCCTGTCGTTTCCGGGCCGACTGGAGACAGGATATGGATTTGCTGACCCCGCTTGAGAGCCTGTGCAGGATCATCATCCGGGCCCGGGAGAACGAGGCGCAGGTGCCCGCGCAGGATCCCGACGACGATCCCGACAATGTCGACGATTTCGACGACGAGGGCGGGGAGGCGCTGTCGGTGCTGGAGGACGAGCTCAACAGCGGCGTCGAGGAGGAGCTGCGGGCGATCCTCGACGAGCTGGCCGACGACCAGCTGGCGGAGACGACCGCGCTCGCCTGGGTCGGGCGCGGCACTTACGACGTCAGCGAATGGGACGACGCCATGGCCGAGGCCAACGAGATGGACACGGAGAGCCGCATCGACGAGCTGATGGAGATGCCGTTGCTCGCTTCCTATCTCGAAGCCGGCCTCGCCGCCTTCGATTATAGCTGCGACGGGGTGGGACAGATGGATTGACGGACGCCCTTCCCCTTTCAGGGAGGGAAGGTCAGCCGCGGAACGCAAAGCTCTTCACCGGCTCCCACCGGCCATCGAGATAGCGCCATATTGCCAGCCCCTTGATCGCCAGCGCCCGGCGCTCGAAGCCGGCGCCGAGTTGCGCCTGCAGCCGCCTCGCCTCGCGCGGCTCGACCTTGTTCTGGATGGTGATGTGGGGACGCCACGGGCTCATGTCCTGAGGCGTCAGCAGGCCGCGCAGCGCCAGAGCGAGGTCGTAGCGTATGTCCTCGAGCCCCTCGCTCTCGACGCGCAGGGCGGTGCCTTGACCGAGGTCCATGATGCCGACGACCGCCGCCGCGGGAGCCGGCGTCGCTGCATAAGCGGCGAGCCGCCGGCCGAGCTCTCCCTCGACGCCCGGCGGCAGCTGGCGGAACAAGGTGAGGTGGGCCGGCACCCGGTTGCGCTCGGGCGGATAATTAGCCCGCCGCAGCGCCTGCAGCCAGCCATTGTCGCCGTCGCCGAACGAAGCGGTGACGATGAGCGGGGCGGCGCTCAGATTTCCACCTGGCTGCCGAGCTCGACCACCCGGTTGGGCGGCAGCTTGAAGAATTCCATCGCGCTCTCGGCATTGCGCAGCATCCAGGCGAAGAGATGCTCCCGCCATTTGGCCATGCCCGGCTTGCGCGCGGCGATCAGCGTCTGGCGGGAAAGGAAGAAGCTGGTCTCCATCATCCTGATGTCGCGCCCGCAGCTGACCGTGGCGAGCGCCGCGGGCAGGTCGCTCTCCTCCATGAAGCCGAAGCGCAGGATCAGGCGGAAGAAGCCCTCGCCGAGATCGGTAAGGTCGCAGCGCCGGTGCGGCTCGACATAAGGCGTGTCCTCGATGACCACGGTGAGCAGCATCACCCGCTCGTGCAGACAGCGATTGTGCTTGAGGTTGTGGAGCAGCGACGGCGGCACGCCCTGGTGGGCGGTGGTCAGGAAGACCGCCGTGCCGGGCACCCGCACGACGCTGCCGGCGGCCGACTTGATGAAGATCTCGGTCGGCATCGCCGAATCGGCGAGGTGGGCGCGCATCAGCTGCCGCCCCTTCGCCCAGGTGGTCAGGAGGACGAAGGCGACGACCCCGACCAGCAGCGGAAACCAGCCGCCGTCCGGCACCTTGGTCAGCGTCGCGCTGAAGAAAGCGAGGTCGACGGCGAGGAACAAGGCGAGCAGGGGTAGCCGGCGCGACGGCTTCCAGGTCCATAGCGACGCCAGCAGGGCGGCGAGCAGACAGGTGTCGATCAGCATCGCGCCGGTGACGGCGACGCCGTAGGCCGAGGCCATTTCGGACGAGCTGCGGAAGGTCAGCACCAGCGCCAGCGCCGCCGCCATCAAGGTCCAGTTGACCATCGGTATGTAGATTTGGCCATGCTCGGCGGTGTGGACGATCCTGAGGCGCGGCACGAAGCCGAGCTGGATCGCCTGCTGGGTGACGGAGAAGGCGCCGGAAATGACCGCCTGGGTGGCGATGGTCGCGGCGAGGACGGTGAGCAGGACCAGCGGCCACTCGAAGCCGGGCGGCGCGAGGCTGAAAAACGGACTGGCGGTGGCGGCAGGGTCCGACAGGATCAACGCTCCCTGCCCCAGATAATTGAGCATCAGGGCGGGCAGGACGAAGAAGAACCAGCCGTAGCGGATCGGCCGGCGGCCGAAGCGGCCCATCTCGGCGTAGAGCGCTTCCGCCCCGGTCACCGCCAGCACCACCGAGCCGAGGGCGAGGAAGGCCCGCCAG
This sequence comes from Allosphingosinicella sp., assembly GCA_036378975.1. Classification (GTDB taxonomy): domain Bacteria; phylum Pseudomonadota; class Alphaproteobacteria; order Sphingomonadales; family Sphingomonadaceae; genus Allosphingosinicella. The sequence continues at coordinate 13,215 of DASUVK010000056.1, read as the reverse complement.
GGGTCGCTGGCGAAGAAGCGGACGGCGTGGCTCGGGTCGACCGCCGCCGCCACTTCCGGATGCCGGGCGACAGCGAGCGCGCCGAGCAGGCCGATGGTCGCCAGATAGAGGGAGATGACCGGTCCGAACCAGCGGCCGAAACGGGGGGCGCCGCCCTTGCGGCCGACGAACAGCCCGACGAGGATGCCGGCCGTGAGCGGCAGCACCGCCGGCGCGAGGTCGGGATCGACCACCGCCATGCCCTCGACCGCGGCCAGCACCGAGATGGCCGGGGTCACCATCGAATCGCCGTAGAACAAGGCGCAGGCGAGCACGCCGAGCAGGACGATGCCGCCGCTCCACCGCGCCTTGCCGCCGCTCTTGCGCGAGATCAGAGCGAGCAAAGCGAGGCTGCCGCCCTCGCCTTTGTTGTCGGCGCGGATCAGGATCACGACATATTTGAGGCTGACCACGATCAGCATCGCCCAGAAGATCAGGCTGAGCACGCCGAACACGTTGGGCGCGTTGGCCGCCATCGAATGATGACCGGTAAAGGCTTCGCGGAAGGCGTAGATCGGGCTGGTGCCGATGTCGCCGAAGACGACGCCGATCGCGCCGAGCGCGAGGCCGGCCTGCGAACGCCGGCGCGCCGGGGGCGCGGGCGGGGAGTCCGCGATCGGATCGGAGGCGGTCGGAGCATCGGTCATCGGGGGAAGCGGCGGCGTCTAGCATGGCGGCACCGGCTTCCGCAACGGCGACAAAGCCGGATCGCCTCGCTATAGGGCCGCCAAATCGAAAAGCGGAAAAGGAGCCGGGAAGATGCGCGTCGGCGTGCCCAAAGAGATCAAGAATCACGAATATCGCGTCGGCCTGACCCCCGGCTCGGTCGCCGAGCTGGTCGGCGCCGGCCACGAGGTGATCGTCGAGACCAAGGCCGGCCTGGGCATCGACTTCGACGACCAGGCCTATGTCGACGCCGGCGCCCGCATCGCCCCCGACGCCGCGGCGACCTTCCGCGACAGCGACATGATCGTGAAGGTCAAGGAGCCGCAGACGCAGGAGATCGCCCTGCTCGAGCCCAGGCATTTGCTGTTCACCTACCTCCACCTCGCGCCCGACCGGCCGCAGACCGAGGGGCTGATGCGCTCCGCCGCGACCTGCATCGCCTATGAGACAGTGACCGCCGCCGACGGCTCATTGCCCTTGCTCAAGCCGATGTCGGAAGTGGCGGGACGGATGTCGATCCAGGTCGGCGCCCATTATCTCGAGAAGGAGCAGGGCGGCCGCGGCGTGCTTTTGGGCGGCGTGCCCGGCGTCGCGCCGGCGCGGGTGGCGATCCTCGGCGGCGGCGTCGCCGGCGTCAACGCGGCGCAAATGGCGGTCGGCATGCGCGCCGACGTCACCATCTACGACATTTCCAACGCGCGGCTGGCCGAATTGGACATGTTCTTCGGCAGCCAGATCAAGACCGCCTATTCGTCGCGGGCGGCGATCGCCCGTGCGGTCAGCAAGTGCGAGCTCGTGATCGGCGCCGTGCTCGTCCCCGGCGCGGCCGCGCCCAAGCTGGTCACTCGCGACATGCTCAAGACGATGAAGCGCGGCTCGGTGCTGGTCGACATCGCCATCGACCAGGGCGGCTGCTTCGAGACCTCGCGGGCGACCACCCACGACAATCCGGTCTACGAAGTGGACGGGGTCATCCATTATTGCGTCGCCAACATGCCCGGCGCGGTCGCCCGCACCTCGGCCTTCGCGCTCAACAATGCGACCCTGCCGTTCGTGCTGAAGCTGGCCGGCCTGGGCGCGGACGAGGCGATGCGGCGGGATCCCCATCTCGCCGCCGGCCTCAACGTCTCCGGCGGCAAGATCCGCCACCGGGCGGTGGCCGAAGCGCTCGACCTCGAATATTCGCCGGTCTGAATTCGGCGGTTCCCCTCCCCCATCTGGCGAGGGGAGGCAATTCAGCGTCCCATCGCCTTGGCCTGCTCGAGCATTTGCAGCTGCTGCTCGACCTGCGCCCGCCACGGCGCATCCGCCGGGGCGCCGTCGACCAGCGTCCGCCAGGTCCGTTCCGCCTCGTCGAGCCGCCCCGACTGGGCGAGCGCGAGACCGAAGAAGAAACGCGGCGCGGGATGGTCGGGCGCCAGCGCAGCGGCGCGCTCGAAGGCGAGTTGGGCGGCGGGTGTGATCAGGCCGCCGGCGTGGATCACCAGGGCATTGCCATAGCCGATCCACAATATCGCATTGTCCGGGTGCTCGCGCAGGGCTGAGCGGATCACGCCGGCGCCGCCGCGCGTGTCGCCGCGCCGCTGGAAGCCTTCGGCGATGGTCAGCCAGCGGTCGGCGGTGTCGAAGCGGCCGAGCATGCCCTGCCGCATCTGGGCGAAGGCGCTGTCGGACAGATTCTGCGTCGCCGGGGGAGGCTTGGGGCTGCCGGCAAGGCCGGGCCGGCCCTGCCAGGCATAGCCGGCCAAAGCGAGCAGCAGCGCGGCGGCGAGCAGCTGCAGGCCGGCGCGGTCGAGGCCGCTGAAGCGCCAGACGGCCACCAAGGCGGCGAGCGCCAGCAGAACGAGCAGCAGCCAGCCCATCAGCGGGCTTTCCGCCGGAAGCGGCCGCGGGCGAGGTAGAGGCCGACCCCAACCAGCAGGACCGGCGCCGCCCACAGCGGCCAGGTCAGCGGCTCGACCGGCGGCCGGTAGCTCACCCAGGCGCCGTAGCGGTCGACCAGCCAGCGGCGGATCGCTTCGGGATCCTCGCCGGCCCGGATCCGCTCGCGCACCAAAGCGCGCATGTCGCCAGCCATGTCGGCGTCGCTGTCGGCGATCGACTGGCCCTGGCAGACGAGGCAGCGCAGCGTCTCCATCAGCGCCTTGGCCTGCGCTTCCTGCCGCGGGTCCTCGAGCTGGGTGTAGGCATAACGCGACGGCGGGAGCGAGGACTGAGCGACAGCCGCGGATGCGGTCATCAGCGCGATGAACAGATACGCGGTCCTCATTTCGCTGCCTCGTAGGCCGCCAGGATCTCCGGCACATTCTCCGGCCGGATATCACCGATATGCTGGTGGCGGATGATTCCACGGCCATCGACGACGAAGGTCTCGGGCACGCCCGACGAGCCCAGGGCGAACTGCACCTTGCTGTCGGGATCGGCGCCGATCCGCTCGAACGGGTCACCCCATTCGGCGAGGAAGGCGGCGACGTCCTCGCTGCGGTCGCGGATGGCGACGCCGTCGATCGGCACGCCGCGGCGCTTAAGCGTTTCGAGCTGCGGCGCCTCGGCCTTGCACGGTACGCACCAGCTGGCGAAGACGTTGACCAGCCGCGGCCTGCCCTTGCGCAGGTCGGCGGCGGCGAGCGGCGGATGGCTCGCGACCGCCGGCCGCAGCGCGAAATCGGGCATCGCCTTGCCGATCATCTGCGAGCGGATCTGGGTGTCGGCTGGCTTGCGCAGGCCGATCGCGACGGTGACGACGAAGGCCAGGAACACCGCCAGCGGCAGCCACAGGAACAGGCGCTTCATGCCCATGCCTCCTGCCGGGCCGCCCGGCGCTCGCGGCGGACTCGGCCGACGAGGGCGAGCAGGCCGCCGAGCGCGACCAGGGCGCCGCCGAACCAGATCAGGGTGACGAACGGCTTCCACCATAGCCTGAGCTGCCAGCGGCCGGCGCCGTCTGGCTTGCCGATCACCGTATAGAGCTGGCCGTCGAGCCGGGTCGCGATCGCCGCCTCGTTGGTCTCGGTCGGCGGCGTGCTGAACATCCGCGCCTGCGGCAGCAGGGTGAACGGGGTCCCGTCGCCGCGGCGGGCGGTGAGCCTCGCCTCGACCGCCGTCCAGTTCGGCCCCGCCACCGGCTCGACCGAGTCGAAGAGCAGGCTGTAGGGACCCACCGTCACGGTATCGCCGATTCGCGCGGCGACCAGCTTCTCCCTGGTGAAGGCCGCTTCCGAGGCCATGCCGGCCAGCGCGACGGCAATGCCGAGATGGGCGATCACCATCCCCCAGGTGAAAAGCGGGGTGCGCAACAGGTTGCGCTTCCACAACGGCGCCACGCTCGCCGCGCCGACGCCGAGCGCGAGCATAAGGCCCAGGAAGGGCAGGACAGGCAAGCCCGGCACGAACAGAATCAGGGCCAGCAGGACGACGGCGGTGACCAGGATCGGCAGGGCGACCCGTCCGGCCAACTCGCGCAGCCGGTCGCGCCGCCATCGCAGCAACGGTCCGGCCCCCATGGCGATGACGAGCAGCAGCGCGAACGGGCCGGTGACGAGGTTGAAATAGGGCGCTCCGATCGAGACCTTGACGCCCATCGCCTCCGTGACCAGCGGATAGATCGTCCCCATGAAGACCAGCGCCAGCACAATGCAGAGGAGCAGGTTGTTAAGGACCAAAGCCCCCTCGCGGCTGACCGGCTCGAACGTGGAACCCTCCTTCACCGTGCCGACGCGCAGGCCGAACAGGAGCAGCGCGCCGCCGATGTAGACCGCGAGCAGGACGAGGATGAAGGCGCCGCGCTGCGGGTCGACGGCGAAGCTGTGGACGCTGGTGAGGATGCCCGAGCGGACCAGGAAGGTGCCGACCATCGACATCGAGAAGGCGACCACCGCCAGCATCACCGTCCAGGCCCGAAGCCCGTCACGTGTGGCGAGCACGGTCACCGAATGGAGCAGCGCCGTCGTCGCCAGCCAGGGCATCAGCGACGCATTCTCGACCGGGTCCCAGAACCACCAGCCGCCCCAGCCCAGCTCGTAATAGGCCCAATAGGAGCCGGCGGTGATGCCCAGCGTGAGGAAGATCCAGGCGCCCAGCACCCAGGGCCGCATGGCGCGGGCGAAAGCCGGGCCGACGTCGCGGGTGACGAGCGCGCCGACCGCGAAGGAGAATGCGATCGAGACTCCGACATAGCCGAAATAAAGGGTCGGCGGGTGGAAGGCGAGGCCCGGATCCTGGAGCAGGGGGTTGAGGCCATTGCCTTCGACCGGCACCGGCGAGAGGCGCTCGAACGGGTTGGAGGAGAAAAGCAGGAAGGCATAGAAGCCGAGCCCGATCGCCGCCTGCGCCGCCAGCGTCGCGATCAGGCTCCGCTCGGGCAGCCGCCGCTCGAACAGGGCGACCGCGGCGCCGGCCAGAGCGAGCACCGTCACCCACAGCAGCATCGAGCCTTCGTGATTGCCCCAGGCACCGGCGAATTTGTACAGAAACGGCTTGAGCGAATGGCTGTTGGCGGCGACCAGGACGACCGAAAGATCCGTGCGCAGGAACAGCTGGACGAGCGCGAGGAAGGCGAGGCCGACGAGTAGCGCCTGGACCACCGCGATCGGCCGGATGGCCGCGGCGAAATTCGTCCCCGAGCTTGCCTCGGAGAGGGGGGCCGGGGAGGATTTCAAGGCCGCTATCCCGAACCCGAGCTGGAGCAGCGACAGCGCCGCCGCCAGCCACAAGGCCGCGAGGCCCAGTTCGGCGATCATCTCAGGCTTTCGCTCTTATGCTCGCCCGTTTCCGGGTCGAGCTGCGGCGGCATGTAATTCTCGTCATGCTTGGCGAGGATATTGTCGGCGACGAACAGGCCGCCGGTCTGGAAGCGGCCCTCGGCAACGACACCGCTATTCTCCTTGAACAGGTCCGGCACGATGCCGGTGAAGCGGACGCGAATCCGGTGGGGCGTCTCGTCCCTGACGAGGAATTCGAACGTCACCCCGTCCGCCGCCCGCTTGAGCGAGCCCGCTTCGACCATGCCGCCGATGCGGACCGCGCGGTCGAGCGGCAGGCCCGCTCGGGCGACGTCGGCCGGCGTATAGAAATAGGCCGCTTGGTCCCTCAACGCCGACATGGCGAGCAGCACCGCGCCAAGCACCGCGGCGATGGCGAGGACGAGCAGGGTCAGGCGCTGGTTCTTCGGCTTCATCTTTCGCCCCTGAGCGCCTCGGCGTCGCGTTCGGCGCGGCGCATCGCGGCGAAGCTCCAGCCGGTGAGGCCGAGCGTGCCGATGAGGGCGATCGCATAGGCGCCGGCGATGAACGGCCAGTGGATCATGCCGCCATCCTGCGCATTCGCGCCTCGACCTTCTGCCGCGCCAGCGCCGCCCGCATCCGCATCAGCACGATCGCGCCGAACAGCAGGGTGAAGCCGAGCGCGGAGACCATCAGTGGCCACAGCATCGAGGCGTCGATGCTGGAGCGGCCGAGGCCGATGCTCTGCCCCTGGTGCAACGTGCGCCACCAGAGGACGGAATAATGGATGATCGGCAGGTTGATCGCGCCGACCAGGCCGAAAATGGCGACCAGCCGCCCCTCCCCGCCCCGCTCGCGCTCGGCCTCGGCGAGGGCGACGTAGCCGATGTAGAGGAAGAGCAGGACGAGCATCGAGGTCATCCGCCCGTCCCATTCCCACCAGGTGCCCCAGGCGGGGCGTCCCCACAACGAGCCGGTGGCAAGGCAGATGAACGTGAACACCGCCCCGGGCACCGCGACCGCGCGCGCCGCGATGCCGGCGAGCGGATGGCGCCAGACGAGCTGCATCAGGCTGGCGACGGCGATCCCGGCCCAGCCCGCCATGCCGAGCCAGGCGGCCGGCACATGGACGTAGAGGATGCGGACGGTGTCGCCCTGCAGATAATCGGGCGGGGCGAGGAACAGGCCCCAGCCGAGGCCGGCGGCGATCAGCAGCGCCCCCGCCCAGCCGAGCCAGGCGGTGAGCGGCCGCGCAAGCCGCAGGAATCGAGCCGGATTCGCGAAAATATGCATTGCCCGCCGCGTCTGTAGCGTGGGGGTGGGTATGGGGACAGTTACTTTTCCCCGCCGCGGCGCCGAATTCGCGGCCGCAAAAGGGGAAAAGTAACTGTCCCCTCCAGGACTGGGAGCTTAACGGCCAAGATATGGCCACCAACCGCCCCCAGCAGAGTCGGCTCCTCGGCATCGGCCTGCGCGTCGGTGCCGTCGCCGGCTTCGCGTTCATGGCGGCGATGATCAAGCTCGGTTATTCGGCCGGCCTCTCCACCGTGGAGCTGACCTTCTACCGCTTCGCCTTCGGGCTCCCGCCACTGCTGCTGTGGATCGCCTGGAGCCGCAACTTCGCGGTGTGGCGCACGGCAAGGCCGCTCGCCCACGCCTGGCGCGCCGCGGCCGGCCTCACCACCATGGTGCTCGCCTTCAGCGCGCTCCAATATCTGCCGCTCGCCGAGTCGACGACCCTGAGCTTTGCCGCGCCCTTGTTCGCCGTGATCCTGTCGGCGCTGGTCCTCGGCGAGAAAGTGGGGCCGCACCGCTGGAGCGCGGTCGCGCTGGGCTTCGTCGGCGTGCTGGTGGTGATGCGGCCGGAAGCAAGCCATTTGCCGCCGACCGGCCTGCTGCTCGCCGCCCTGGCGGCGTTCGGCGTCGGCGTCACCACCATCACCATCCGCCAGATCGGCAAGACCGAAGGGACGCAGACGATCGTCCTGTGGTTCTCGCTGCTGTCGCTGCCGGTGATCGGCGCGCTGATGCCCTTTTTCGGCCGCGCCCACGACGGAAGGGAATGGCTGATCCTGTTCGCGCTCGGCAGCTTCGGCGGCGTCGCCCAGCTGCTGCTGACCGCGTCGCTGCGCTACGCGCCGGTGCCGGTAGTGGTGCCGTTCGACTACACGCAATTGCTCTGCGCGGTGGTGCTCGGCTGGCTGATCTTCGGCGACCAGCCGGCGTCGACGACGTGGCTCGGCGCGGCGATCGTCATCGCCAGCGGGTTGTACACTTTGTACCGGGAGCACCGGCTCGGCCGCGAAGCGGCACGCGAGCCGCTGGCGCTCTAGCTAGCGGCCGATCAGCGCCATCGCCATGGCGTCGGCGACTTCGGCCGGGTTGCGCCCCGTCGCCGCGCTTTCCGCCCAGATCTGCTCGAGCCGGACCGGGATCTGCTCGATGCGGCCGCGCACCGTCTGCTGGTCGCCGTCCTTCAGATACTCGGTCGAGACGTTGATGATGCCGCCTGCGTTGATCACGTAATCGGGCGCGTAGAGGATGCCGCGCTGGTGGATGAGCTGGCCGTCCTCGGGGGTGGCAAGCTGGTTGTTGGCGCCGCCGGCGACCACCGGCACCCGCAAGGCCGCGATAGATTCCGCGGTGAGTATCGCGCCCAGCGCGTTGGGGCTGAGCACGTCCGCTTCGAGCGTCATGATCGCGTCGGGCTCGACGACCACGCCGCCGACTTCCTCCGCCAGCGCTGCGGCACGGCCCTGGTCGATGTCGGTGAGGGTGATGCGGGCGCCTTCCGCGGCGGCGCGGCGGGCGAGGCCGGAGGCGACGCTGCCGGCGCCCTGGAGGGCGATGTGGACGCCCGCGAGGCGGTCCTTGCCGAGCGCGCGGCGGACCGCCGCCTTGACCCCCAGGAAGACGCCGTAGCTGGTATGCGGGCCGGGATCGCCGCCCACCGAGCCTTCCACCACCGGCAGGCCGGCGACGTGGCTGGTATGCGTCGACAGCGCGACCATGTCGGCGACGCTCATGCCGACATCCTCGGCGGTGACGTAACGCCCGCCCAGCCCTTCGACCGCGCGGCCATAAGCGGCGAGCATATCGGGTGTCTTGGTGCGCTTCTCGTCGGCGAGGATCACCGCCTTGCCGCCGCCCAGCGGCAGGCCCGCCATGGCATTCTTGAAGCTCATCCCACGCGACAGGCGCAATGCGTCGCGCACCGCCTCGCCGGGTTCCGCATAATGCCAGAAGCGGACGCCGCCCCCGGCCGGGCCGAGGAAGGTCGAATGGAGGGCGATGACCGCCTTGAGGCCGCTGGCGCGGTCCGTGACGAAATGGACGATCTCATGATCGTCGAAATCGGGATAGTCCCACGGGGCTTGCATTGAAGGGTCCTGAACTGGGGTAGGCGCGGTGGGGCGATCGACGGGACTTGAACCCGCGACCCTCGGTACCACAAACCGATGCTCTAACCAGCTGAGCTACGATCGCCGCAAGCGCCTGAAGGTGCGGCGCGCACATAGGGGCCGGGGCGCCCGAGCGTCAAGGCACGGATCACCAATCGGTCAGGCCGAGCCGTTCGCGCCGCAGCCAGCGCGCCAGAAGCATGACGGCGACGGCGGCGAGCCCCGAGGCCAGGCCGATCCAGATTCCGACCCCCTGCCAGCCGAGGCCGAAGCCGAGGCCGACGCCGGTCAGTAGGCCGATCACCCAATAGCCGACCGCCGCGTAGATCATCGGCACCCGCGTGTCGTGAAGACCGCGCAGCATGCCGGCGGCGACCACCTGCGCGCCGTCGAAGATCTGGAAGAAAGCGGCGACGACCAGGAACGAGACGGCGAGCCGGATCACCCCCTCATTGGCGGGCACGGCCGGGTCGAGGAACAGGGTGACCAGCGGATAGGGCATGGCGAGCATGACGAGGCCGGTCAGGGTCATGAAGCCGGTGCCGAGCGCGAAGGCGGTCCAGCCGGCGCGGGCGATGCCGGCGCGGTCGCGGCGGCCGAAAGCGAGGCCGACGCGCACCGTCGCCGCCTGCGACAGCCCCATCGGCACCATGAAGGACAAGGCGGCGACCTGGATGGCGATGGCGTGGGCGGCGATCGATTCCTCGCCGATCAGCCCCATCAGGAAGACGGCGGCGTTGAAGATGGTGATCTCGAGCGCCAGCGTCACCGCGATCGGCAGGCCGAGCCGCCACACCTCGCGGAAGCGGTGCCAGTCGGACTTCCAGAAGTGGCCGAACAGGCGATAGCGGCGGAAACGGCGGTGGAGCAGCACCACCGCCGCCATGCCGAGGAACATGAACAGGTTCGCGCTGGCGCTGCCGATGCCGGCGCCGAGCAGGCCGAGCTTGGGCAGGCCAAGCTTGCCGAAGATCAGGCCGTAATTGATGATGCCGTTGTAGATCACGGCGGCGAGGCCGATGGCGAACGACCACAGCGGCTTCTCCAGCGCGGAGATGAACGAGCGCAGCACCAGATACCAGAGATAGGGCAGGAAGCCCCATTGCAGGGCGCGGACGAAGGTCTCGGCCGCGGCCGCAAGGTCCGGATCCTGGCCGATCGCGATCAGGATCGCGCGCGTGTTCCAAAGCACGACCCAGACGGGAATCGCCAAAGCGGTGGCCGCCCACATCGTCTGCCGCACGGTGCGGCGGACGTCGCGAACGCTGTGCCGGCGCTCCCCCAGCTCCCTGGCGATCATCGGCGCCGAGGCCGTCACCAGCCCGATGCCGAAGATCAGGAAGGCGAAATAGACGTTCACCCCGAGCGTGCCGGCGGCGAGCACCGACGGTCCCGCCCAGCCGAGCAGGACGACGTCGGTGACGTGGATCAGCGCCTGGGCGATGTTGGTGAGGATCAGCGGCCAGGCGAGCGTCACCGTCGCGCGCATTTCGGCGCGCCAGAGGCGGCCTTCGGGAGAGCTGACCTGGAGCATGGCCCAGGGCCCTAGCGTGGGACGGCGCGGCACACCATGTCCCGCCCATGGTCCCCCTCTCGATTCTCGATCTCGCCCCGATCCCCGACGGCGCCGGCGCCGGCCAGGCCCTGCGCAACTCGCTCGACCTCGCCCGCGCGGCCGAGCGGCTCGGCTACCGCCGCTTCTGGATGGCTGAGCATCATTCGATGCCCGGCATCGCCAGCGCCGCGACAGCGGTCGCGCTCGCCTATGTCGGCGCCGGCACCTCGACCATCCGCATCGGCGCCGGCGGCGTCATGCTGCCCAACCACGCACCGCTCGTCATCGCCGAGCAATTCGGGACGCTCGAGTCGCTGTTTCCGGGCCGGGTCGACCTGGGCGTCGGCCGCGCGCCGGGCACCGACCGCCCCGCTGCCATGGCGCTGCGCCGCAACCTCGCCTCCGACGAGAACCAATTCCCGCGCGACGTCGTCGAGCTGATCGCCTATTTCGACGATCCGGGGGAAGGCCAAGCGGTCCGCGCCATCCCCGGCGAAGGCCTCCATATCCCGGTCTGGATCCTCGGCTCGAGCCTGTTCGGCGCCCAGCTGGCGGCGATGCTCGGCCTCCCTTACGCCTTCGCCTCCCATTTCGCGCCGGCGCAGATGACCGAGGCGATCGCCGTCTACCGCGAGCGCTTTCAGCCCTCGGCCCAGCTCGATCGTCCCCATGTGATGCTCGGCTTCAACGCCATCGCCGCGGCAACGAAGGCGGAAGCGGAGATGCTGGCCACGTCGGTGCAACAGGCCTTCGTCAATCTCCACGCCGGCCGGCCGAGCCGATTGCCGCCGCCGGTTCCCGGATACGCCGAGACCCTGCCGCTGCAGGCGCGCGCCTTGCTCCGCCAGGTCCTGTCCTGCTCGGCGATCGGCGACGCGGCGACGGTGGCCAGGGAAATCCGGTCGTTCGTTGAGCGAACCGGCGCGGACGAGCTGATGATTACGTCGCAGATTTACGACCACGCCGCGCGGCTACGCTCCTACGAGATCGTCGCCGAAGCAATGACGGCCTGATTCGTCATCCCCGCGAAAGCCGGGATCCCAGCTGGTGAAGGGCACCGTGGATTTCACTCGCCGGGTCCCAGCCTTCGCTGGGGCGACGTCAATCCCGCGCGTCCAGCGCCTTGACCAGCTTGCGCGGCGCCTGCGCCCGATAGCTTTCGTCGACCCAGTCCTTGAGCTGGTCGAGCGGCGGCATCTCGTCCTCGGACGGCGTGAAGCTAACCCAGCCCGACTTGCCGAGGCCGTAGCCGGTCGGCTTCGCATAAGGCAGGTCGAGCGCCACTTCGCCGGTATAGGGCAGCTTGACCGATAGGCTGAACGCCTCCCCCGCCACCGGCATATAGGCAAAGGTCTTGTCGTTGACGGCGAGGTCGTCATGCTCCGGCCAGGGCGCTTTCGAATGGGCGCCCGGATAAGCGAGGCCGAACGCCCGCAACTCGGCCAGGATCGCATCCGTCGTCGCGCTCATCGTCGGTCTCCGTCCGGGAAGCTCGGCGCCAAATCAGAAAAAGCCGGGCGTGGTGGGCGCGGTAGGGATTGAACCTACGACCCCACCCGTGTGAAGGGTGTGCTCTACCACTGAGCTACGCGCCCACGCCGTTGCGGAAGGCGCGTCCTAATCGCCCCCCGCCGGCCTGTCCAGATGGCGAAAACCCCTTCCGAGCCGGCTTCGGGGACGGGACCCCTCGAACGGGTGACGAACGGGTTTGCTGAGCTCGAATCACCCCTCAACCGCGTTGTGCGCGGAGGGAATTCTCAGCGCCCGACCGAGTCCTTGAGCACCTTGCCGGCCTTGAACTTGGGCTGGGTCGATTCCTTGATCTGCATCGGCTCGCCGGTGCGCGGGTTGCGGCCGGTCGACGCCTTGCGCTTGGAGCAGGAGAAGGTGCCGAAGCCGACCAGCCGGACTTCGTCGCCGCGCTTGAGGGCGCCGGTGATCGTCTCGAACACGCCCTCCACGGCCCGGGTCGCATCGCCGCGGCTGAGGCCGGTCGCGTCGGCGACCGCCCCGATAAGCTCCTGCTTGTTCATCTCTCCCGAACCCCCTTTTGCCGATTGAGTCGCAGTCAGCGCTTACCTCCATCTAACGGCAGGAGCGGAGAGGGAGTCAAAAGGAAAGCGCGACTTTTTGGGGACAGTCACTTTTTTCCGGCCGCTGCCGCCTTAGCGACACGGCGCCTGCGGGAAAAGTGACTAAGCCCTTCAGTGCCGGATCGAGGCTCCGGTCGCGTCGTCGGGCGCGGCCGCCAGCTCAGGCGCCGGGACTGCGGCGAGATCGTCGGCCTCGGTCCAGTCGATCGGCGCGACCGGCGTCGCCAGCGCGTGGCTGAGCACTTCGTCGACATGGCTGACGGCGACAATCTCGAGCCCGTCGCGGATCGACGCCGGAATCTCGACCAGGTCCTTCTCGTTCTCGGCCGGGATCAGCACCTTCTTGATGCCGCCGCGCAAGGCGGCCAGCAATTTCTCCTTGAGCCCGCCGATCGGCAGCACGCGCCCGCGCAGGGTGACCTCGCCGGTCATGGCGACGTCGCGGCGGACCGGGATTCCGGTCAGGGTAGAGATGATCGCGGTGACCATGCCGACGCCCGCCGACGGGCCATCCTTGGGCACCGCCCCTTCTGGCAGATGGACGTGGATGTCCTTGCGGCCGAACACGCTCGGCTTGACTCCGTAGCTGGGGCTGCGCGCCTTGACGAACGAGAAAGCGGCCTGGATCGACTCCTGCATGACGTCGCCCAATTTGCCGGTGGTCCGGATCTGGCCCTTGCCGGGCACGGTGACCGCCTCGATGGTCAGCAATTCGCCGCCGACCTCGGTCCAGGCGAGGC
>DASUVK010000055.1:0-9380 GCA_036378975.1 Allosphingosinicella sp. | reverse complement strand
GAACAATGTGATCAGGGTCGAGATCGAGACCCCGAAAACGATGACGACGCCGATCGCGGTCCGGGCCGCCGCTCCGGCGCCGCCCGCGAGCATCAGCGGCACCGCACCGGCGACCGTCGCGATCGAGGTCATCAGGATCGGCCGAAGGCGCCGTCGGGAGGCGTCGCGGATCGCCGCGCCGATATCGCGGCCGGAATCGCGCAGCTGATTGGCGAATTCGACGATGAGGATGCCGTTCTTGGCGGCGAGGCCGACCAGCATGACGATGCCGACCTGGCTGTAGAGATTGAGCGTCTGGCCCATGACGGCGAGGCCGACGACCCCGCCCGCCACGGCCAGCGGCACGGTGGTGATGATCACGGCCGGATGGACGAAGCTCTCGAACTGGGCGGCCAGCAGCAGGTAGATGATGAGGATCGTCAGGAGGAAGACGAGCAGGATCGAGCTTCCCGCCTCGCGGAAGGCCTGGCTCTCGCCGCGATAGCCGACCGCGATCACTTCCGGCGACTGGGCGGCCTGGGTCTCGAGGAAGGTCAACGCCTCGCCGAGCGAATAACCGGGGGCGAGGCCGCCGGAGAGGGTGATCGCGCGCATCTTGTTGTAGCGGCCGAGATCGCGCGCGCCGGCCTGATCGGTGACCGTGACCAGGCTGGCCAGCGGCACCACCTCGCCCGAGCGGCTGCGGACGTGGATGGTCTGAAGATTCGCTTCGGTCGCGCGCGACACCGCCTCGGCCTGGACGATCACCCGGTACTCCTCGCCGCGATCGACATAGGTGGAGACGCGGCGCGAGCCGAGCAGGCTCTGCAGGGCGTTGGAGACGTCCTCGACCGAGACGCCGAGATCGCCGGCGCGGGCGGTGTCGACGGCGATCCTGAGCTGCGGCTTGGTCTCCTTATAGTCGGAATCGAGGTTGATGATGCCGGGATTGGCGGCCGCCGCGGCGATGATGCGGTCGCGGGCGCGGGCAAGCTCGGCATAAGTGGCGCCGGCGATGACGAAGCTGATCGGGTTGCCGCGGCCGCGGCCGCCGATCGAGGAGCGCACCTGCGCGTTGCCGCGCACCGCCGGGAGCTGGCCGAGCCGGCGATTGACTTCCTGGACCACCTCCTGGGTCGTCTTCTCGCGCTCCTCCCACGGCTTGAGGAAGAGCACGAAAGTGCCGCTGTTGAAATCGTCGCTGTTGCCGAAGCCGCCGGGCGTGCGCGTGATGATCGCGCGGACGGCGCCCTTCTCGACGAGCGGCAGCAGCTTGCCCTGCGCGTCGATCATGTAGCGGTCCATCTGCTCGTAGCCGGTGCCTTCCGGAGCGTTGACGTTGGCCGAGAGGATGCCGACATCCTCGGCCGGCACCAGCTCCGATTTGAGCGTCAGGAACAGCGTCCCGGCTCCGGCGAGGAACAGCGCGACCACCGCCAGCGGCAGCAGCGGCTTGCGGATGACCGCGTCGAGCCGGCGGCTGTAAAAGCCCTCGAAGCGCCGGAACCGTTCGTCGATCCAGCGGGCGAAGCGGCCGCGCTCCTCGTAGCGCAGCAGCTTCGAGCAGAGCATCGGCGCGAGGCTGAGCGCGAGGAAGCCGGAAAAGGCGACGGCGCCGATCATCGCCGCGGCCAGCTCACGGAACAGGAGGCCGGTCTGGCCGGCGATGAACATGATCGGCACGAACACCGCGCAGACCACCATCGTCGTCGAAAGGATGGCGAAGGCGACTTGGCGCGTGCCCTCGAACGCGGCGGCGAGCGGCGGCTCGCCTTCCTCGATGCGGTGATAGACATTCTCGAGCACGACGATGGCGTCGTCGACGACGATGCCGATCGACAGCACCATCGCCAGCAGGGTGAGCAGGTTGATCGAAAAGCCGAACAGCCACAGCACGGCGAAGCTGGCGAGCAGGCAGAGCGGCACCGTCACCGCCGGGATCAGGGTGGCGCGCCAGCTGCCGAGGAACAGATAGATGACCAGCACCACCAGCACCGCCGCCTCGGCGAGCGTCTCCCACACCTTCTCGATGGCGCGGCTGATGAACAGCGAATCGTCGGAGCCGACGACCACGGTCATCCCCTCCGGCAGGGTCGGCTGGAGCTCCTCGGCGGTCCGTTTCGCCGCCTCGGCCACCGCCAGCGTGTTGGCGCCAGACTGGCGGACGATGCCGAGACCGACCGCCGGCTGGCCGTTGAGCCGGAAGGCGCTGTAGGGATTTTCCGGTCCCTGCTCGACCCGGGCGACGTCGCCGAGGCGGACGAGATAGCCGTCGCTGCCGCGGCCGACGACCAATTGGGCGAATTGCTGCGCGTTGGTGAACGGGCGGTCGACGCGCAGGGTGACGTTTTGCTGCGCCGATTCGAGCCGGCCAGCAGGCAGCTCGACATTCTGCCGCCGCAGCGCGCTTTCGAGGTCGGCGGGGGTGAGGCCGAAGGCGGCGAGCCGGCCGGGCTGCATCCACACCCGCATCGCCGGCCGCGCCTCGCCGCCGACGAAGACCCGGGCGACGCCCTCGATCGACGAGAAGCGGTCCAGCATATTGCGGTCGACATAGTCGCTCAGCTCGAGCCGCGACCAACCGGGCTTGGACACGACCAGGAACATGATCGGCGACGCATCGGCGTCGACCTTGCGCACCTCCGGCGGGCGGACGTCGTCGGGGAGGTTGCCCAGCGCCGCGCCGACCCGGTCGCGGACGTCGTTGGCGGCCGATTCGATCGAGCGTCCCGGATAGAATTCGATGGTGATCGACGACTGGCCGTCCTGCGAGCGCGAGGTGATGGTTTCGAGGCCCTCCACGCCCGAAAGCTGGTCCTCGAGCACCTGGGTCACCCGCGTCTCGACGACGCTGGCGGCGGCGCCGATATAGTCGGTCCGGACCGAGACGACGGGCGGGTCGACGTCGGGATATTCGCGCACCGAAAGGCCGAAGAAGCCGACCAGGCCGACGACCGCGATCAGCATCGCCAGGACGGCGGCGAAGACCGGACGGCGGACCGAGAGGTCGGAGAGCTTCACGGCGCCTTGCCCGCCCCCGCGCCGCGCGGCCCGCGCTCGGCATTGGCGGCGCCGGCGAGCCGCACTTTCATCCCGTCGGTGAGCTTGACCACCCCTTCGGTGACGACCTTTTGCCCCGGCTTCAGCCCCTCCAGTATCTCGACCCGGCCGCCGCTGCGCAGGCCGGTCCGGACCGCGGTGCGCCGCGCCGTGCCGCCGCTATCGACCGTGTAGACGAAGCGGCCGTCACCCTCGCCGACCACGGCCAGCTCCGGCACCGACAGGCCGAGCCGCGGCGAGGTCTCGATCGACACGGTGAGCAGCATGCCGGGTTTGAGCTTGCCGTCCGTGTTCGGGAGGTGGGCGCGGACCATGACGGCGCGGGTATTGGGGTCGATCACCGGGTCGATATTGGCGATTTGGCCACGGAAGGGCTGGTCGGGCCACGCCGCCGAACGGGCCGCGATGGTGAGGCCCGGCTTCAGCGCCGCCAGCGCCGTCTCCGGAACCGGGAAGTCGAGCTTGATCATCGAAATGTCGCTTATCGTGGCGATCGGCGTGCCCGAATTTACCACCGCTCCGGGCGAAATGGTACGCAGTGAGGCATAGCCCGAGAAAGGCGCCTGGATCACCCGCTCGCCGATCGACGCCCGCGCCTCGGACGCCTGGGCGCGCGCCGCGGCGGCGGCGGCGGACTGCTCGTCGAGCCGGGACTGGGTGGCGAAGCCGCGGCGCTTCAGCGTCTGGACGCGGGCGAGCTGCTGCTGCGCCTCGCGGGCGCGCGCCTGGGCTTCGGCGAGCTGCGCCGTCTCCTGGCCCTGGGCGAGCACCGCGACGACCTGGCCGCGGCGCACGAAATCGCCGTCGTCGAAGCCGAGCCGGACGAGCCGCTCGGTGACCGGGGCGGACAAAGTGACCTGCTCGTTGGCACGGGCGGTGCCGACCGCCTCGATCGTCTCAACGAAGCGCAAGGTGGTGGCGGGCTCGACCTTTACGACCGGCGCCGGCCGCGCTTTCCCCGCGGCATCGCCGTCGCCGCCGCCACCGCATGCGGCCATCGCCGCAAGCAGCACAACAACAAGGAAATTCCGTAATATCGGCACAGTTTGGGCGCTAGCGGGTCGAATTACCTGTATCAAGTCCGGCGCACCCCGAATGTCTCACCTCTCGCACGAAGTTGTCAGGCGGCGCTGTCCGCCGACCGAACGGGGCCGCGCTGCCTCACCGACGGCCGCTCGCACGCCGGCATCTTGGCCATGCGATCGTAAAGCACGGTGGCGACCGACGTTGCCAGGTTCAGGCATTCGTAGGAGGGGATGACGACGAAGCGGTGGCAGCGCTTGACTACCGGGCCGTGCAGCGAGCCGTCCTCGGGCCCGAAAACGTAGATGGGCGGCGTCTCCGCGGTGGGATGGACGAAATCGACCAGGCTCTCGGAATTGGGCCTGAGCTCGACGGCGACCGGGCAGGCCTGCGGCACCGCCGCGCACAGCCTCGCCAGCGGATCGGGATGATTGACCAGGGCGACGTCCTCGTAGCGCCGCATCCGCTCCTCGCGGGGCAGGCGCGCGCCCAGCGCCTCGCGGATGCGCTCGCCGCTATACCAGACCTGGGCGATGCCGTAGGCGCTGGCGAGCCGGACGATCTGCCCGACATTGTGCGGATATTTCGGCATGTGGAGGACGATCGCCGGCGCCACCGGCGCGATCCCGCCGACGCTGGCCCGGTGCCCGCGCCGCCACATTTCAAGCCCGTCCGTCTCGTCCGACATGCCGCGCTTATGGACGGTTTAGCCGTCGGGCCGCGAGCAGAAACTCGACATTGCCCTCGGGGCCGGCGATCGGGCTCGGAACCACCCCCTCCACCGTCCAGCCGCGCGCACCTACCCAGTCCGCCGCCGCGGCGCAGACCCGGGCATGCACCTGCGGGTCGCGGACGACGCCGCCCTTGCCGATCTCGCCACGTCCCGCCTCGAACTGCGGCTTGACCAGGGCGATCAGCCTGCCGCCGGGCGCGGCGAAATCGAGCGCCTTGTCGAGCACCTTGGCGAGCGAGATGAAGCTGGCGTCGCAGACGATGATGTCGACCGGCTCGGTGACCACCGCGTCGGTCAGATAGCGGGCATTGGTCTTCTCGTGGACCACGACCCGCGGATCCTGCCGGAGCTTCCAGGCGAGCTGGTTGGTGCCGACGTCGACCGCGAACACCTTGGCCGCCCCCTTCTGCAGCAGCACGTCGGTGAAGCCGCCGGTCGACGAGCCCACGTCGAGGGCCACCGCGCCGCCCACGTCCCATCCGAAATGATCGAGCGCATGCGCCAGCTTGACGCCGCCCCGCGACACCCACGGATGCTCCTTCCCCCGAACCTCGAGAAGCGCGTCGGCGGCCAGGGCCTGGCCCGCTTTGTCGACCTTGCGCTCGCCCGAGAAGACCAGCCCGGCGAGAATCAGCGCCTGCGCCCTGGCTCGACTCTCGGCGAGGCCGCGGTCGACGAGCAACTGATCGGCGCGGGCTTTCGTCATCCAATGCCTACCGAAGTTTGACTTACACGAAGGTAGGCGAAGGACGCGAAGGCGCAAGCGCGCTTCGCCTCCCGAGCCTATCCTCAGGAGTGGCTGACCTATGCTTCTTGCCGGGATGGCGCGCTCGCATTTCCGCAAGCCAGGGCGGCCTCCGGCCGCGTTTTGAGATGAGCGCCGGTATAAGTCCTCAGGCGCCGAGGCCGATATTTTCGAGATAGGCGTTGCTGAAGGTCCTGCGCTCCTGGGGCGTCGGCAGGAACGTGTCGCGGGCCTTGCGCCAGCGGTCGAGCTTGGCGCCGAAGCTCCTTTCGACCCTGGCCTTGGTGAGGCCATGCAGCTTGCCCCAATGTTGGGCGTAGGGAATGCCTTCGGCGTCGAAGCGCTTGCGCACCCCTTCCATGACGGCGCGGGCGCGCTTCGAGTTGAGGCCGTCCAGCTCGAACACGCAATTCTGGTCGTGATGCTGCCAGGCGAGCAGGCCGTGGGTCTTGCGCACGAACCGGCAGGTGAAGACGACCGGCGCAGGGGCCTTTTTGTAGACGTCCGTCGCCAGCTCGATCGCGCGGGTGGTGAGGTGCTGCGGGATCGCCATCGAGGAAGCAGCGGCGTCCTTGCGCGGCGTCGTGAAGTCGAACGTCTCGCCCCAGGTGCCGAGCCGGTTCGCATAGGTCTTGAGCTGGTTGTCGACCATGACGGCGGTGAGCGGGCCGTTGAGGCCGGGGACGGTATCGAGCAGGCCGGCGACCAGGCCGGGAATGTCGTGGCCGGGCCCGAACTCGCCGTTGATCGAATAATCGATCGGCGTGCCGGGCGGGAAGGGCCGCTGGTACATCACCTGCACGTAGGCGCGGTTCCTCTTGTCGTTGGGATTGACGATCGCCCGGAAGTAATAAGGCCGCTCGGCGCCCCGGGGCAGGTTGACGCCGGCGAAGTCGAAGCCGTTCATCGCGCGCTTGAGCGCCTCGTCATAGGGCAGCACGAGCTGGTGGGCCTCGAGGCGGAAGATCGGCGCGGTGCGGATCATCACCGCGTGGATGATGCCGAGGCCGCCGAGGCTGACCAGCGCCGCATCGAACAGATCGTCGCCGGGCGCGCGGGTCGCGCCGAGGTCCTTGACGAGGGAGTCGGCGGCGATCGGATCGGTGGACCGCTCGAGCCACAAATTGCGGCTGCCGGTCAGCAGCTGGACGCCGCACACCTGGCTGTGGAGCGCGCCCATGTCGACCGCGGAGCCGTGGCTGCTGGTCGTCATCGCGCCGACGAAGGTCTGGCCGTTGCTCGAGCCCGACGTGCGCAGCGACCGGCCGAGGCTGGTCTCGAGCCATTTGTTGAGCTCGCTGACGTTGATGCCGCACTGGAGCAGGACCGGCTCGGCGGGATCGCCCTTATAAGCGGGCGAGAGGCTCGCCCGGGCCGGCCGGAACCGCCAGTTCATCGTCGCCGTCTCGATCAGCCGCCCGCCCGAGGGGGAGGCGACTTCCGAATGCGACCAGCGCCCCCCGACCGGATGCATCCGGCCGGCGGCGGCGGTGGTGGCGGCGATCAGGCCCTGGATGGCGGCCGCGGTCTTGCGCATCCCGCCCATGCCGGGATTGGTCTGCGGATTGTGGATTTCGACGCGGTCCGCAATCGGTTCCTTGGTCAGCGTCCGGTGCCAGTTCGACCAGTGCTTCTCAGCGAAGGTGATGATCTTGGCTTCGCTCGCCATTGTCCGCCTCCCCCGACGGCTGCCCGCCGCCGCCGCCTTCATCCTCGTCCGGCATGATCGGCCGTTTCGCGCATTTGTACTTGACCGTGGCGGGCATCCAGATGCCCAGGGTCAGCACCGTTGCCAGCGCCTGCGGCAGGCTGGTGACGGTGCGGACCTCGTCGATGAGATTGGTCTCGCATTTGGCGGCGACCTTGGTCGGCTCGACCGCGCCCCAGAAGAATGCGTTGCTGTTGGCGGTGTGGAAATCGCCATAGCCGTTCGGCTCGGCGACGCGCAGCTGATGCCAGGCGCAGGCCTGAAGGGCCAGCGAGAGCCCCAGCAGCGCAACCAGCGCGGTTCGTCCATGCATCGCCCGCCCCCTCAAGCTTGCGGAGTCGAGACGATCATACTCCGCCTGGAGGCGAAATGATCTCGGCAATGCCTCCATTTCCGAGGAATTGAGCGACGCGGGCGGGGATGGGCGTTACGCCCGCGCGCCTTCGATCACACCGGCGCTGTTGTGGCGCAGCGCCTTGAGCACCGCCTCGACGATGCCGTCGGCGTCGAGACCGGCCTCGGCATATTGCTTCTCGGGCTTGTCCTGGTCCTGGAAGCGGTCGGGGAAGCGCAAAGTGCGAAGCTTGAGGCCGGCGTCGATCAGGCCCTCGTCGCTGGCCAGGGTGAGGACGTGGGCGCCGAAGCCGCCGATCGCCGCCTCCTCGACCGTCACCGCCACTTCGTGGGTGGTCAGCAGGCGGCGGATCAGCGCCTCGTCGAGCGGCTTGGCGAAACGCAAATCGGCGACGCTGGTCGAGAGGCCGCGGCCTTCGAGCGCGTCGGCGGCCTTGAGCGCTTCCTCGAGGCGGGTGCCGAGCGAGAGGATGGCGACCTTCTTGCCCTCGCGGACGATCCGGCCCTTGCCGATCTCGAGCCGCTGCGGCGTCTCGGGCAGGGCGATGCCGATGCCGTTGCCGCGCGGATAGCGGACCGCGCTCGGACCCGAATCGTGGAGCGCCATGGTGTGGACCATGTGGACCAGCTCGGCCTCGTCGGCGGCGGCCATGACGACGAAATTGGGGAGCGTGCAGAGGTAGGCGAGGTCGAAGCTGCCGGCATGGGTGGCGCCGTCGGCGCCGACCAGCCCGGCGCGGTCCATGGCGAAGCGCACCGGAAGGTTCTGGATGGCGACGTCGTGGACGACCTGGTCGTAGGCGCGCTGCAGGAAGGTCGAGTAGATCGCGCAGAACGGGCGATAGCCCTGGGCGGCGAGGCCGGCGGCGAAGGTGACGGCGTGCTGCTCGGCGATGCCGACGTCGAACATCCGCTCGGGGAAGCGGGCGCCGAACTTGTCGAGGCCGGTGCCCGACGGCATCGCCGCGGTGATCGCCACCACCTTGTCGTCGCGTTCGGCCTCGGCGGCCAGGGCCTTGGCGAAGACGGCGGTGTAGCTGGGCGGCCCGGGCTCGGCCTTGGCCTGCTCGCCGGAGACGACGTCGAACTTCTGGACGCCGTGATATTTGTCGGCCGCCGCTTCGGCCGGGCCGTAGCCCTTGCCCTTCTGGGTGACGACATGGACCAGCATCGGCCCTTCGTCGGCGTCGCGGACATTTTCGAGGATCTGGACCAGCCGCTCGACATTGTGGCCGTCGACCGGGCCGACATAATAGAAGCCCAGCTCCTCGAACAAGGTGCCGCCGGTCCAGAAGCCGCGCGAATATTCCTCCCAGCGCCGCGCCATGATGTGCAGCCGCTTGGGCAGCTTGCGCGCGAGCTTCTGGGCGAGGTGGCGGAGGGTCAGATATTTGGGCGAGGAGACCAGCCGGGCGAGATAGTGGGAGAGCCCGCCGACCGGCGGAGCGATCGACATGTCATTGTCGTTGAGGATGACGATCAGCCGGGTGCCCGCCTGCTCGGCATTGTTCATCGCCTCATAGGCCATCCCCGCCGACATCGCGCCGTCGCCGATCACCGCGATCGCCCGGCCGGGCTGGTCGGCGAGCTTGTTCGCCACCGCGAAGCCCAGCGCGGCCGAGATCGAGGTCGAGCTGTGCGCCGCCCCGAACGGATCGTATTCGCTCTCGCTGCGCTTGGTGAAGCCGGACAGGCCGCCGCCCATGCGGATCGTGCGGATGCGGTCGCGCCGTCCGGTGACGATCTTGTGCGGATAGCATTGGTGGCCGACGTCCCAG
>DASUVK010000054.1:0-3812 GCA_036378975.1 Allosphingosinicella sp. | reverse complement strand
ATCGAGGGGTGCGTAAGGGCGGAGCGGGCTCGATGCCCGCTTCGGCCTTCAACGGCATCTGAGGCCCGGCGTCGCCGGACGCGCCCCCAGCCCCTCCCTTGCAGGGAGGGGTGTCAAAAGAAAGCGCCCCGGGAGATACGCCCCGGGGCGCCCGATCGCGCGAAAGGAGAAGTCGCGATCTTACTGAGCGTTGACGGCCGCGGCGTTGACGTCGGCGTTGTCGATCGCCTCTTCCTTGTCCTCACCCGCTTCGCGCACCGCTTCGGCCTTTTCCTCGAGCCGGTCCTCGACGACCTCGTTGGTCGTGTTGTCCGCAATGTCCTCGAGATTGTCCGCGACGGCATCGGCATTGTCGGCGACATTGTCGCCCAAAGCGTCGTCGCCCTGGCCGCCGCAGGCCGCGAGCGCAAGCAGTCCCGCGCCGAGCGCGGCCTTCAAAGTGAATTTCATCTTCTGTCCCCTCTTTCGGTCCCTGACAAAAGGACGCCCCAGCGACGTGGGGCTGAGGCGTCCATGGGAGCCCCGCGTGACCGGTTGGGGGCTCGACCGGTGAGTGCAACGTGATAATCTGGATTAGGTTCCGGCCGCAACGATCAGATCAGCCCGGCGAGCGGGCTCGAAGGATCGGCGTAGCGGCGCTTGCCCATCCGGCCGGCGCGATAGGCCAGGCGCCCCGCTTCGACCGCCAGCTTCATCGCCCGCGCCATCGCCACCGGGTCCTTGGCCTCGGCAATGGCGGTGTTCATCAGCACCCCGTCGCAGCCCAGCTCCATCGCCACCGCCGCGTCCGACGCGGTGCCGACGCCGGCGTCGACCAGCACCGGCACGCTCGCCCCCTCGACGATCAGCCGGATCGTCACCCGGTTCTGGATGCCCAGCCCCGAGCCGATCGGCGCGCCCAACGGCATG
Organism: Allosphingosinicella sp.; assembly: GCA_036378975.1. Taxonomy (GTDB): domain Bacteria; phylum Pseudomonadota; class Alphaproteobacteria; order Sphingomonadales; family Sphingomonadaceae; genus Allosphingosinicella. The sequence goes on along the minus strand of DASUVK010000054.1, from coordinate 2,903 downwards.
ATCGCCACCGCCCCGGCTTGCTCGAGCTGGCTGGCGGCGATCGGATCGTCGACGCAATAGACCATCGGCTCGAAGCCCTCCTTGACCAGCGTCTCGGTCGCTTTCAGCGTCTCGCGCATGTCCGGATAGAGAGTCTTCGCCTCGCCGAGCACTTCGAGCTTGACCAGGGTCCAGCCCCCCGCCTCGCGCGCCAGCCGAAGCGTCCGCACCGCCTCCTCGGCGGTGAAGCAGCCGGCGGTGTTGGGCAGATAGGTGATTTTTTTCGGGTCGATATAGTCGATCAGCATCGGCTGCTTGGGATCGGAGATGTTGACCCGCCTCACCGCCACCGTGACGATCTCGGCGCCCGAAGCCTCCACCGCCGCCGCGTTCTGCGCGAAATCCTTATACTTGCCGGTGCCGACGATCAGCCGCGAGGCGAAGGTGCGGCCGGCGACCGTCCAGCTATCGATCGTGGGCATATCGTCCATTGCCATTTTCACTTTCGTCATGCCGGACCGGATCCGGCATCCATCTTCCTGCTCACCCCAGAGCAGCAAGATGGACCCCGGATCAAGGGACCCCATCAAAGTAATACTTTGATGGGAATCCGGTCCGGGGTGACGGGACCGGCTCAGCCCCCGCCGACGAAGGTGACGATCTCATAATCGTCGCCGTCCTCGACCCGCACCTGGGCGAGCGTGGAGCGCGGCACGATCTCGAGATTGCGTTCCACCGCCACCCGCGTCGGCTCCAGCCCCAGCTCCAGCGCGAGCTGGGCGACGCTGATGCCCTTCGGCACCCGCCGATGCTCGCCATTGACCGTGATCGAGGCCGTCTCGCCCATGCCGCCTTTGCGCTCCCTATCTGCGCCGCCTATAGCGCCTCGCCATGGCGTCGCTACCCATCATCTATGTGCTGAACGGGCCGAACCTCAACCTGCTCGGCACCCGCGAGCCCGAGATTTACGGCGCCGAGACCCTCGACGAGATTGCCGGGCGGATGGAGGATCGGGCGCGCGAGCTCGGAGTCGAGGTCGAGATCCGCCAGTCCAACCATGAGGGCCATCTGATCGACTGGCTGCACGAGGCGCAAGCGCAAGGGGCGAAGGCGGTGATCCTCAACGCCGCGGGCTTCACCCACAGCTCGGTCGCGCTGCTCGACGCGGTCAAGGCGATCTCGACGCCGGTGATCGAGGTCCACCTCTCCAACCCGCAGGCGCGCGAGAGCTTCCGCCGAAGGAGCCTGATCGCGTCCGCGGCCAAGGGGTCGATCGCCGGCTTCGGCGCGCTCTCCTATCTGCTGGCTCTGGACGCGGCGGCCCGTCTCTGACAGGAAGCCGGCCTTCGGGGCCGAGGTTCCGGAACAGGGAAAGAGACTCCAGATGAGCGATGAAGAAGGCGCCTTGGAAGGCGGCATGCGGATCGAGGCCGATCTCGTGCGCCAGCTGGCCGAACTCCTCAACCAGAACGACCTCACCGAGATCGAGGTCGAGGATGGCGACCGCAAGATCGTCGTCAAGCGCAACGTCACGATCGCCATGGCCGCCCCCGCGCCGGCCCCGGCAGCCTCGCCCGCGGCGCCGGCGGCAGCCGTTCCCGCCGCGGCGCCTTCGCCGGCCAACCATCCCGGCGCGGTCAAGTCGCCGATGGTCGGCACCGTCTTCCTCGCCGGCGAGCCGGGCGCGAAGCCGTTCGTCTCGCCGGGCACCAAGGTGAAGGAAGGCGACACTTTGCTGATCATCGAGGCGATGAAGGTGATGAACCCGATCGTCGCGCCGCGGGCCGGCACGGTCGCTCAGGTGCTGGTCATCGACGCCCAGCCGGTGGAATATGACCAGCCGCTGGTGATCCTCGAATGACGGGGATGCGCAAGCTCCCCGTCATCCCGGCGGGGGCCGGGATCCCAGCGAGAATGAAACGCGGAAACGCGGTGCCAACCTCCACTGGGGCCCCAGCCTTCGCTGGGGCGAGGGCATGATCAAGAAGGTCCTTATCGCCAATCGCGGCGAGATCGCGCTCAGGATCCACCGCGCCTGCCACGAAATGGGCATCAAGACGGTGGCGGTGCATTCGACCGCCGACACCGAGGCGATGCACGTCCGCCTCGCCGACGAGGCGATCTGCATCGGCCCGCCGCCGGCCGCGGATTCCTATCTCAACATCCCGGCGATCATCTCGGCCGCCGAGATCAGCCACGCCGACGCCATCCATCCCGGCTACGGCTTCCTTTCCGAAAACGCCCGCTTCGCCGAGATCGTCGAGCTCCACAACATCATCTGGATCGGCCCCAAGCCCGAGCATATCCGGGTGATGGGCGACAAGGTCGAGGCCAAGCGCACGGCGGCCAAGCTCGGCCTGCCGCTCGTTCCCGGGTCGGACGGCCCGGTCGAGGGTCCCGAGGAGGCGCGGGCAGTCGCCGCGGAGACGGGTTATCCCCTGCTCGTCAAGGCCGCCTCGGGGGGCGGGGGCCGCGGAATGAAGATCGTCCGCTCCGAGGACGAGCTCGACAGCCAGCTCAGCCAGGCGCGCTCGGAAGCCAAGAACGCGTTCGGCGACGACACCGTCTATATCGAGAAATATCTCGGCGACCCGCGCCACATCGAGTTCCAGGTGTTCGGCGACGGCAACGGCCACGCCATCCATCTGGGCGAGCGCGACTGCTCGCTGCAGCGCCGCCACCAGAAAGTGCTCGAGGAGGCCGGCTCGCCGGTCATCTCGCCGCAAGAGCGCGACCGCATGGGCGGCATCGTCGCCAAGGCGATGGCCGAGATGGGCTATCGCGGCGCCGGAACGATCGAGTTCCTTTACGAGAACGGCGAATTCTTCTTCATCGAGATGAACACGCGCCTGCAGGTCGAGCATCCCGTGACCGAGTACATCACCGGCATCGACCTGGTCCGCGAGCAGATCCGCATCGCCGCG
>DASUVK010000053.1:0-25213 GCA_036378975.1 Allosphingosinicella sp. | reverse complement strand
CTTTCGGCGAGGACACCGGCGCCAACATCCGCGCCGTCTCCGATGTCGTGCGCGAGGCTGCGGGCAAGGGCGCGCAAGTCGTCCTCCCGCCCGAGCTGTTCGAAGGCCCCTATTTCTGCCGCACCGAGGACGAGAGCCTGTTCGCCGGCGCTCGCCCGGCCGACCGCCGAGCATCCGTCGGTGCTGGCGATGCAGGAGCTCGCCGCCAAGTTGAAGATCTGGATTCCGACCAGCTTCTTCGAATTGGACGGCCCGCACCATTACAACAGCCTCGCCATGGTGAACCCCGACGGCAAGGTCGCCGGCGTCTATCGCAAGAGCCATATCCCCGACGGCCCCGGCTATGAGGAGAAATTCTATTTCCGGCCCGGCAACACCGGCTTCAAGGTTTGGGACGGGCCGCATTTGTCGACTCTCGGCGTCGGTGTCTGCTGGGACCAATGGTACCCCGAAACCGCGCGCGCGATGATGCTGATGGGCGCGCAGATCCTGTTCTACCCGACCGCGATCGGCACCGAGCCGCACGACCCCGATCTCGACACCTCGCGGCTGTGGCGGCGGGCGATGATTGGCCACGCGGTGTCGAACGTGGTGCCGGTCGTCGCCGCCAACCGCATCGGCACCGAGCACGGCCAGCGTTTCTACGGCCATAGCTTCATCTGCGACGAGCGCGGCGACATCCTCGCGGAGTTCGGCGATCAGGAGACCGGCGTGCTCACGGCGACCCTCGACCTCGAGCAGGCGAGGAAGCACCGCGCCGCCTTCGGCTTCTTCCGCGACCGCCGGCCGGATCTTTACGGACGGATTTCGGAAGATATCTGACTTCCCCTCCCTGCGAATGCCAAGGCTCCGATGCCATGGTCATCCGTGATACATAGCCTCGGGAGGGAGGCGCGCATGAAGCGGATGATAATCCTCACAGCGGCTGCGGCTGCGCTGTCCGGATGCGACCGGACCGACGATCGCGCTCCGCATGGGCCCGGGCAAGGCCGTTACCTTGGCGTCGGCATCTACGATGCAGGCCAAATGTGGCAGGAGCTGTCCGGAGGCGAGCAGCCGAAAGATCCCAAGGCGGCGACCCTGGCCGACGACACCGAAATCATCGTCGTCGTTGACAGTGTCACTGGCGAGGTGCGCCAATGCGGCAATCTGAGCGCCCGCTGCATCAGCATGAACCCCTGGCGCGGGCGGGCCGGGACGACGCCGGCCTCGCTGGAGCGGCACGCGGCCGAGCTTGCGCGAGACTCCGAAGCGGAGGCACAAAACGTCGCAGCTAAGCCGCGTCCCTGAACGCCACCGCCTTTTCGAACACCTGCTCGAACATGTCGCGCGTCAGGCGGTTGGTGTTCTGGTTGTAGCGCGAGCAATGGTAGCTATCGATCAATATCCGGCCGTCGGGCAGACGATGCTCGGCGAGGTGGCCGAAGCGGTAGGCGGAGAGGCGGCCGCCGACCGCGCGGACCGCCGCATTGTGGGCGATCTGGCCGAGCGCGACCAGCATCCGCACGTTCGGCAGCGCCGCCAGCGCCGGCTGGAAATAGGTGCGGGCGCAGGTCGCGATCTCCTCGGGGGTGGGCTTGTTCTGGGGCGGCACGCATTTGACCGAGTTGACGATGACGGCGCCTCTCAACCGCAACCCGTCGTCCGGCCGCTCCTCGAAGCGCCCCTCGGCGAGGCCGAACTTGAGCAATGTCTCGTAGAGCAGGAGCCCGGCGAAATCGCCGGTGAACGGCCGCCCGGTGCGGTTGGCGCCGTGCTTGCCGGGCGCGAGGCCGCAAATGGCGAGCCAGGCCTCGGGGTCGCCGAAATGGGGCACCGGCGCGTTCCACCAGTCGGGATGCTCCTCGCGCAGCGCCTCGCGGAAGCCGACCAGGCGCGGGCACAAGGGGCAGTCGCGCGGCGCCTCGAGCGCGGGGACCGGGGAGATGGCAAGCGGCATCGGCAGCGTCTAGGGCCGCCCCGATGGCGTTGACAAGCTATGCGATCGCCCTGGGCTCGAACCGCCGCGGCCGGCACGGTTCGCCGGCGGCGACGCTGCGCGCCGCGGCGGCGGCGATCGGAGCGCAAAGGCTGTCGCGGGTGCGGCGCACGCCGGCGCTCGGGCCGGCTGGCCGCGGCTTCGCCAATGCCGTCGCCTTGGTCGAGAGCGACCTCGATCCCCCCGCCTTGCTCGCCGCCCTGAAGCGGGTCGAGCGCGACTTCGGCCGCCGCGGCGGGCGGCGCTGGGGGCCGCGCGTGCTCGATCTCGACATCATCCTCTGGTCGCAGGGGCCGTGGGCCGGCGGCACCCTCGTCATCCCGCATCCCGAATTCCGCCGCCGCCGCTTCGTGCTCGAGCCGCTCGCCGAAATCGCGCCCGACTGGCGCGATCCGATCACCGGCGCCACCATTCGCCAGCTCCTGCACCGGCTGCGCAGGCGCGCCGTCCAGCGCCGCTAGCGCACCCGGCTCAGCGACTGCTCGAACTTGTTCTCGCGCCGCCGCCCGACCATCAGCCCGCCCTCGAGCCGGGCGCACAGAGCGGCGTAATAATCGGACAGGAACTCGTAATCATTGCCCCATTCATCGATCCCGGCCTTGTCGCGGATGGTGCGGGCGACGGTGGCGATGGCGTCGTCGCGGCCGCCGCGCAGCACGTCCTCGAGCGTCTGCAGCTCATAGACCCCGTAAAGGTTGAGCGCGGCGTCGGTGAAGGTCCGCCGGGGCCGCTCGATGCCGTGGACGAGATCGGCCCCCAGCGTGGCGCCGACCGAGCGGACCACCCAGGTGCCGGCGACAAGATCGCCGATCCGCAGCCGGTCGCGGTTGAACAAGGGGAAGAATAGGAAGATGCCGCTCCACAGCAGGGCGAAGATGATCAGGAAGGCGTCGGCCGTGCCCTGGGCGGCCTGAGCGCCGAGGAAGGAGAGCGGCAGGAACACCTCGATCTCGCGCATCGCGTTGCGGGCGATCACCGCGCCGCCGGTCAGGCGGGCGCCGTCGCGGGCGACGACGCGCAGGCCCATCAGCCTTTTGCCCGGCGTGGCGCCGCGGCCGCCCATCTCGAACAAGGAGAACCAGCCGTTGCGCAGCACGAAGAAGCCGAGCAGCCAGAGGATGGTCAGCACTTCCGCCTTCGCTGCCATCGACATCAGGGCGATGGCGATGGTCATGGCGATGAGCAGGACGAGGATCATCAGGCCGTCGAGCATGAACGCGGCGGCGCGCGCGCCGGCCGAGCCGAGCTCGAGCTGGAGGTCGACGCCTTCGGGGGTGACGAAGCCCCGCCGCATCGACCGGGGGCCGCCCGGGCTACGCGACGGCCAGCGCATCCCGCCTCCCGCGCGGCATGTAGAAATAAGCGAGCCAGCCGGCCAGCATCGCCGCGCCGATCAAATAGCGCGACGTGTCGTCGACGATGGTCTGGCGGCCGATCCCTTCGAGCAGGCCGGCGATCGCCAGCATCACCACCGTGCCGGCCATGGCGAGCGCCGCCGAGCGGCCTGCGCGGACCGCCGATTCGGTGCGCGTGTCGCGCCCCGGAAAGGCGATCGCCATGCCGATCCGCATGCCGGCCGCGCCGGCGATGTTGATCGCGAACAGCTCGGTCGTGCCGTGGATCGCCAGCCAGCCGGCGAGGTTGAAGGCCAGGCCCTTGGCCGCGAACACGGCGAAGAAGGCGCCCAGCATCAGCCCGTTATAGAGGATCAGCAGCACCGTCGGCACGGCGAAGGCGAAGCCCAATGCGAAGGCGAAGATGGCGATCTGGCTGTTGTGGGTGAACAAATAGGTGGCGAAGGTGGCCAGCATGTCGTCGTGCCGGTCGTAGAGCGTCGCCCGCAGCGATTCGGCGCTGGCGGAAGGATCGCGGCCGCCCGCCAGCCCTTCCGGGATCATGCCGTAGAACCAGCTCGGATCGTCGCGCACCAGCAGATAGGCGACCACCGCGCTGGCGATTGTCAGAAGCACGCAGATCAGGGTCTCGCGCCACAGCGCCTGCACCGCTTCCGGCCAGCCGCGGGCGAAGAAATGGCCGAGCTGGCGCCAGGCGGACGTCTGCACGCCGTAAATCTGGAAATAGGCGCGGGTGGAGAGCTGCTCGAGATAGACGATCAGCCCGCGATCGAGCGAGGTGTCGCGGGCGACGGCGAGCGAGGACAGGGTCGCCCGGTAGAGCAGCGGCAGAGCGAGGATGTCCTCGTCCGAAAGCGCTCGGATCGAGCGTTTCTCGATCCGGGTGACCAGCTGGTCGAGCCGCTCCCACTCCGCCTCGTGGGCGGCGCGGAAGCGGCTGGCATTGACCAAAGCCGGCCGCGATTCGACGATCGCCGAGGCGCGCGCGCTCACAGCAGGTTCCTCCGCTTGAGATCGATATAGCCGGCGACGAGCCGCTCGCCGACCCGGTCATATTCGCTCTCGATGACATGCACGCCGAGATGCTGGAGCCGGGTCAGCACCAGCCGCCGGTCGCGGATCAGGGCGGCGGCGGTGACCGCTCGGGTGACGTCCTCCGGCCGCTGCGGCGGGGCGTCGGCGATCGTCTCCAGTTCCTCGTCGCGCAGCACCACGACCAGCAGCAAATGGGTCTCGACCATGCGCCGGGCGGCGCGGACCATGAAGTCGGCCGAGGTGAGATCGGTGAATTCGGTGAACAGGACGATCATCGAGCGCCGGGTCAGCCGAGTCGCCAAAGTGGTCAGCGCGAAGGTGTAATTGGTCTCGTCGCCGCTATAGTCGATATTGGCGGCGAGGCGCTGCAGCTCGGGAAAGGCGGCCGAGCCCGAGATCAGCCCGCTGGCGATGCGGGGCCGCGAATCGAAGGCGTGGAGCGCCACCCGGTCGCCGAGCTTGAGCGCCACCCAGCCGGTGAGCAGCATCGCCGAGACCGCGCGGTCGACCCGCGGCAGGCCCGCGACCGGCTCCGACATCTGCCGGCCGCCGTCGATCGCGAAGACGATCTGGTTGTTGCGCTCGCTGCGATATTCCTTGGCGTGCAGCTTGCGGTGCCGCGCCGACTGCTTCCAGTCGATCGCCCGCCGGTCCATGCCCGAACGATATTCGACCAGGGCGTCGAAATCGGTGCCCTCGCCGCGGTTGATCTGGGCGATCAGGCCCTGCAGCGCGTGGCGCTGGAAGACTTGCGCGCCGCGCTCGTGCACCGGCCGAACGTCGGGCAGGATGAGGATATCCTTGTCGAGATCGATCCGCCGCTGCTGCCAGGTGAGCCGGAGCGGGCTGGGCCAGCGCAGCCACAATTGCTCGAGCCTGCCGACGCCGCGCCGCGCCATAGTCAGCGGCAGCAACGCCGCGCCGCGCCCCGCCTCGAGCGGGATTTCAAGCCGGCCGTCGTCCTCGACGCCGATCAGCGCATTGGTGCCGAGCGCCACCTCGGCCTGGCGCGGCGACCCCCGACCGCTGAGTGCGACCGTCACCGTCGCGTCGACCTCGGCGCCGACATAGGCGCTGGCCGGGGCCTCGACCGACGCGTCGCCGTGGCGCGGCGCGGCGAGCGCATCGACCAGCGCCAGCAGCAGCACCGCCACCGGCCAGGCGATGCCGGCATACCAGCGTTCGGGCATGGTCGCCGCGACCACCAGGGTGAACGGCACCCCCGCCGCCGCCGCCAGCACCGCCGCGCGCGTGGGATAGATCAACGGGGCGCCTCGATCGTCTCGATGATGTCGGTCACCACGTCCTCCACCACCCGGCCGTTAATCTCGGCGGCGGGCGACAGGATCAGGCGATGGCGCAGCAGGGCCGGCGCCAGCGTCTTGACGTCGTCGGGGATGACGAAGTCGCGCCCGTCGAGCGCGGCCCGGGCGCGGGCGGCGCCGGCGAGCATCGCGCCAGCGCGCGGCGAGGCGCCGCTTTCGAGGTCGGCGACGTCGCGGGTGCCGCGGACCAGGGCGGCGATATAGTCGATCACTTCGTCGACCAGCCTGATCGCGCCCACCGCCTCGAGCGCGGCGCCGATCGCCGCCGCATCGGCCTTGCGCTCGACGCCCCATATTTCGGGCTCCATCACCGCCTGGCGGGCGCCGTGGGTGGCGATGATCTTTCGCTCCTCCTCGGCCGACGGATAATCGACCGTCTGCTTGAACAGGAAGCGGTCGAGCTGCGCCTCGGGCAAGGGATAGACGCCCTGCTGCTCGATCGGATTCTGGGTCGCCACCACCATGAAGCGCTCGGAAAGCGGCAGGCTCTCGCCGTCGATGGTGACGGTGCGCTCCTGCATCGCCTCGAGCAACGCCGCCTGGGTCTTGGGGGGGGTGCGGTTGATCTCGTCCGCCAGCAGCAATTCGGTGAAGATCGGGCCGTGGGTCAAGGTGAAGGTCGAGGTCTGGAAGTTGAACAGATTGGCGCCGATAATGTCGCCCGGCATCAGATCGGGCGTGAACTGGATGCGGCCGAAATCGAGCCCGACGGCGCGCGCGAAGCTGTGCGCGATCAGCGTCTTCGCCGTTCCGGGCGGCCCCTCGAGCAGGATGTGGCCGCCGGCGAACAAGGCGACCAGCATCAGGTCGACCGTCGCCTCCTGCCCGACCACGGCCTTCGCCACCTCGGCGCGTATCGCGTCCGCGAGCGCCTGGACTTCCGCTGGATTCACCCTTTTTTCTCCCATTGCCATTGATGCAGCGCCTGCGCCGCCGCGAGCAGCTCTTCGCGGCCATGCGCCGCGTCGGCGGCGGCGGCCAGCGCGGAGAAATTTCCGCGCCCTTCGAGCTTGTCGAGATAGGCGTTGACGGCGCCGTCGCGCAGCCGCGCCGGGACTCCGAACACGGTCACCGCTTTCTCGCGGATCATCTCCGCATAGCGGCCGCCCAAAGCCGCCTCGCGCCGAGCCTGGCGCACGAGGGCGGCCGCATTGTCGATCAGCGCCGCCTTGCCGAAGGCGATGGCGCGCTGGGGACGGCGGGGCGGGCCGAAGCGGGCCAGCGCCTGCAGGCCGGCCAGCAGCACCGCCGCCGCCAGCGCCAGCGTCACCGCCAGGAAGGGCGGATCGAAGACCAGCCGCAACGGGCTGCGCGAAATGCCGAGGCCGTTCAAGGTGACGTCGAACACGACCGACCCGGCGTCGGTCGCGTTGAGGAAGTCGAGCAGGGCCAGCGCCGCCCCGGCCTGGCGGCGGTCGGCCATGGCCCGGTTCGACAGCAAATCGGGATCGGCGAGCAGATAGAGGGGCCGGTCGCCGAACTGGACGAGCACGGCCCGCCCGGCGGCGTCGGTGAGGATCGGCTTGAACCCCGGCCCACTCACGGTCTGAACCGGGCCCGGCGCGAGGAAGCGCATCTGTGCCGGCGCGAAATCGGGCAAGGTCGCGAGCGGCTTGCCGCCGGTGGAATGGCGGCCGACCCTGACCGGGTGATCCGGCGCCAGCGTACGTTCCGCGTCCCAGGCGGGCACGAAGCCAACCGCGCGCACCCATCCGGCCCGCGTCTGATCGGGGATCGTGCGCCATTTGGGCATCACCACCAGGGTCGGCAGGTTGGTCCGCCGGGCGAGGATGTTGGTCATGTCGGTCGTCCCCGACTCCGGGGTGAGCACGACCAGATCCTCGGTCTCGAGCAGCTGCTCGTTGCGCACGATCAGCGGATTGCGCCCGGTCGCCCGGGCGAGCTGGACGATGCCGCTGAACCCGGTCGCCGCGTTCGACAAGGCGTGGCTGCCGCCATTGCGGCCGGAGCGCAAATCGGGGGCGTAGGCGCCGAGGATCAGCATGCCGACGAAGGCGAGGATGCCGATCGCCACGACGAGCAGGATGGTCGCCGTCCGGAACGTCCCCTCGCCGCGGCGCGGGTCGGCCATCGTTACCTCGCTCATGCCCGCCAGGTTCCGGGCAGGACGAGGTCGGCATAGGCCGCCCGCGCCGAATTCCAGTCGGCGGCCTCGACCGCGCGGCCGCCGAACAGGCTTCGCTCGACCAGGGCGGCGATGCGCGCGAACAGGCTGCGCGCCGGCGGCGGCAGCGCCGCCGCGGCGGCGAGCTCGCGGCTGGTCAGCGCCGGCCGGACCAGCCGCGGGCGGCGGCGGCCGATATCCTCGATCGAGCGGAACAGGAGGTGGTGCACGGCCTCGGCATAGCGGCCCTGCGCCGCCAGCGCGTCGGCCTCGCGCAGCCAGGAGCGCGCCGGTGCCGCCTCGGGCGCCCAGGCCTCCTCCTCCGGCGCCGCCGCGACCGTCACCGCCCGGCGCCGCCGCGGCAGCCGCCACTCGCCGTGGCGGAGGCGCTGGTAGACGGTCGAGGCGAGCGCCAGCGCGGCGATGGCGAGGATGGTCCACAGGAAGATCCGCGCATAAGGCGCGTCCGGCATGAAGCTGGAAATCCACTCGAACAGCCGGCCGACCGGGCGCAGAGCGTCGCCCAGCCACTCGAACAAGTCGCTCAGCCAGCGCGGCGGCTCCGGCGGCGGCGGCGCCGGCTCCAGGCTGAACTGAATCGACGGATCGGCCTTCAGCGCCTCATGCGCCGCCGCCAACCCGTCGGCGGCGGCTGCCGCTTCCTGCGCCTGACCCGCTATGTCACCCCTCCCCGCTCGTCAATGACGGTGCGATGTCAAAGGATTAGACGAAGCGCCGCGCCGCGCAACGCCAAAATGCGCTGGACAGGCCGGCGCCGGGTGGCCAGATTTGGACCGGTTGGGGGAAAGGGGACGCGCCATGGCCACCGTCGCAACGGACGACCGCGACCGCAGCGTCTCGATCGGGCGCATATTCAGCCGCGCCTTCGGCACCCTCGCCGGCAATCCGGTGGCGACGCTCGGCATCGCCTTCCTGTTCGGCGCCTTGCCCTCGGTGGTGTTCGGCTATGCCGTCCAGCTGTTCCAGGACCAGACCCTGGAGGAGCTCGGCGGCCCCGCGGCCTTCGTCATCGCCTTGGTCTCGATCGTGATCAGCATCCTGCTCTCGATGATCACCCAGGGCGCTCTGGTGCGGGCGACGGTCGCCCATAGCGAGGGGCGCAAGGCGAGCTTCGCCGAATCCGCCTCGGCCGGCCTAAGCGTCGCCTGGCCGCTGTTCCTGGTCGGTCTGCTGAGCAGCCTCGGCATCGCGCTCGGCTTCGTGCTGCTGATCGTCCCCGGCGTCATGCTCTACGTCATCTGGTCGGTCGCCGCGCCGGCGCTGGTCGAGGAAAGGCTCGGCCCGATCGAGGCGCTGGGCCGCAGCCGCGAGCTCAGCCGGGGCGCGCGCTGGAAGATTTTCGGCCTCACCCTCGTCGTGCTGGTGATCTACTGGATGTTCTCCGCCTTGGTCGGCGTGCTCAGCGTGATGTGGTATGGCGGCGTCGGCAACTTCGCGGCGATGACCGAGCAGGGCCTGCCGCTCCCCTATCTCGCCGTCACCGCGATCGTCTCGACGATCACCTCGGCGGTGTGGGGCGTGATCCAGACGTCGCTCTATGTCGAGCTGCGCAGCTGGAAGGACGGGCCCGCGACCGACCGGCTCGCCGAGATATTCGGCTGACCGGGTGCGGCGGCCGCGGTTGACCCGGTACCGGCCCGCTCCTAGGGGGTTGGTCCGCCGGCGCCCGGGCGCGGCCGGGACAGCCGCTGATTTGGAATGGGTGAGGGCCTGTAGCTCAGTTGGTAGAGCACACGACTTTTAATCGCGAGGTCCCGGGTTCGAGCCCCGGCGGGCCCACCATTCCGATCCGGGCGAGCGCGACGTCCCGCTGACGCGGCATCCGATCAGTAGGTCGCGGCTTCGAATTCGCCGGCGCCCACCATCGCTCCGCGGCCGCATTGCCGTGCCTTGGCCTGGAACGCCTCGGCCAGCGCGCGCCGTCGCGCCTTCGCTTCCGGCGTCACCGCGCGCGCGGCCGCGCGCAACTCCTCGACAGCCCGCCGAGCATAATATCTCTCGTTCGATTCCATGCACCGCTCCCCCCGCGATTCGGACTGACTAACATGAATCAAGGCGAACTCCGAGTCGCTCCGTCGCAGCCACGGCACGGGCTGGACAGCCCTGCAACAGGCAGGCAGGGAATCGCGGGTGACGAGGCTCGCTTTCCCACTCGCAATCCTGTTCCTGCTGCTCGCCGCCGCCTCCGCCTTGCTGCTCGGCGGACCGCGGACCAGCCTCGACCCCGGATTGCTGGCCGCCTTCGCCGAGCCCGGCCTGGTGCCCGCCGCGCGGCTGCTCACCCGCCTCGGCGACGGCTGGACGGTGCTGGCCGCCGCGGTCGCCGCCGCCGGCTGGCTGCTGCTCCGCGGCCACCGGAGGCGCGCGATCCTGCTCCTCGCCATCCTCGCCTCCCAGCGCCTGCTGGTCGAGGCGATGAAGGAGGGTTTCGACCGCGCCCGGCCGGATCCGGCGGGCCACCAGACCGCGGTCCACTCAATGGCTTTCCCGAGCGGTCATTCGGCCAATGCGATGGCGGTCTGGCTCGCCATCGCCTTGCTCGCGACCAGTCCGCGGCTGCGCCGGCCGGCGGTGGCGCTGGCGCTCGCCATCGCCTTCGTCACCGGCCTCTCCCGCCTCGTCCTCGGCGTCCACTGGCCGAGCGACGTCGTCGGCGGCTGGGCACTCGGCGCGGCCTGGACCCTGCTGCTCGTCCACCGTTTCGGAACCGCGCCTCCGGCCCGGCATTGATCCTCCGAAGGAGAGGATCATGACCGGCCGCACCCGCCCCGACGACAGCGAGATCATCGACGCGATGGAGGAGGGCGGCGCCCCCGGCCATAGCGGAACCAAGGGCGGCAACCTCCAGCGCGACGTCGCCTCGCAGGCGGAGGAGGAGCATGAGATCGACGGCGTAACCGGGGTGACCCGGGTGACCGGCGAGGACAAAGCGGGCAAGGGCGACCTGCCGACCCTGCCCAACCGGGACTGAAGGCTAAAGCCGCCGAAAGACCGCCGTAACATTGTTGGCGGGCATCTCGTAGAGCCCGTCACGGCCGAGGCCGTGCTTCGCCGCCTCCGCTTGGACAGCCTCGAGCTCGCGCAGGCCCCAGCCGGGATCCCGCGCCCTCAGCGACGCGTCGAACGCGACATTGCTCGGCGCGGTCGGCACGCCGGCTCGGCGATAGGGGCCGTAGAGGATCAGGGGCGCTCCCGGCGCAAGCAGGCGACCGGCGCCCCGCATCAAGCCGACGGTCGCCGCCCAGGGGCTGATATGGACCATGTTGACGCATAATATCGCGTCGGCCGCGGCGACGGGCCAGTCTTCCGCCGCGGCGTCCAGCCGCAGCGGCTCGAGCAGATTGGCGAGGCCGGCTTCGTCGCGCCACGCCCGGATCGACGCGATCGCTTCGGCATCGGGGTCGCTCGGCTGCCAGCGCAAGGCCGGGAACAGGCCGGCGAGGAAGGTCGCATGCTCTCCCGTGCCGCTCGCCACTTCGAGCACCGTCCCGCTCGCCGGCAGAACTTCCCGCAGCACCGCCGCGATCGGCTCGCGGTTGCGCTCCGTTGCCGGCGCATGGCGCCTCACTCCGAGGCCTTCCCGCCCGTCCAGTCGTAGCGCCCCGCGAACAGCCCGATGGTCAGCGGCAGCGTCGCATAAGCGAAGGCCGCGAACTTCCCGAGCGGCGTCAGCGAGATCAGGATCGAGGCCAGGCCGGTGCCGGCGAGGATCAGCCAGATCACCACTTCCCCCTTCGCGCCGGCGCGGCCTTCCCGGTCGAGGGCCGCGTTGCGCAGCGCCTCGCCGAACAGGGCGGCGACGGTCAGCGCCATCGCGACGAAGCCGGTGCCGTAGACCACGAACAGGCCGGTGAGGTTGCCGCCGAAGCCCTGGCCCTGGCCGGTGAAGAAGATGGCCGTGGCCGCCGCCATGGCGCGCAGCGGCTGGACGTAGATCAGGACCAGGAAGACGAGCAGCAGGGTGAGCAGCAGCGAGCGCCAGTCGCCGTCGCCGCGCAGCCGCCGCCACCGCACGTGCGCGAACCAGAACATCAGCATCACCGCGAAGCCGAAAGCAAAGGCGGGAATGTCGCCGAGCGCGCGGACCAGCCCTTGAAAGTCGGCGGGCGCGCCCGCTCCGCCGATGACCAGCAGGCTGACGGCGAAGGCGAAGGCCGCGTCGGTGAAGGCGTCGAGCCGCGCGGTCACCCCGCCGCTCACTCGGCCGCTTCCGCCTTGCCCGCCTCGCGGTAGACGAGCACCGGCCGGCGCGCCGCCAGCGTCTCGTCGAGCCGCCGCCGGGGGGCGTGGACCGGCGCCGCCCTGAGGCTCTCGTCGCCCGCTTTCGCCCGCTCCGCCACCGAGCGCATCGCGCCGATGAACTGGTCGAGCGCGGCCTTGCTCTCGGTCTCGGTCGGCTCGACCAGCATCGCGCCGTGGACGACCAGCGGAAAATACATGGTCATCGGATGGAAGCCCTCGTCGATCAGCCCCTTGGCGAGGTCCAATGTGGTCAGGCCGCCGGCAAAGCCTTTGTCGCTGAACAGCGCCTCGTGCATGCACGGCCCGCTGTCGCCGAACGGCGCGTCGAGCAGGTCGTCGAGCTGCCGCAGCACGTAATTGGCGTTGAGCACGGCATCCTCCGCCACCTGCCTGAGGCCATCGGCGCCGTGGCTCATGATGTAGGCCAGCGCCCGTGTGAACATGCCCATCTGGCCGTGGAAGGCGACCATCCGCCCGAAGCTGGCGCCGTGATGCTCGCCGGCCGTCTCCTCCTCGACCAGAGCATAATGATCGCCCTGCTTCTCGACGAACGGGAGCGGGGCGAACGGCGTCAGCGCCTCCGAGAAGACCACCGGCCCCGAGCCGGGCCCGCCGCCGCCGTGCGGGGTCGAGAAGGTCTTGTGGAGGTTGATGTGCATCGCGTCGATGCCGAGGTCGCCGGGGCGGACCCGGCCGACGATGGCGTTGAAATTGGCGCCGTCGCAATAGACGAGGCCGCCCGCTTCGTGGACGGCGCGGCTGATCCCGATCATCTCCGGCTCGAACAGGCCGCAGGTATTGGGGTTGGTGATCATCACCGCGGCCACGTCGGGGCCGAGCCGTGATTTCAGCGCATCGAGGTCGACCCGTCCCCGCGCGGTCGCCGGGATGTTCTCGACCCGGTAGCCGGCGAAGGCGGCGGTGGCGGGATTGGTGCCGTGGGCGCTCTCGGGAACGAGCACGACCTCGCGCTTGTCGCCCCGCGCCTCGAGCGCCGAGCGGATGGCGAGCAGGCCGCACAATTCGCCGTGCGCCCCGGCCTTGGGGCTCATCGCCACGCTGTGCATCCCGGTGAGCTTGACCAGCCAGCCGGCGAGCCGGTGGATCACCTCCAGCGCGCCCTGGACGGTGTCGGCCGGCTGCAGCGGGTGGATGTCGGCGAAGCCGGGCATCCGCGCCACTTTCTCGTTGAGCCGCGGATTGTGCTTCATCGTGCAGCTTCCGAGCGGGAACAGGCCGAGGTCGATCGCGTAATTCTGGCGGCTGAGGCGGGTATAATGCCGAACCGCCTCGGGTTCGGAGAGGCCAGGCAAGCCGATCGGCTGGGCACGATTGAATTGGTAGGTTTCCCAGCTGACCTCGTCCATTGGCCATTCCATCGGGCCGCCCCGCCTCGGCGCGAGCCGGACCCCGCCGAGGTCGACACCGCTGCGCTCGGCCGAGCCGATCTCGAACAGCAAGGGCTCTTCGAGCATCAGGGCGCGGTTGCCGGTCCAGGTGTCGGTGTCGCTTCGCTCGGAGGCCTCGGGCGTTCCCGGGCGCCAGCCGCTGCTGTTGATGGTCATGACAGCACCTCCCCAAGGGCCGTGACGAAGGCGTCGATATCCTGCGGCGTTGCCGTCTCGGTGACAGCCACCACCAGCCCCCGTTCCAGCTCCGGCGCTCCTGGATAGAGGCGGCCGAGCGAGACGCCGCCAAGCACGCCCCGTTCGGCCAGCGCGCGCACAACCGGCCGGGCCTCGCGGTTGAGGATCAGAGTGAATTCGTTGAACATGGTCTTGTTGAGCAGCCAGGCCTTGTTCCAGATCGCCAGCCGCTCAGCCGCGTGCATCGCATGATAATGGTTGATCAGCGCCAGCTCGCGCAGCCCGGCTTCGCCGAGCAGGGTGAGGTGCATGGTGAAGGCCAGCGCGCACAGCACCGAGCTGGTGCAGATGTTCGAAGTCGCCTTCTCGCGGCGAATATGCTGCTCGCGGGTCGACAAGGTGAGAACGAAGCCGCGCTTGCCCTCCGCATCCTGGGTCATGCCGGCCAGGCGGCCCGGCATCTGCCGAACATAGCGGTCGGCGCAGGCGAACAGGCCGACATAGGGGCCACCGAACTGGAGTCCCACGCCGAGCGACTGGCCTTCGCCGACGACGATGTCGGCGCCCATCTCGCCGGGACTGCGAAGTTTGCCGAGCGCCACAGGCTCGGTCACCACGCCGATGAGCAGCGCGCCCTTTTCATGGGCCCGGGCTGCCAGTTCCGACATATCCCCGATCCGGCCCAATATGTCGGGATATTGGAAGACGACGCAGCTCGTATCGCTGTCGATTCGATCGAGCAGGTCGGCGATGTCCGTCTCGGCCTGGAGCTTCGGCAGCGCGACATCGAGCACATCGCCGGTGAAGCGGGCCATCGTCTTCGCGACTGAGACGTAATGCGGATGAAGCCCGCTCGACAACAATACCTTGCCGCGCCGGGTAATTCGCCGAGCCATCGCGATCGCTTCCCAGCAGGCGGTCGAGCCGTCGTACATCGAGGCGTTGGCGACGTCGCAGCCGTAGAGCCGCGCCACCTGGGTCTGGAACTCGAACAGGACCTGCAGCGTGCCCTGGGCGATTTCGGGCTGGTAGGGCGTGTAGCTGGTCAGGAACTCGCCGCGCTGGATGAGGTGGTCGACCGAGGCGGGGATGTGGTGGCGATAGGCGCCGCAGCCGAGGAAGAAGGGCACGTCGCCGGCGACCAGGTTCCGGCGCGACAAAGCGGACATCTGCCGCTCCACCGCCATCTCGCTGAGATGGTCGGGCAGGCCCTCGATCTTGCCGGTCAAGCGCGCGCCTTCGGGGACGTCGACGAACAGGTCGTCTATCGAGGACGCGCCGACCGTACGGAGCATGTCCTGCCGGTCCGTATCGGCGAGCGGGAGGTAACGCATTCTTCTACTCCGTTATTCGGCCGGCTTCCGCATGGTGAAGCGCAGCCGGACATAGTCCGCGATCCAGCTTCCGTCCGCCTGCCGAAGCTTCGGCTCGAGCCGCTTCTCGACCGCCGCGGCGACGTCGTCCCGCTCCCACTGCGGCACCATCGCGACGTCGAGCCAGCCGGCGCGGAAGGTCTTGACCCAGGCGGCCACCCCGGCCGGCAACGGCGTCGGCCGCGGGATCAGCCGCGCCTGGATTTCGGTGAAGCCGGCGCAGGCGTAGAGGCGGACGAACTCCTCGCAGCTCGGATACCATTGCGGGTCCTCGGCCGGGACCGCATAGCCCCGCTCGCTCAGCTCGGCGCGGATGCCGGCCCTGAGCGTCGCGATATTGCCCTCCCCGCCCATCTCGCCGACGAAGCGTCCGCCCGGCTTGAGGGCGGCGAGGACGCCCGAGGCGACCGCGTCCGGATCGAGCATCCAGTGCAGGGCGGCGTTGGAGAAAGCCGCGTCGAACTGGCCGAAGCGGGTCCCCTGGCTGTCGAGGTCGAGCGCCTGCGCGTCGGCGACGAAGGCATCGACGCCGCGGCCGCGCGCCGCCTCGACCATCGCTTCCGAGGCGTCGAGGCCGATGGCGCGCGCGCCCGAGGCCATGATCTTCAGGGTGAGGACTCCGTCGCCGCAGCCCAGATCGAGGATCAGCTCGCCCGGCTGCGGCGCGAGCAGCTCGAGCGCGGCGGCACCCAAAGCGGGCACGAACGCCGCGTTGGTCGCATAATCGGTCGGCGACCATTGGGAGGAGGGATTGAGGTTCATGCCGATCGCTCCACTCCGCCCGTCCTGGGTAGCCGCTGAGCGAAGTCGAAGCGGCGTATCGAAGGACCGTGCTTCGATACGGCCCCTCGCCAGGCCCGGTCCCTCCTCGGCATGAGCGGTTTTCCCGTCACGGCGCGTCGACGAACGCCTGGTAGGCCTCTGCGTCCATCAGGCCTTCGAGCTGGGAACGGTCGGCGAGGCGAAGGCGGAAGAACCAGCCTTCCCCTTCCGGGTCGCTGTTGGCGAGCGACGGATCGTCGCCAAGCGCCGGATTGGCTTCGGTGACCTCGCCGTCGACCGGCGCATAGACGTCGGACGCCGCCTTGACCGATTCGACCACCGCCGCCTCGCCGCCCTTGGTCACTTGCCGCCCGGCCTCGGGCAGCTCGACGAACACGATGTCGCCCAATTGCCCCTGGGCGAAATCGGTGATGCCGACCGTCGCCTGGTCGCCCTCGACCCGGATCCACTCATGCTCCTCGGTATAATAGACGCTCATCACGCGGCTCCCTTGCGGTGGTAGCGATGGGGGACGAAGGGCATGGGTCTCACCTTCGCCTGGAAGATCTTGCCGCGCTGGACGAGGCGGATCTCGGCGCCCGGCTCGGCCGAGGCGCTCGGGACGTAGGCCATGGCGATCGGTGCCTCGAGCATCGGCGAGAAGCCGCCGCTGGTGACCTTGCCGACCTCGTCGCCGTCGGCGTCGACGACGATCGCGCCCTCGCGCACCGGCTGGCGGCCCTCGATCGCGAGCCCGACCCGGCGCCGCACCGGCCCCTCCTCGATCTCGCGCAGGATGC
Organism: Allosphingosinicella sp.; assembly: GCA_036378975.1. GTDB lineage: Bacteria > Pseudomonadota > Alphaproteobacteria > Sphingomonadales > Sphingomonadaceae > Allosphingosinicella. Next base: position 8,611 of record DASUVK010000053.1, on the reverse strand, counting down.
GGGGCCAGCCGGCGAAGCCGCCTTCGGCGCGGCGGCGCTTGGAGACGGCGAAGCCGAGATCGGCCTCGATCGGCGTGGTGGTCGTGTCGAGGTCGTGGCCGTAGAGCGGCAGGCCCGCTTCCAGCCGCAGCGAATCGCGGGCGCCGAGGCCGACCGGCTTCACTTCCTCCTCGCCGGCGAGCAGGTCGGCGACCGCGGCGACTCGGGCGGCGGGAAGCGAGATTTCGAAGCCGTCCTCGCCGGTATAGCCGGAGCGGCTGATCCAGGCGGCGCCGCCGCCCAGGGCGAAGGCGCCGCCGGTCATGAAGCCGAGCTGCTCGACGCCCGGCGCGAGGCGGGCGAGGACGTCGACCGCCTTCGGCCCCTGCAGGGCGAGCAGGGCCTGCTCCTTCATATGGTCGAGGACGACGGTGCGCGGCAGCCGCTCGCTCAGATAGGCGATGTCGCCTTCCTTGGTGGCGCCGTTGACGACGACGTAGAAATGGTCGCCGCGGCGGGTCGCCATCAAATCGTCGACGATGCCGCCGTCGTCGGTGAGCAGCAGCGAATAGCGCAGCCGCCCCTCCTTGAGGATGGCGAGGTCGGCGGGAAGCACGCTCTCGAGCCCCTTCTCCGCTTCCGCCCCGGCGACGATCAGCTGGCCCATGTGGCTGACGTCGAACAGCCCGGCCGATTCGCGCGTCCAGCGATGCTCGGCGATGATCCCTTCATATTGGATCGGCATCCTGTAGCCGGCGAACGACACCATCCGCGCACCGCGCGCGACATGCCAGCCGTCGAGGGGAAGGATGCGGTCGGGGGCTTCGCTCATGTCCAGTCTCTCCAGGGCGTCCCGTCAACGCCCGAGCCCGGACGCCGTCGCAAACCGCCCCCTCTGTCACTGGACCTGAGAGCTTTCCCCGCCATAGCCTCGGCGACGGCGGGTTACCCCTTCGGTGGTCCGCCGCGGCCTCGGCGACGGCGGACGCTTTCCAGAGTGCCTTTACGCGCGCGGTCCCTGGTGCCTGAGAGATTCCGGGGCGGTTGCTCCTTCGGCGGCATCGGACTTTCGCCCTCCGCACTCTCCCGCGCGCGCACCGGCCTCTCGGCCGGCGGCCTCGGCGCTGTGAAGCCTCCCCCCCGCCAAGTCAACGCACCTTCGTCTTCCTTCGGCCAAGCCCGTGGGAGGGGACCACAAAAGCCCTCAGAAGCGGATGCGGCCGTCCTCCCGCGTCTCGCACCGGATCGGATCGGCGACGACCGTGCCAGAGACCAGTGATCGAACCTGCCCGAGTCGCTGGTTACAGCTCGGCGACTGATCAACGCTGCACCGCTCTTTTCCGCGTTTAAACAAGCACTTACTCCCAACGAAAATAGGATTTGAAAAATAGGGTTTCGTTTGATCTAACCTCAGAAATGAAACATATCAGGAACATGTCCAACGAGGCCTCGACCGATGAGCCGGCCTCCCCTTCCACTGGCACCGCGGGCGGGGCCGGCGCGCCGGGCCGGCCTCCGGACCCGTACGAGCAGGAGTTCGCGAGCGACGCCGAGGCGAAGGCCTATTGGGCCGGCGTCACCCACGGCCTGCGCTGCACGACCGGGGAGATTCACCGCGACGACGACGAGCCGCCCGCCCCGCGCAACGCCTGCGGCGAGACCGCCGAAATCCTCGACCCGTCGGGGCGGCGCCTGCGCTGCGACGGCTGGCTGCCGGTGAAGAAGGCGCGCTTCCTGCTCGTGCTCGTCGCCGGCGGCGTCGTCGCCGACGCCTGCCGGGCGGTGGGGATGAGCGTGACCAGCGCCTATGCGCTGAGGAACCGCCGCTCCGGTCGCGCCTTCGGGCTGATGTGGGACGCGATCCTCGTCCACCGCGCCCGCGGCCGGCTCGCCGACAACAATCTGTCGAGGGCGATGAACGGTTATGTCGAGCAGCTCGTCCGGGAGGGTGTCGTCGTCGCCGAGCGTCGCCGCTTCGACAACCGCCTGTCGATGGCGATGCTCACCCGCCTCGACGGCCTCGCCGCGAGCAGGAGCGGCAAGGAGGCGGAGCTGCTGCGCGCTTTGTCCGAGGATCTCGACGATTATGTCGAGCTGATCGAGGCGGGCGGCGACGAGGACGCCTTCGTCGAGGCGCGGCGCCCGGCGCCGGAGCTCGAAACGGAAGCGCAGGCCGACCAACCCCTGCGCCCGCCCGCCGTCTCCGGCGACGGCGCGGGTCCGGCTGTGGGCCGCGACTGGCGCGACGTCGATCCCGGCGAGATTCCGGTCGACGGGCTCGATCCGGACCGAATGCACGCCTGGACCGCCGACGAGCGCATCCGCGCCGAGCGCAGCCATTATCTCGACTGGCTCGACACGATCATGGCGGGCGATCGGCCGCTCCCGCTCGGTTCCGACTGCCCCGCCGCCTTCGACCGCGACCGCCTCCAATTCCTGGCCGGGATGGAGGCCGGGAAGGCGGTCCAACCGGACCGGGAGTCGGAGCGCCTCGCTTCCTCCCCATCCCTTCGCGGCCCGGAGGATGAAGGCGCATGGCAACCTTCAACTTCTTCAACTTCACCGGTCGCGGCGCCCTCGCCGCCCTTGCCGGACGCCGGCGACGGCGGGGCCGCGCTCAGCGGGTCGCGTTGTAGGCGAGTTGGTCCTGGGTAAGCTGAAAGCCGACCAGAATTTCGAAGCTGGCGCGCCTCACCGCCTCGCGGACCGCCGGATCGGCCATCGGGTCAATCGCCGCGGACGCGTCGCCGGGCTTGCGCTCGCGGGTGATCTGGCGGCGTATGTCTTCCGGCAGCGTCACCGCCGCCCGGCTGACCTGGCCGCTCGCCGAGCCCGAGGTGGCGGCGCGCAGCTCGCCGTCGGCGAAGCGCAGGCCGACCCGGCTGACGCTTTTCGACTGGACCTGGGTCCCGCCCTGCAGGGCGACGACGAAATAGGGCAGCACCACCTCGCGGGCGCCGCGGCCGTCGCGGCGCTGCGCCTGGACGTCGAAAGTGACGTTGGTGACGATCTGGTCGCCGCTCTCGTCGCAGGTCGAGCGCAGGTTGGTGATGTTGGCGACCACGTCGATCGCGCGGGCGTCGCGGCTGCCCTCGGGATTGAACAAGGTGACGTCGCCGGTCGCCGCCGGGATCGCCACCGCCGGGCAGGCGGAGCGGATCGAGACGACGCCGCTCTCGGTGACGGTGCCGGTCGGCGTCGAGCAGGCGGCGAGGCTCAGGGGAATCAGCGCGGCGACGGCCGCCTTGGACTTGAACACGGAGTGGGAATCCTCACCTTTTGTCGGGGCGGCCGGATCATAGGAACCGGGTTCCCGCGAAGCAAGCTATCGCTTAGAGCCGACGAACCATGACCGCCAAGCCCCCCCTCACTTTGCTGATCGCCGCGCCGCGCGGCTTCTGCGCCGGCGTCGACCGGGCGATCCGCATCGTCGAGCTGGCGCTCGAGCGCTACGGCGCGCCGGTCTATGTCCGCCACGAAATCGTCCACAACAAATATGTCGTCGACAGCCTCAAGGCCAAGGGCGCGGTGTTCGTGCCCGAGCTGGACGAGGTTCCGGACGGAGTCCCGGTGGTCTTTTCCGCCCATGGCGTGCCCAAGGCGGTGCCGGCCAAGGCGGCCGAGCGCGGCCTCGACTTCCTCGACGCGACCTGCCCGCTCGTCTCCAAGGTCCATCGTCAGGCCGAGCGGCTGGTCGAGAACGGCCGCCACATCCTGTTCATCGGCCATGCCGGCCATCCCGAGGTGATCGGCACCTTCGGCCAGGTGCCGGAAGGCCGGATGACTCTGATCGAGAGCGTCGCCGACGCCGAGGCGGTCGCGCCCGCCGACCCGACCCGCCTCGCCTACCTCACCCAGACCACCTTGTCGGTCGACGACACCGCCGAGACGATCGGCGTGCTGGAGCGCCGCTTTCCCGGCATAAGGGGGCCCAAGGGCGAGGATATTTGCTACGCCACCTCGAACCGCCAGGCCGCGGTCAAGGACATCGCCCGCGCCTGCGGGGCGGTGCTGGTGATCGGCTCGCCCAAAAGCTCCAATTCGCTGCGCCTGGTCGAGGTCGCCGAGCGCGAGGGCGCCCGCGCCCGCCTGATCGGCCGGGCGACCGACATCGAGCTCTCCTGGCTGGCGGGCGTGACCACGCTCGGCATCACCGCCGGCGCCTCGGCGCCCGAGACGCTGGTGCGCGAGGTGGTCGATTTCCTGGCGCTTCATTACGACGTCACCGAAATCGAGGGCGAAGGCGTCGTCGAGCGGATGGTGTTCAAGCTGCCGCGCGGGCTCGAGGCCGCTTGACCCTCGCCCCGGTCGAGATCTTCACCGACGGCGCGTGCAAGGGCAATCCGGGCCCGGGCGGCTGGGGGGCGGTGATCCGTTCGGGCGCCCGCGAGAAGGAGCTGAGCGGCGGCGAGGCCAACACCACCAACAACCGCATGGAGCTGCTCGCCGCGATCCGCGCGCTGGAGGCGCTCAACAAGCCGTGCGAAGTGGCGCTCTACACCGACAGCATCTACGTCCGCGACGGCATCACCAAATGGATTCACGGCTGGCGCCGCAACGGCTGGAAGACGGCCGACCGGAAGCCGGTCAAGAATGCCGAATTGTGGCAGGAATTGCTCGACGCCGCCGCTCCCCACAGGATCGAGTGGCGGTGGGTCAAGGGCCATGCCGGCCACCCCGAGAACGAACGCGCCGACCGCCTCGCCTGCGACGCAGCGATGCAATTCGCGAGGCGGTGAGCGAGGCTCCCTTCCCAGCCGGCTCGGCTTCCTCCCGATTCCGTGGGGAGGAGGGCTAGGACGGCCTCCACGGCGGCGGCGAGCCCATCCCCGCCGACGGCTCAGGCTTCGTTATCTCCCATCGCGCCCGCTCCAGCTGGCCGACGATATGGTCCGCCACGGCAGCGTGGGCTTGCGGCTCCTCGTCATGATTGTGCCGCTTCTCCAGCGCGGCGATCTGGTATTTTTCCAACGCCCGCCAGACGTGTTTCGGCATCACCTTGAGCCACACCCGGAGGGCGCGGCCGAGTTCGGCAGGGGTGACGGTGATTCGGTCGGCCATAGGGAACATATAACGAACCAGGGCTTCCCCGGACCAGCGACTATTTGCTCCGTTCGCACAGGAATCGGCAAGACCGGAAGCCGGCGGCGCGGGCCCGCGAGACTGGCGGGCCTTCGCCGGGGAGCGAGGATCTGATAGGGTCCCACCCTCGATGCTAGGGGGACATGCCTATGACACCCGATCTGCAAATGCTCGTCTGGTCGGCGGCGCTGACGCTGGTGCAAATGGTGGTCGCCGCGATCGGCGCCCAGAATCAGGTCGGCCTGCCGACGCTGGCCGGCAATCGCGAGGATCTGCCGGCCGCCACCGGCTGGGCCGGACGCGCGCGGCGTGCGCATCTCAACATGCTCGAAAGCCTCGTCGTCTTCGCCATCGTCGTGCTCGTCGCCCATGCCGCCGGGCGGGCGAATGCGATGACGGCGCTGGGCGCGGCCTTGTTCTTCTGGGCGCGGCTTGGTTATGCGGTGATCTACGTGGCGGGCGTGCCGTGGCTGCGCACGGCGGTCTGGGCGGTATCGATCGGCGGCATCCTGCTGATCTTCAGCCAATTGCTCTGAGCGCGCGCTTAGCCGAATCGCTCCGCCGAATAAGGGGCGGGATCGAGCTCCGGCGCGCGCCCCAGCAGCAGCGCCGCCGCCAGCCTCGCCGCGGCGGGCGCGGTCTGGATGCCGAAGCCGCCCTGGCCGGCGCACCAGAAAAAGGCCGGCGCGGCGGGGTCGAAGCCGTAGACCGGGCGGCGGTCGGGAGCGAAGCTGCGCAGGCCCGCCCAGCTCCGTTCGACCCGCTCTACCCGCCAGTCGACGACGCGCTCGAACCGGTCGATCGCCTCGGCCACGTCGAGCTCCTCGGGGGCGCAGTCGCACGGCTCGCACGCCGTCTCGTCATGCGGGCTCAGCCACAGCCGCCCGCCCGCCTCGGGCTTGAAGTAGAAGCGGCCGAGGGCGTCGATCACCAGCGGCAGGTCCGGCGGCGCGGGCGGGTCGACCCGAAGCTGGGAGAGCGTGCGCCGATAGGGCTGGAGACCGATCGGCGTCGCGCCAGCCAGCGCGGCGACGCGGTCGGCCCAGGCGCCGGCGGCGTCGGCGACAATCTGCACGCGAAATTCGCCGGCCGGGGTCTCCACCGTCCAGCCGCCGCCGTCGCGCCGAAGCGCGCGCACCTCCGCGCCCGTCGCCAGCCGGGCGCCCTGCCGGCGGGCCTGCGCCAGGTAGAACGCGTGCAGGCCGGCGACGTCGATATCGGCGCAACTCGGCTCGAGCAGCCCGGCCACCCAGCCTTCGCGCAGACCGGGCAGACGGGCTTCGAGCGCCGCCCGGTCGAACCGCTCGAAGCCGACCCGGTCGCCGAATTCGGTCTCGACCGCCGCCAGTGCGCCCAGCCCGTCCGCGCCGGCGATGTGAAGCGCTCCGCGCGCGCCCAGAAAGCCGTGCTGCTCCAGGAAAGGCCCCGACGCCGTCGTCAGCGGCTGGATGAACCGCCCACCATAGCTTTCCGCCCAAAAAGCGGCGGAACGGCCGGTGGCGTGATAGCCCGGCTGATCCTCGGCCTCGAGCAGCAGCACCGACGTCTCCCCCGCCACCTCGGCGGCGAGGCTCGCGCCCGCCATGCCGGCGCCGATGATGGCGATGTCGGCGTCGAAGCTCATCGCGGCGCGTGGCGGTCGAAGAAGGCGTCGATCCGCGCCAGCGCCGCCAGCCGCACCGCGTCGCGTTCGCGCAATATTTCGTGGGCGGAGTCGTAGAACATCAGCAGCTCGGCGTTGGGCAGCCGGACGGCGGCGGCGCGGATCGCGGCGGGGCTGACCAGCCGGTCGCGCTCGGTGCCGATCAGCAGCACCGGCGTCGCCACGCCGGCCAGCCCGGCCGGCGTCAGCGCCGCGCTGGAGCCATAGGCCGCCTTCAGCCAGCCCCAGCTGGGCGGGCCGAGGTTGAAGGCGGGCTGCCGCTCCCACCACCACAATTCGTCGGCATAACGCTCGCCGCAGCCGGTGAGATAGGCCTGCCGCAGCGAGCCGGCCGGCTGCGGCAGCGACGATTGCTGCCAGGCGGGCTGCCGTCCCCAGCCGAACAAAGTGGCGGCCGAGGCGAGCCACTGCGCCGCCAGCGGCGGCACCGGCGCGCTGTTGATCGCCAGCATCGGCGCCACCAGCACCGCGGCGTCGATCGAGGGGTGGCGGTCGGCGAGGGTGCGCAGCAGCACGTGCCCGCCCATCGAATGGGCGACGACCGCATGGGGGCCCGGCGTTCGCGCCCGCCAATCCTCGATCAGGCCGGCGAGGTCGCCGACCAGGCTCTCGAAGCTGTCGAGCCAGCCGCCCGGCCGGTCGCCCTGGGAGCCGCCCTGGCCGCGCCAGTCGAAGGCGGTGACGTTCCAGCCGGCGCGGTGCCAATGATCGTGGACTTCCAGATATTTCTCGATGAAATCGCCCCGCCCGCCCGCGAACAGCAGGCTGCCGCGCACCTCGGCTCCCTCGGGCTGCCGCCGCTCGAGCGTCCGGTGGGTCCAGCCGTCCGCCGCCGCCCAGCTGCCGAAGCGGGCATCGGCGGGGACGGCGCGGCGATCGAACGCTTCATCATGCATGGGCGCCGGTTACGGTTTCGAAAGCTGTTCCGTCTAGTGTCTGGTCCTCATGCAAGGGGCTGTTTCCTGGTTTTTCATCGCTTTGCTCGCCGCGGCCCTGTTGGTCGCGGCGATCGGCGATTGGCGCAGCCGGACCATCCCCAACTGGCTCAACGCGGCGATCGCCCTGCTGGCGATACCCTTCTGGTGGAGCGTCGGCCTCGGCGTCTGGCCCGGCATGGCGCTGCAGATCGGCCTGGGAGCGGCGGTGTTCGGGTTGTTCGCGATCGCCTTCCGCTTCGGCGCGATGGGCGGCGGCGACGTCAAGATGGCGGCCGCTCTGGCCTTGTGGCTGCCGTTCGCCGGGGTGGTGAAGCTGCTCGCGATCATGTCGATCGCCGGCGGCGTCCTTACCCTCGCCATGCTGGTCGCGCACCGGCTGGCCAAGGCCGCCGGACAGCCGGAAATTCCTTACGGTATCGCCATCGCTTTTGGCGGTTTTTGGCTGATTGGCGAACGGTTTCTTAACCAATTTGTCTGACATGGGAGCCTGCAATTCGAGCGGGCTAGGAGGCGACTGGCGTCATGGATGTTAAAAAGCTGATGCTGCTGATCGGTGCGCTGATCGTCGCGGCCGTCACTGCGGTCACCGCCAAGAACATGTTCAGCGGAGCCGGAGCGCCTTCGGCCTCGGCCAAGCCCGCCGTCCCCGCCGGCCCGGAAGTGCTGGTCGCGACCCGCGCCCTGCCGGTGGGAACGATCATCGACGCCGAGGCCCTGCGCTTCCAGCGCTGGCCCGAAGGCCTCGTCCAGCCGGCCTACTACATCAAGGGCAAGCCCGGCGTCCGTCCGGCCGACCTGGTCGGAACGGTCGTTCGCAACGAGATCACCGCCGGTCAGCCCTTCACCCAGGGCTCGCTGATCAAGCCGGGCGAGCGGGGCTTCCTCGCCGCCGCGCTCGGACCGGGAATGCGCGCGGTCACCGTCGCCGTCTCCGCGACGAGCGGAGTCG
>DASUVK010000052.1:0-9035 GCA_036378975.1 Allosphingosinicella sp. | reverse complement strand
GCGAGGAACAGGATGACGAGGCGGTCCTTGTCCTCGTCGAACAGGCGCAGCGGGCCCTGGCGGCGCGGTATCGGCTTCACATCGTCTCTCCCGGCGGTTCATCGATAAGGATGCCGGGGAGGGGGGAGTTGGATGTGGCGCACCACGCCGAGCCGAGCTAGTCTCCTCCTCGCACCGTGGGAGCGATATAATGAAAAATGACGCCTTGATGCCGCTGGGCGATGCGACTGCCCGCGACATTCGTGACATCAAACAACCCGGTTTCGTTGTTCCTGTCAGGCAGCGAGATGAGACGCTGCTCATCACTAAATGGGGTGACGAGATGTGTGCCATAATGCTCACCGGCGAGCACTCGTTCATCTTCTTCCCGATCTCGCTTCGAAGCCCTCACACAGGTTTGTTTATTCCTGCGCCGGAAATTCTGATCGATCTCTCCTCCGCCACCGATGCAAGGAACATCGATCAGGAGAGGGGTCTGTTGATCCTCGCGCAAAACTCCCTGTCAGTCGTCGCGAGCAAGGCGGGTGATCAATTTGGCGATCCTCAGCCGGTGCCCCTATGGAGAGTAGTAGACGGAGGGTCGGAAGCGGCTAGCGTCGCTTTCGCGAAGTGGGGCATCGGCATTCGCCAAGGCGATGGCTTCCGCACCCTTTGGGAGCGCGGGAAGCCGACGCGCTCCTTCTACGAGAACGTGGAGTAGTCAGACGCCTCTTGGACGAGCTCAGTCAGCGCCTGATGCCTACTACCCGGAAGCCCGAGCCCGCCTTCTGGAGCAACACGGGCCGGAAGCGTCCCAATTGCTTCTTAAGCGCTTTCCATAGAATCAGGGACTTGGAAATTGGTGCCTGACACCAATTTTCGCGGGGAAATCGGTGTCTGACACCGATTTTGAGTCCTATGGTGCCCAGGAGAGGACTCGAACCTCCACGCCCTTGCGAGCGCCAGCACCTGAAGCTGGTGCGTCTACCAATTCCGCCACCTGGGCACGGGGTAGGGGGCGCGAACTAGGGGGCGTGCCCGCGCTTGTCAACGCGGGGCCCAGCAGGCATGGGGGCGCCCCGGGGACAGTCTATCCTGGCTCCCCCACCAGCGCAGGAGGGGGACAGTCAGATAGACTGTCCCCGAGAACTCAGTATGGGGACACGTACAAGTACATGTCCCCGGAGATGAATATGGACGCGCGAGACCGCGTTGTCACAATCTTCGGCGGCGGCGGCTTCCTCGGCCGCTATGCCGCCCAGGCCCTGTTCCGGACCGGCGCCCGCGTCCGCGTCGCCCAGCGCGACCCGCGCCGCGCCTTTTTCCTCCAGCCGCTCGCCGCGGTCGGCCAGGTTCAGTTCCTCGGCGTCGACATTCGCGATGCCGCGGCGGTGCGGGCGGCCGTCCAAGGCAGCGACTCGGTCGTCAACCTGGTCGGCATATTGAAGGGCGATTTCAACGCCATCCACGTCGCCGGCGCGGGCAACGTCGCCGCCGCGGCGGCGGCGGGGGGCGCGGAAGCCCTGGTCCACGTTTCGGCGATCGGCGCCGACCTCGACAGCGAATCGCATTACGGCCGCAGCAAGGGCGACGGCGAGGCGGCGGTGCGCAGCGCCTTTGCCGGCGCCACCGTGCTGCGGCCCTCGATCCTGTTCGGACAGGAGGATGCTTTCATCAACAAGCTGGCGGGGATGGCGCGGCTGGCGCCGGTGCTGCCGGCGATCAGCCCGCGAACCCGCTTCCAGCCGGTCTATGTTGCCGACGTCGGCCGGGCGGTGGCCGACGCCGCGCTCGACCCGCGCCGTCATGGCGGCCGGGATTACGAGCTGGGCGGGCCGCAGGTGCTGACCATGCGCGAGATCATCGAATGGGTGTGCGAGCAGACCGGCCACAAGCGGGCGATCATCGACGTGCCCGACCCGGTCGGGCGGCTGCTGGCGCGCCTGACCGGCTGGCTGCCGGGCGCGCCGATAACCTGGGACCAGTGGCTGATGCTGCGGCGGGACAATGTCGCGGCGCCCGGAACCCAGGGGCTGGAGGCGTTCGGCCTGCCCAAGACGCCGCTCGCCGCGGTCGCCGAAGGCTGGCTGACCAGCTATCGCCGTCACGGCCGCTTCGCGGCGAAATCGCCTTATTAACCCGTCATGCCGGGCTTGACCCGGCACCCATGAACACGGCAGCGGCCACCCTCGACCCAGCGTGTTCATGGGTCCCGGCTTCCGGGTTCCCATCAAAGCTTTGATGGAGTCCCCGCCGGGATGACGTCTCGGAGATAGAATGGAAGCCTCGCTCCTCACCATCATCCTGCTCGGCATCGTCGAGGGCGTGACCGAATTCATCCCGGTCTCGTCGACCGGTCATCTCGTCCTCGCCGCCGAGTTGCTCGGCTTCGACAGCGCGGCGGAAGGGACGTTCGAGATCGTCATCCAGCTCGGCGCCATTCTCTCCGTCATCGTCCTCTACTGGCGTCGCTTCCTGGACGCGGGCGTCGGCGCGCTGCGGCGCGAGCCGGAGGCGCTCCGCTTCGCGCGCAACGTCGCGCTCGGCTTCCTGCCGTCGATGGCGATCGGGTTCGTCGTCTACGACGCGGTCAAGGCGATGCTGGGCAGCCCGGAGCTGGTCTGCGTGGCGCTGATCGGCGGCGGCATCGTCATCCTCGTCCTCGAGCGGCTGGTCACGCATCCCAAGGTCGACAGCGTCGAGGCGATGGGCTGGAAGACGGCGCTCGGCATCGGCCTCATCCAGTGCCTGTCGATGATCCCGGGGGTCAGCCGCTCGGGGGCGACGATCATGGGCGCGCTGTCGCTCGGCGTCGAGCGCAAGACCGCGGCCGAATACAGCTTCTTCCTCGCCGTGCCGACGATGCTGGCGGCGAGCGGCTACGATCTGCTCAGGACCGGCGCCCGGCTCGACGCCGGCGCCTGGGGCACGATCGCGATCGGCTTCGCGGTGTCGTTCGTGGTCGCCTTGCTCGTCATCCGCTGGTTCCTCGGCATCGTCACCCGCTACGGCTTCGCGCCTTTCGCCTGGTACCGGATCGTCATCGGAACGATCGGCCTGGTGTGGCTGGGAATGCGCTAGCGGCCGCCCTGCCCGACCCCGGCGATGGTGCGCTCGCGGCCGGTGCCGCAAGCGCCGCCGCCGCGCCGCTGAACCCGTTCAGGGCGGGCTCATCCACGCCCGGGCAGGATCCGCAACGAGTCGCACCGCCGCGCGTTTTCGCCGGTGCGCCAAGGATTTGAGGAGGCCTGTCTTGGTCAAGCTGATCATCGCCGTGACGGCGCTCGCCGCGGCCGCGCCGGCATTCGCCCAGCCCCATCCCGACCCGCGCGACGACGAGATCGTCCGCCGCCTGCCGCCTCCGCAGGAGGTCGAGCGGATCGGCGACGCGATCGGCCGCGCCACCGACGCCTTGATGGACGTCGATGTCGGCCCGCTCGCCGACGCGCTCGATCCCTATCACCGGCGCTATCGGCACGGCCGACGCGAGACGCTCGGCGACCTCGCCGGCCGCCGCGATCCCTATGCCCGCGAGCGGATGCGCGACGAGATCGGCGCGGTCACCGTCGGGCTGGGCGCCGCGGTCGAGCAGATCGCGGTGCTGACCCCGGTCCTGCGCCGCAGCCTCGAGGACGCCACCCGACGCATGGAGGAGGCGATCGCGAGGGGACGCCACGACCGCCGCTACGACGATCGCTACGACGATCGCTACGACCGGCGCGACGATCCGGACTACGATCCGCGCTGAACCGTAATCGGGGACAGCTACCGAATTCCCGACGGTCCCAGGGCCGGGACGCGCGCTTGCGCGGAATTCGGTAGCTGTCCCCAATTACTGCGGTGGACGCGGCTCCCGCGGCGGGGCTAGAGACGGGCGGCGATGTGGCAGCTCTACCAATTCCCGCTCTGCCCGTTTTCCCGCAAGGTCCGGCTGATGCTGGCCGAGAAGGGCGTCGCCCACGAGCTGGTGCGCGAATCGCCGTGGCTGAAGCGCGACGAGTTCACCGACCTCAATCCGGCCGGCCAGACGCCGGTGCTGGTCGAGGAGGCGCGCGGCATCGTCCTGATCGATTCCAAGGCGATCTGCGAATATTTCGAGGAGACGGTCGACCGCTCGCCGATGATCCCGGGGACGGCGCCCAACCGCGCCGAGGTGCGCCGGCTGGTCGCCTGGTTCGACGAAGGGCTGTACCGCGAGGTGGTGGCGCCGCTGATGGAGGAAAGGATGACCAAGCGCCTCGTCGCCCGCGACCCGCCCGACACGAGGGTGCTGCGCGAGGCGATGAAGACCGCCAACAACCATATCGACTATATCGACTATCTGCTCGACCACCGCCGCTGGCTGGCCGGGCCGGTGCTCAGCCTCGCCGATCTGACCGCCGCCGCCCATCTCTCGGTCGCCGACTATCTCGGCGGCATCGACTGGCGCGGCCACAAGCAGACCGCCGACTGGTATTCGGTGATGAAGTCGCGGCCGAGCTTCCGGCCCTTGCTCGCCGAGCGGATGGAGGTGATCGCCCCGCCGCCCCATTACGACAAGGTGGATTTTTAAGTCCTCCCCGAGCTTGCTCGGGGAGGGGGACCGCGCGTTTAGCGCGGTGGAGGGGTATTTTCGGACTCGGCAAGGCCCCTCCACCATGCTGCGCATGGTCCCCCTCCCGGAGGCAAGCTCGGGGAGGAGTTACGCCCTTCTCGCCGTCACGAAATAGTCGAGGCTCTTATTGTCGGAGAGGTGGAAGCCGCGGGCCGGACCCCAGGCGAGGCCGGTGCAGTCGACGATCTCGAGGCCGGCGTCGCGGAGCAGGGCGCACAATTCCTCCGGGCAAAGGAATTTTTCCCAATCGTGCGTGCCCTTGGGGATGCGGCCGGTGCCTTCGCCGATCAGGATCAGCATCAGCCGCGACAAGGCAGTGCGATTGGGGGTGGACAGGATGAGCAGGCCGTCGTCGGCGAGGGCGTCCGCCAGCCCCTGGACGAAGGTCCGGGTCTCGGCGACATGCTCGACCACCTCGAGCGAGGCGACCAGGTCGAACCGGCCCTCCAGCGCCTCGACCCCGCCGACTCGATAGTCGATCTCCAGGCCCTGGCCGAGCGCATGGTCGCGCGCCGCGGCGATATTCTCGGGCGCCGCGTCGACTCCGGTGACCCCCGCGCCGAGCCGCGCCAGCGGCTCGGTCAGCAAGCCGGCGCCGCAGCCGACATCGGCCGCGCGCCGCCCTTCCAGCGGCCTCAGGCTGCATTCGTCGAGCCCCCAATGCTGGTCGATCCGGTCGCGTATGTAGGCGAGCCGCACCGGATTGAGCTTGTGCAGCATCGCCGACGGGCCGTTCGGATCCCACCAGTCGGCGGCCATCGCGCCGAAATGGGCGGCCTCCTTCGGGTCGATGGTCGAGCCGGGGGCCTCGCTTGCCATGGTCATGCCTCACCCCTATCAGGGCCGCGCCTTCATGTCGAAAGGCTCCAATCCCCCGCGCGACGGAGTTTCATGGCCCGCATCGTGATGAAATTCGGCGGCACCTCGATGGCGGGCATCGAGCGCATCCGGCACGTCGCGCAATTGGTCAAGAGCGAGGCGGATGCCGGCCACCAGGTGGCTGTGGTGGTCTCGGCGATGGCGGGGGAGACCGACCGGCTGGTCCAGTTCTGCCGCGAAGCCTCCACTCTCTACGATCCGCGCGAATATGATGTGGTGGTCGCCTCGGGCGAGCAGGTGACGAGCGGGCTGCTGGCGATCATGCTGCAGGGCATGGGGCTGAAGGCGCGTTCCTACATGGGCTGGCAGCTGCCGATCCGCGCGTCGGGCCACGCCTCGGCGCTGATCGACGATATCGACGGCGCAGTGCTGGAGCGGGTGTTCGCGGAAGGCGGGATCGCGGTCATTCCCGGCTTCCAGGGGGTCGCCGCCGACGGCAGCCTCGCCACCCTCGGCCGCGGCGGATCGGACACGTCGGCGGTGGCGCTGGCGGCGGCGGTCAACGCCGACCGCTGCGACATCTACACCGACGTCGACGGAGTCTACACCACCGACCCGCGGATCGTGCCGCGGGCGCGCAAGCTGCCGATCGTCACCTACGAGGAGATGCTGGAGCTGGCCTCGGTCGGCGCCAAGGTGCTTCAGACCCGCTCCGTCGGCCTCGCCATGCGCCACGGCATCCCGATCAAGGTTCTCTCCTCCTTCGCCGACCGCCCCGGCACTCTGATCGTGCGCGAAGACCAAATCGAGGAATATGGCATGGAAAGGCAGCTCATCACCGGCATCGCCCACGACAAGAACGAGGCGCGGGTGACTCTGACCGGCCTCGCCGACGCGCCCGGCGTCGCGGCGTCCATCTTCACGCCGCTGGCCGAGGCGGGGGTCAATTACGATCTGATCGTGCGCAGCGTGCCCCGCGCCGGCCAGCCCGGCGACCTCACCTTCACCGTGCCCCGCGCGTCGTTGTCGCTGGCCGCGGACGTGATCGAGAAGCACCGTGCCGAAATCGGCTTCGAAGAGCTTCTGTCCGACAGCGAAGTCACCAAATTGAGCATCGTCGGCGTCGGCCTCAGGAGCAATCCCGAGATTGCGGCGCTGATGTTCGCGACGCTGGCCGAGCGCAAGATCGACATCCTCGCCATCACCACCAGCGAGATCAAGGTCTCGGTGCTGATCCCGGAAGACTATACCGAGCTGGCGGTGCGGGTGCTGCACACCGCCTTCGGGCTGGACGATACGGGGGGTGAGGAATGAGTGTCGCAGCGGGTATGACCGACGCCGTCCCCGCCGCCACCGTCGGCCACGACCGCCTGCGCCGGCTGATGAAGCGCGGCACCGATTTCCTCGGCTGCGAGGTCGCCATCCTCGGCGGGGCGATGAGCTGGATCTCGGAGCGCAACCTCGTCTCGGCTTTGTCCAATGCGGGCGCGTTCGGGGTGATCGCGTGCGGGGCGATGACGCCCGACCTGCTCGACACCGAGATCGGCGAGACCCAGGCGCGGACCGACCGGCCGTTCGGAGTCAACCTGATCACCATGCACCCGCAGCTCTCCGAGCTGATCGAAGTCTGCAAGCGTCACCAAGTCACCCACGTCGTCTTCGCCGGCGGGCTGCCACCCACCGGCGCCATCGACCGGGTCAAGGAAGGCGGCGCCAAGCTGATCTGCTTTGCGCCGGCGCTGGCGCTGGCGAAGAAGCTGGCCCGCTCCGGTGTCGACGCCCTGGTGATCGAGGGCATGGAGGCGGGCGGCCATATCGGCCCGGTCTCGACCTCGGTGCTCGCCCAGGAGATATTGCCGCCGCTCGCCGCCGACATGCCGATCTTCGTCGCCGGCGGAATCGGTCATGGCGGCCTTATCGCGGGCTATCTGGAAATGGGCGCGGTCGGAGTTCAGCTCGGCACCCGCTTCGTCTGCGCGCATGAATGCATCGCCCATCCCAATTTCAAGAAGGCGTTCATCCGCGCTTCGGCCCGCGATGCCATCACCAGCGTCCAGATCGACCCGCGCCTGCCGGTCATTCCCGTGCGGGCGCTCAAGAATCGCGAGATGGAGAGCTTCGCCGCCAAGCAGCGCGAGGTCGCGCAGCGTCTCGACGAAGGCGGCCTCGAGATGATGGAGGCGCAGCTCCAGATCGAGCATTATTGGGCTGGGGCGCTGCGACGGGCGGTGATCGAGGGCGACGTCGAGACCGGCTCGGTGATGGCCGGCCAGTCGGTGGGGATGGTGAAGGACGAGGCGAGCGTCGCCGATATCCTGAAGCAACTCGTCGAGGAGGCGGCGCACGCGCTGGAGCGGCGCTCTGTCTGAGCAAAGATGGCGGGCGGCGGAATCTCCGCTTTCGCGCAATGATGCCTCACGAAGATTCTCTTGCTAATCTGACTGAACCGGGCTGCGCACCCGATTTGGAAGTACAATGCCACGTCGACCGCCCATATTCTCGAGGTTCACGACCTTTCTTGAGGCCCGCTACACCAGTCATCCGGCGAGCTTTCTCGTCTACAGCGCGATCGTCACCGCGGTCCTGGCGGGATTGATTGTAGCCGGGCTGGAAGGGCTTTCGGGAGCGGGATCGCCGGCGTCTCGCTCCGAATCTTCGCGCGATGCGGTCCCCATTAAGCGCGCGGAGAATGCGTCAGATCCGCCTTCACGCGTGGGCGCCCCTGAGGCGTCGCCGCAGCCGCCGCGCGCCACGGACCTCGTCAGGATCTCCGCCACGCCGCCCGTCATCCACGCCTGCAAGGTGGCCGAGGCGACGGCCTGCTTCCGCCTCACCATCCGCGTCGCATCGGCCACAAACCAGGATATCCAGATCGGATTCCAGATCGACGGACCGCGAATGGCAGGCACTCATGCGGTCGTCGGGAACAGCACCGCCTGCAAGGGCTACGCTGCGGAAGGCCTGCACTATTTCTCCGATTATCAGGATGTCGGACTTCAGACGGCCACATATGATCGGCCGATTACCGGAGTGCTGGAATTTGCGTGCGACGGCGACCTCGTGAAAGGAGCGATGGTGTCGACCCAGATCACGCTGGACATAGCGCGCCCTCATGGAGATCCGGAGGGCGGCCGATTCATTCTCGACGATATGGCTCTACTGGGCGCGAACAAACCAGCCGCTTAGAACCAGGCCGAGGGATCATCGGGACCGGCGAGCCCACCGGGTCTCGCTCGCCCGGACAATGGCAGAATTCGCGTGGCGCTTCACGACGACCTTCTGCTATCCCTCTCCCATGCCGCAGTCCGCCGCTTCAGCCCGCGAGATATTGACCGGGCTGCACGACGTGATGGCGTCGCGGGCGAGCGCGCAGGCCAAATTGAACAAGGTGGTCAAGATCATCGCCGAGGCGATGGAGAGCGAGGTCTGCTCCATCTATCTGCTGCGCGACAATGCGCTCGAACTGTTCGCCACCAAGGGCCTGCGCAAGGAAGCGGTGCATGTCACTCGCCTTGCAATGGGCGAAGGCCTGGTCGGCACGATCGCTGCTGAAGGCCGCATCCTCAACCTGGCCGAGGCCGCCGACCATCCCGGCTTCGTCTATCGTCCGGAGACCGGCGAAGAACGCTATCACAGCTTTGCC
>DASUVK010000051.1:0-26322 GCA_036378975.1 Allosphingosinicella sp. | reverse complement strand
CAGCGGCGATGTTACCGCTCCCTGATCCGGGATTGAGTCGGCGGATGGCGAAAAAGATATCCAAGGCCGCGCTTACGCCGCTGGAGAAATCTGTAATCAAAGCGCTGCTCAACGACGGGTGGCGAAACCAAGATGTCCATGCGCTCATCAACACTGGACGGCCTGCATCCGTCAATTTCGGTCGTATTTCCGGTATCAAGACCGACGACGCGATCGAGCCGGCGAGCAAGCAGCAGGTCGACGCATTTCGCCACAAGAAGCTTATCTTCGACCATGTGACCGGCCTTTGTCCGATCGATAACGAGAGGCTTGTTCGTGCCCGCGAGGCCATGATTCTGGCGGTCGAGTTGTTCAACACGCCGCGAATTGCATTCAAGGCCGGGGTGTTCTCCATGCTCGCAAACGTAGCGTGGACCTACCTCCTCCACGAATATTATGAGTCTAAGGGCGTACAGATCATCAACAATGAAGGTTTCAGCCTTCCGCTTTCCCAAATGATCGCGCGCTCCGATTGCCCTTTGTCAAAAGCGTGCAAACAGAATCTAACAGCGCTCAAGGAAATCCGCGACGTTGTCGAACACCGGACGATTGGCCCCTTTGACCTAAAATGGCTTCCCTTGTTTCAATCAACCTGCCTCAACTTCGAAAAAGCGCTCACCGAACTGTTCGGCTCCCGCCTCACGCTCGGTCGCGAGCTCGGCTTCTCGATCCAATTCACCAAACTTGCCACGGAGCAAATTTCAACGCTGCAGGGCTACGATTTGCCGGAACATATTGCCGCACTTGATGCGAGCCTCGCCGCAAAGCTGGAGGAGGGCGACGCAGATAATCTCGAGTACCAATTCAAGGTCGTTTACACGCTGACCAACGCCTCGAAGGCTAAGGCGCATTTTCAGTTCGTCCAGCCAGACTCGGCGGAGGGCAAGGAGATGCAAAACGTTCTGATCAAATATAGGCCCGTCGAAGACATCTGGCCGCTTAAACCTAGCGTGGTCGTAAAGCGGGTCGCGGCAGCGAGCGGTCGAGCTTTCACTAGCGACAAGCACCAACGCGCCTGGAAGCTGTACAAAGCCCGCCCTAAGACCGGCGCCGCTGATGCCGCTGCAACGGACAAGCAGTATTGCGTTTATCACCCTCCGTATAAATCCTACACCTACTCGCAGGCTTGGGTGGATTTTCTGGTGACTGAGATCGCGGACGATGCGCGTTGGGCGGCGCTTTCGAGTTTCTCCGGTTAGATAATTGAAGTTCAAACGGCCCGTCTTCGGAGCTCACGCGTTGGAGCGGCTGATTGAATTTGCGCTCCGCGCCCGATTGCGCCAAGCGCACCCCCTTCCAAAGCAGCAGCAATGAACCACCCCGTCGAAGCGACGGGAGCGGATCCAGCGCAGCATCCGGGGATGCCGCACCGCTCCCATTTCGACGGGAACCCGTTGAGGCTGTCCTCCGCGGCCGTCCGGCTCGGCTGTGAGCTTTGGATTCCCCGCACGTCCCTTCGCGGTCACTTTAAGTGACCGGCCGCGCGTTCCTCCACGTCTCCGCGCCTCCGCGCCTCTGCGAGCGGGAAACCCGTCGTTCAGGCCGCCGCCCGCTTCGGCTCCGGCACCGGCCGTCCCATCTCCCTGCAGGCTTCGATCCAGCAGCCGATCGCGTCATAGGCGTTGTCGAGCGCCTCCTGCGGAGTCTCGCCGTCGGACATGCAGCCCGGAAGCTCGGGGACGGTCGCGATGAATCCCCCGCCCTCCTCCCGGGGGAGGGGGCCGATGAGCACCTGATAATCCTGAACCCTCACGTTCCGGCTCCCCTCACGGCGTCGACCAACTCTACCAGCGCCTCGATGTAGAACGGCTTGATAGGCCGATGGGCCGGCACCGTCAGCACCCGAGCCTGGCTCTCATGCTTTACCTTATAATGTGATCCCTTGCGCGGCGGCGTGCAAGCAAGGCCGAAAGCCGCGCAGACTCTCGCCACATCCTCGATCCGCCAGTCCCGCGGACTGGCCCGCATCCGCTCGAGCAGCTTTACGCCCCGGCTTCCCATTTTGCGCGTTTACCGAAAGCCGGGCGCGAAGACTATGCGGAATAGGTGGACGATCCGCACGCCATATCAACTGGATCCATCGCGGCGCGCCCTCGGGAAGGCGATGGCGCAGCCTGGGGAGCGGCAGAATTTGCGCCCCGCGCGCGATTGCGCCAAGGCCCCCCTTCCAACGCAGCAGCAATGGATGAACCCCATCGAAGCGTTGGGAGCGGATCCGACGCAGCATCCGGGGGATGCCGCAGCGCTCCCATTTCGACGGGAACCCGTTGGGGCTGGCGAGGCAGCGTTGCGGGCGTCCCGGATCCGAACCTGCCGCGTTGGTCCGGCATCCGCCCGGCAGGCGCCCGGCATCCGCCCGCAGGCGTCCGGCGTCCGGCCGGCAGCGGTCGCGGCGGCCGGCGCGCGTCGACCGGGCCGTCCGCCGCCTTGCCCGAATCGCGGGTTCATGCTATGTTCCGATCATGATCAAGCGCTCGCCCTTGCCGGGGCGGCCGGGGGGCCTCCAGCGGGGGATCCGGGCGGCTCGCCGGGCGTCCCGACTGATCGGTAAAATCGATCAGTTTGCGCCGGGTGATCGGAAGGATTTTTATTTGTCGGCGACTTTCCGACCTTCCGCGCCTTTGCCGCGCCCTCGCCGGCCGGATTTGCGCTCCGCGCCCGATTGCGCTAAGGGCGCCCCCTTCCAAGGCACAAGCAGTGGAATTGCGGGAGGCAAGGGTTCAGCCCTGCCGTCTGGACCGCTAAACTTGAACCGACCGGAACGGGAGCAGGTCAACCCGCTCCCGCAATTCCGGTCACTACAGAGTGAGAGAATATGGCTAAGAAGATAACGGGCTATATCAAGCTCCAGGTGCCCGCGGGCGCCGCCAATCCGTCGCCGCCGATCGGCCCTGCCCTCGGCCAGCGCGGCGTCAACATCATGGAATTCTGCAAGGCGTTCAACGCGGCGACGACCGAGCTGGAGAAGGGCATGCCCATCCCCACCGTGATCACCGTCTTCGCCGACCGGAGCTTCGCCTTCGAGACCAAGACGCCGCCGGCGACCTTCCTTTTGAAGAAGGCGGCCAAGATCAATGCCGGCGCCAAGGAGCCCGGCAAGCAGATTGCCGGCCGGGTCACCCGCCAGCAGCTGCGCGACATCGCCGAGGTCAAGATGAAGGATTTGAACGCCAACGATATCGAGGCCGCGGCCCGGATCATCGAAGGCAGCGCCCGCGCGATGGGCCTCGAAGTGACGGGGAGCTAGAGCGATGGCGAGGCTGACCAGGAAGCAGAAGGCGATCAACGAGGCGGTCGACCGGACCCGCATCTACGGCGTCGACGAGGCGATCGAGACTCTGAAGGCGAACGCCAAGGCGAAGTTCGACGAGACGATCGAGGTGGCGCTCAACCTCGGCGTCGACCCGCGCCACGCCGACCAGATGGTGCGCGGCGTCGTCACCCTGCCGGCCGGCACCGGCAAGGACGTGCGCGTCGCCGTCTTCGCCCGCGGCGACAAGGCCGAGGAAGCGAGGAAGGCCGGCGCCGACGTGGTCGGGGCCGAGGATCTGATGGAGAGCATCCAGGGCGGGACGATCGATTTCGACCGGGTCATCGCCACCCCCGACATGATGGGCGTGGTCGGCCGGCTCGGCAAGGTGCTCGGCCCGAAGGGGCTGATGCCCAACCCCAAGCTCGGCACCGTCACCCCCAACGTCACCGAGGCGGTCAAGGCGGCCAAGGGCGGCCAGGTCGAGTTCCGGGTCGAGAAGGCCGGGATCATCCATTCGGGGATCGGCAAGGCGAGCTTCCCGGCCGAGGATCTGAAGAAGAACTTCCAGGCCTTCGTCGACGCGATCGTCAAGGCCAAGCCGGCCGGCGCCAAGGGCAAGTACGTCAAGAGAGTGGCGCTGTCCTCGACCATGGGGCCCGGCCTCAAGGTCGACGTCGCCGAGGTGGCGAGCGCCTAGGGGCGCTTCGCTTGCGGACGAGCGGGGGCCGGGGCGCGAGCTCCGGCCCTTTCTTCGAGCCGCCGCGCCGTCAGCTTCGGCCCTGCGCGAGGCGCTTCAGCAGCTTGCGCCGAGCGTCGAGCAGGCCGAGCAAGGCGGTCGCCCCGGCGAAGGCGAACAGGAACGGGGCGACGACGAGCAGCAGGGTCGGCGACGACTGCATGCCTCCCCACAGCCGGGGCATCAGGTTCAGGCCCGGATCCTTCTCCATGCTGGCCACGGCGAGAGTCATGCTCAGCATCGATTCCTCGAGCAGCTTGGCGACCGGGGCCGGAAAGGGCTCGCCGCCGGCCATCCTTTTCGGCACCACCCTCGAAAAGTCGAACCGCCGGGTCGCCGGGTCCCAGGGCTCCAGATAGGCGTCGGCGAGACGGCAGCCGGGCGTCAGCGGGCTGCGCGGGCCGATGTCGGCGCAGGTCCGGCGGGTGAGCCGGCCCACCCGATCGATATAATGATGGGCGCGGCGGCGATAATCGGCCTCGTCCGCGCCGGCATTCGACCGCGAGACGACGTAGCCGACGACGAGCGGGCTGGTCTTGGCCAGGACCGCGGTGAAAGCGAGGAACAGCATCGCGAAGACGAGGATCATCGGCAGCGACAATGCGGTCACCGCATAATTGGCGGCGAGCCCGAAACGCGGGCGCGTCAGCCGGCACAAGCCGATGCTGGCCGTCAGGCTGAGCAGCAGCAGGAAGGCCGCGCCGACCGAATAGATGAAGGACAGGAGCAGCTGGGTCTCCGCCCGCTTGCGCTGGACGAGATTGTAGCTTTCGCGAATCTCCGGGTCGTCGGCGATCGCGATCACGCCGTGCCGGAAACGCTCGACGAGGCGATCGTAATCGCCGCGCGGGCGGACCGGCTCGAACCCGGCGGCGATCACCGACGGCGTCTCCACGCAGAAGGACCTTATCCGATCCGCCACCGCCCGGTTGGCGGGAGAGGGCGGAGCCAGCTGGTAGGTGTCGACGGTCAGCCGCTGGCCGCCTCGCCGAAGCCAGGCCGCGACCGGCGGATATTGGCGCAGCCCCGCCGGAATGTCGCGAACGTCGTCGGTCATCTTGCTGCCTGCCATCAGCTCCCGCACGAACAGATCGACCGGCAGCCGCGGCGAGGCGTCGGCAAGGGCGGTCGAGCTCGGGTCGCCGAGCGGATAGACCCTGGGCCGGGCCGGAACGTCGAACAGCGGCCGCCCGATCCGCCGCTCGATCTCGGCCAGGGCATGTTCGTAGACGCAGGCACTGCGCGGCGCATTCCCGATCAGGGTGCGATCCGACATCTGTCGGCGCACCGTGTCATATTCGGTCCGCGCGCCTTGCAATTGCGCGAGCGGCAGCGAGGCCAGGAATAAAATCGTGGCGGCGAGGAAGGCGAAGGTGAGGGCGCGGGTGGTGCCGCGCCCGGTCAGCCGCTCCATGGCCGCGGCGATCCGGCGGGCGCCGTGCGCGAACAGCGCGCCGGCGGGCATGTCCTCGCTCAGGAAGCCCCGGGCCTGGAGCGACTTCATCCGCGGCGCGGCCGCGCCCTCGCCTTCGAGGCCGGCCATGGCGACGGCGACCATGACAAAGCGCGCGGCGAGGTAAAAGAGCAGAAAGGCGAATGCGAACGTCATCGCAACCCCCCGTGGGATTGCGCCATTCCTATACTTCCCGGCGGCGGGACGGTAGGGAATCGGCTGCCATTGCCGCCCAGGGGAGCCTGAATCGATGCTCTCGCCGCGCCGATTACTGGCTTTCCTCCGCAAGGACGTCCTGGCGGCGCTGAGCATCCTCGGCCTCGCCATCAACCTGATCGGCGCGCTGGGCCCGTTCCTCGCGCTCGCCAATATCGCGCGCTACATCGTCGAGCATTGGGTCGAGGTCACCTCGGTCCTGTGGATTGAGCTGTTCCAGCTGTTCGGCATCCGCATCCCTTCCCTGCTGGGCTTTTCGCTGACCTTGCTGCTGTTCCATGTCGGCCTGGTGGCCAGCGCCTATCGCCGCTCGCGCGATGCCGAGCCGCCGAAGGATATCGAGAGCCGGAACTGGGAGAAGGACCGGTTGCTCGCCCTGATCCTCTACATCCCGATCATGGTCGGCACCTTGCTCACCGCCTTCGCGACTCTTGCGAGCGACACGGTGACCGGCGAGGCGCCGCCCGGCGGCCTGCTGATCATCCTCTCCTTCTGCATCGTCGTCCTGTCCCCGATCGTCGCTTTCTCGCTGGCGCGGCCGCGGCAGCTCATCCGGCGCTTCGTCTCGGTCTACGTCGTGGCGGCCACTATCCTGCTGCTGGACTTCGCCGCGCGGCTGCTGGAGGGTCATGGCGCCGGCGCGGCCAAGGAGATTTAGGAGGGCCGAATTCGACCTCCCCCGCGCTTCGCCCGCAGGGAGACCAAGGCGCGCCGGCGACAAACCCCATGTCTCGAATGTCGTTACAGCCTGCGCCCGGGTCCCGCCGCAGCACCTTCCCTTAATCGTCGAATTCGAGCTCGGCCGCGGCGCCGCCCGACAACGGCTTGGGCCGGGGCGGCTCGACCGGCTCGCGCTCGGCGTCGCCGCCCTCGGGCCCTGGGCGCTTGCGCGGAACAGGCCCGGGCCAGGCGGCGCGGCGCAGGATCGCCTTGAGGCTGTGAAGAAGGTCGCGGCGGGGCATGTTTGCGTCGCCATAGCATGAAGTGGAAAATCGCGTGCGCATCATTCCACGGGCCGACCGGATCGCACGGACTTGGTCGCAGGCCGGCTGACGGCGGACGACGCGTCCTGGGCGGCGCGAGGGAATGGCGCAGCGTCCGGCTCAGGCGGTGGCCGCCAGCGCCGGACGATCGCGGAACAGTTCCGGATCGGGGTTCGGGCAGAGCGGGACGGCGTCGCAGACCAGGGCGCAGATCAGGATCGGCTCATCCGGATCGACTTCGGGCGGGGCCGGCGGCGGCGGCGCGGGTTGCGGCACATCCGCCGCCGCGCGCGCCGGCTCGAGCGGCACGCCCCGGCGGACCAGCGTCGCCTCCTGCAGCAGCACCATCGAATGCGGCGTCGCAGCGGCGGGGCGCACCGGCCGCGCGGCGGCAAAGCGAGGCGAAGCGAACCGCTTGACCGGCCGGGGCGCCGGGGGCGGCGGAGACAGGATGTTGGCGACGACGAACAGGCCCGGGTGGAAGATCGCGGCCGGCGGCGGCGGCGGTGCGGGCCGGAAGCTCGCCTTCACGTGGCGAACCAGCACCAGCCCGGTCGCGACATAGGGATATTCGCCCGCCGCCGGATCGGCGCCGTCGCTGATCGTCCGGTCGCGGTCGGGCAGACGCCAGGCGTTGCTTTCCAGCACTTCCCGGGCCGGCCACGGCCGGGTGACGGCGACGGTGCGATAGGCGAAGGCGAGCCGATCGAGGCCGAGCGGGCCGCCGCCCGGGTTGAGCGGCGTCTTGAGCGCCGCCGGCAGGCCGTCGACGAGGCGGTCGATCTCCGCTCCGGCCAGCGAGACCGAGATCCAGGAGGTCAGCGATTCCTCGACGCCCGCGGGAGCGATCGCGGTCGCGCCGAAGCGGACCTCGCTGAGGACGTCGATCCGCTCGCCCTGGCCGCCGGCATCGACGAACGGTGCGAGCATTTCCTTCCATCGCGCCCATTGCCGCCGCGGGCTGCGCGCCTGGAAGGCCTCGATCGTCGCCGCCGCATCCTCGATGTCGCGGCGCCGGCCCTCGACCTCCCAGCCCAGCTCGAAATTGGCCAGCTCGCGCTCCAGCCGCTCGACCAGCAGCGCGTTCGCCGCCCGCGCCTCGCCGTCCGGCGCCAGCAAGGCGCCTTCCATCCTGCGCGACGCGATCTCCTGGCGGCGGCGGAACCATTCGTCGCGGCTCTGCCAGTAAGCGAGATGCAAGGGAGTCGGCCGAGCCGTCCCCGCTTCGTCCTCGACGTAGAGCAGGCGGCGCGCCGCGCGCCAGGCGGCGGCATCGGCCGCCGGCGGCTCGCGGTCGCCCGGCTCGCCATGGGCGAGAATGTCGTGGACCAGCGTCCACAGTGGCATCGGCCCCGGATCGCCGAGGAAGGGGAGCTCGATGCGGCGATTGACCAGCCAGGCCAGGCTGAACAAGGCGGCGACCCCCTCCGGCGTCGTATCGAAGCCGGCCAGCGCCTTGAAGCGATCGACCGGAACCGCTTCGGGAACCTTGAGATAGGCTACCGGGGACTTGGCCGATTCGACTGCGGCGCGAATGACGGCGACGACCGCCAGCCAGGCGCGGGCGTCCATGCGCGACTCTAGGCGACGGGGACCGGGGCCGGCTCGGCGACGGGCTCAGCCGCCTCGTCGAACAGGCCCGGGAACGGGTTGGGCGACTTGCCGCACAGCCGGTTGACGCTGCCGATGATCTGCATTCCCGGCACGACGATCCGATTCCCCTGGATGTCGAGCTGGTAGTCGCGCCCCGATTCGCTTTTCCCATATTCGCCGGACAAGCTGAACAGGCCGAGCGAAAGGTTCCCGCCTGCCTTGAAATCCTTTTTGAAGGTTTCGGCGTGCCGGGCGATCTCCTCGGATTCGATGACGATGTTGCGCGCCATCAGCAGGGTGGTGGGATAGGCGACGAACAACCCTTTTGGCGGGCTGCCGCCGTCGGAGGGGAATTCGTCGAACATCCAGCCTTTGCCCTTCTCCAGAGTCCAGCCGCGGTTCATGAAAAATTCCGGGAAGAAGAAGGGACGGGCAATCACCACCTGTGTGAACTCGAACGAGATGGCGAACTTCTCGGTCCGCAGGTCCTCGCTCTCCTTCTTCGTCGAACCGCCCGCGGACGCCTTCGCCTGCAGCTTCCATTTGAGCCCGGCGCTGGCCTTCCAGCTCGTCTCCGTGGACCTCACCTTCTCGGTGGTGTGCTCCTCGGTATGCTTATATTCCTGCCAGCCTTTCGACGTGGCGAAGTTTCCCGGCAGCAAGGTCGTGTAGAAGAAGTCCTGGCCCGGGCCGAGCCCGCTCACCTTCGATTCCTCATAGGCATCGAGCAGCTTCTGCCGCCAGACCGCGGCGCTGCGGCCGGTGAGGTTGTTGATCGTCGCGAAAATCTCCTCGACGTCGTTCTTGAAGCCGAGCGCTTCCCATCGGCGCAGCGCGTTGGCGGCCTTCATCTGGTAAAGCGTTCCGTTGAGGAAGAAATCGGCGACCGCCGCCTTGCCTTCGGGGCCCTGGGCCGAAGCTGCGGCAATCCGCTTGTTATTATATTCCGTCCGCGCCGCGATATAATCGGCCATATATTGGTTGTAGGCCTCCATCACCGGGCTATCGATCAGCACCTCGGCGCCGGTGACCAGATTCTTGCGGGTCGCGCGCAGCAAGCCCCTCAGCCTTTCCAGCTGCGCCAGCTCGGCTTCGCTCAGCGGGTTGTCGGCGACCCGGCATTGCCGCAGGATCTCACCGTACATGTGGCTCAGCCGCGCCTGCGAGGTGCGCCACACGCGATCCTGATGGTCGCCGGTATAGGCCGCGCTCGCATCCGGGATGAAATCGACCCAGGTCGCCAGCGCATAGGCCTGCTGCATCAGGCTCTTCTCTTCCTCGGCGGTGGCGCCGCCGCCAAAGCCCTTCGCGCAGAAGCCGAAGTCGGCCGCTTCGAACGGCAGGCCGGGCATGCACCAGGAGATGAAGGTATTGGGATCCGAGGGCACCTTCTCGTCGCCGCCGTTGACGATGGCGGAGAGCAAAGTGAACAGGTCCTCGCCCAGCTCAGATATCGTCTTGCCCATGTCCGGCTCCCTTCGAGGCTCAGGCGTCTATGGTGATCAGCTGCGAGCAGACCTTGTTGCGAAAGTCGTCCAGCGTCGGGAACAGGACGACGCTGATGTCGACCGCGCCGAGGCCGGGCACGCTGCGCGGATAGCCGGCCAGAGCCGCCGTCCCGTCTCCGCAATATTGCCACATGGCGACGCTCGGCAGGTCCCAGCCGGCGCGCTCGTACATCTGGGCCGGCAGCGTCGCGGTGTAGCGCGGGATCCACAGCCAGTCGCAGCCCATGCGGTCGGCGATGTGCTTGTCGCGCATCGCGCCGTTGCCGTAGAGCATCACCTGGAGGCCGGTGGCGGACCGGACCCGCTCCGCCCAGGCGGAGGTGCAATCGATGATCTGCTGTGCCGAGGCGTCCCAATTGGGGTGGCGGGGCCGGACCTTGCCCCTGGCGTCGGGCTTGCCGTCATTGCCGAGCTCGACGTCGACGATCGGGATGATGTCGCCGACGTCGAAGCCGCCCGCGCGCTCGATCACCCGCATGTAGAATTCGGCCTGGGCGGCGCCGTCATGGGCGAAGAGCAGGAAATGGTAGGCGCCGCGGAACCAGCTGAGGCCGTAGCGGTCGCCGCCCGCCCGCTTCACCGCCGGCCAGTTGCGGTCGAACCAGGGCGGCGCGAAGGTGAGGCCCTCGCTGGCCTTGACGATGCCGCCGATAAAGTCCGGCGCCGCCGCGACCGCGGTCCAGTCCGGCTTGCCGCCGACATCGCCCGAATAGAGATCGACGAGGAGATTGCGTTCGCTCAAAGCCTTTGCTCCCGACCGGAAGTGGCCTGGATAGCCGCCCTGGCCGAGGGGGCGCGTGACGGGGATCACGCCGGCCGCATATCACCGGCTGACTGCGCGGATGGGAACCGTGAGGCGGGCCGCGCGGTTTGGACGGCATGGATGAAGTGCGTTTCTTCCACCAGCAGGCCGAAAAGTGCCGCGCGGCCGCCGCCGCGGCGCATAACGAGCATGCGCGGCGCGGGCTGCAGCAGCTCGCCACCCATTATGAGCGCGAGGCGCGGCGGCTGAACCTGGCGGAGCTGCAGGCGCACTAGTTTCATCCGACGGTTGCGGCTTTCACATAGATGTTGATTCTCAAAGGCGAGGCCGGTAATGGCCCCGCTCCGGCCTTGCCGCATTGCGGCAGAGGCTTCCGTCCGAGACCGCTGGCGCCCTTCGGGGCTTAATCTCCAGCCTAGACGGGGAAAGAGATTTCGGCCGCCGCGCGGCCGTCTGCCGGAGGCCTTGGCTTCGGGCCGGTTCGCTCTCCCCATCACGGACACAAGGCTTTCCGCCCCGGCGGAAGTCCGAATGCGTGCGTCCGGCGGATGGTCCGCCGGGCGAGAGTGGAGACTAAGATGGATCGAGCTCAAAAGTCCGAGCAGGTCGCCCAGCTGAAGCAGACGTTCGCCGAGACGAGCGTGGTGGTCGTCACCCGCAATCTCGGCCTGACGGTGGCCCAGTCCACCGCCTTGCGCAATCGCATGCGCGACGCCGGCGCCAGCTACAAGGTGACCAAGAACACGCTCACCCTGATCGCGCTCGAAGGCAGCCCCTACGCTCCGATCAGCGATCTGCTGACCGGTCCGACCGCGCTCGCCACGTCGGACGATCCGGTTGCGGCCGCCAAGGTCGCGGTCGATTTCGCCAAGACCACCGACCGCTTCGAGATCGTCGGCGGCGCGATGGGCGATACTTTGCTCGACGTTGCGGGCGTGAAGGCGCTGGCCGAGCTGCCGTCGCTCGACGAACTGCGCGCGAAGATCATCGGCCTCATCCAGGCGCCGGCGAGCAAGATCGCGCGCACGATCAACGAGCCCGGCGCGATGCTGGCCCGCGTGATCGGCGCCTATGCGGCGAAAGAGACCGCCTGAATTTTTCGACTTTGAACTGAACCCGAAGGGCGGAAGCGCCCAGGAACATGGAGACTTAACATGGCTGACATCAATTCCCTCGTCGACCAGCTCAGCGAGCTGACCGTTCTCGAAGCCGCCGACCTCGCCAAGGCGCTCGAGGAGAAATGGGGCGTCTCGGCGGCCGCGGCGGTCGCGGCGGCTCCGGCCGGCGGCGGCGCCGCGGCGGGCCCGGTCGAGGAAGAGAAGACCGAGTTCGACGTCATCCTCGTCAACGACGGCGGCAAGAAGATCAACGTGATCAAGGAAGTGCGCGCGATCACCCAGCTCGGCCTCGGCGAAGCCAAGGCGCTGGTCGAAGGCGCGCCCAAGGCCGTCAAGGAAGGCGTCAACAAGGCCGAAGCCGAGGAGCTCAAGAAGCGCCTCGAGGAAGCCGGCGCCACCGTCGAGCTGAAATAATCCGTCACCCCGGGGGGCGAAAGGCGCTGGCGCCTTTCACCCGCTGGGATCCCGGCCTGCGCCGGGAGGACTCCAAGAAGAAGGGGCGGCTCCCGCGAGGGAACCGCCCCTTTCGCTTGGCCGGAAAGCTCAGACCCGTTCGGGCTCGTCGAGGCGGTGGGCGACGACGTCGTCGTGGAGGCCGGAGGGATTGTCGACGGCGAAGTGAGCGAGCTCCTCGCCGTCGGGGACGCCGACCGCGAACGAGGCCGAGGTGCGGCCCTCGCTGCCGTCGGGGAGGCGGTAGCGGGCGTTGGCGACGACCACCGGCAGCACCGCGTCGCCCTCGACCTCGGAAGTCGGCAAGGCGACCGAGGCCTCGACCGTGCGCGCCTCGCCGGCGCCGATCGTCACCGGCGCGGTGTCGGCATGGTCGCGGGGCTCGATCAGCGCGCGCTCGGCTTCGCTGGCGCCGGAAGCGAGCATCCAGGTCGAGATGCGCACGTCCTCGGCGGCGACCGGGCCGCGATTGTCGACGGTCAGCTCGAACTCGACGCGGGCATCCTCGCCGCTGACACCGGCCCGGACTGGCCGCATCGCCAGCGCCAGATCGGGCCGGCCGGCCGGCGTCGCCGCGACCACGGGCGCCGCGGCCGCCACCGGCGCGACGACGGCGGGCGCCGGCTCGTAAGCCTCTTCGTAGACGTCGGTACGGCGACGGCGGCGCAGCGCGAAGAAGGCGAGCGCGCCGACCAGCAGCAGCCCGGCGAGCAGCCAGGGCAGCATCGACGCCCGATTGTCCTCGGCAGGGGGCACCGGGGCGGTGGTCGTCTCCGGGAGGATTTCGGGCGGCGGCGTCTGAGCCACCGGTGGCGGCAGGGTCTCGACCGGCGGCAGCGCCTCGGCCGGCGCCGGCGCGACCGCGACCGGAGCGGGCGCGGGCGCGCGGGTGGTCGTCCGGGTGGTAGTGGTGCGCCGGGTCGTGGCGCGGGCCGGCGGTGCCGGCGCGGTCGTTTCGGCCTCGGTGACCGGAGTGGGCGGAGTGGTTTCGACTTCGAGCGGCGTGGTCGCCTCGGGCAGCGGCGGGATCGAAGTCTCGGCGGCCGGCGGCGGTGTCGTCGTCGTCTCGATCACGGGGTCGGCCGGCGGCTGGGTTTCCTGCGCGATCAGGGGAGTTAAGGGGAGCGCGGCGGCGGCAAGGAGAAGCGCGGCGGCGCGGGCGAGGGGGGCGGGTTGCTGTTTCATATCAGGTGGACAATGAATTTCGCGGCGTTTCGGGCTCGTTCCGCCGCAGGATGCGGGGCGGGCCGTGGCGGGGGAGCGGCGAAGCGTGTGGCCGGGTCAGGCGGCGTCGCGGGCGCCGAGCGAGCTTTGGATCAGCGCCCGCGCCGCCGCGGCGTCGACCGGGCGGCTGAACAAATAACCCTGGACCGACGAGCAGCCGTGGCGCCGCAGCTCGGCCAGCTGCTCCGATTCCTCGACGCCCTCGGCGGTGGTCTCCATGCCCAGCGCCCGGGCGAGATCGGTGATCGCGCGGACGATCGCGGAGGCACCGGGACGGGTGAGCAATTGCTCGATGAACGAGCGGTCGATCTTGATCTTGTCGAACGGAAAGCTCTGCAAATAGCTCAGGCTCGAATAGCCGGTGCCGAAATCGTCGAGGGCGATGCGCACCCCCAATGAGCGCAAAGCATGGAGGACGGCCAGGGTCGAATCGAGGCTCTCCAGGAAGATCGATTCGGTGATCTCGACCTCGAGGCGCTTCGGCTCCAGGCCGCTGGCGGCGAGCGCCTGGAGGATGACGTTTTGGAGGCCGGGGCGGCGGAACTGGACCGACGATACATTGACCGCGACTCGCACGTCGTCCGGCCATGCGCGCGCCTGGCGGCAGGCTTCCTGGACGACCCAGTTGCCGATCGGCACGATCAGGTCGGTCTCCTCGGCCACCGGGATGAACTCGGCGGGCGGGACCTGGCCGCGGGTGGGGTGGTTCCAGCGCAGCAAAGCCTCGAATGCGCCGATCCGGTTGCGATCGAGGTCGAACAAGGGCTGGAAATGTAGCTCGAACTCGCCCTCGGCGATGGCGCGCCTCAAATCGGTCTCGAGCTGGTGGCGCTGCTGGGCGCGGGCGTTCATCTCCGCCTCGAAGAAGCGGTAGGTGCCGCGGCCCTCCTCCTTGGCCCGGTTGAGGGCGAGGTCGACATTCTTGAGCAAGGTGTCGCCGTCGGTGCCGTCGGCGGGGCCGACGGCGATGCCGACGCTGGCGCTGACTGCCAGCTTGTGGCCGCGCAGCTCGGCCGGTTGGGCGAGCGCGCCGATCAGGCGCTGCGCCACCGCGCCGAGATCCGCCTGGCCGGCGCCGCGGACGAGCAGGACGGCGAATTCGTCGCCGCCCAGCCGCGCCGTCATCGCATCGCCGACGCCGGCGCGGATCCGCGTCGCGACGAGGCGGAGAAGCTCGTCGCCGACCGGATGGCCGAGCGTGTCGTTAATCGACCTGAAATTGTCGAGATCGACGCAGAGCAAAGCGACGATGCCGTTGCGGTGCTGTGCCTGCTGCAGCTCGAGGTCGACCTGTTGGCGGAAGAAGGCGCGATTGGGCAGGCCGGTGAGGCTGTCGTTGAAGGCGAGCTGGGCGATGCGCCGCTCGCGGTCGGCGATGCCGGTCGCCATGCGGTTGAAGCTCAGCGCGAGGCGGCCGATCTCGTCGTCCGTCTCGACCGGCACCTCGACCGTCTGTCCCTGCTCCATCAGTTGCGCCGCCTGGTCGAGCGCCGAGATCGGCTTGGTGATTGAGAGGGACAGCCGCCACGAGCCGAACACCAGCAGGACCAGGCCGACGAGGCCGGTCAGCGCCATGGCGAGCTGGAGCGGCAGCCAGGCGGCCATCGCACGGGCGAGGGGATAGCGCAGCAGCAGCACCGCCGGCTCGCCTTCGCCCATCCGGCCAAGCGGCTTGGCGAGCGCGATCGACACGCCTTCGGCGGAGCGCAGCCGGCCCGGCCGGCCGCTGCCGAGCGTCGCCTCGATGAAACGGCCGGTCGCGGCGGTGTCGGCGGATCCGGCACCGGGCTGGAGCACGCTGGCGGTGATCGGAATGGCGGAGAGCCGCTCGAACGAGCGCATTTCGTCCGCGCCCAATTCGGTCGCGAACACCACCCAGCCGGTCAGCGTAGGCGTCATGATCGGCGCGGCGATGACCTGATGGGGGACGCCGCCGAGGCTGGCGACGCCGCTGGTCTGGCCCTGATCGAGCGCGGTCCACAAGCCGCCGCCGTCGCGGCGGAGCGCCGGATCGTCGATGCCGACGACGCTGCCGTCATAATTGACGATGAACGCCATGCGCAGGCCGAGCCGGGCCTTGAGATTATCGAGCGCGGAGGCGGCGGTGCGCGGGTCCCCGGTCGCCACCGCCTCGCGGAAGCCGAAGTCGCGGGCGAGCACGCCGGCGGCATTGCCCAGCTCGCGCGAGCGCATCTTCCACAGCCGGTCGAAGACGGTGCTGCTGGCGACGAGCTCGCTGCGCACCTGATTTTCGACGGTGCGGGCGACGACGACGTAGAGGGCGGCCGCGACCAGGCTCAAGGCCAGCGCGAACAGTCCGGCATAGAGGACCGCGAGGCGGGTGCGTATGTGCCGGAACATGGCGCCGCTCAATAGGTCGCGCCCGGCCGCGGCGGCGGCCGGAGCTTGAGGGTGAGCGCCTGCTTCTGGCTGCCGCGGGCCGGCAGGGTCCAGCGCAGCTCAGCCTGGTTGCCGGGCAGGCGCAGATAGGGATGCCAGATGCGGGCGATAAGCGGGCCGGCGGGGACGCTCGGGAAGACGATCCGGCCGGCGGCGTCGCTGCGCGCGGCGAGGCCG
The DNA here is from genome assembly GCA_036378975.1 of Allosphingosinicella sp. Taxonomy (GTDB): domain Bacteria; phylum Pseudomonadota; class Alphaproteobacteria; order Sphingomonadales; family Sphingomonadaceae; genus Allosphingosinicella. The sequence continues at coordinate 10,406 of DASUVK010000051.1, read as the reverse complement.
GTGTCCGAAACCTTCACGAAGGCGGTCATCTGATCGTGGATGTTGCAGCCCAATGGCACCACCCCGGCCTTGTCGAAGCGCACCGTCCGGTCCTGCTCGCGGGCATAGAGCTTCAGCTCGAAGCGCTTGGCCGGGGAGAAAGAATAAACATGGTGGCGGAAGCTGTCGTAATTGGGGAAGGCGATCTGGGCGCCGACCGGCACGATCAGCACGAAGGGCTGGAACTGGGTGTTGCGCTGGGCGATCCTGTAGGGGCCGCGCATCGGGCCGAACGGGGCCGGCCGGCCGCCGGGATAGAGGCTGACGACCGCGTCGGGCACCGGCTGGCCGGCCGGAGTGCGCAACTCGACGATCAGCTCGGCGGCAGCCGCCGGGCAGGCCGAGGCGATGAGCAGCAAGGCGGCTAGGGCGCGCATCCGTCCGCCATGCGCCCAAAGGGTTGAAAAAGCGGTAAGCGGGCGGCGTTTTAGAGCGTCAGCCTCAGCGCCAGCTGGACGACGTTCTGGTCCTGCTTCGCTCCGAGACCCGTCCGCGAGCGGGTGCCGCGGCGGCTGTCGATGTGGAGCCCTTCGACCAGGAGCGCCATCTCGTCCGAGAGGCGCAGGCGGCCGGCGCCGGTCAGGGCCCAGCCCGACTCGTTCTCCTCCGCGCCCATTTCGGATCCGCGCTCCCTTGTGTCGAACAGGTCGAAGCGGCCGCTCAGCGCGATGCGGCCGGTCTCGTGGGTGGCGCGCAGATAGGCGGCGCGATAGCGAGTCTCGACCCAGTAACGGCCATTCTCCTCGATCCCCATCTCGGTCGTGCCGGTCAGCGCCTGGGCGAGGAGGCGGGTGCGAGGGCCGAGATCGGCGCGCAGGCCGAGATGGAGGAAGCGCGTGTCCCAGCCCCATTGGAGGGTGGAGGTGACCGCCTCCGGGTCGCCGCGATTGGCGTAGTAGAAGGCTTCGACCTGCAGCGGCGCGGCCGGGGACCAGGCGAGCTTGCCGTAGATTCCCGGGCGGCCGTCCAGCTCGATCGTCGGCCGCGTCGCCGGCGCCTGGGCGAACAGCATGAACCCATTGAGCGGCGGCAGCGGCTCGCGGCCGAAGGCGCCGGACTTGAGGTCGTGCAGCGCCCAGCCGCGGAACGCCAGAAGGGTGCCGGCGGTATCGTCGAAGCCGAATATCGCCAGGGTAGCGGAGAGTCGCTGGCCGCCGAAGGCGCGGCTGACCGTTCCCTCGGCGGCGACGGTCTTCACCTCCTCGCCGATCCAGGCGTTGATCGCGGAGGGTGTGATCATGTCGGTCACCGCCCAGGCCGGGCCTTCATGCTCGAGGGAGACGGGCGGCCAGAGCAGCCCGGCTCGCGCCGACAGCCGGGTCGGGCCGCGCGGCACCGGCTTCCAGGTGACGAACGCCTCGATCAGGTCGACCGGATAATCCTGCTCGTGCTGGGCGGCGATGGCGAGCGTGCCGGTCAGGTCCCAGCCGAGCGGCGGTCGCCACACCAATTCGGCCTCGGCCAGCGCCGGCCGCGGCAAGAAGCCGCCGGCATCGCCGCCGCCGAAACGGGCCTTGCCGAAGCCGCCGTCGGTCCAGGAACGCTCGCCGTCGGCGCCGGCCAGGCGCAGGTCGATCGTGCCCGACACGGTCTCGGGAGCGAGCCAGGCGGGCGGGGCGGCGGCGGCGGGCGCGCACAACCCCGCCAGCACGAAGCTGACGGCGCGCACCCATCGCATCCGGCCGCGGACGATCTCCATCCGGCCGGACTAAGCGAACATGGTTAAGATCGGCTTAGGGCAAAGCCGCTTCCTTCAACCCTGCCCCACCGCGGGGAAGGGCTTTGCGGCTCACCTGGAGGCGTATTCCTTGACGAGCCGGTAGAGGAAGGTGCGGGCGTCCATCAGCGACTTGACGCGGATGCGCTCGTCGAGACCGTGGGCGTGGCTGCCCTCGCGGTCGGCGAAGATGCCGGAAAGGCCGTAGGTCGGGATGCCGGCGGGTGTCAGGAAGGCGGCGTCGGTACCGCCCGCGGCCATCAGCGGGACGAGCGGAACGCCGGGGAAGATCTCGGCGGCGACCTTGCGTGCCGGCCCGAGCACGCGCTCGGTGAGCGGCGGCGGCGGCGAGATTTCGCTGCGGGTCTCGAGCGTGGCGATCTTCACCTGGGGGTCGGCGACGACCGCCTCCAGCGCCCGGCGGACCTGCTCGACCGAGGCTCCGGGGAAGATGCGGCAATTGACGTTGGCCCGCGCCCGCTGCGGCAGCGCGTTGGTGGCGTGGCCGCCGTCGAGCAAGGTGGCGACGCAGGTCGTCCTCAAGATGGCGTTCCAGGCCGGATCGGCGGCGGCGAGGGTCGTCGCCGCTTCCCGGTCCGAGGGGTCGGCGGCGAACGCGGCCATGGCTGCGGCGGAGGGGCCGGGGAGGAGCTTCGCCATCGCCTTGAAATAACCGCGGGTCGCTTCGTTGGACTGGACCGGGAAATCGTGGGCGCGGATCCGGATCAGCGCGTCGGCGAGCCGGTAGATGGCGTTCTCGCGGACCGGCCGCGAGCTGTGGCCGCCGGGATTGACGACCTCAAGCCGGTAATTTTGCGGGAATTTCTCGCCGGCCTGGATGTTGAGCACGACCGGCCTGCCGTCGTCGCCGAGCAGGCCGCCGGCGCCTTCGTTGAGCGCGAACTCGGCATCGATCAGGTCGCGCCGATGGGCGGCGAGATACTGGGCTCCGTTGAACGCTCCCGCCGTTTCCTCGCCGCAGGTCAGCGCCATCTTGACCGTGCGCCTCGGCCTGAAGCCCTCGCGCTTGAAGCGGGCGAGCGTGTCGACCCAGATCGCCGCCTGGGCTTTGTCGTCGGCGGCGCCGCGGGCGTAGAAGAAGCCGCCTTCCTCGACGAGGGTGAAGGGGTCGCGCGCCCAGTCGGCGCGGTTCGCCTCGACGACGTCGATATGGGCGAGGAGCAGGATCGGCTTCGCTTCGGGGTCGGTACCGGGCAGGATGGCGACGAGATTGCCCTCCCTGGGGTGCGAGGGTTCGACGATCAGGTGCAGGTCCGCAGCGGCGAAACCGGCGGCCTCGAGGCGAGCCGCCATCCGCTCGGCGGCGAGGGTGCAGCTGCCGGCCGAAAGGGTGGTGTTGGTCTCGACCAGTTCCCGGTAGGTGTCGCGGAATTCCGCTTCGCCGGCGGACGGGCCGGGCTGGGCGAAGGCCGGCGCGGCGGCGAACAGGGCCGCCGCCGCCAGACCGGTCAGGTGCCGTCGCAACGGGTGGCCCCGGCGGCCGCGCTTACGGGCTGACCTGCTCTTCGTCGTCGTTGGTCAGCAGCAGCACGCCGAGGATGATCGCGATGATCACCGCCAGCGGCAGAAGATAGCCGCCCCGGACCTGCTCGCCTTCGACGGTCTCGCTTTGCGGCGCGACCTCGGTGGCGGCGGCGGACGCGGGTTTCGGCGCCGCGACGGCGGGGGCGGCGGCCATGGCGGCTGCGGCGATCGCCGCGAGGATGGAATTGGAACGCATCGTCTCGATCTCCCTAAGGTGTTGTCGCCTTATCCGCCGCGTCACGACAGTCAAGCCCGTGCGGCAGCAGAAAAAAACATTGTGGTTCGCGAGCTTGCGCGGGCGCGACCGCGCCCAAGGCCTGGCCCCCGACCGCTGCATCGTTGCCGAGATCGCCCGCGCCGCTCATCGGCTGAGGCCGAGCTCCGCGCGCAACGCCTGCTTCGATTCGCCGGCGTGGCGCTCGGCGAAGGCCTTGTCGGTGGGGCTCGCATAGCCCTGGAGCTGCTCGGGCGACGGGGCGACGTGGAGCGCCATCAGCAGGGCGGTGGTCAGGAAACCGGCGATCACGGATTTCATCGGACTTCTCCAGTGGACGAGCCGGACTGGGCCGGGCGCGTGTCGAAACGATGCCGCGCAAACCGGAGAAGTGTGTCGATTGTGACAGGCGCCGCCGGCCGTCAAAGACTTCGGCCGACACGTTGCTGGGCTATTCGCTGGCGCCCCTCCTTGCCCCGGGCTCGCCGCTGCCCCACATGCCGGGCATGCCTTTCGACAACCTTCCTCCTCTCCTCGCGGGAGCGCTGGCCGCGCGCGGCTATGCGACGCCCACCCCGGTCCAGGCCGCCGTGCTCGAAAGCGAGGCGGACGGGCGGGACCTGATCGTCTCGGCGCAGACCGGCTCCGGCAAGACCGTCGCCTTCGGCCTGGCGATGGCGCCGCAGCTGCTCGAAGCGGGCGGCGGCGCCGGTTTCGCGCGCGAGCCTCTCGCCCTGATCGTCGCGCCGACCCGCGAGCTGGCGCTGCAGGTCAGCCGCGAGCTCGCCTGGCTCTACGCCCCGGCGGGGGCGCGGATCGCGACCTGCGTCGGCGGCATGGACGCGTCGAAGGAACGCCGCGCGCTCCAGAACGGCGCCCATATAGTGGTCGGCACGCCGGGCCGGCTGCGCGACCATCTCGAACGGGGTGCGCTCGACCTGTCGAAGCTGCGCGTGGCGGTGCTCGACGAGGCCGACGAGATGCTCGACATGGGCTTTCGCGAGGATCTCGAGGAGATATTGGACGCGACCGCGCCGGGACGGCGAACCCTGCTCTTCTCGGCGACGATGCCGCGGCCGATCGTTGCTCTGGCCAGGCGCTACCAGAAGGATGCGCTGCGCATCTCCACCGTCGGCGAGGAGCGCGGCCATGGCGACATCGCCTACCAGGCGATGACGGTCGCGCCGGCCGACATCGAGCATGCGGTGGTCAATCTGCTCAGGCTGCACGAGGCGGAGAGCGCCTTGCTGTTCTGCGCGACGCGGGAGAATGTGCGGCGGCTGCACAGCTCGCTGGTCGAGCGGGGCTTCAGCGCGGTGGCTTTGTCGGGCGAGCACAGCCAGAACGAGCGCAATCAGGCGCTTCAGGCGCTCAGGGACGGTCGGTCTCGGGTGCTGGTCGCGACCGACGTCGCCGCGCGCGGCATCGACCTGCCCAATCTCAGCCTCGTCGTTCATGTCGAGCTGCCGCGCGACGCCGAGACCCTCCAGCACCGCTCGGGCCGGACCGGGCGGGCCGGGAAGAAGGGGATAGCGGTGCTGGTCGTCCCTTATCCGCGCCGGAAAAGAGTGGAATCGGTGCTGCGCGGGGCTCGGATCGAGGTGGAGTGGATCAAGCCGCCGACGCCCGACGACATTCGCCGCAACGACCATGAGCGTCTGCTCGCCGCTCTGCTCGAGCCGGTCGAGGTCGAGGAGGAGGATCGCGCGCTTGCCCGCCGGCTGATGGCGGAAAAGGCGCCCGAGGAGATCGCCGCCGCCCTCGTCATGGCGCATCGCGCGCGCATGCCGGCGCCCGAGGAGATGGTCGATTCCGGCAGCGCCGGCGGCGAGCCGCGGCGGCCGGAAGGGCCGCGGCCGGGCTTCGAGGACACGATCTGGTTCCGGATGGACATCGGCCGCCGCCACAATGCCGATCCGCGCTGGCTGCTGCCTCTGCTCTGCCGCCGCGGCCACATCACCAAGTCCGAGATCGGCGCGATCCGCATTGCCGCCGGCGAGACGATGTTCGAGGTGCCGCGGGCGACGGCGGTGCGGTTCATGGCGGCGGTGCGGCGGACGGCGACCGACGAGGACGGCGAGGGCGGGGTTCGGATCGAGCCGGTCGAGGGGAAGCCGCGCGATGCGGCGCGCGAAAATCGACGCGGCGGGCCGCCGCCGCCGAAGCGCTACAAGGCGAAGCCGGCGCGGCGGGCCTAAAGGTTCGGAAGGTCGGAAAGTCGCCGATAAATAAAATTCCTTCCGATAAGTGGAGCGGCTTTGATCGGTTTTTTCGATCAGTCTGGTGCCAATCGGGGCGTAACCACCTGCCGAGCTCCTTCGAATTGCCTCACTGGAACATAGCACGAACAAAGACCAGATGCAACAGCCTGGCTTCCTCCCGAGCGCCGCTATGGGCACGCGAAGACGCAAAGGCGCAAAGGCGCAAAGGGCGGCGAGCGCATGATCGCGCAGCGATAATCTTCTCAAGCTCCGGCAGAATTGGAAGGGGTGGGCGGATGCGGCAAGCGCGGTCCCTTCGCGCCTTTGCCTCTTTGCGGGAAACATGGGCCGGTGGAAGGCGCGGGCGGCGGCCGGGTAGAGACGAGAATGGTGACGACCGCGTGCCGGGGCTCCGCGGGGCGATTGCGGGGTTGCTGCGGTATGCCTGCCGGGTCGCGGCCGGCGCGCAAGATGTCGCTCGCGCGGCGATCTTGTTGCGATTGTGGCTAGTCGGATTTCTTGGCCAGGGCGGACCCGGCCGCCAAGCGGGACTCCGCTTCATGCGCCAGATCCCGCCCGAGCCGGGTGTGAAACAGGGTGGCGGCGATCAGGACGATCAGGAAATAGCCGGCGAACAGGCGAGCATAGGGGCGCAGGCGCTTCTCGGCATTCGGGTCCTTCTCACTTTGACGATCGATCCGATAGAGGACGGCGCCCGTGCACAGTCCGATCACCGTCAGCCACAGGATGTGCTCAGGAGCGCCTTCGAGGCCGGTGACGTGTGAGAGAGAATAGGAGAGATAGTAGGGCACAAGCACGCCAATCAGCGCGATTTCTCCAAATTCCTGTATCTTGGCAATCTCTTCGTCCTGCCTCGTCATCTTGGTTACGAGCCCGTCTATGCTGCAGGTCACTGATGTGATCTTCAGCGACGAATATTGGCGATCGAGGGAGGACATTTCCGCCTCGATCGACTTTACGCGGAGACGGAGGACGTCCAGATAGCCGAAGAGGCCGTCCATCCGCCGCATCACGAATTCGCAATAGAGCTGGAAGCCCTCGATGCGCTTCTCGCGAAGGCCGGCGCAGGCCTTCTTGAACTGCTCGACATAATAATGAGACCGTTCGAGCCGGTAGAGGATGTCCCCCGACACTTCGTTGTCGATCTCGGCCACCTCGGTGCGTAGCGCGGACATTTCCGGATCCGCCCGCTCCAGAGCGCTTTGCCCTCTCGTGGCGGCAGCGTCCGAGGCCGCGCTTTCGTCCGCATCGGCCGGCGGTTTCGACTTCGCATCCTTGATCGCCTCGCGAAGGGTGAGGGCGACTTGTTCTATCCTCTCCGCGACCGTCTCGACCTTCTCGCCCGCCCGGCTGAGGCTGTCTATCTGCATGATCGCGGCGAGCCTCAGCGTGCCGGCGGTATGGAGCCGGTCGACCAGGCGACCTATCTGCCACTCATCGTCAATATAGGCGTGAAGATAATAATAGACCGGGGTCCAGCCCCATTGGGCCCCGCGACGCTCCGACCCCCTCCTGTTCTCGCCCTGCTGGCCGCGCGGCAGGTCGGGGCCCAGCGCCGAGACATAGAGCACGCGCCCCTCCAGGAAGGCGCTCGCGCAGAATTCGAAATCCCGCAAGCGCGGGTCGAACTCGAGGAGCGGCCACACGCGCTTCAACGTGTCCCTATGCCAGTCGTCGCCAGCCGCCGAGTGTCGCATGTCGCGGTTGCGCCGGCGCGGCAGCGGCAATTCGAAAAGCGGCTGCAGCGGCCCCTCCTTCTTCGCGTCCTTCTTCGCGTCCTTCTTCGCGCCAGCACCTTTGGCGCGATTGTCAGCCGCCTTCTCCTGAGGAGAGCCGTTGATGACACCGCGCAAGTCGGCAAACACCTCTCCGAACCGGTCCTCGAGGATGCGCTCGCCGCGGAGCGAGCCATTCAGTATCTGGTCCTCGAAGAGGCTCCAGACCCGGTCCTGAAGCTGGCGGAGCGTGGCATGGTGCTGGCCGGACGGGTCCGGGTTCGAAAAGAGCCTCTCGAAGACGGCATAACCTTTCCTGATCCGCGCCTGGACGTCTACCGTCCCCGGCTTGGCCCGATATTCCGGATGAGTCCTGACCGCGAGGTCGAGGATGGAGGTGACGGTCGTGAATTCGGTGTGGAACTCCACCCGCACGGTCGCGCGGATGCCGTGCCACCAGAAGCGAACAAGCGTGACCGTGCCGCTCTGCACGCTGGATTCGCCCAGCCGCTTGACGAATTCATCGGCCGGTTCGACGGCCGAGCCGAGATGGACCCGGCCGCCCACGTCAGCGAGCAGGACCTCCGAGAGGTTGGCGATGTAGAGATCGTATGCCGCGACGCGGTCCTTCGGGGCGAGCCCGGTGACCGTGGCCGCGCCTGCCGCGCCGGCCTCCTCACCCTCCCGCGGCGCCGCCGGGAAGCCGGTGTTCCAGAAGGCCAGGTGGCGCACGAGGGCGGGTATGCCGACGATGGAGCCGGCCTTTCGGTGCGCACCGCCGTTGATGAGCTCGTACGAGCCGAGTGAGCTGAGCTTTCTTAGCGCCATTGCCGCCGCCCAGAGAAGAATCGCGGGGCGATCATAGGCCGGCTGCGCGGCAAGCGGCACCGGAGAATTGCCCGATCCGGACCAATATCCGGGCGCGGGTTCAGCCTTGACCTTCCCGCCGCCCGCCCCTATCTAGCGCCCACACCCCACCGCATCGGAACAGGACGCGCCGTCGCGCAGCGCGTTCAACGCATTGAGCGGTAAGGGTTTTTAGAGGACGCTGAAGCTGCGGTTTCCGAGCACGGAGACTCGCGGCTTTTTGCGTCTCTTGCCGCGCCCGCGACACAGGGGCCCCAGCCTGCGCTGGGGCGACGATATAAGGCGAGACACATCTCCATGGCGATCAAGACGGCCCGGGCCAGCGAAAACCGGTCGATGGCTTCCAAGCGCATCCGCAAGATCTTCGGCAACATCCACGAAGTCTCCGAAATGCCGAACCTCATCGAGGTCCAGCGCGAGAGCTACGAGCAGTTCCTGCGCTCGCGGCCGCAGGACGGCTACGTGTCGGGGCTGGAGAAGACTCTGCGCAGCGTGTTCCCGATCCGCGATTTCGCCGGCACCGCCGAGCTCGATTTCGTCCATTACGAGCTGGAAGAGCCGAAATACGACGTCGACGAGTGCCGCCAGCGCGGCATGACCTTTGCGGCGCCGATGCGGGTGACGCTGCGGCTGATCGTGTTCGAGGTCGATCCCGACACCGAGACCCGCTCGGTGCTCGATATCAAGGAGCAGGACGTCTACATGGGCGACATGCCGCTGATGACGAAGAACGGCACGTTCATCGTCAACGGCACCGAGCGCGTCATCGTCAGCCAGATGCATCGCTCGCCGGGCGTGCTGTTCGATCACGACCGCGGCAAGACCCACGCCTCGGGCAAATATCTGTTCGCCGCGCGGGTCATCCCCTATCGCGGCTCGTGGCTCGACTTCGAGTTCGACGCCAAGGACATCGTCAACGTCCGCATCGACCGCAAGCGCAAGCTGCCGGTGACGGCGCTGCTGCACGCGCTCGACATGTCGAGCGAGGAGATCCTCAACACCTTCTACGACCGGGTCATCTTCGTGCGCGGCAAGGGCGGCTGGGAAATCCCCTACGTGCCCGAGAATTGGCGCGGCCAGAAGCCGGCCTACGACGTCGTCAATGCCGAGACCGCCGAAGTGGTCTTCCCGGCCGGCACCAAGATCACCCCGCGCGCCGCCAACAAGGCGGCCAAGGACGGGCTGAAGCGCCTCGTCATCCCGACCGAGGAGATTTTCGGCCGCTACAGCGCCTACGACCTGGTCAACGACAAGACCGGCGAAATCTATGTCGAGGCGGGCGACGAGATCAGCGCCGAGAATCTCGAGAGGCTCGACAAGGCCGGCATCGACCGGATCGAGCTGCTCGACATCGACCATGTCAACACCGGCGCCTGGATCCGGAACACGCTCAAGGCCGACAAGTCGGAGGACCGCGACCAGGCGCTCAGCGACATCTACCGAGTCATGCGCCCCGGCGAGCCGCCGACCCGCGAGACCGCGGAGGCCCTGTTCGGCGGCCTGTTCTTCGACCCCGAGCGCTACGATCTCTCGGCGGTCGGCCGGGTCAAGCTCAACATGCGCCTCGACCTGCAGGTCGAGGACACGGTGACGACGCTCCGCAAGGAAGACATCGTCGCGGTGGTCAAGACGCTGGTCGACCTCAAGGACGGCAAGGGCGAGATCGACGATATCGACAATCTCGGCAACCGCCGGGTGCGCTCGGTCGGCGAGCTGCTCGAGAACCAGTATCGAGTCGGCCTGCTCCGGATGGAACGCGCGGTGAAGGAGCGGATGAGCTCGGTCGACGTCTCGACTGTGATGCCCAACGACCTGATCAACGCCAAGCCGGCGGTGGCCGCGGTCCGCGAGTTCTTCGGCTCTTCGCAGCTGTCGCAGTTCATGGACCAGACCAACCCGCTCTCCGAGGTGACCCACAAGCGCCGCGTGTCGGCCCTGGGCCCCGGCGGCCTGACCCGCGAGCGCGCGGGCTTCGAGGTGCGCGACGTCCACCCGACCCATTATGGCCGGATCTGCCCGATCGAGACTCCCGAAGGGCCGAATATCGGCCTGATCAACTCGCTCGCCAGCTTCAGCCGGGTCAACAA
>DASUVK010000050.1:0-30979 GCA_036378975.1 Allosphingosinicella sp. | reverse complement strand
GTCTCCAACGCCCTCCAGAGCCTGCTCGGGTCGCGCCGGGTCTCGACCTATGTCGACCGCGGCGAGGAATATCGGGTGATCGTCCAGGCCGAGGCGGCCGAGCGCGCCACCGAGGCCAACCTCCAGACCATCCACGTCCGCACCCGCTCGGGCGGCGTGGTGCCGCTGGCCAGCCTGGTCACCGTCAACGACCAGGCCGGCGCCCGCGACCTCGGTCGCTACAACAAGATGCGCGCCATCACCCTGTCCGGCGGCCTCGCGCCCGGCTATTCGCTCGGCGAGGCGCTGACCTTCCTCGAGGCCCAGGCGGCGGCGTCGCCCGAGGTGATCGCGGTCGGCTATCGCGGCGAGAGCCAGGCCTTCCGCGAGGCGGGAAGCTCGATCCTCGTCGTCTTCCTGCTCACCATCCTGATCATCTATTTGCTGCTCGCCGCCCAGTTCGAGAGCTTCGTCCACCCGGCCGTGATCATCACCACCGTGCCGCTGGCGGTGGCGGGCGGCATCATCGGCCTCGCCGTCATGGGCCTGACCTTGAACCTTTACAGCCAGGTCGGCATCGTCATGCTGGTCGGCCTCGCCGCCAAGAACGGCATCCTCATCGTCGAGTTCGCCAACCAGCTGAGGGACGCCGGCCGCGACATCGGCCAGGCGATCCGCGAAGCCTCGGCGCGGCGCCTGCGGCCGATCCTGATGACTTCGATCGCCACCGTGGCCGGCGCGGTGCCGCTGATGCTGGCCGGCGGCGCCGGCGCGGCGGCGCGCACCGCGATCGGTGTCGTCATCGTCTTCGGCGTCTCGATGTCGACGCTCATCACCCTGTTCCTGATCCCGCTCCTTTATTCGCGGCTGGCGCACTACACCGGCTCGCCGCTGGCGGTGACGCGGAAGCTCGAGGCCCAGCTCGCCCGCCCCGCGACGCCGCAGCCGGCCGAATGAAGGATCGAGCATGACCGCGCTCGCGTCCCGCGCGCAGCTCAGGATGTCGTTCCTGCGCTACGCCCTGGTCACCGTCCCCCTGATCGTCCTGCTCGGCACCGTCTCCGGCCGCATCGCCGGCGCCGGCTACGGCAATGGCTGGTTCGACGCCCTGCAAAAGCCCGCGATCATGCCGCCGGGCTGGGCGTTCGGCGCAGCCTGGGGCTTGCTCTACATCCTGCTCGGGCTCGCTTTGGCGCTGATCCTCCACGCCCGCGGCGCCCGAGGCCGCGCCGCGGCCCTGGCGCTGTTCGTCCTCCAGCTCCTGCTCAACTTCGCCTGGCCGGCGATCTTCTTCGCCTATCACGAGGTCGGCGCGGCTTTCTGGACGATCATCGTCATGATCCTGCTGTCCGCCGCGGCCGCCATCCTGTTCTGGCGGATCCGCCGCGCCGCGGCCCTGCTGATGCTGCCCTATCTCGCCTGGCTCGGCTTCGCCGCCTTGCTCACCTGGCAGATCGCCGCGCTCAACCCCGACGCGGCCGAGCTTGCGCCGGGGGGCTCCACTACCGATATCGCGCTCTAAGCATACCAGCAGGAGGACGCAGCATGCAGTCCGAGAACCGTCTGTTCGATGATTTCGTCAAGGTGATGAACGGCGCCGCCGGCACCATCGCCGGCATGGGCCGCGAGGCCGAAAATGCCGCGCGCGAGCGGATGCGCGAATGGATTGGCGGCCTCGACATGGTCTCTCGCGAGGAGTTCGAGGCGGTCAAGGCGATCGCCGTCGCCGCCCGCGAGGAAAGTGCCGCGCTCAAGAGCCGGGTCGAGGCGCTGGAAGCGGCGCGGGCCGCCAGGCCCAGGCGCAAGCCCGCCGGCGAGGCCGGTTCGGGGCCCGCCGGGCAGTAATCCACAACATATTGTGGTAGGTTGACGCCGATCACTTGCGCTCGCCCGCGCACAAGGGCAGATTCTGTATGAACGGGGCGGCGGAAAGCTGAGCAATGAACGTGGATGAATTCGAGCTGGAGCGCGAGACGGGCGGCCCGATCGACATGCTCGAACATTATTTCAGCGCCCATGGCTGGGCCTGCGAGCGCGGCGACGACGAAATCGTCGCCAATTTCCAGGGCAGCTGGGCGCAGTACGAGATGCGCGCGGTCTGGCGCGAGGAGGACCATGTCCTCCAGTTCCTCGCTTTGCCCGACATCCGCGTCGCCCAGGACAAGCGCGCCGCCGTCTACGAGACGATCGGCCTGATCAACGAGCAGCTCTGGATCGGCCATTTCGAGCTCTGGGCCTCGTCCGGCCTGGTCCTCTTCCGCCACGCCACCCTGCTCGAGGGCGAGGAAGGCGGCGTGCTGACGCTCCAGCATGCCGAGACCCTGGTCGAGGCTGCGATCGAGGAATGCGAGCGCTTCTACCCCGTCTTCCAGTTCGTCCTCTGGGCCGGCAAGACCCCCCAGGAAGCCATCGCCGCCGCCCTCATCGAGACGCAGGGCGAGGCATAACGCCCCGTCGTCCCAGCGAAGGCTGGGACCCCGGCGAGAAACCGCACCGCCGGTGGAACCCGCGCCTCCACAAACGGCTTCGCCTTTCACCCCAATCCGGGTGGGCCCAGCCTGCGCCGGGACGGCGCTGGAGCGGCGCTCGCCGACGATGTAAACGCCTTCATCTTACTGGGGCCCCGGCCTGCGCTGGGGCGACGAGGAAAGCATGACCCAATTCCCCCTTCCCGGCCCGATCTTCCTGATCGGCTGCGGCAACATGGCCGGCGCGATGCTCGAAGGCTGGCTCGCCGCCGGCGCCGACCCGCGCATGATCAATGTCGTCCGCCCCAGCGGCCGCCCGCCGGCGTCCGGCATCCGCACGCTGAAGCGCCTGCCCGAGGATGAAGTGCCCGCCCTGGTCCTGCTCGGCGTCAAGCCGCAGGTCCTGCCCGAAGTCGCCCCGACGATCGCTCCCGCGCTCGAGCACGAGACCATCCTGGTCTCGATCCTCGCCGGCACCACGCTGGCGACCTTGCGTGCCTTCTTCCCGACCCCGAGCACGGTGGTGAAGGCGATGCCCAACCTGCCGGTCAGCCTCCGCCAGGGAGTCGTCGAGCTCTACACCGACGCGCGGAGCGACGAGGCCGCCAAGGCCGAGGTCGAGCGTCTGATGCGCGTCCTCGGCCAGGTCGAATGGTTTGACGACGAAAGCCTGTTCGCTGTCGCGAGCGCCCTCACCGCCGCCGCTCCCGCCTTCCTCTACCGCTTCCTCGACGCGCTCGCGGCGGCAGGAGCGGAACTCGGCCTTCCCGCCGCGCAGGCGGCGCGGCTCTCGGCCGCCATGGCCGCGGGAGCGGCCGCCCTGGCGGCTGAGTCCGCCGAGACGCCCGAGCAGCTCGCCCGCCGAGTCGCCAGCCCGGGCGGCACCACCGAGGCGGGGCTCGCCGTGCTGGACGATCAGGAGGGGCTGCGACGGCTGGTTTCGCGCACCCTCGAAGCCGCCCGCAGGCGGGGAATCGAGATGGCGGCGTCCCGCTAGGCCGGAGCCCTGGTCGTTTCCGCTACCCGCTTTCTCGTTCCACAGCATCGCCCCGTCTTCTGGACAATGAGCCGACCACCGAGATCCGCCTCGCCAGGCGGCGGACCTGGGGCGACCCGCCTAGCTAAACGCTTGATGAACGGCGCGTAGTTTGCGGTTCATGCAACGCGGCTTAGGCTCCGCTCGTTTCCACCGGCGTCCGCATCGGGCGGGCGCCCCTTGCAGAGGGAGAGACGAGTATGCGTATGTTGGTTCTGGCCGCGTCGCTCGCCGCCGCGGTCGCGATCCCGGCGACCGCCGCTTCGGCCCAGCGCTACGGCGGCTACGGTTACGGCAACGGCTACGGCCATGGCTACGGCTACGGGCGCGGTCATCGCGGCAACGAAGTGCGCGAGGAATTGCGCGAGTGCCGCCGCGAGCTGCGCCGCGCCGACAGCCGCCGCGAATATTATCGCGAGCTGCGCGAGTGCCGCCGCGAGCTGGCCGAGGCCCGCCGCGACCGGTGGCGCGATGGTCGCCGCGGTTATCGCTACGATTATCGCTACGACCGCCGCCGCTGGTACTGACGTGGACGCAAGATGGCCGGCCGCCGCGTCTGGGCGGCCGGCTCCCTGGCTTGCCCCTTGTCAGGATTGGCCGGGTTTCAGGTCGGTCGCCGCGCGGAAGCTGCCGTCCATGTGGAACGGCACCGAGCTGTGGCCGTGGGCGATCTTCCAGGCGCCGCCCTCGCGGCGGAAGCCGAGGGTCGAGCGCATCCACATATCGACCCCGCGGCCGCCCTTCAGGGTGCCGTGCAGCCGGTTGAGGGCGCGACTCCAGCCGATGTCGCCGTCGGCCTCGATATGGAGAGCGCGGATCTCGATCCCCACCGGGCCGTCCCAGGCGGCCAACCAAGCCGCCAGGGCCGCCTCGTCGCCCGCCGCCTCGGGGCCGAGCGCCAGCGGCGGCGCCAGCTCGAAGGCGACGATGTCGTCCGCCAGCGTCGCCACCGCCCGCGCCACGTCCTTGTCGCGGATCGCCGCCATTCGTTCCTCGATCGTCGACCGGATCCCGGCCTCGGCTTTCCCGTTTTCCTCCACCCGTCCCTCCGCTATCGCGCGGCACCGGCCCGGCGGTCGGTGCGTTATCGCCGGTGCAGAGAAGTCCGCATGAGCCATGCCCTCGTCAAGGAGGAGGATCGATGCCGTCGACCGTCATCCGCTCGATCGCCTATCGCCCCGAGGCGCGCGAGCTCGACGTGCTGTTCACCACCGGCCGCCGCTACCTGTTCCACGACGTCCCGCCCGAAGCCGCCGAGGAATTCCGGGCCGCCCGCATCAAGGGCCGTCACTTCAACAGTCGCATCCGCGGACGATACCGGTTCAGCGAAGCCGCCCCGGTCTAGGAGGCAGGGGAGGCGCTTGGCTGGCATTGAGGCAGGCCGAGCTCCGCCGCATGGCGGCACTGGCTTACCTGCACGTCGCCATTGGGCGCGATAAAGACCGCCCAGTCGCCGCTGTCGGTGCAACGGGCGGTCCACATTGCCATCGTCTCATACTGCTGCTGATAGGCGGCGCGGTCGACCCGCTTGCAGCGCTGGCCGTTGTCGCGCAGCGCCCGGTAAAGGCCCAGGTTGCGGCCTTCCTCGCTCAGCGCCCTGAGCTGGTCGCTGTGCGGGTTGGCCGCGACGACGCGGGTCACGTTCTGCTCCGGCGTCCCGTCCTCGCAGCCGGCGAGAAGCAGTCCGATCGCTCCGAATGTCGCCCAGGCCTTCATTGCTCGCTCCTTTCGTACCTCAATACGCGCGAGCGAAGCGGTCGTTGCCGACGAAGCCGAGGCGGGTGACGCCGGCGCGCTTCACGTCCGCGAGCACGCGGTCGAAATCCTCATAGCGCGTTTCGGCCTCGGCGCGGAAGTGGAGGACCGCGTCCGGTCCGGCGGCGCGGAAGGCGGCGAGCCGCGACGGCAGCGCCGCCTCGGCGATCGGCGTGCCGTCCCAGCTGAGCCGGCTGGCGGCATCGAGCGCGAGCAGGTGCGTTTCAGGCTCGGGGACGGGACGGTCGGTGATCCTCGGCAAGTCGATCCTCACGCTGTGGGTCATCACCGGGATGGTGATGATGAACATGATCAGGAGGACGAGGAGGACGTCGATCAGCGGCGTCGTGTTGACGGTGCTCATCGGCTCCTCGGCAACGGTGGCGAAGGCGATGCTGCGGCGGCGTTCCATCATTTTCGTCCTGCAATGTTATGTAACATCATATCAAGAACGACGGCAAGGAACAATCGTTTCCCTGCCATCGCCCCAGCGAAGGCTGGGGCCCCGGCGGGTGGAAAGGGTGGCGCGTCTTCACCCACTGAAGTCCCAGCTGCGCTGGGACGACGTCAGCGCCGCTCGCCGGTGTAGACGTGCCAGCCCCGCTCGCCCTCGGCGGTGGTGGCGCGGCGAATGGTGACGCTGCCGGCGCTCGCGAACGACTTGCCGCCGCGGAAGGTGCCGCGGATCATCACCGGCACTTCGACATAGGCCCAGCCCCCGGCCTCGACCGGTTCGCTCGGCGTGCCGACGTCGGCCTGATAGCTCGCATAAGCCTTGAAATTGTCGGCGAAGCGCCGCTTGGCCGCCTCGTCGGCCTCGCCGGAGCGCAACGCCCAGGCGGCGTCATAATCGCCCGCCTCGATCCGCGCATAATAGCTTTTCAGCGTCGCCGCAGCGTCGCCGCTGTCCTCTCGGTCCCGCTCGGTCGGCACCGGCGGATCGAGCTCGGGCATTGGCGGTCGCGCCGCCTTGCCGCGCCGCTCCGCTTCCTGCGGCGTCTCGGCCGGGCGGCCGCAGGCGGCAAGGAGAAGGAGCCAGCAAAGGGCCGCGCGCTTCATCGCGCCCTCATAGGGCGGCGAGGCGGGGCCGTCACCCCGTCAGGCGGTCATCCGGCTCTGGGTGCCGTGGATGAGGTCGGTGGCGCGCTCGAAGCTCATCGGGCGCCCGAACAGATAGCCCTGGATCTGGTGGCAGCCGAGATCGCGCATGCGGGTGAAGTCGTCGGCGGTCTCGACCCCCTCGGCGGTGACGGTCATCCGGAAGCTCTTGGCGAGCTGGACGATCGACTGGATGATCGCGACCGTCTCGCGGTTGCTGGCGGCGTCGCGCACGAAGCTGCCGTCGATCTTGAGCTTATGGAAAACGGCCTTGTTGAGGTAGCCGAGCGAGGAATAGCCGGTGCCGAAATCGTCCAGCGCGATGCCGACGCCTAGCGCGCGAAGCCGCTTGAGCACGTCGAGCGAGCCCTCGCTGTCGCCGAGGAACACCGATTCGGTGACTTCCAGCTCGAGCCTGTTGGCCTTGAGCCGGTATTTGGCGAGCGCCTCCGACACCGTGTTGGGCAAGGCTGGCAGGATCAGCTGGCGCGCCGACAAGTTGAGCGCAACGCTGATATAATCGGGCCAGACGGCGGCGGCGCGGCAGGCTTCGTCGATCACCCAGTCGCCCAATTGCATGATCAGCCCGGTCTCCTCGGCGAGCGGGATGAACTCGATCGGCGACACCATGCCGCGGGTCGGGTGGTGCCAGCGGATCAGGGCCTCGAAGCCGACCAGGCTCTGGTCGGCGGCGTTGACCAAGGGCTGATAGTCGAGCCGGAACTGCTTGAGAGTCAGGGCCTGGCGCAGATCCTGCTCGAGCCGGAGCCGGTCCTCGGCCTCGTTCTGCATGTCGGCGGAGAAATAGCAGCAGGTTCCGCGGCCCTGGCCCTTGGCCTGGTACAAAGCCAGGTCGGCCTTCTGGATGAGGTCGTCGACGCTCTGGCCGTCGATCGGACCGAAGGCGCAGCCGATCGAGACGCCGATGCGGATCTCGGCCTTGTCGATATGATAGGGCTCGGCGACCGCGGCGATGATGCGCCCGGCGAGGTCGTCGACCTTCTTGCGGCTCTGCGCGTCGCGGATGACGATGGCGAACTCGTCGCCCCCCATCCGGCCGACATGGCCCGATTCGCCGGCTTCCTTGACCAGGCGCTGCGAGACGCTCTTGAGCACCGCGTCGCCCTTCGGATGGCCGAACGTGTCGTTGACCGGCTTGAAGCCGTCGAGATCGAGGAACATGATCGCACAGGGCACATTGCTCGACTGCGAGGCGGAGAGCGCCTCGCCGAGCAGCTGGCGCACCCGGCCGCGATTGGGCAGGCCCGACAACACGTCCATGTTGGCGAGGTTGGTCAGCCGCTCCTGAGTGCGGCGGACCTCGGTAATGTCCGAACCAACCCCGCGGAAGCCCTGGAACTGGCCGGCCATGTCGATGATCGGATCGCCGGCGAGGCTGATCCACCGGGTGCCGCGGCGGGTCTTCAGTTCCATCTCGAGGCTGGCGAAGGGCTGGCGGGCAAGCAGGGTGCGGCCGAGCGCGCTGTTGCCGCCCAGGGTCGCCGGCAGCGAGTGGCCGATCAGCTGGCTGGCCGAGCGGCCGAGCAGGGAGGTCATTCGCGAGGAGATGTAGACGACCCGGTTCTCGGCATCGACCTGCCACAGCCAGCCGACCCCGCGATGCTCATATTCCTTGAGCAGCAGGCGGACCGACTCGGCCTGGGTGCGCACGTTGGCGATGGTCTGGAGCTGGCCGAAGGTCCAGCGGGTGAGGCGGGCGACGCCGAAGATCGCGACCGCGGCGACGCCGACGATCGAGGCACCGAAAGTCGGGTCGAGGTCCGAGCTGCCGAGATAGTAAGCGCAGCACAGCGCCGCCGTCATCGTCGCGATCCAGGCGAAGGCGGCGGCGGGCACCGAGGCGAGGCCGATCGCGGCCATGATCATCGCCCCCATCGCGCCGCCGATCACCACCTGCACTTCGTGCGGCTGGGTGGCGAAGGCGTAGGTGGGGAAGGCCGACCAGATCGCGGCAAGGCCGATGGCTTCGCCGATCGCCCGGACCAGCGGGCGGCCTTCGGCCGAGCGGCTCTCGGCGGCGGCGCGCTCGGCGGCGGCGGAGCGGAAATAGGTCCAGTTGGCGAAGCCGACGACGGCGAGCCAGCCGGCGAGCAGCTCGATCCGCGACGTGCCCAGCATCGCCCAGGCGACCAGCAAGGCGGCGCCGACGCCAGTGAGGGCGAAAAAGGGTGCGAACAGGAGGCGAGTCTGCGCCTGGCCGTTATGGAGATGGGCGTCGCGAAGCCGCTGGCTGCTGGCATCCGCGCCGACGCTTTCGTCCGCCAGCTCGGCCGGTTCCGAATCCTGCGGGTCGATATCCATGGGAACGGGCGCGTGATACATGGGAATCCTGCGTGCTGCCGGGCTCCCTGATCCCTAGCCGCAGAGTTTTGATGGAGTGTTAAGGGCGGGACGAATGGCGGGAGGGCCCGGCACTCAGCAATTCTCGTATTTCCAGTTCCGCCTTTTGCCCTCGGACATCCATTCGACCGCCTGGGCGATGCGCTTGTCGCGAGTCTCGGGCCGCTTCGCCTCGACCACCCACTGCACATATTCGCGCCGCGCGCTCGGCGGGAAGCCGTCGAACGTGGCGCGGGCGGCGGCATTGGCGTCGAGGGCGGCGTCCAGCTCGGGCGGCGTCGCCAGTTCCCCCTTGGGCGCGGCCTTCGGCCGGGAGGGCCGCGGCCCCGAGTCGGTCACGGCCACCGCCTGGCGGATCAGCGCCGCCAGCACCTCGTCCGGCGGCAGGTCGGCGATCGAGGTCAGCCGGCCGAACTGGCCCATCGCGTCGCGCTGCGCGCCGGTCTCGCCGAGCACCTCCCTGGCCCGCCAGAAGCCGAAGGTGGCGTGCGCCTTGAAGGCGGCCATGCCGGCCAGCATCTGCCCCTTGTAGAGGAAATGGGGCATGCTCCACTTGAGCGTCTCCTCCGCTTCCGGGCAGGCCGCATGGACGGCGGCGCGCAGATGCTCGAGGATCGGCCGGGCGAAATCCGCCTGCCGGGCGATATAGGCGTCGATGCGCGGGTCGCGGGACATGGCGGTCAGTGTAGACTCGTTCCGGCGCGGAATCGATTCGGTTCGAGTCCCATGAACGGCGTTGCCCGCCGGCGCCGTTCGGCGCGCCATCCGAATGCGCTCGACGGCGTCACCGGCCTCCTCCTGTTCGACGGCTCGTTTCCTCCAGATCATCGACGGCGCGAACGGGCGATCGACAATCTGGTCGAGCGGCTCCGCAGGGATTCGCGTCACTCGGCCTTCGAAGTGCGCGACGAGCGGGTTGTCGACCGGCGCTCGTTTGCGGACTGGTCGATGGAGTTGTTGCGGGTCAGCGCGGCCTACAAGGATGCGCGCGAGGAGGTCGCAACGATGCTGCCGGCGGACGTGGCCCCCTCGGTGGGAAAGCTCGTCCTAAGGATGTCGGGAGAAATGGGCAGCCTAGTGCCGGCTAGCCGCCGCGACTCCATCCCGGCTCTGGCGGCTCGCGCAGGTGCGCTTCCGGGATCAGCCGCCGCAGCTTGCGTGCGAAGCTCCTCAGGCACACTTCGCTCTCGCCGAGCGGCCCCGGCGTGTAGCTCCGCGACGCCATGCCCTGCTGGACGCCGCGGATCAGCGCGGTGTCCTCCTCGTTGACTCGGCGGTTGATCCGCCAGTTGAGGTAGCGCGCCGCCTTCATCTCGCGGCGGCCGTCGGGGAGGGCGTAGCTGATCTCGCGGATCACCGTCTCGGTCGCGGAGACCGGCAGGAATTGCATGAAATCGACCTGGTCCGGATAGATGTCGAAGGCGACGTTGGGCCACAGCTTGAAATAGAGCCAGCGGCGCTGGAGCTGCGCCGGCAAATGCGGTGCCTCGGGCAGGAGCTGCTGATAGGCGCGCTCGGACGGGTTGGCGGAAGGGCGGTCGATCAGGTCTCCGGCCATGCGGTCGACATGCTCGCCGGCCGAGATCGCATAGCCGCGGCCGAACAGGCGGGTGAGGCCGGGATGGGCGACGGCGATGTGGAGACCGTCCGAATAATTGTCGGCGACGTTCTTCCAGTTGACGTCGCGCGGCCGCAGCGTGACCCGGCCGAGCGCCTCCAGCTGCTCGAAGCGATAGGGGGCGATCTCGCCCTCATGCGGCGCCATCATCGCCGCTACCGACGGGCCGCCCGATTCGAGCCGGACGAACAGGAAGCCGCGCCAGGCCTCGAGCTCGACCGGGACGAGGCCGAGCTTGGCGGTGTCGATCCCCCGATAGTCGCCTTTGTGCGGCACTCCGATCAGCCGCCCGTCGAGGCCGTAGGTCCAGGCGTGATAGGGGCAGGTCAGCCGCCTCGAGCAGCCGGCGCCGCCGCTCACCACCCGCGAGCCGCGGTGGCGGCAGACATTGGAGAAAGCGCGCGCCTGGGCGTCGTCGCCGCGGATGACGATGACGCTCTCGCCGAGATAGTCGATCGTCCGCCAGTCGCCCGGCGCGGGGATGTCGTTGGCGTGGCAGACCACCTGCCAGGCGGGGCGGATCAGCCGCTCCATCTCCACCTCGAAAAACTCGGCGTCGCGATAGATCCAGCCGGGCAGGCTGAGCTCGGGCTCCGGCGATGAAGCGAGGCGAGGGGCGGCGGCCGACATCGTCCGATAGTGGCAAAGCAGGCCGCATTTGTCACGCGCGGCAGTCAGGGAGGGGGCTGTCCTGGCCGGTGTTAGAGCGATGGGCAGTCGGCGATCGAGGTGCAGCGGCAGTCGAGCAGCGTCGCGACGCGGGCCCGCTGGCGCTCGATCTCGACCGACCGGGCGTCCAGCGTGGCGAGCTCCGCCGCCAGTATGTCGCGAAGCGGCGAACCGGCCCCTGGCGGCGCGTCCCAAGCCGCGAGCCATCGCCTGACCTTGGCGATCGTCAGTCCGGCTCGACGCGCCTGGACGATGAAGCTCAACCGGCGAAGGCTGGCGCCGTCGTAGCGCCTGCGGCCGCCCCTGCGGGCCGGCGGCGGCAGCAGCCCGGCCGCCTCGTAATATCGGATCGCCGAGGGTCTCAGACGGACCCGCGCCGCAAGCTCGCCGATCGAAAGCTCCGCCATCTTATTCCCCTTGACCTCAAGCGCGGTTGAAGTGGCACGACTCGCTTATGAAGCGACATTCGCCGCCGCCCGCAATCTCATTTCGCCAGCTGCCGCTGATCGTGCGGCTCACCGCCATGATCGCGATCTTCCTCGCCTGGGTGCTGTTTGCCGAGCTGATCATCGACCGGCATGGGCTGGATCGCTATCTTCCGCTCTACCGGGTGGGCAATCTATGCCCTTACGACATTGCCGTCATCGTCGCCCTCGCCCTCTGTTGGCACCGGCTGCACCGACGGTAGAAGGATACGCCATGGAGATAACGCGTCGTTCGCTGCTGACCGGCATCTCGGCGACCGCTTTGGGCTTCGCGGGACTGAAGCTGGTCAGCGAGACTCCGGCCCAAGCCCAGCCCAGCGCCACCGGCTATGGGCCGCTGGTGCGCGACCCGGAGGGGCTGCTCGACCTTCCCTCCGGATTTACGTACCGCATCGTCTCGCGCGAGGGCGAGGCGATGAGCGACGGCCTGCGCGTGCCGGCCGCTTTCGACGGCATGGCCTGCTTCCCGGTGCGCGGGGCGCCTCACCGGGTGGCGCTGGTGCGCAACCACGAAATGTGGCCAAATCTCACCGAGGGCGGGGCGTTCGGCGCCGATTTCGCGCTGGCGAGCGCCGTTCCGCGCGACAAGATTTTCGACTTTGCGCCGGACGGCCGGCCCAAGCTCGGCGGGACGACCACCCTGATCTGGGACATGCGGCGGCAACGGCTGCTGCGCTCGCACCTCAGCCTGGCCGGGACCTGCGGCAATTGCGCGGGCGGGGCGACGCCCTGGGGGTCGTGGCTGACTTGCGAGGAGACGATCGAGCGAAAAGGACCGCTGGTCGGCCGGGCCCACGGCTGGGTGTTCGAAGTCCCCGCGCAGGCGCGGGGTCTGGTCGATCCGCTGCCGCTGACCGCGATGGGCCGTTTCGTCCATGAAGCCGCGCTCGTCGATCCGGGCACCGGCATCGTCTATCTGACCGAGGACCGGCCCGACGGGCTGCTCTACCGATTCCTGCCCGAGTCCCGCGGCCGGTTGGCGCGCGGCGGGCGGCTGCAGGCGCTGGGCCTCCTGCGCGACCGGGAGCGGGACCTGCGCAACTGGCCCTCGGACGGGACCCGCTTCGCCGGCCAGGGGCCGGTGCTGCCGGTGGGTCGGGCGGCCGCAGTCCGCTGGATCGACCTCGACGGCGTCGATTCCCCGGCCGGCGACCTCAAGGAGCGCGGCTTCGCCCGTGGAGCGCTTCGTTTCGCGCGCGGCGAGGGACTGGCGCTGGGCCGCGGCAGCCGCGGCGCCGAGGTCTATGTCAGCTGCACGATGGGCGGCGCGGCGCGGCTGGGACAGGTCTGGCGGTACCGGCCGAGCCCGGCCGAGGGCGGTCCGGGGGAGGCGGGCCGACCCGGCGAGCTGGAGCTTTTCGTCGAATCCGCCTCTGCGGAACGGCTCAAGAATTGCGACAATGTGGCCGTCAGCCCCTGGGGGGACCTGATCCTGTGCGAGGACGGTCCCGACGATCAGCCGCAATATCTGCGCGGCGTCACTCCGGCGGGAGAGCTCTACAGCTTTGCCGCCAATAGTTATTCGGAGTTCGCCGGCGCCTGCTTCTCCCCCGACGGCTCGACCCTGTTCGTCAACGCCCAGTCGCCCGGAATCACCTTCGCCGTCACCGGCCCATGGCGGCGCCGGCGCAAGTCGAGCGAGGGGTAAACGCGCCTCGTCATCCCAGAAGGCTGGCATCCCAGCGGGTGAAGGACACTGCGCTCTTCATCCCCCGTGGCCCCAGCCGGCGCTGGGGCGACGCCTCCTGTTCCTCCCTTGCGCGCTCGCGCCTTTTGCCGGACACCGGCCGCGATGACCGACGAACTCACCGCCCTCGCCTGGGGCTGCGTCCTCGCCTTTGTCCACATCTTCGCCGCGGTCCGGGTCAAGACGCGGCAATATGGGACCAAGTGGAATATGGGCGCGCGCGACGAGGCATTGCCGCCGCCGCAGCCGGTCGTCGGCCGGCTCGCCCGGGCGCAGGCCAATTTCTTCGAGACCTTCCCGATCTTCGCCGCGGCGGTGCTGATCGTCGCCGTCGCCGGGCTCGGGGACCGCTGGACGGCGATCGGCGCGTGGCTGTGGCTCGGCGCGCGGACCGTCTATCTGCCGCTTTACGCCATGGGCGTGCCGGTGGTGCGGACCCTCTTCTTCCTGGTCAGCGTCGCCGGCATCGCCCTGGTGCTGCGGCCGGCGCTCGCCGCCGCGTTCGGCTGACGCAACCGCCGTCGCCGTCGGCCGTTCTGGTGTCATGGTCGGCAGGAATTTCTGGGTCGTCGGCGGCGAATCGGGCTGGGAGGTCCGGCAGGAGGGCCTGCCCGGCAAGACCAGTCGCCATCCCACGCAGGAAGAGGCCTGGGCGATCGCCAACGAACGCGCCCGCGATTGCCACGGCGAGGTCTTCCTCGCCGACGGAGCGGGCGGCCACAGCGACTATGCCTGCCACCGCGAGCTGCCGCGCAAGATCAAGATCTAGCCCTCGTCCCGCTCTTCCGTCCCGGGAAAGAAGCCCGCGCGGGCTGCGCCCGCGCGGGCTGCGCGCTAGAACAGGCTGTTCTCGCCCTTCTTGCGGGGCGGGATGGGGACGTCCCTTATCTCGGCGATGATGCCGTCGCCGCAGCGTATCGCGACGCCGCCATAGCGCTTCATCGCCGGAAACACGCCGCGGACATTGTGGGTGACCGGCGCGGCGCCGGCCTCCGGCGAGCCTTCGGTCCTCACCACGATCTGCTGGACCGGCTGGTCGAGCCTCGACACCGGCCCCTCGCCGAGGCTGACGTAGACGCCTCCGCCGGCGGTCGTCACCTTGCCCGTGACGATGAGCTTGCGCCGCAGATAGGGCATCGGCGCGGCGTTGGGAAAGATTTCGACATGGGCCTTCCAGTCCGACGAGCCCAGCACGTTGCAGGACGAATAGACGGTTTCCGGAGCCGGCGTCGGGTAGCACGCCGCGAGGATCAGGAGGGCGGCGAGAACCGTCCGCGACCGGTTACGCGTCAAAACACCCCTCCGCCGAGCATCAGTCTAAGCACGCCAATAAGGATGACGAGCAGGTTGAGGTTGCGGCCTCCGGTCTGCCTCGACGCAAGGCCGAAAGCGAGGCCGACCATAGCGAGCGGCACGACCAGCCAGTTGATCCAGCCGAGCAGCGGCACGAAGGCCGGGATGGCCAGCAGCAGGGCGAGCGCGCCGATCAGGATGGAGACGAGATTGAGCATCTGCACGTGCCTTAGCCGGTCGGGACCGGAGCGGCTAGACCGCTGCCTCGGCCGCCGCCGCGGCACGGGCGCCGCGCACGCCCTCGCTGACGAAGACGGCCAGCGCCACCCAGATCGCGCCGAAGCAGATCAGGTGGGCGGCGGTCAGCGGCTCGCTGAAGATCAGCACGGCGAGCAGGAACTGGAGCGAGGGCGCGACATATTGGAGGAAGCCCAGCGTCGAATAGCGAAGTCGCCGCGCCGCCGCGGTGAACAGGAGGAGGGGGATGGCGGTGACCGCGCCGCCGAGGATCAGCAAAGTATCGGTCGTCCGGTCGACCAGGAAATGGCTCTGGCCGGTCTGCTGCAGCCAGATCAGCCAGGCGAGCGCGAACGGCGCCAGGAAAACGGTCTCGATCGCCAGCCCCTCGATCGCGTCGACCGGGGCGACCTTGCGCACGAAGCCGTAGAGGGCGAAGCTCGCCGCCAGCGTCAGACTGATCCACAAGGCGTCGCCGGCACCCGCCGCGAGGATCGCCACCCCGGCCGCGGCGAGCAGCACCGCCCCCTTCTGGAAGCCGGTCAGCTTCTCCTTGAGGAGCAGGACGCCGAGCAGCACGTTGACGAGGGGATTGAGATAATAGCCGAGGCTGCCCTCGAGCACGTGGCCGCTGACCACCGCATAGATAAAGACCAGCCAGTTGATCCCGATCAGGACGGTGGTGACCGCCAGGATCATCGCCACCCGCGGGGTCGTCAGCGCCGTGCGGATCCTCGCCCACTTCTTCCACAGGGTCGCCACCGCGGCGAGCAGGACCAGCGACCACAGCACCCGATGCGAGACGATCTCGAGCGCGGGGACATGGCCGACCGCCTTGAAGTAGAGCGGCATCACGCCCCACAGCGTATAGGCGCCGAGGCCCATCAGCAGGCCGGATCTGGTGCGGGCGGCGTCGGTCACCGCGGCGCGGGTAGCCGAGGCCGGGGGTCGCGACAAGCATTTGGCGAGGGCGCGCCGACGGGCTAGGATGAGGCGCATTTCCCGAGGGAGAAAGAATGAACGATCCGCGTCTTTGCACAATCCTCGCCGCCGCCGCGTTCCTCGGCGCCTGCGAGGCGAAGATCGACTCCGACGAAGCCGATAACGGCGCCGCCAACGCCCAGGTCTCGGCCGAGGGCAAGGCCGAGGAAGGCAAGATCTCGGTCAAGGCCCCCGGCTTCGACCTCAAGCTCAGCCTCCCCAAGGGCATGGCCGGCGAGGCGCGCGTCGAGCGCGACAGCAAGCTCCTCTATCCCGGCGCAGTGTTGCGCGGCATGGCGATCGTCGCCGGCCAGGGCACGGGCAAGGGCGACAATACCGAGGTCGAGATCGGCTTCTCCACGCCGGAGCCGGTCGATGCGGTGGCCGCCTGGTACCGCGATCCGGCCCGTGCCGAGGGCTTCCGCCTGGAGCGCGCGGCCAGGCAGGGCGACGGCTGGCTCGTGACCGGCGTCCAGAAACGCGACGAGCATCGCTTCAAGCTGGTCCTGAGCCCACGCCCGGGAGGCGGCACCGACGGGCGGCTGACGGTCCGGCATCGCGACTGAGCCGGTGCCCGCGCTCGCCGAACCGGAGGAGGTGCGGCTGCACCTCGTCGCCGCGGCCAAAGCTGGGACCGCTTTGAGCTACGGCGCCCTGCTGGAGCGGCTCGGTTACGGCTTCTCGCGGCCCAAGATGCGGGCGCTGTGCGCGATTCTCGCCGCCGTCGACGACGAAGCGGCCCGCCGCGGCGAGCCCGAGCTGGCGGTGCTGGTCGTCCGCCAGAGCGACGGCCTGCCCGGCCAGGGCTGGTGGGTCGCCGGCGCCCGTGCGCGCGACTATGACGGACCCTGGGAAGGGCCCCGGGCCCGGCGCTTTATCGAGAGCGTCCAGGCGGAAAGCTTCGCCTTCTGGCAGTCCCGAAGCGGGACAGGTCCCGCCAAGGTCCCGGGTTAACCATCTCTCGTCACCCATTTTGCGCCTGGATGCGGCATAGCGGCGGCTTCAAGGAGTCCGTTCGATGACCGACCGCGCCTATCCGCTGCTTCGCCTGACCGCTTTGGCCGCGGCGTTCGCGCTTTCCGGCTGCAACCTTTTCGGCACCAAGGAGGCCGCCGAACCCGGCAACGACGCCGATCCCGCCATCACCAGCGCGCTGAACGACCAGATCCTCGTCGACGAGAATCTCGCCACCCAGTCGAACCGCAATGCCGCCCGTCCCTCGCCGACGCCGCAGCAGGCCTCCTATCCCGGCGGCGACGGGGCCTCCCCGCCCAAGGGCACCAGCGCCGCCGCGGCGATCGGCGCCGGCGGCAAGAATTGCTCCGACCCCGGGCGCTTCGATTACAATCTGGGCTGGGCGAACCGACTTTCCCCAAATTTCCCGGTCTATCCGGGCGGGCGCGTGACCGAGGCCGCCGCCAACAACCAGGCCGGCTGCAGCACCCGCGTGGTGACGTTCACCACCGCCGAGGGCTGGCAGCGCATCCTCGACTGGTACCATACGCGGGCGGTGCGCGCCGGCTATACGTCCGAGCACCAGCTGCGCGACGGCGACCATGTCCTCGCCGGCGCCAACGAGCGCGACAACGGCGCCTTCTACCTGATCGTCACGCCAAAGCCGAAAGGCTCGGAAGTCGCGCTGATCGCCAATAACGGCAAGTAGATCCTTCTTCCTGCGGGTGAGGGGAAGACTGGTATCCCTCCCTGCGCCCGGCTACATCGCCGGCGATGCGCAACCTCCTCCTCGTCATGATCGGCGGCGCCGCCGGCGCGGGCCTGCGGTTCGAGTTCGGCCGGCTGGCGCTTCGCCAGCTCGGCCCGGGCTTCCCGTGGGGGACGCTCGGCGTCAACCTGATCGGTGGCCTGCTCATGGGGCTGGTCGCCGGCTCGATGATGGCCGAGGGCGCGATCGATCGTCCGCTCTGGCTCCTGCTGGCGGTCGGCCTGCTCGGCGGCTTCACCACTTTCTCGGCCTTCAGCTTCGACGTCTTTGTGATGCTCGAGCGCGGCCGCGTCACCACCGCTATTCTCTACGTCGCCGGCTCCGTGCTGGGCTCGCTGCTCCTCTTCGCTTTGGGCTGGTGGGCGGCGCGGGCGGCGGCATGAGCGAGGTCCGCCAGTTCATTGTCGCGCCGGACGACGACGGCATCCGTCTCGACCGCTGGTTCAAGCGCCACCTTCCCGAAACCAGCTTCAACGCCGTATCGCGCTGGGCGCGGACGGGGCAGCTTCGCCTCGACGGCAAGCGCGCCGCGCCGGGCGACCGCGTCGAGGCGGGCCAGTCGATCCGCGTTCCCCCCGCCGAGACCGCCGTCGTGCCGGCACGGACCAAGCCGGAGCGGCCGAAGCTGAGCGACGACCAGATCGCCTTCGTCAACGAGATCGTCATCCACCGCGACCCCCACGCGATCGTCATCGCCAAGCCGCCGGGCCTCGCCACCCAGGGCGGCACCAAGACCCGCATCCACCTCGACGGCCTGCTCGACGGTCTCGCCGACGAGGCCGGCCACCGTCCCAAGCTGGTCCACCGGCTCGACAAGGACACATCGGGCGTCCTCCTCGTCGCCCGCACCGCCCGCGCCGCCGGCTTTTTCTCCAAGGCCTTCGCCGGCCGGACCGCGCGCAAGGTCTATTGGGCGATCGTCACCGGCGTGCCCGACATTGCCGACGGCTATATCGATCTGCCGCTCGCCAAGCAG
Organism: Allosphingosinicella sp.; assembly: GCA_036378975.1. Classification (GTDB taxonomy): domain Bacteria; phylum Pseudomonadota; class Alphaproteobacteria; order Sphingomonadales; family Sphingomonadaceae; genus Allosphingosinicella. Next base: position 12,613 of record DASUVK010000050.1, on the reverse strand, counting down.
CCGGGGACGGGCGGCGAGAAGATGCATGTCGAGGAAGGAGAGGGCGGACTCCCGGCGCGAACCCGCTACCGGATGATCGAGCGGGCCGGCAACCGCGCCGCCTGGCTCGAACTGCAGCCGCTTACCGGCCGCACCCACCAATTGCGCGTCCACATGGCGGCGATCGGCCATCCGATCCTCGGCGACGGCAAATATGGCGGCCCCGACGCTTTCCTCACCGGCACGATCAGCCGCAAGCTTCACCTTCACGCCCGCCGCCTGCGCATCGACCATCCCGACGGGGAGCGGCTCGACGTCACCGCCGAGCTGCCGGCCCATTTCGCCGAGACGATGGCCAATCTCGGCTTCGATCCCGCGCTCGGCGACCTGCCGCTGGACGAAGTGAAATTCTCGGCCACGCCCGAGGGCAAGCGCCGCGCCGCCTCCGCCGCCGCCAAGTCGCGCCGCAAGGAGCGCAAGGGCGAACGGCGCAACCGGGGACGGGGCTGATGCACCCGAACCGCAAATTCCACATCGCCGATCGCGAGGCGATGGCGGCCTTGGTCCGCGAGCTGGGCTTCGGGGTGCTGTTCGTGCCGACCTCGGAAGGTCCGCGCGCCGTCCATGTTCCGGTGCTGATCGAAGGCGACCGGCTTCGCTTCCACGTCTCGCGCGGCAATCTGACCTATGCGGCGCTCGCCGCCGGCGGCGACGCTTTGTTCGTCGCCACCGGCCCGCACGCTTATATCAGCCCGGAATATTACGGCCTCGAAGACCGCGTGCCGACCTGGAACTATGTCGGAGTCGAGCTGGAAGGGCCGGTGCGATCGCTGGACGCCGAGGCGCTGGTCCGTCTCGTCGACGACCTTTCCGCCGGCCAGGAGGCGCGGCTGGCGCCGAAAATCCCCTGGACCCGCGCCAAGATGAGTGCCGGCCGCTTCGAGGGCCTGCTCAAGGCGATCGCCGGCTTCGAGATGCGGATCGCCGCGTGGCGCGGCACGGCGAAGATAGACCAGGACAAGCCCGACGCGGTACGGGCGAGGATCGCCGACGCGCTTGCCGAACGCGGCGATCGGGAAATGGCGGCGACGATGAGGATGAAGGTGTCCAATGACCCCACAAGATGACGAGGCCGTCTGGCGCAACCGCTTCATCGCGATCAACCTGGTGCGCATCGGCGGCACCATCGTCGTCCTCGTCGGCCTTGCCGTCTGGTATAGCGACCTGCTGGTGCCGGGCGGCTCGCTGGCGGTCGGTCTGCCGCTTGCGCTTGCCGGCCTCGTCGCCAGCTTCTGGGGCCCCAAATGGCTCGCGGCCCGCTGGAAGACCCCCCCCGGTCCATGAAGCGCTTCTACAAGCAGGCCGCCGTCTCCCCCGAGGAGGGCGGCGTCGCGATCCTGCTCGACGGCCGGCCGGTGCGCACTCCCGGCCGCAACCTGCTGCGCGTGCCGACCGAGGAGCTGGCGGAGGCGATCGCCGACGAGTGGAACGGGCAGGGCGAAAAGGTCGATCCCCAAGCCATGCCGCTTACCGGCCTCGCCAACGCGGCGATCGACCGGGTGGCGCCCGACCCTGCCGCCTTTGCCCGCACCCTGGCCGAATATGGCGAGAGCGACCTGCTATGCTATCGCGCCGAAGGCCCGCAATCTCTGGTCGATCGCCAGCAGCAGGCCTGGGATCCGCTGCTGGGCTGGGCGGCCACCCGCTTCGGCGTCGAAATCGAGACCACGGTCGGCGTCGTGCACTGCCGGCAACCGTCCGCCACCATCGAGCAACTGGCTCTGGCCGCCGCCGCGCGGGGAGTCTTCCAGCTTGCCGGCCTGGCGCCCCTGGTGACCATCGCCGGCTCGCTGATCATCGCCCTCGCTCTGGCCGAGGGCGCCATCGGCCTCGACGCGGCGTGGGCGGCGGCGACGCTCGACGAGGCCTGGCAGGCCGAGCAATGGGGCGAGGACGTCCTCGCCGCCGCCGCGCTCGCCAACCGGCGGCGCGAGTTCGAAGCCGCCTACCGCTTCCTGACCCTGCTCTGACCCCTAGTCGGAAGAAGCCGTGTAGCCCGATGCCGCCGGTGCGTCGGCGCGGCCGGGCAGGAACCAGCGCGCGATCACCAGGCCGGCGAGGATGAACGATAGGCTCTCCGCGACGAAGGCATAGATCCAGAAGCGCCAGTCGGCATGCGTGAAGATCGGGTTGGTGAGGCACTCCCAGACGGTGAAGCCGAGCGTGTAGAGCACCACCAGCCGCGCGACATTGGCGAAGCTGCGGCCGCCGCCGCCCACTGCGGCGAGGGCGAAGGCGATCAGCAACCCGGCGACGACCGCGAGGATGAAGCCGGGAAGGAGCATGCTCATGTCCTCCGGCGCGAAGCCGCCGCTGTTGAAGGAGACGGTCGCGACCGGCCCCTGCGTATAGAGCGCGGCGCCCTCGCGGCTCCGCGGATCGGGGATCAAATAGGTGCCGGTGCCGCCCGCCGTGAGGTTCTGCGCGAGGGCCGTCTGCACTGCCGCCGCCTGCGGGTCGCTGGCATGCGAAAAGGGAATGTTGCCGAGCGGGGTCGCCCAGAACACATAGCCCATGATGAAGATGATGATGCCGCCGACCACGCCGCCGATCAGGGTCCGTACCATGCCAGTCCTCCCCCTTGTTGTCGCGCGATCCTACGCCGAAACGGAGCCGCCGCCAATCAGCCGATCAATTGCCGCACGAAATCGTGGAGGAAGACGCGTCGCGTCGCCTTGAGCCGCTCCGCCTTCAGGATGTTGTGGACCAGCTCGCGGCATTTCTCGGCGTCGTTGTTGATCAGCACATAATCATATTCGGCCCAGTGGCTGATCTCGGCGGTGGCCCGCTCCATGCGGCGGCGGATGACGTCCTCGCTGTCGGTGCCGCGGGTGCGCAGGCGGCGCTCGAGCTCCTCCATCGAGGGCGGCAGGATGAATACCCGGACGATGTCCGGATCGACCTGCTTCAATTGCTGCGTGCCCTGCCAGTCGATGTCGAGCAGCACGTCGCGGCCGCCCTCGATCGTCTTCAGCACCTCGCTCTTCAGCGTGCCGTAGCGATGGCCGAAGACGTGCGCCCATTCGAGGAAATGGCCGCCGGCGATCAGCGAATCGAAGCCCTTGTCGTCGACGAAATGATAGTCCCGCCCGTCCACCTCGCCCGGCCGCTTCGGCCGCGTCGTCGCCGAAACCGACATGGCGACGCCGTCGTCGTTCTCGAGCAGCATGCGGGCGATGGTCGACTTGCCGGCGCCGCTGGGGCTGGAAAGGACGAAGAGGAGGCCCCGCCGCTGGAAGGCGCTTTCGATTTCCATGCGCGCTAGTGGCTTGCCGAGCCGTCATGCGTCAAGCAGGTAGGGACATGGCCCGCTTCATTGCCCTGCTTCGCGCCGTCAATGTCGGCGGCCGCAAGCTGCCGATGGCGGCATTGCGCGCCCTGTGCGGCGAGCTCGGATGGGAGGAGGTCGAGACCTACATCCAGAGCGGCAACCTGGTCTTCAGGGCCGCGGGCAAGCCGGAAGCGCTGGAGGCCCGGCTCGAGAAAGCGGTCGCCGGGCGGTTCGGGCTCGACGTGCCGGTGATCGTGCGCACCGCCGCCCAATGGGCGGGCTACGCCGACGCCAATCCCTTTCCCGAGGTTGCGCGGGACGAGCCGAACCGGCTCCAGCTGCTCGTCTCGAAGCAGGCGCCCAAAACGGACGCCGCCGCGAAGCTCATGGAACGGGCTCGGGCCGGCGAAGCCGTCGCGGCGGCCGGCGGCGCGCTCTGGGTTCATTTCCCGCAGGGCGCCGGTACTTCGAAGCTGACCCCGTCGCTGATCGACAAGGCCTGCGGGTCCCCGTCAACGAGCCGCAACTGGCGGACCGTCGCGAAGCTCCGGGAGATGGCCGAGGCATGAGCGCCGCCCCGCCCGTCCCCCGCGGCTATTGGATCGCCGCCTTCGCCATCGTCGCGCTGACCGCGGCGATCCTGCTGTGGATGGGTCGGCCGGCGATCTGCACCTGCGGCGAAGTCAAATTGTGGGTCGGCACGGTGAACGGCCCCGACAACAGCCAGCATCTCGCCGACTGGTACACGCCCAGCCACATCATCCACGGCTTCCTCTTCTATTTCCTCGGCTGGCTGTTCCTGCGCCGCAACCCGCCGGGCGACCGCGTGCTGGCGGCGGTGCTGATCGAGGCGGGCTGGGAGATACTCGAGAACAGCCCCTGGATCATCGACCGCTACCGCGAGGCGACGATGGCGCTCGGCTATACCGGCGACAGCGTCATCAACTCGGTCGCCGACATCGGCTGGATGGTGGTCGGCTTCGCGCTGGCGCGACGGCTGCCGGTCTGGGTGATTTTGGCGATCGCGGTTGCGTTCGAGCTGCTCACCCTCGCCGTCATCCGCGACAATCTCACCCTCAACGTGATCATGCTGCTCGCCCCCAGCGACGCGATCCGGGCATGGCAGGCCGGAGCGTGAGCCTGCGCCCGCCACCGCCCGGAACCGGCTGCGCCGGCAACGGGTTTGCGGCGTCATGAAGCCGGTCGCGGCGGTCGCCGCCCTCGTTCTCCTCGGCTCCCCGTCGCAGGCGCAGGAGCTGTTCGGCGGCGCCTTCGTCCATGACGTCGACACCCCCCTGACCAAGAGCGGTATCGAGGAGGGCCTCGATTTCCAGCTAGGCTGGCGCGGCGGCAGGATCGGCTTCCTGCGCGCCGTCGGCGGGCCGCGGCCGCATGCCTTCGTCTCGCTCAACAGCGCCGGCGAGACCCATTTCGCCGGCGCCGGAATCAGCTGGAAGATCGGCAGGCGAGTCTATCTGCGCCCGGGCGTCGGCCTTGCCGTGCACACCGGCTCCGACGGTCAGTTCCAGCGGACCGACCGCATCGCCTTCGGGTCCCGCATCCTGTTCGTCCCCGAAATCGGACTCGGCGTGCGAGCCAGCGACAGGCTGTCGGTCGAGGCGAGCTGGGTCCATCTCAGCCACGCCCAATTGCTCAGCCGCCAGAATCCCGGCCTCGACACGATCGGCGTCCGGCTCAACTACCGCTTCCGCTAGCGCCCCAGCATCGCCTCGGGCTTCACCACCCGGTCGAACGTCGCCTCGTCGACCAGGCCGAGCTCGAGGCCGGCCTCTCTCAGGGTCAGCCCTTTCTTGTGGGCGTGCTTGGCGATGGCGGCGGCATTGTCGTAGCCGATCTCCGGGGCCAGCGCCGTGACCAGCATCAGCGAGCGGTTCATCAGCTCGGCGATGCGACGCTCGTCGGGCTCGAGGCCGTCGAGGGTGCGCTCGGTGAAGCTCTCGATGCCGGTGGCGAGCAGGTCGATCGAGCGCAGCACGTTGGCCGCGATCACCGGCTTGAACACGTTCAGCTCGAGATGGCCCTGCAGGCCGCCGACGGTGACGGCGACATGGTTGCCCATCACCTGGGCCGCCACCATGGTCAGCATCTCGGCCTGGGTCGGGTTGACCTTGCCCGGCATGATCGAGCTGCCCGGCTCGTTCTCGGGCAGCTTCAGCTCGCCGAGGCCGCAGCGCGGGCCCGAGCCCATCAGGCGGATGTCGTTGGCGATCTTGGTCAGCGACACGGCGATGACGTTGAGCACGCCCGACAGCTCGACCAGAGTATCGTGGGCGGCGAGCGCCTCGAACTTGTTGGGCGCGGAGGTGAAGCGCAGCTTGGTGAGCTTCGCCACCTCCGCCGCGAAGGCCTCGGCGAAGCCCGCGGGCGCGTTGAGGCCGGTGCCGACCGCGGTGCCGCCCTGGGCGAGCTGGAGAATTCGCGGCATCACGCCTTTCAGCCGCTCGATCGCCGCCTCGACCTGGGCCGCATAGCCCGAAAATTCCTGGCCGAGGCTCAGCGGCGTCGCGTCCTGGAGGTGGGTGCGGCCGATCTTGACGAGATGGTCCCACGCGGCCGCCTGCGCCGCGAGCCGCCGGTGCATGTGCTGCAGCGCCGGGATCAGCCGCGCATCGACCGCGCGCGCCGCGGCGATGTGCATCGCCGTCGGGAAGCTGTCGTTCGACGACTGGCCCTTGTTGACATGGTCGTTGGGATGGACCGGGCTCTTGCCGCCGCGGCTGCCGGTGAGGATCTCGTTGGCGCGGCCTGCAATCACTTCGTTGGCGTTCATGTTGGATTGGGTGCCCGACCCGGTCTGCCAGATGACGAGCGGGAACTGGTCGTCGTGGATGCCGCTCGCCACTTCCCCCGCCGCCTGCTGGATCGCCTCCCCGAGCTCGGCGTCGAGGTCGCCGCTCTTCGCATTGACCCTCGCTGCCGCCTGCTTGACGAAGCCGAGGGCATGGACGAGCTCGGCCGGCATCGTCTCGCGTGGCCCGAACGGGAAGTTCTGGATCGAGCGCTGCGTCTGCGCCCCCCAATAAGCGTCGCCGGGCACGTCGATCGGGCCGAAGCTGTCGGTTTCGGTGCGGGCGGTGTCGGTCGAGATCATGGCGGAGTGGGCGTCCTTCGATACGCGGCTTCGACAAGCTCAGCCGCTACTCAGGATGAGCGATTATTCCAACCCCTTCCGCTCATGCTGAGTAGGCATTCAGCGAAGTCGAAATGCCGTATCGAAGCACGTCATTTCTTGCGGCTGAAATCCACCGAGACGACGTTGGAGCCGTCCTCGACCGGCTCGACGGCGGGCGGGTCGTTCTCGGCCGCTTCGTGCCCCTGCGGGCCGGATTCCTCGGCCTGGGCCTGGAACTGGAGCGCGAAATTGACCGCCGGGTCGACGAAGCCGGTGATCGCCGAGAAAGGGATAACCAGTCGGGCCGGCGCCTGGTTGAAGCTCAGGCCGACCTCGAAGCCGTCCTCGCCCACTTTCAGGTCCCAGAAGCGGTTCTGGATGACGATCGTCATCTCGTCGGGGAAGCGCTCGGAAAGGTGCTTGGGAATGTCGACTCCGGCCGCACCGGTCTTGAAGGTGATGTAGAAATGATGCTCGCCGGGCAGGCGTCCGGTCGTCTCGACCTCGCCGAGCACCCGGCCGACGACCGCGCGCAGGGCTTCCTGGACGATCTCGTCGTAGGGAATCAGGCTGTCGGGCGTCTCACCTTGCATGCCCCCGTGGTAGCGCCGCAAGGGCGCGGGTCAACCCGGTTGCCTTCGCCGCCTGATCCATGTTGGAGATAGGAGGAGGACAAGGAGCCAGAGCCGATGCCGATCGCCGCCACGCAGCCTTATGACGATTCCAACATCTTCGCCCGCATCCTGCGCGGCGAGATCCCCGCCCGCAAAGTGTATGAGGACGAGCATGCGTTCGCCTTCCACGACATCCACCCGCAGGCGCCGGTCCACATCCTCGTCGTCCCGAAAGGCGCCTATGTATCGTGGGACGATTTTGCGGAGCGCGGTTCGGCGGACGAGATTGCCGGCTTCGTCCGCGCCGTCGGCAAGGTGGCGCGCGAGGCGGGCCTGGTCGCCCCGGGCTACCGCCTGCTCGCCAATGCCGGCCTGAATTCGGGGCAGGAAGTGCCCCATCTCCACGTCCATATCTTCGGCGGACGGCCGCTCGGACCGATGCTGGCGCGCTAGGCGTTTTGACCTTTGCGGTCGCGGAATAACTGGCTAGGTTCCGCGCCCACGAGAAGGCCAGAAAAGGGGTAGATGGATGGCGACCGGCGCACCGAGAAGGACTTTCCTTGGACGTATCCTGCTCCGCAAGACCGTCGCCCAGGTCCAGCGCGAGACCCAGACCAGCGAGCTGAAGCGGTCGCTCGGCCCCTGGAACCTCGTCTTCCTCGGCATCGGCTGCATCATCGGCGCCGGCATCTTCGTGCGCACAGGCAACGCGGCGGCGCTCCATGCTGGCCCGGCGGTGCTCCTTTCGTTCGTCATCGCCGGCATCGTCTGCGCCTTTGCCGGCCTGTGCTACGCGGAGTTGTCGTCGACCCTGCCGGTATCGGGGTCCGCTTATACCTACAGCTACACGACGATCGGCGAGTTCGCCGCCTGGGTGATGGGCGCTCTGCTTCTGCTCGAATACGGCCTCGCCGCCTCGGTCGTCTCGGTCGGCTGGTCAGGCTACATGGTCAGCCTTCTCGCCGACATAGGCATAATCGTACCGCCCGAGCTTACCGGCCCGGCGGGCTATCCCAAGACGCTGGCCGACGGGTCCACGACCACCACGGTCTTCAACCTCCCCGCCTTCCTGGTCTGCGCGGTGCTGGCGGGACTGCTCTGCCTCGGCGTCTCGGAATCGGCGCGCGTCAACAACATCATCGTCGCCATCAAGGTGTTCGTGCTGACCGCCTTCATCCTCGTCGGCGGCTACATCATTCTGTCGAACTGGAGCACGTTCGCGCCGAACTGGGACCCGTTCATCCCCGAGCCGACCGGCAAGGACGGCGAGTTCGGCGTGAGCGGAATCCTTCGCGCCGCGTCGATCGTCTTCTTCGCCTACATCGGGTTCGAGGCGGTCTCGACCGCCGCCCAGGAGGCGAAGAACCCAAAGAAGGACATGCCGATCGGGATCATCGGCTCGCTCCTGGTCTGCACGGTGATCTACATCCTGGTCTCGATCGTCCTCACGCTCGTCGTCAACTATCGCGAGCTGAACGTGCCCGATCCGGTCGCGGTTGCCGTGGACGCATTCGGGCCGCAGTGGGCGTGGTTCGCCTCGACCATCAAGATCGGCGCAATCATCGGCCTGACCTCGGTCATCCTGGTGCTGATGTACGGTCAGACCCGCATCTTCTACACGATGGCCCGCGACGGCCTTCTGCCGAAGGTGTTCAGCCGGGTGCACCCGAAGTTCCGCACGCCTTGGATCAACACGTTGGTGGTCGGCCTGGCGGTCGCCATTGCCGCCGGCTTCTTCGACATCAACTTCCTCGGCGATGCGACCTCGGTCGGAACGCTGGCGGCCTTCGGGATCGTCTGCCTGACGGTGATCTGGCTGCGCCAGACCCATCCGGAGATCCCGCGCGGATACAAGGTCCCGCTGTACCCGGTCCTTCCGGCGCTCGGCATCCTCAGCTGCTTCGCCCTGATCTTCACGGTCGAGGAGCGCGTGCTTCGCTTCTTCGGCTGGTACGTGGTCGGCGCGATCATCCTCTACTTCGTCTACGGGATGAGGAATTCGGAGCTCGCGAAGGGTCACGACGTGATGGCCGACGACGAGACGCCTTTCTTCCCGGAAGACGCCCCGCGCGACGACAGCGGCCAGCCGACCTTCCGGCCGTAAGCTGATCGACATGGCCAGCCCCCCACCGTTTCGGCTGGAGGGGCTGGACCATGTCGTGCTTCTCGTAAGCAACATGACCGAGGCGCGCAGTTTTTACTGCGATGTCGTCGGCTGCAGCGTGGACCGCGAGCTACATCAATACGGCCTGATGCAGCTCCGTGCCGGCCGCTCGCTGATCGACCTTGTCGATATCGGCAGCGCGGAAGGCGCCTGGGCCCGGCCGCCGGTCGAGGGCGGGCGCAACATGGACCATGTCTGCATCGTCGCGACCAACTACGACGCGGATGCGGTCCGTGCGCACTTGCGGGACCATGGCGTGAAGATCGCCGAGGAAGACATCCGCTACGGCGCCAGCGGAGACGGCTATTCCATCTACTTCCGCGACCCGTTCGGCAACCAGATCGAGCTCAAGAACGCCGAACCCGGCTAGGCGGCGAGCATCTCTCCGGCGAGCGTCTTGAGGTCGGCCTCGGGCCGGGCGCCGTAATGCGAAATCACCTCGGCCGCCGCGATCGCGCCGAGTTTCAGCGACTCCTCGAGGCTCCGCCCCTGCGCCTGCCCGGCCAGGAAGCCCGCCGCGAACAGGTCGCCCGCGCCGGTCGTGTCGACCACCTTGTCGACCGGCGCCGCGGGGACGTCCGCCCGCTGGCCGCGCTGGGTCGCAAGGGCGCCCTTCTCGCTGCGGGTCACGACCAGCGTCTCCACCTTGTCCTTGAAGGCGTCCACGGCGGTCTCGACGTGCGGCACGCCGGCCATCGCCTGGATCTCGTCCTCGTTGGCGAGGAGGATGTCGATCCGACCCTCGTCGATCAATGCGTTGAAGCCGTCGCGGTGACGGTCGACGCAGAAGCTGTCCGACAGTGTGAAGGCGACCTTGCGGCCGGCCTCCCGCGCCACCTCGATCGCCCGGACCATCGCGTAACGCGGCGTCTCGGGGTCCCACAGATAGCCTTCGAGGTAGAGGATCGCCGCCGACCGGATCTGCTCCTCGTCCAGAGCACTAGACGGCAGATGCTGCGCCGCGCCGAGAAACGTGTTCATCGTCCGGTGCCCATCCGGCGTCACCAGGATCATCGAGCGCGCGGTCGGGATTCCGAAGTCCTTCGCCTCGGTCGTGAACTCGACCCCGGCCGCTGTCAGGTCGTGCCGGTAGAATGTGCCGAGCTGATCCGGCGCGACCTGGCCGATGAAACCCGCACGAACGCCGAGCGCGGCGACGCCCGCCGCCGTGTTCGCGGCCGACCCGCCGCTGATCTCCCGCGCCGGGCCCATGTGCGAATAGAGCCGCTCCGCTTCCTCGGCGTCGATCAGCCGCATCGAGCCCTTGGTCAGCCCCTCGGCCACGAGAAAGGCGTCGTCGGCGTCGGCGATGACGTCGACGATGGCATTGCCGATGCACAGGACGTCGAGACGGCAGTCGGTCATTCGGGGGCACCTATGGTTCGCGGAAGAAAGCGCGCGCCTAGCCGCGCTTCGCCATTCACACAATCGTCATCGCGAGGAGCGCAGCGATGGGGCGATCCACACCGGATTGCTTCGCTTCGCCCGCAATGACAGGAAGACCGCATGCGCATTCTTATCATCGCCGCCGCTTCGCTCCTCGTCGCCGGATGCATGGCGCGCCGCCCCGAGCCGCCCGCGCCCGTGATTGACGCCCCAGAACCGGCAAAGCCGCGAGAAATCCATACCAACCTGTCCGGCGCGACCGCGGGCGAGCTCATGCAGCTGCTCGGCCCGCCGGCCCTGCAGGTGCGGGAGGGGCCAGGGCTGAAGCTTCAGTTTCGCGGCCGTTCCTGCATCCTCGACGCCTACCTCTACCCGCCCCAGCAAGGGACGGGGCCGGAGCGCGTCACCTACATCGACGCACGGACCTCGTCGGGAGACGCGGCCAACAGGGAAAATTGCGTCCTGTCGCTGGTCCGGCGCTGAAGCCGCTCCATCGCCCAGCCTGCGGCTTCGGCGATCACCGGGTCGGGATCGCCGAGATGAGGCTTCACGGCCTGCGCCAGCGCCTCTGACCGGCCGTTCCCCGCCGCGAGCAGGCAGTTGCGGATCATGCGGTTGCGCCCGATGCGCTTGATCGGCGATCCCGCGAACATCTCGCGGAAGGCAGCATCGTCGAGCTTGAGCAGGTCGGCGAGCTTTGGCGCAGCCAGCTCGGCGCGCGGCAGGAAGGCACGGTTCGCGGCGGCAGCCTCGGCGAAGCGGTTCCACGGACAGACGGCGAGGCAGTCGTCGCAGCCGTAGATGCGATTGCCCATCGCTTCGCGGAACTCGTCGGGAATCGGCCCCTCATGCTCGATCGTCAGGTAGGAAATGCAGCGCCGTGCATCGATGCGGTGCGACGGCCCGATCGCCTGCGTCGGGCAGGCGTCGAGGCAGCGCCTGCACGTCCCGCAATGGACTCCCGCCACGGCCGGAGCGTCCGGCTCCAGCTCAAGCTCGGTCAGGATCACGCCAAGGAACAGCCAGCTGCCATGCTCGCGGGAGACGAGATTGGTGTGCTTGCCCTGCCAGCCGATCCCGGCCGCGGCGGCGAGCGGCTTTTCCATCACCGGCGCGGTGTCGACGAAGGCCTTCAGCTGAGACGGCGAGCGGTCGACGATGAACCGCGCCAGCGCTTTCAGCGCCTTCTTCACCGTCTTGTGATAGTCGCCGCCCTGGGCATAGACCGAGATGCGCCCGCGCTCCCTTTCCGCGGCCAGCGCCATCGGATCGGACGCCGGCGCATAGCTCATCCCCAATGCGATGGCCGACCTCGCTTCGGGCCATAAAGCGGTCGGGGAAATGCGCTGGTCCGAGCGCGATTGCATCCACCCCATCGTCCCGTGATGCCCCGCCTCGAGCCAGCTCCGGAGATCGAGCCCCGACGCCTCCGCCGCATCGGCGCGAGCGAAGCCGCACGCGACGAAGCCGAGGCGTTCCGCCTCCGCGCGTATTGCGTCCTTAAGGGTTAGGCTCTTATCCACTTGCAGCGCGCCATAGCTCGCAAATGCGGCCTTCTCTAAGGAATTCCAGTGCTTCGACAGGCTTCGCAGCAAAGCTGGACCGGTGAGCTGGCCGTCGAAGCCGTCGACCTGGTCAAGGACTTCGCCGAAAAACGCGCCGTCGACGGAGTCAGCCTGGAGGTTCCGGCCGGCTCGATCTTCGGCCTGCTCGGCCCCAACGGCGCCGGCAAGACGACCACGTTGCGCATGCTCCTCGGTATCATCGAGCCCTCGTCGGGAGAGCGCCGGATCCTCGGTTTTTCGCGCCCGATCGAGGCGGCGCACCAGATCGGCTATCTGCCCGAAGAGCGCGGCCTCTACCCGTCGATGACCGCGCGCGAAGGCATCGCCTTCATGGGCGCGCTTCGCGGCATGCGCCTCAAGGCCGCCCGCCAGCGCGCAAGCGAGCTGCTCGAGGAAAGCGGCCTCGGCGAATGGGCGAAGAAGCCCATCCGGACCCTGTCC
>DASUVK010000049.1:0-15605 GCA_036378975.1 Allosphingosinicella sp. | reverse complement strand
TGCGCAACAAAACGAAGGCGACCGCTGGAAAGTTCTTCCGGTGGTCGAGGAGCTGAAGGGCAAAGCGAAAGCCGAGGGCCTCTGGAACCTGTTCATGCCTCCGTCGCATGGCGCGGAGCCGGTCGATGACAGCTTCGAGTTCGAGGGCGAGCAGCTGACCAACCTCGAATATGCGCTGTGCGCCGAGGAGATGGGGCGCATCCTTTGGTCAGCCGAGGTGTTCAACTGCTCCGCGCCCGACACCGGCAATATGGAGGTTCTGTACCGCTACGGCACGCGCGAGCAGAAGGAACAATGGCTTGCGCCGCTGATGCGCGGGGAGATCCGCTCCGCCTTCCTGATGACCGAGCCGGGAGTCGCCTCGTCCGACGCGACCAATATCGAATGCCGCATCGATCGGGACGGCGACGATTATGTCATCAACGGCCGCAAATGGTGGTCGAGCGGCGCCGGCGACCCGCGCTGCAAGGTCGCCATCGTCATGGGCAAGACCGATGCGTCCGCCGACAAGCACCGCCAGCAGTCGATGGTGCTGATGCCGCTCGACGCCCCGGGCGTCACCGTGGAGCGCGCCCTCACCGTCTACGGCTATGACGACGCCCCCCACGGCCATATGGAGGTCGAGCTCAAGGACGTCCGCATCCCCGTCTCGTCGATGCTGCTCGGCGAGGGCCGCGGCTTCGAGATCGCCCAGGGCCGGCTCGGCCCCGGCCGCATCCATCATTGCATGCGCACGATCGGAGTCGCCGAGGAGGCGCTCAAGGCGATGGTGAAACGCCTCCAGACCCGAATCGCCTTCGGCAAGCGTCTGATGGAGCACAGCGTCTGGGAGCAGCGAGTCGCCGCCGCCCGCATCGACATCGACATGTCGCGCCTGCTCTGTCTGAAGGCCGCCGACATGATGGACAAGGCCGGCAACAAGGCCGCCGCCGCGGAGATCGCGATGATCAAGGTCTACGCCCCCAACATGGCGCTTCGAATCATCGACGACGCCGTCCAGGCCCATGGCGGCGCCGGCGTCAGCCAGGATTTCGAGCTCGCCAAGTCCTGGGCCGGAATCCGCACGCTCCGGCTCGCCGACGGGCCGGACGAAGTCCACAACCGCGCCATCGCCCGCATCGAGTTCGCCAAACATGCGGTGTGAGGGCGTGAAAGCTCCTCCCCGGAACGGGGAGGGGGACCATGCGCAGCATGGTGGAGGGGGCCCACCTTTCCGCCGCTTCGACGCTGGGCCCCCTCCACCACGCCGCTTCGCGTCGCGGTCCCCCTCCCCGTTCCGGGGAGGAGCTCAATCATGAAAGCCGCGATTCTCCGCGCCCCCGGCACCCCGCTCACCGTCGAGCAGGCCGTGCTCGATTCCCCCGGCCCGCGCGAGGTCCTCATCCGAACCGCCGCCTGCGGCCTGTGCCATTCGGACCTCCACTTCATCGAGGGAACCTATCCCCATCCCCTCCCTTGCATCCCCGGCCACGAGGCCGCCGGCGTCGTCGAGGCGGTCGGAAGCGAGGTCCGCACGGTGAGGCCGGGCGACCATGTCGTCACCTGCCTCTCGGCCTTTTGCGGCCATTGCGAATATTGCGTCACCGGAAGGATGTCGCTCTGCCCCGGCGGCGACACCCGCCGCGCCCGCGGCGCCCCGCCGCGGATAACGACCGAGGACGGCAGCCCGATCGCCCAGATGCTCAACCTCTCCGGCTTCGCCGAGGCGATGCTGGTCCACGAACATGCCTGCGTCGCCATAAATCCCGAAATGCCGCTCGACCGCGCCGCCGTGATCGGTTGCGCGGTGACGACCGGCGCCGGCACCATCTTCAACGTCTGCAAGCTCGTGCCTGGCGAGACGGTGGCGGTGATCGGCTGCGGCGGCGTCGGCCTCGCCACGATCAACGCCGCCCGCATCGCCGGCGCCGGCCGGATCATCGCTGCCGATCCGATCCCGGAGAAGCGCGAGCTGGCGAAAAAGCTCGGCGCCACCGACGTCGTCGACCCGGCGAGAGAGGGCGCCGCCGCCGAGATCGTCGAAATGACCAAAGGCGGCGTCGACCATGCGATCGAGGCGGTCGGCCGCCCGTCCTCCGGAATGCTCGCCGTCCAGGCGCTCAGGCGCGGCGGCACCGCGACGATCCTCGGCATGATGCCGCTCGGCCACGAGGTCGGCCTCGGCGCGATGGACCTGCTCTCGGGCAAGAAGCTGCAGGGCGCCTTCATGGGCGCCAACCGCTTCCCGGTGGACATTCCCCGCCTGGTCGATTTCTACCTGCGCGGCCTGCTCGACCTCGACTCGATCGTCGCCGAGACGATCCCGCTGGAGCGGGTCAACCAGGGCTTCGAGCGCATGAAGCGCGGCGACTCGGCGCGGTCGGTGGTGGTGTTCTAAAAAGGGGACACGTACTTTTTCGCGAAAAAGTACGTGTCCCCATTCCGACGACGGAGAAAGAAGGATGTCCCTGTTCGACCTCACCGGCAAAGTCGCCGTGATCACCGGCTCCTCGCGCGGCATCGGCCGGGCGATCGCCGAAGCCATGGCCGATCAGGGCGCGAAGGCGGTCATCTCGAGCCGCAAGGAAGAAGCCTGCCGGGAAGTCGCCGACTCGATCAACGCGAAGCATCCGGACTCCGCCATCGTCGTCCCCGCCAGCATCTCCTCCAAGGAGGCGCTCCGGCACCTCGTCGACGAGACCCGACGCCAGCTCGGCCGGATCGACATCCTCGTCTGCAACGCCGCGTCGAACCCCTATTACGGGCCGATGGGCGGCATCAGCGACGACCAGTTCCGCAAGATCCTCGAGAACAACGTCATCGCCAACCACTGGCTGATCCAGATGGTCGCCCCCGAGATGATCGAGCGCCGCTCCGGCTCGATCGTCATCGTCAGCTCGATCGGCGGCCTCAAGGCGTCGGCGGTGATCGGCGCCTACAACGTCTCCAAGGCGGCCGACTTCCAGCTCGCCCGCAACCTCGCCGCCGAATTCGGCCCCCACCAGGTCCGCGTCAACTGCATTGCGCCGGGGCTGATCCGCACCGACTTCGCCAAGGCGCTCTGGGAGAATCCCGACACTTTGAAAATGGTCACCGCCCACACCCCGCTGCAGCGGATCGGCGAGCCCCACGAGATCGCCGGCGCGGCCGTCTTCCTGGCCAGCGACGCCTCCACCTTCGTCACCGGCCAGGCGATCGTGGTCGACGGCGGCAGTACGGTGGGCGTCGGATTGTAATTGGGGACAGGCACCAATTTCCGGGATCCGCCGGGACGGAGGTGCGCGGTCGGGAAATTGGTGCCTGTCCCCAATTACGAGCGCAGGACGAGGAGAAAGCGCATGAGACTCGCCGACAAGATCGCCATCGTCACCGGCGCCGGCTCCGGCATCGGCCGCGCCAGCGCGATCCGCTTCGCCGCCGAGGGCGCCAAGGTGGTCTGCGCCGATCTGAAGGGCCAGGACGAGACCGCCGCCGGGATCGGCGCCGCCGCCGTCGCCGTCCAGGCCGATGCCGGCCGCGACGACGATGTCGAGGATCTGGTCGCGACCGCGGTCGAGCGCTTCGGCGGCCTCGACATCTTCTTCGCCAATGCCGGCATATCGGGCGGCCTGGCCTCGATCTTCGAGCAGAGCGTCGAGGACTGGCAGGAGATTTTGCGAGTCAACCTGATCGGCCCGTTCCTCGCCATCCAGCGGGCGGCGCCGGTGATGAAGGGCAATGGCGGCGGCTCGATCATCTGCACCGCCAGCGTCGCCGGGCTGCGCGCCGGCGCCGGCGGCCCGGCCTATTCCGCGTCCAAGGCCGGCGTCGTCAACCTCGTCCGGGTCGCCGCCACCCAGCTCGCCGGCGCCAACATCCGGGTCAACGCCATCTGCCCCGGGCTGATCGAGACCGGCATGACCCGGCCGGTCTACGAATGGGCCCGCTCGGCGGGCAAGGAGGACCGTATCGGCCATTTGAACCCGCTGAAGCGCGGCGGCGTCCCCGACGAGATCGCCGCCGCCGCCTTGTTCCTCGCTTCCGACGAAGCCAGCTACGTCAACGGCCACGCCCTCGTCGTCGACGGCGGCCTCTCCATCTCCCACCCCTTCAACCATCAGGAATATGGTAGAACCGCAGTGTAAGCCCTCCGTATAGTTACGATTGGTTGAGGTTTCTTCTTGGATTCTCAAGAAAAGCTATGATCCGATAGTAAAATAAGAAACTCATCCTTTATTCAAGCGTTGTTCGAGCATGCTTGCTCGTCGATCCTGTTCGCTTCCGTTGCTTGCGCTGCTCCCGCTGGGTGCGGGCTGCCAGAATTCCCCTCCTGAGGACGGAGCCTCGCCGCCGGCCAATGCGGCGGCCAGGAGCCCGGCCGGCTCGCCGCCGGACTCCACCATCGCAGCGCCGTCCGATTCGGCGCGCGACCGATCCGCCGAACCGCCGCCGGCCGTCGGGGACAGGGCGCCCTCCACCGCGCCCGCTTCGGCCTCGTCCACGGCCGGCGGCCCCTATCTGGCCGTCAGCCGGAGTGCCTCGTCGGCCGTCCCCGACGCTCTCGGGTCCGGCCGTTTCTCGATCCGCGACGATTGCGTCGTCTGGGAGCTGGAAGGCGCCGCGGACCGGTTCACCCCCGTCTTCCCGACCGGCACGCAGCTGGTCCGGACGGCCGACGGGAGCCCGTCGGCGCTCCGCATCGGCGGCGTTACAGCCCGGTTCGGCCGGACCTACCGGGTGTCCGGCGGCGAGGTACCGGCCGCGGCGGCGCCGGACGGCGCGCTGCGCTCGCCCATTCCGGCTCGCTGTCCGGCCCGCCGTTTCATGTTCGGGCGTGTGAGGGAGGCGCCCTGAAGCCTGTCGAGTGTGTGTACCGTGGAGTAAGCGTCGTGAAACCTCTTTCCCTAGCCCTCATCCTCGCCTCCGTCTCGCTTCCCGCCGCCGCTCAGACGCCGCGCGTGCCTACGCCGCCGGGCGAGACTCCGACCGTCGTCGGCCGCAACCCCAGCGTCGGCTATCTGATGCAGCGCTACTCGCTCGGCGAGGCCGACGCCGCCGAGCGCATCGCCCTCCAGACCGAGGTCGTCGCCTTGTCGGAGCGGCTGAACTCCGAGAACGATCCGGCTTATGCGGATATGTGGATCGAGCATGAGCCGGTGTTCCGGGTCGTGCTCGCCTTCGCCGACAACAAGGACCGCAAAGCCTTTCTCGACAGTCTGTCGCCGAGGCTTCGCCGCTTCGTCCATCTTGTCAACGTGCCCAAGTCGAAGCGTCAGGTCGACGCCGATCTCGCCGCGATCACCGCGGCGATCCGGGCCAGCGGAATCCCGTTCAGCGGCGGGTTCGACATCAGGGGCCGGCGCTACATCGTCGAGGTTGAGAGCCAGAGCGCGGCGCAGCAGGTCCGCGAGCTGATCCCGCCTGCTCTTCGAAGCGAGGTCGTCATCAACGTCACCCGCCTGCCGAAGGACGAAGCGCCCCCGACCGGAGTCCAGGCCGGCGACTGGATCGCCGGCGGCTACAGCCTCTACAGCAGCGCCAACGGCAATTCGCTGGCCTGCACCTGGGGATTCCCCGTCACCTTCGGGTCGTCCGCCACCAAGGGCATCCTCACCGCGCGGCACTGCCAGAGCGCCGCCTACGCCTATCTGGGAAGCACGACCGGCCACTGGGTCACCTTCGCGGCGCCGGTGCTGACGAAGCTCGAAGGCAAATACGATTATCAGATCTTCGAGACGACCGGGATCAACCAGGGCGGCGGCTACGAAGTCTATTTCGAGGACAAGAACTCGATCCCCGAATTTCCCGCCACCGGCTATTTCAAGGTGACCGCCCTGATCACCTACATGAACCAGAAATACGGCATGGTCATGTGCAAGAGCGGAGTGACGACCGGAATCACCTGCGGCGAGATCATCGACGGGTCGGCGATCCATAACGGCTACAATGGCTGGATCAAGGTCAGCAAGACCAACCAGTCGGACCTCAGCGCCGGCGGCGACAGCGGCGGGCCGTGGTTCATGTATCCGGGCGCGGGCACGACGATCACGGCGGCGGGCGTCCACACCGCCGGCGGTCCCGGCGCCGACTGCGTGGGCACCGGATCGGCCTGCTACGCCATCTACATGCCGATCGATTATATCGACGATCACATGACGACGGTGAGGCTGGTCATCACGCCCTGACCGGTGCCCGGCCCCGCTGAAACCGGAGTCGAAGGCCCATCGCTCCCGTTCCCTGGCTCAGGCCTGGTAACGCCGCTCTACCGCGCCAGCCACCTCTGCCGGGCCCATTCCTGAACCAAGCGGTCGGCGCGGCGATTCTCCGGAGAGCCGGCGCAAAGCTCGCGGTAGCGCAGGCGGCGACCGGAGTCGCTGAACCAGACTTCTTCGGTCTCCAGGTTGAGCGTCGTCCACACCCCGCCCGCTTCAACCATCCCGATCACCGCCGGCCGGTCGAGCGTGCCGATATATTGGAAGACCGCCGCCCGGGCCGGCGGCGGCGGCGCATCGCCGGCAAGCCCGCGCAGGACGATGCCGCGATAATCGGCCAGCCCGACCGGCCCCGCGACGCGCAGGCCGGGATCGCTGAGGATCAGCGGCACGTGGGTCTGGGCGCGGTCGATGACGTGGCCGTGGCCGAGGAAGCCCGCCTCGAACAGGGCCTCGCCATGATCGCCGGTGACCAGGATCAGGGTGCGATCATAGACCCCCTGCGCCTTCAGCCGCCGCACCACCTGCCCGACCAGCCAGTCGCTGTAGGCGACCGCATTCCAGTAGGTGCGCTCGACCATCGCCCGGTTCGGCGCCTTGATCTCGCTCCTCTTCGCCAGCCGTCCGGGCAGGAAGCGGGGCATGTCCGGATGGCTGTATGGAAAATGCGCTTCCTGGATGTTGAGATAGAGGAAGGTCGGCCGCCGCCAGTCGGCCGCCGACCGGAAATGCCGGTCGAGCTCGCGCAATATCGTGCGACCGTCGAGCGCGAGCGAGCCGCGCGAGGCGGACTGATGCGCCCGCTCCGCTTCGAGCAGCTCCGCATCGACATAGAGGTCGGCGCTCGCCTTCATGCCGGTCACTTCCGAAATGTCGCCGAAATTCTCGGGCGCGGCCGAGAAGACGCCGATCCGGTAGCCGGCGCCCTTGAGGTCGCGGAACAGCGACGGCCCGCCCGGCCTGGGCTCCAGCGCCCCGCCGAAGATGCTCTTGCCCGACTGGGTGGTGAAGCCGACATGGCTGTAGGCCTCGCGCACCCAGCTCCCCTCGCGCGCGAGCCGGTTGAGGTTCGGCGTCACCGGCCGCCCGGCCACGTGCCGGCCGATCGCGTCGCCGCGGAAGCTCTCGAGCACGATCACCACCAGATGCTTCGGCTCCGCGGGCAGCTTCAGCGCCGGCGCCGCTTCCGGCGCCTCGGCGAAACGGAAATCGCCGCCGAACCCGTCCTCGTCGAGGCCGTTATTGGGAACGTCGAGCGCCAGCGGGTGCCGCGCCGGATCGAACGGAAAGGGGTCGCGCTGCGCGCTGAACCAGCTATAGCCGTCGCGGTCGAAATCGGTCGCCGTCTCGAGCCCCCGGTTGATCGCCGCGAAGGCGGTGAAGCGGCCGAGCCCGTAGCGCGCGTCCGGCTGCCGCCCGGCGGCCAGCGCCAGCGGCACGGCGAGGACGAGCAGGCCGGCGAGGTGGCGCCACCGCAGCGGCTCCGCGCCGCTTTTCCAGGAAGGCAGATATTTCTTTGCCAGCCTGAAGCAGACCCAATAAGCCAGCAGCGCGCCGGCCGCGGCCAGGCCGAGCAGGGTCGCCTCGTCGAGCACGTAGAGCGCGGCGGTGAACAGGCTGCCGCCGCCGAGATTGCGGATCAGCTCGAAGCCCATCGCGTCGCTGAAATAGGCCAGGGCCTGGAACTTGGCGACGAGCAGCGCCGAGCCCAGGCCGACGGTCACGAACAGGAAGTCGAGCTGGAACAGGGCGCTCCCGGCCGGCCGCCGGTGCAGCGCTCGCAAGGCCAGATAGCAGGCGAGGATCAGCGCCGCCTGGCTGACCAGCAAGGCCGGCACGAAAAGCAGCCATTCCCCCGCCTGGTCGATCACTTTCGACTGCCCGAACCCGCCGCCGAAGATCGCATGCTTGCGCTCGACCAGCGCCGCCTCGAAGGCGAGCGTGACGGCGAAAGCGAGGGCGATCGCCCACCAGGGCTTGAAGCGCGACATGGCGGCGGGCTTACCAGCGCCGGCTTGAGATTTTCTTTCCTCCCCATCGCCAGATGGGAGGAGGAGGCTTCACGCCAGCAGCGCGGCCCCTGCCGCGACCAGCGCCAGGCCGCTGGCGCGCTGGATCAAGCGGGCGGCGATCAGCTTCTCCGCGAGCACCAGGGCGGCGATGGCGCCGATCCAGAGAAGGTTCATCACTCCGCCGACGAAGAGCAGGATCATCAGAGCCCAGCAGCAGCCGATGCAATAGGCGCCATGGCGAAGGCCGAGCCCGACCGCGGCGCCGCGCTCGCCGCGGAAGCCGTAGCGCTGGATGAAGCGCATCGGCGACTGGCAATGGGCCAGGCAGGCGTCCTTGAGCGGAGTCCATTGATAGAGGCCGGCGGCGACCAGCAGCGCCCCGCCCAGGCGCGGAGCGACGCTTGCGGTCATCGGCGTCAGCAGGAGGGCGCTTTCGAGGCCCCATTGCAGGGCGGTCGCCGCCAGCGCGAATCCCAGCCAGGCGAGGAAATAGCCGAGAGCGAACCAGGCGGCCGGAGCGAACGGGGTCCCGCGCTCCCGCGCCTGGCGGGCGACGCGCGCATAGATCAGGATCATCGGCGCCGCGGCCGGAATCATCATCCCGACCATCATCACCCACCACATCAGCAGCATGACCAGGAGATCGGCGGCGGACCAGCGGCCGATGCCGGGAGCCATCGGCGCCATCGAGTGTGCCGGCGCGGCGGCGAGCCAGGCGAGATAGGCCCAGCACAGCAGCGCCAGAGCGGCGAGCGCCGCCGCGATCACGGCTCGATCGCGGCGCAGGATCGATTCGAGAAGCTCGGCCGTCATCGGCCTTTAGTGGACCACTCCGCTCTCGGTGATGTGCAGCCGGGCGAATTGGGCGTGCGAGTCGGCGAGGCTGATGCTGAGCGGCGCCTGGGTCTCGGCCCAGCCGCGGCCGATCTCGGCAACGTCATATTCGAAGCCTTGCGGCAGGTTGATTCGCGCCCGATGCTCCTCGCCGCTGACCGGGTTGCGGATCGGCTCGCCCCGCGCTTCGATCACCCCCGGCACGACCAGCCTGGCATGGCGCCCGTCGACGTCGACCTCGAAGTCGATGCTCGAGAAGATCGGGTCGTGGACCTTGGAATAGGTCGTCGCGAAGACCTGGAAGAAGGTCGCGCCGGGCACCGTGTCCTCGCCGCTCATGATCCGAAGCAGCGCCTCGCGCTGCTCCGGGCTCGCCCGCTCGTCGACGATCGGCAGCGCCTGCCCGTCCCCCTCGTGGATCGGCCCCGGCCAGGCCAGCACCACCGCGATCCGAAGCCCGTCGAGCCGCGTCCCGCCATGATGCCCCTCCTCGATGTCGATCGCCGCGACGGCGCGGCAATCGCCATGGGTCGGAAGCGCGTTGAACTGGCAGGGGCAGCCATAGGCGCAGTTGCAATGGACGAACTCGCGTCCCTTGAGAGTCCACCGGACGTCCGTCATTCGCTCCTCCTGCCTAAGGCGGCGACGATGCGATTAGCATCTTTCGGCGCAGGCGTCAGGATGGTCAGTCATCAGGCGTGCGCGGCACCGTGGCGAGCGCGCCTTCCAGCGCCGCCATCGGATTTGACCAAGGCCCCGCGCCATCCTGGAAATGTGCCAGAGCCATCCGGTAGATCGCCTCGGCCACGGCGCGGGGCGAGCGGGCGAGCGCGTCGAAGTCGGGCTCGCGCTCCTCTCCGGACTGATGGTCGATTTCCCGGATTCGGATACGGCAGCCATAAACGTGCCGTTCGGGCATGCCGGACTCGTCCACGTCGAAGCGGACCGGCTCCCGCACAAACTCGACCCGGGTGAGTCCCGGCTCGGCATTGCACATCAGCTCGGCGCGATCGGCGCCCGCTAGCAGCGACAGCGCAGCGCGTAGCAGGTCGCCCATCGGGTCGGTCATATAGCCACCGCCGAACTCGCCGCGCCGCTCGCCTACCGTGACGTCGATCCCGTACCAGCCATAGCCGTCGATGACGTATTCGAGCCGCACGTCCTCGCCGCACTGTCCTGCACTCCAGGCGTCAAACGGTCTCGTCGCCTCGGGCTCCGCCAGGTCGGTGACGGCGGGGAACAGGCCGAGGCGGTCCGGCTCGGGTAGCCACCCCAGCTCACGGGCCGACTTGACGCGTTCAAGCGCAGCCTCGGCGCCCTCGACCGCCGACGCGAGCGCGCCTTCCCAAAGACTGAACGTCACGGTCTGGCTGTTCGGCCCATGCTGGAACCAGGCTTCGCCATAGAGTGAGCCATGCTCGGAGCGCCGCAGCGTGATTCGCATCGACCCCCCCAAGGACGCGAGTAGCGCGTCGTCGCGCCTCCCCTCGGCAAAGTCACGCAGCGCCGGCACGAAGGCGACGAAATCCGGCCGTTTCACCATTGGCCCGTTGATGTCCAGGAACGGGGTGCCCCAGCCCTTCCCGACCCGCACTGCAACGTCGATCCACGGCCAGCTCAGGTTGCGGCCGACGCCGACCCAAAGCTCCAGCTGTCCGAGTTCGAGGTCGGCGTCCAGCGTCCGGCGCCGCTCAACTGCCTGCTCCAAAGGCTACCCCCTCCAGTCGATTCGAGCCTCAGCCTCCGTTGTGCGGCGCATCTTGTCCAGACCGCTGTTATCCGCACCGAGGGAGCAACGGAGACATGTACTTTTCGGGCAGAAAAGTACGTGTCCCCATCCTGTCCGCGAAGGACGATCCGGACCTGCTGGCATTGGGACGCGAGGCGCGGCGCCTGCGGGAGGCGCGCGACCTCACCTAGGGGGAGCTGGCCGACCGCGCCGGCCGAGGGCAATAGCCCACCCGGGCTGGGCGCGGCATGGCGCTCGTGTAGCAGGCCGGATTGCGAAAACGTTGAGAGCTACGGACTCCGCACCACGAATGGGGCGAGGCTAACCAAAGTTTGAGCGCCACACTTGGGCTGCGGCAGCTGCCAACCAACGCTGTCGCTCATTCAGCAATTCCAGCGTCCATATTTCGGGTGCGATTTGCGGGATTTCCTGCGTAAGCTCATAAATGCTTTGCGGGTATGCGGCCACCTTTGCTGGGTATCCAGAGTTGGCCAAGCCGCGATTGAGGCCGGCCTCCAGCAGAGTGAGGTTGCCCAAACGCTCTACATTCTCCTCCCACTGATCCATGGGAAAATCGGCCACCCATTCTTGCCCAGGGTTTTGCGGTAAGATGTGCTCGATCGTACCAGGATCTGTGTCAGGGTCACATTCTCGACCGGAAACCCGGGTTTGAAGCTTAGCCAGTATATATTTTGCAATCTTACGGCTGTGAGCAGCTCCTTCGAGATTCAATGCGCTGAAATCTGCTGCGAATCGCTCGTCAGATACGTAGATCGACCGCAGCCTCTCCGCCACGTGGCCGGCCCGCGTAGCCGTGCCCTCTAGGACGGCCTTCGCTGCATCGTGATAAACAGGTTCAAGTGCATTCGGATTGAGGCCGCTAACCACGGTGTAGCGAAACGAGACGCATTCGGATTGAGGCCGCTAACCACGGTGTAGCGAAACGAGACGACGGTCACATGACGGAGCACTCTGACGAATTCTTCGCGGTCAAATTTCTCCCATACCGCAAACAACAGCGGTGTCATTTGGCGAACACGAAAAATATTAAGATCACGCACAAACTGGCGAGCATCTCGGTTCTCAACCCAGTAGCCGTGGTTGGGGTCCTTTAGTGCAGCAAATAATTCCCCGCGGGGATCGAGTTGATCAAGAAGCCCAAAAACCTGGTTGGGGGTTTTAATTTGATCACGAATGAGCTTAAACAGGCGCTGCGTACGCACCTTTCGGAATTGGGTGGACAAGTGATATCGAAGGAACTCGGGGAACGCCGGGGCTCCCACTTTATCGATAAGCGCTTGCCACCGCCTGTGAAGAGCGATTCGATCGGCTTCAATCGGCACTCGAGAGAACAGATAATTCTTGAGCAGATCGGTGGAAGAGAGTTCGAGACCCCTCGCGTTAAGAGTCTCGAAAACGATGTAAGCGTTTAGTTCATCGTCTACTGTAATCCTGATGAACATAAGTTGCCGTCCGACGGTTTCCGAAAGAAGCCGCGCCAACGCCTCGCCATTTTCTAGCCAACCCTCGCCTCTTTTAATTCTTTCTTTAAAGTAATTAAAACACTCCCAGAGGAGTCGATTAGACTTTACCAGTCCTCTCGGGTTAAGTGGCGGCCTTAGCTGCACTAAATAATCTTGGTAGAAAAAATTGTTTGTTGCGTTTAAATTAAGCTTGCTTGCCTCAACAAGAGAGGCTGGATCCTTCTCGCCAATGAACCTATTTCTAAGCGCACGGGCTCGTTCCCGATTATCTTCCGCCTTGACTTCTCGTTTAGCTAAATCCTCTAATTGCTCGATTACTGCTAGCGCAAAGAGGCTGAGGGTGGCAAGACGCTGTTGACCATCGATTATCTCGAATTCGCGGTCGCTCTTAGCTTCCACAACCAATGCACCCATGTAGTGGGAGTCGTCTAGGTGGCCCCTGAGCTCAAGCAGATCGTTCCACAGATCCTCCCATTGTTCTTCACCCCATGAGTAGTCGCGCTGGTAGGGGGGCACCCGGAAGGAGCGCCCATTCCCAAGCAGCTATCAGGTTAGAGGTGCTTGTATTGAGGAGGTTCGATTTGGCCATCCCGACACCCTACACCGCAGCTTCCGCAGAGGGTAGTCGCTGTCGAAGCCGCTCAGCATCCTCTTCACTCTCGCTTTCGGAAGCTCGGCTCGGGCACAGCTTGGCAACGTAGGAACCGAAGGAATTGACGTTCACGTAAAGCCGTCGCATGGCGCTGGGGAATTCATCCCGGAGACTCCCGAATGAGCCCCATCACCACCCACCGCCACGGCGACGTCCTCGTCGTCGCCTCGAACAATCCGCCGGTCAACGCGCTCGGCCATGCGGTGCGCGAGGGGCTGGTCGAGGCGATCGCGGAGGCGGACGGCGACGATTCGGTGAAGGCGGTGGTGATCGTCTGCCGGGGCCAGACCTTCTTCGCCGGCGCCGACATCACCGAGTTCGGCAAGCCGATGCAGATGCCGATGCTCCCCCAGGTGGTCGACATCATCGAGAATTGCACCAAGCCGGTCGTCGCCGCGATCCACGGCACCGCCTTCGGCGGCGGCCTCGAGGTCGCGCTCGCAAGCCATTACCGGATCGCCGTCCCCTCCGCGAAGCTCGGCGTGCCCGAGGTCAAGCTCGGCCTCCTCCCGGGCGCCGGCGGAACCCAGCGGCTGCCGCGCGTCGCCGGAGTGCGCAAGGCGCTGGAAATGGCCGCGACCGGCAATCCGATCTCGGCGAAGGAGGCCTATGAGGCCGGACTCGTCGACCGGCTGATCGAGGGCGAGCTGGAGCCCCACGCGGTCGCCTTCGCCGAGGAGGTGAAGGACTCACGGCCGCTGCCCAAATCCTCCGAGCGGCAGGAGAAGCTCGCCGAAGCCGAGCCCGGCCTGTTCGACGCCTTCCGCAAGGAGAATGCGCGCAGGTTCCGCGGCTTCGAGGCGCCCGAGAAGAACATCCAGGCGATCGAGGCGGCGGTCGCCAAACCCTATGCCGAGGGCGTCCAGGACGAGCGCCGGCTGTTCATGGAGCTGATGAGCGGAACCCAGGCGAAAGCCCAGCAATATTTCTTCTTCGCCGAGCGCCAGGCCGCCAAGATCGACGGCCTCCCCGAAGGCACGACTCCGCGCGAGATCCGCAAGGTCGGAGTGATCGGCGCCGGAACGATGGGCGGCGGAATCTCGATGAATTTCCTCAGCGCCGGGATCCCGGTGACGATCGTCGAGATGCAGCAGGAAGCGCTCGACCGCGGCACCGACGTGATGGGGAAAAACTATGAAGCGTCCGCCGCCAAGGGCCGGATCACGGCCGAGCAGGCCGAAGGCGCGATGGGGCTGCTGACGCCGACCTTGAGCCTCGACGACCTCGCCGACTGCGACCTCATCATCGAGGCGGTGTTCGAGAATATGGACGTCAAGAAGGAGGTGTTCGGCAAGCTTGACCGCATCGCTAGGCCGGGCGCGATCCTCGCCTCCAACACCTCCTATCTCAACATCGACGAGATCGCCGAGTCGACCTCGCGGCCGCAGGACGTGCTCGGCCTCCACTTCTTCTCGCCCGCCAACGTCATGAAATTGCTCGAGGTCGTGCGCGGCGCCAGGACCGCGCCCGACGTCCTTATGACGGCGATGCAGCTCGCCAAGCGCATCCGCAAGGTCGCGGTGGTCGCCGGCGTCTGCTACGGCTTCATCGGCAACCGGATGCTGATGCCGCGCCAGGTCCAGGCCAACCGCCTGCTGCTCGAAGGCGCCACCCCCGAGCAGGTCGACCGGGTCCATGTCGAGTTCGGAATGCCGATGGGGCCGTTCCAGATGGCCGACCTCGCCGGGGTCGACATAGGCTGGCATCGCGACCCCAAGCGGATCGAGAACGTCCGCGACGCGCTCTGCGCCGCCGACCGCTGGGGCCAGAAGAAAGGCGCCGGCTTCTACGATTATGACGAAAAGCGCCGGCCCTCGCCCTCCCCCGTGGTCGCCAGGATCATCGACGATTTCCGCGCCAAAGAGGGCGTCGAGCCGCGCGAGATTTCCGACCGGGAGATAATCGAGCGCACCCTCTACACGATGGTCAACGAGGGCGCGAAGATCCTCGAAGAAGGCATGGCCCAGCGCGCCTCCGACATCGACGTCGTCTGGGTCTACGGCTATGGCTGGCCGGTCTGGCGCGGCGGCCCGATGTTCTGGGCCGACGCCGAAGGCCTCCCCAGGATCGTCGAGGGCCTCCGCAACCAGCAGGAAAGGCTGGGAAGCGACTTCACCCTCGCCGACCTCCTCGTCCGCAAGGCCGAAGCCGGCGAGAAGCTGACCCGCTGACCCGCGCCTAGGCGGGCGGCCCGAATCCCTTCGCGTCGGCGACTTCGTAGACCTCGACCTGGTCGCCCACCCGCACCATCTTCTTGCCCAGCTTCGGGAAGGTCGCCACCTCCGCGTCCAGATTCTCGCCGCCCATCAGATAGACCAGCTCCTCCTCGCCGCTATTGCGCAGATGATGGGCGACCGAGGGCGCGGCAAAGCCCATGAAGTCGCCCGGCCCGACCGCATAATCGGCCCCGTCTATCTCCGCCGTCCCGGTCCCGGAGAGGATGTACAGCCATTCCTCCTCGCGGGCGTGGCTGTGGTAGACGAAGCTCTCCTTGCCGGGCGGGATTCGGGCGAGGTTGACGCCGGTGCGCTTCAGGCCGGCCATTCGCCCCAGCTGGACGCCGTGCATTTCGGAATTGGGGTTCCAGGGATGCGAATGCGTCCCCTCCCTCGCCGCGGCGTCGGCGGCTCGAATCAGTTCCGGCCTGTCCATCGCTACCTCCCGGGGAGAGGCGATTTTGCGTGTCCCCTTATGCGGCACAGTCGGATAGACTGCCGCCATGCG
>DASUVK010000048.1:0-112037 GCA_036378975.1 Allosphingosinicella sp. | reverse complement strand
GAACTTCTTCACGCCGAGGCGCTTGGCTTGCGAATCGCGACCGTTGCGCGAGGAGCCGCCTGCTTTTTTATGTGCCATCTCTAAGACTCTTACTTCTTCGCTTTGGCCGCAGGGGCCTTCTTGGCTGCCGCCTTAGCAGGTGCAGCATTCTTTGTCGACGCGGCTTTGGCCGGCTTGGCGGGCGCGGCGGCCTTCTTGGCCTTCGAGGCCTTGTCGGGATCGGCCTTGGCCTCGTCGTTGGGCGCCGGGCTCGGCGTCTCCTGCTCCGCGACTTGCGGGGCGCCGGTCGAATCGCTCGGCTTGGGCATCTTGGCCGGCTTGGGAGCCTCGGCCTTGGCGGCCGCCGGCTTCTTCTCGGCCTTGTGGTCGCCGATCGCGACGATCCTCAGGATCGTGTGCTGCTGGCGGTGGCCCTTCTTGCGCCGGTAATTGTGGCGGCGGCGCTTCTTGAACACGGTCCCCTTGTCGCCCTTGGCCTGGGCGATGATCTCGGCCGCGACCTTCAGGCCGTCCACGGACTTGAGGTCCGAGCCCTCGCCGGCGAGCAGCACGTCGCCTAGCGTGACCTTGTCACCGGTTTCGCCGTCCATCTTCTCAACGACGATCTTGTCTCCGGGGGCGACGCGGTATTGCTTGCCGCCCGTGCGCACGACTGCGAACATGGCTTTTTCCAAACACTCTAAAGCTGTTCCGCGCAACTCGTCGGCCGCGGCCGAACCCCCGCGCGGGAGAGGGGGCTGCTACCGAAGCGGGCCCGGAGTGTCAACCGGGAGAGAGGTGACTGACCCCCTTCCGTCATCCCGGCGGGTGAAGGGCGCGGGCGCTGTTCACCCCCTTGGACCCAGCCTTCGCTGGGGCGACGTCAGTGGCGGTGCTGGCGCTTCAGCCGGTAGCGGCCCTTCGCGACGGTGTCGAACAGGCCCGAGATGGCGGGGTGGTCGACCGGCTCGTCGCTGTCGTCGGCGAGCAGATTCTGCTGGCTGACATAGGCGGTGTAGGAGGATTCCCCGTTTTCGGCGAGGAGGTGGTAGAAAGGCTGGTCCTTGGGCGGACGCAAATCCTCGGGAATCGCCTCATACCATTCGTCGCTATTGGCGAAGACCGGGTCGACGTCGAAGATGACGCCGCGGAAATCGAACAGGCGGTGGCGGACGACCTCGCCGATCGCGAAGCGGGCATGGGCGATCGGCGGCGCCAGCGGCGACGCGGCACCGTGGTCGGCGAAGAATCGGTCGGGCCTGTCCATGACTCCCATGTAGGCGCTGCCGCGGCGCTGGCAAGCGCGCGGCGGGAGCCCGAGCCCTTGGCAAGCCGGGACGCTTGGGCTAAGCGCCCGGGCCTGTCGACCGGCCCCCAGCATTGTGGGGGCCAGATCCCCCATGCGGAGAGGTGCCGGAGTGGTCGATCGGGGCGGTCTCGAAAACCGTTGAGCCCGCAAGGGTTCCGAGGGTTCGAATCCCTCCCTCTCCGCCATTTACCTCGAAACCGTCCTCCCGCGGCCCCCCGCGGCCAGTCGATTTCGCCGCCCATCGGCCATTTCGGACCAGTCCCGGAACGACAATCGGTCGGCGCTTCTTTAGGCTCGTCGCCGAGGGGGCTCCGATGAAACCTCTCCCTGGACGATCAAGCCGTCTCATCGCGCCCGTCGCGGCAATCGTTGTCGCCGGGCTATCGACCCCGATGAGCGCACAGCCCGCCGACCGCGCTGCGAGGCCCGCGCCTGGCCCGCTCCGAGTGGAGGTAGAACGATCGCGGCCGCCCCACCTCCGCGACGCGCGCCTTCTCGAGCACCGCCGCCGGGTCATCGAGGGCGCGCGGGCGAGCCGCGAGTACCGGCCGCCGCCGCCGCTCAGGACGCCGGCCCCAACGGCTGGATCCACACCCTGTCCAACGAAACGGTGCCGACCGTGGTCAGCGAGCTGCGCGACCGCGGCGTCGGCTGGCTGTGCAAGGGCGGCGACGGCCGCGGCCCCTTTCCGATGATGGTCCGCCGAGCCCAGGAGATGGTGATCTGGGGCGTCGCCGAAGGCGGCAATTACGACAACATCCTCGAATATGCCTTCCGCGACGACGGCGGCATGACCTTCCGGATGGGCAATACCGGCTTCACCTCGCCGACCTATCCGGACAACGCGCATAGCCACATCGCCCTCTGGTCCGTCAACCTCGCACTCGGCGCCGAGAAATATACCGCGCTGGTCATCTCCGGCGCCGCCACCAACGTCTACGGCGCCAAGATCGACTATGCCTTGACCCCGGTCCAGGACGGTATCGCCCGTCAGTACGGCTGGGACGAGAACTGGACGCAGAACGATGTCTACGTGACGCAGTGGAAGGCGAACGAGTTCGGCTGGACCAAGGCCCACCTCATCCCCGATGCCTCGCTGCTGACCTTCCTGAACGGCGAGTCGGTCGACGAGCAGCAACTGGTCGCCGGGATCAAGACCTCCGCCCACCATGTCCCGCTCGGCGAGGACAAATCCTCGGCTGACGTCTTCACCAACGGAGACAGCGGCCTCACCATGACTCACTGGAACGGCTTCCGGATCGATCCCTTCAACCTGTTCGACACCAACCCGCCTGGCGGCCCCGTGCGCTGCTGAGCCCTAATTTCGTCGGGCGCCTCATGGCTAGAGCGTCGCCGCAGGTTCCCTGGTGCCGTTGCTGACGGCGCCGATGGCGCGCTTCATCTGGTCGAGGGTGAAGGGTTTGGTCAGCACCACCGATTCGGTGGCGGGGCGGGCGATCGAGCGACTGTCGGCATAGCCGGAGATGATGATGCCGGGCATGCCGGGGCGAATCTCGCGCGCCTGCTTGAGGACGTCGGCGCCGGATAGCAGGGGCATGGCGTAATCGGTGATGATGAGGTCGTAGTCGGCGGGCGACGCGCTCAATTTCTTGAGCAGGCCGGGGCCGTCCGCGGCGGTCTCGACCTTGTGGCCCATGTCGCAGAGCATGCCGGCGGTGATCTCGCGCACCGCGTCATGATCGTCGACCAGCAGGATGCGCAGGGGCCGGCTGGCGGCGGCCGCCTCGGGCGGCGGGGCCGGCCGCTCCGCCTTCGCCGCCGCCGGGGCCGGGGCGCGGGGCAGCCAGATCGCAACGGTGGTTCCTTCCCCCTCCTGGCTGTCGATCTCGATGGCGCCGCCGGACTGGTGGGCGAAGCCGTAGACCATCGACAGGCCGAGGCCGGTGCCCTTGCCGACCGCCTTGGTGGTGAAGAAGGGCTCGGTGACCTGCTCGAGGATGGCGGCGGGGATGCCGCTGCCGTCGTCGGCGACGGCGAGCACGACATAGTCGCCGGCCGGCAGGCCGAGCGGGTTGTTCGCGCCGGCCTCGGCGTTGCGGGCGGTGACGGCGATCGTGCCGCCCTTGGGCATGGCGTCGCGGGCGTTGATGATCAGGTTCATCAGCGCCAGCTCGAGCTGGGTGCTGTCCGCCCAGGCGCACCACATTTCCGCGTCCGAGCGCCATTCGAGCTGGACCAGCCCGCCAAGCGTGTGGGCGAGCAGGTCGGTGACCGTCGCCGACAGGCGGTCGATGTCGACCGCATCGGGCTGCAGCGTCTGGCGCCGGGCAAAGGCGAGCAGGCGCTTGACCAGCTCCGAGCCCTGCTCAGCGGCGCGGCGGGTCATGCCGATAATCTTCCTGTGCTCCTCCTCGAGCGGCAGCCGCCGCTCGATCAGGCCGAGCCCGCCGAGGACGGCGGCGAGCAGATTGTTGAAATCGTGGGCGATGCCGCCGGTCAGCTTGCCGATCGCATCCATCTTGCGCGCCTCGAGCAGCTGCTTCTCCAGATCCTTGCGGTCGGTGACGTCGAGCAGGGTGCCGGCATATTGGGCGGCGGCGCCGTCGGCGGCGCGCAGCAGCACCGCCTGGTCGAGGAAATGCTTGTAACGGCCGTCGGCGCATTGCCACCTATATTCGATCGCCATCGCGCCGGTGCGGGCCCGGTCGCTGATCGCGCCGAGCGCCCGCTCGCGGTCGTCGGGATGGAGCCGGTCGGCCCACAGGCTCGGCTGGGCCTCGACCGCGTCGAACGAGAAGCCGGTGACGGCGGTGAAATTGCCGCCGACGAATTGCGGCACGCGCGGCACCGGGCCGTCCGCCTCGAGGTAGAGGACGATCGGCAGCGAGGCGATGATCGCCGCCTGGCGCTGCTCGGCGAGGCGCAATTCCTGCTCGACCCGCAGCCGCTCGGCATTGGCGCGGAGATTGGCATCGAGCAGCCTCTGCTCCTGCGCCGCCTTGCGCTGGATCTCCTGGGTCATGGTGAACAGGTCGACGAACACCGCGACCTTGGAGCGCAGCACCACCGGCTCGACCGGCTTGAACACATAATCGACCGCGCCCATCGCGTAGCCGCGCATCAGATGCTCTTTCTCCTTGTTGACGGCGGAGAGGAAGACGATCGGGATGCGCTTGGTCTGGTCGCGGCCGCGGATGATCTTGGCGGTCTCGTAGCCGTCCATGCCGGGCATGTAGACGTCGAGCAGGATCACCGCGAACTCGCCCTTCAGCAAGTGGCGCAGCGCCTCGTCGCCCGAGGAGGCGACCTCGACCTCGGCGAGATCCTCGAGCACGGTGCGGATGGCGAGCAGATTGTGATCGTCGTCGTCGACCACCAGCACCCGCGCCCGCGGCGGACCCGGACCGCCGTCCCCGTCCGGATCCGCCGGGGGCCGCGCCTGCGGGGGAAGGTTCATTCCGTCACTCCGCCGCCGTGCGGGCGGGCTGCGGCTGCCGCGCCTTCGGCCGGCCGGCGGCGCGGCTGCGCGTCTTGCCGATCCACACCCTCAGCAAAGCCAGCAGCAGCTCGATGTCGACCGGCTTGGCGATATAGTCCGACGCGCCGGCGTCGAGGCATTTCTGGCGGTCGCCCTTCATCGCCTTGGCGGTGACGGCGATCAGCGGCAGGTTCGCCAGCGCCGGCTGCTCGCGTATCTGCTGCATGGTCTCGTAGCCGTCCATTTCCGGCATCATGATGTCGATCAAAGCGACGTCGACGCCGGGCGTCTGCTCGAGGATGAGGATGCCGTCGCGGCCGCGCTCGGCGTGGAGCACCTCGACGTCGTAGCTCTCGAGGACGCTGGTCAGCGAGTAGATGTTGCGGATGTCGTCGTCGACGATCAGGATCTTGGTGCCGGCGAGCTCGGGAAGCCGGCGCGGCTTGGGCGCGGCCTCGTCGCTTCTGGCGCGGCGGCCGCGGCGGCGCCGCGACCTCGCTTCGGCCTCGATGCGGCCGAACACCTCGGCCAACTCGTCATGGTCGGCCGGCTTGGCGGTCACGCCGAACGCGCCCATCTGGGTCACCGACGAGACTTCGGCCGCGCCTGAGATGACGTGGATCGGGATCTCGCCGGTCTCGGCATCGTGCTTGAGCAGGTCGAGCAGGACGAAGCCGTTGATATCGTCGAGGCCAAGGTCGAGGGTGATCGCGTCGGGCCGGAGCTTGCGCGCCATCGTCAGCGTGCCGGAGCCGGCCGGCGAGATCACGCCCTTCAGCCCCGCCTCCCGCGCCAGATCGAGCAGGATCGAGGCGAAAGTGACGTCGTCCTCGACGATCAGCACGAACGGATCGCCGCCGAGATGGTCGCGATCGTCGCTGACCTCGAGCGTGACGGGGAGGGCGGTCGGCACGGTGGCGCCGCTATTCTCGTAGCGGGCGGTGGTCGCATGCCCTTCGGGCGCGGCGACGGCGGCCGCCTCGAGCGGGACGAACAGGGTGAAGGTGGAGCCTTCGCCCGGCTTCGACTTCACCTGCAGCTCCCCGCCCAGGAGGCGCGCAATTTCGCGACTGATCGACAGGCCGAGGCCGGTGCCGCCATATTTGCGGCTGGTGGTGCCGTCGGCCTGCTGGAACGCCTCGAAGATCAGCTTCTGCTTGTCCTCGGGGATGCCGATGCCGGTGTCGGTAACGGAGATCTCGATCGCCCGCTCGACGTTGCGCAGCACCGGATGGTTGGTGCTCCAGCCGCTGTCGGCGCTGCGCACGGCGAGCGTGACGCCGCCGTGCGACGTGAACTTGAAGGCGTTGGACAGGAGGTTGAGCACGACCTGCTGCAGCCTCTTCTCGTCGGTGCGGATGGAGGCGGGGAGATTCTCGTCGAACTGAACGTCGAATTCGAGCGCCTTGTCGGCGGCGAGCTGGCGGAAGGTCCGCTCCATATGCTGCCTGAGGCTGCGCATCCGCATGTCGCCCAATTCGATCGAGACGGTACCCGATTCGATCTTGGAGAGGTCGAGGATGTCGTTGATCAGGCTCAGCAGGTCCGAGCCGGCGGAGTGGATGGTGCGGGCGAATTCGGTCTGCTTCTCGTTCAGATTGCCCTGCGGGTTGTCGGCAAGCAGCTTCGACAGGATCAGCAGCGAGTTGAGCGGCGTGCGCAGCTCGTGGCTCATGTTGGCGAGGAATTCGGACTTGTATTTCGAGGTCAGGGCCAGCTGCTCGGCTTTCTCCTCGACCGCGCGACGGGCCATGTCGATCTCGAGATTCTTGGCCTCGACCTGCTTCTTCTCGTTCTCGAGCAGCTGCGCTTTCTCCTGCAGCTCCTCGTTGGTGTTGTGCAACTCCTCCTGCTTTGTGGTGAGCTCGGTCTGGCGGGCCTGCAGCTCCTGGGTGAGCAATTGCGACTGCTTCAACAGGCCCTCGGTGCGCATCGTCGCGGCGATGGTGTTGAGGACGATGCCGACCGATTCCATCAGCTGGTCGAGGAAGCTCTGGTGGGTCTCGTTGAACTCGCCGAACGAGGCCAGCTCGATCACCGCCTTGACGTCGTCCTCGAACAGCGCCGGCAGGATGTTGATGTTGGCCGGGGCGGCGTGGCCGAGGCCGGAGCCGATGCGGATGAAGTCGCCCGGCACGTTCTGGAGCAGGATCGGACGCTTGTCGGCCGCCGCCTGGCCGACCAGCCCCTCGCGCAGCCGGAACTCGCGCCGCAAAGCCTCGTGGCTCTCGGCACCGTAGCTGGCGACGAGCTCGAGCTTGGTGTCGTCCTCCTCGCGCTTGGTGACGTAGAAGACGCCATATTGGGCGTTCACCAGCGGCGCCAGCTCGGACATGATCAGGTTGGACACGGTGGCGAGGTCGCGCTCGCCCTGAAGCATGCGCGAGAAGCGGGCGAGGTTGGTCTTGAGCCAGTCCTGCTCCGCATTCTTCAAAGTCTGTTCCTTGAGGTTGCGGATCATCTCGTTGATGTTGTCCTTGAGCGCGGCCATCTCGCCCGACGCCTCGACGGCGATCGAGCGGGTGAGGTCGCCCTTGGTCACGGCGGTGGCGACGTCGGCGATCGAACGCACCTGGTTGGTTAGGTTCGCCGCGAGCTGGTTGACGTTGTCGGTGAGATCGCGCCACAGGCCGGCGGCACCCGGCACGCGCGCCTGGCCGCCCAATTTGCCCTCGATGCCGACTTCGCGGGCCATGTTCGTAACCTGGTCGGCGAAGGTGGCGAGAGTCTCGATCATGAAGTTGATCGTCTCGGCCAGCGCCGCGATCTCCCCCTTTGCGTCCACCGTCAGCTTGCGCTTCAAATTGCCCTGCGCCACCGCGGTCACGACGTCGGCGATGCCGCGCACCTGGTTCGTCAGGTTGGTCGCCATCAGGTTGACGTTGTCGGTGAGGTCCTTCCAGGTGCCGCCGACTCCGGGCACCTGCGCCTGGCCGCCGAGTTTGCCCTCGGTGCCGACTTCCCTCGCCACACGCGTCACCTCGGAGGCGAAGCCGTTGAGCTGGTCGACCATGACGTTGATCGTGTCCTTGAGGGCGAGGATCTCGCCCTTCACGTCGACGGTGATCTTCTTGGAAAGGTCGCCCCGGGCGACGGCCGTGGTCACGTCGGCGATGTTGCGGACTTGGCCGGTGAGGTTCTCCGCCATCAGATTGACGTTGTCGGTGAGGTCCTTCCAGGTGCCGGCGACTCCGGGCACCTGCGCCTGGCCGCCCAGTTTGCCCTCGGTGCCGACCTCGCGGGCGACTCGGGTCACTTCCGAAGCGAAGCCGTTGAGCTGGTCGACCATGACGTTGATCGTGTTCTTCAGCTCGAGGATCTCGCCGCGCACGTCGACGGTGATCTTCTTGGAAAGGTCGCCGAGCGCCACCGCGGTGGTCACCTCGGCGATGTTGCGGACCTGGCCGGTCAGGTTGGCGGCGAGCTCGTTGACGTTGTTGGTCAGGTCCTTCCAGGTGCCGCCGACGCCCTCCACCTTGGCCTGGCCGCCGAGCTTGCCCTCGGAGCCCACTTCGCGGGCGACGCGACTGACTTCCGAGGCGAAGCTGTTGAGCTGATCGACCATCGTGTTGATCGTGTTTTTCAGCTCGAGGATCTCGCCCTTCACCTCGACGGTGATCTTCTTGGAAAGGTCGCCCGAGGCGACGGCGGTGGTCACTTCGGCGATGTTGCGGACCTGGCCGGTCAGGTTGCCGGCCATGGCGTTGACGTTGTCGGTGAGGTCGGCCCAGGTGCCGGCGACGCCCTCGACTCGCGCCTGCCCGCCCAATTTGCCTTCCGAGCCGACCTCGCGGGCGACGCGAGTCACTTCCGAGGCGAAGCTGTTGAGCTGGTCGACCATGACGTTGATCGTGTTCTTGAGCTCGAGAATCTCGCCCTTCACGTCGACGGTGATCTTCTTCGACAAGTCGCCGCGGGCGACGGCGGTGGTCACTTCGGCGATGTTGCGGACCTGGCCGGTCAGGTTCGCGGCCATCAGATTGACGTTGTCGGTGAGGTCGGCCCAGGTGCCGGCGACCCCGGGCACCTGCGCCTGGCCGCCAAGCTTGCCCTCGGTTCCGACCTCCCTCGCGACGCGGGTCACCTCGGAGGCGAAGCCGTTGAGCTGGTCGACCATGGTGTTGATAGTGTTCTTGAGCTCGAGGATCTCGCCCTTCACGTCGACCGTGATCTTCTTGGAGAGGTCGCCCGAGGCGACGGCGGTGGTCACCTCGGCGATGTTGCGGACCTGGCCGGTCAGGTTGTCGGCCATCAGATTGACGTTGTCGGTCAGATCCTTCCAGGTGCCGCCGACTCCGGGCACCTGCGCCTGGCCGCCCAACTTACCCTCGGTGCCGACCTCCCTCGCCACGCGCGTCACCTCCGAGGCGAAGGCGTTGAGCTGGTCGACCATGACGTTGATCGTATTCTTGAGCTCGAGAATCTCGCCTTTCACGTCGACCGTGATCTTCTTCGAGAGGTCGCCCGAAGCGACGGCGGTGGTCACTTCGGCGATGTTGCGCACCTGGCCGGTCAGATTCTCGGCCATCAGATTGACGTTGTCGGTCAGATCCTTCCAGGTTCCGGCGACGCCTTCGACCCGCGCCTGGCCGCCCAATTTGCCCTCGGTGCCGACTTCGCGCGCGACCCGGGTCACTTCCGACGCAAAGCTGTTGAGCTGGTCGACCATGACGTTGATCGTGTTCTTGAGCTCGAGGATCTCGCCCTTCACCTCGACCGTGATCTTCTTGGAAAGGTCGCCCGAGGCCACCGCGGTGGTCACCTCGGCGATGTTGCGGACCTGGCCGGTGAGGTTGGTCGCCATCGCGTTGACGTTGTCGGTGAGGTCCTTCCAGGTGCCGGCGACGCCCTTCACATTGGCCTGGCCGCCGAGCTTGCCCTCGGTACCGACTTCGCGGGCGACGCGGGTCACTTCCGAGGCGAAGGAGGCGAGCTGCTCGACCATGGTGTTGACGATCTTGCCGATGCGCAGGAATTCGCCCCTCAACGGCCGGCCGTCGATCTCGACCGTCATCGACTGCGACAAATCGCCCTTGGCGACCGCGCCGATCACCCGCGCCACCTCGGCGGTCGGCTGGACCATGTCCTCGATCAGCTCGTTGACCGAGCGGATCGCCGATTCCCAGCCTCCCGTCGCCGCCTTGACGCGGCCGCGCTGGCTGATCTTGCCTTCCTTGCCGACCACCTGGGAGAGGCGTTCGAGCTCGTCGGTCATCTGCTCGTTGAGCGCGACCGTCTCGTTGAACAGTCGGGCGATCTCGCCATCCTCGCCCGGCAGGTCTTCGGAAAGTCGCACCCTGAAATCGCCGCGGCGGAAGCTGCGCAGGGCGCCAAGAAGCTGGCGGCGATCGAGGAAATCGCGCGGGGCCTGTACGTTCAACTCTCCACTCCTTCGTGCGTCTCCCCCCGCCCGAAACCAGTGCCAGGCCCCCGCCCGTGCCGGCAGCATAGCCGAAGGATGAAAAAATCCATCCCAGAAATTGCAAAGCGGGCGATTAACCGGACCGACGCCTTGCCTCTGCCGCGCGAGCCGGTAGAAGGCCGCTCGGGGCAGGGACAAATGCAAGAGGCGCTGCGGGCGCCCGAGGATTGACCGTCGCCAATGCCGCCTGACGAGGAGGTTTCCAGTTTCATCCGCGCCACCTTTCGGTCGGTCTGGGCGCTGGAGTTGCTTTGCTTTCTGAGGCAGAACCGCGGCAGCAATCATACGCGTGCCGAAATGGTGGCAGGGCTGAGGGGGAGCGATCTGGTGGTCTCGCAGAGCGTCGACGCGCTCACCGCCGCGGGTCTGGTGCTCGCCGACGGCGATGGATCGGCGCGCTACAGTCCGGCTTCGGACGAGCTCGA
The DNA here is from genome assembly GCA_036378975.1 of Allosphingosinicella sp. Lineage (GTDB taxonomy): Bacteria > Pseudomonadota > Alphaproteobacteria > Sphingomonadales > Sphingomonadaceae > Allosphingosinicella. Next base: position 101,463 of record DASUVK010000048.1, on the reverse strand, counting down.
CCGGCTGGTCGAGCAGGCGGCGGCCCAATACGCAAAGAGCCCGGACGCCGTGCGACGGACGATCGTGGCGGCCGCCAACCCCGGCATCACTGCATTTGCCGACGCTTTCAGGCTGCGGAAGGACTGAGGGGATGGGCACCTGGTTCCCGGCCGCCGTGTATCTGCTCTGCTTCGCGACCAGCGGCGCCTGTGCGCTGCTGCTCGCGCGCAGTTACCGCCGTACCGGCGCCCGGCTGCTGTTCTGGAGCGGTCTGTGCTTCCTGTTCCTCGCAGCAAACAATCTGGTCGTCATATTCGATCTCCTCCTCTTCCCGGAAGTCGACTTTCGACTGGTCCGGCATCTCCTCGCACTTTCGGCCATATGCGTGCTGCTGTTCGGGTTCATCTGGGACCTGGAGGACTAGGTGGACGTTCTGTTCGACTTTCTCTCGGGCGCGATCACGGCGGGCTTCGTCGTCGCGGGCTTCTTCTTCCTCCGATTCTGGAAGCGGACGCACGACGCCCTGTTCCTGGCCTTCGCGGCGGCTTTCTGGCTGCTCGGCCTCGGTCAGGCCCTGCTGGCGTTCACAAACATCCCCGTCGAGGAGCGCAGTTGGCTCTACCTTCTGCGTCTCGCGGCCTTTTCGCTGATCCTGGTGTCGATCTGGAAGAAGAACAGGCGCGCGTGACCGAGAAAGTGTCGCCCGCGTCGGCGCGCCGTATTGCGCTGGCGGCCCAGGGGTTCGGGCGGGCGCGGCCCGAGACCGTCACCCCCCGGCATCTCGGCGCGACCATCGCCCGGCTCGGCCTACACCAGATCGACAGCGTCAACGTGCTGGTGCGGGCGCATTATCTGCCGGCTTTCTCGCGCCTGGGACCCTATGATCGCGGACTGATCGACCGCGCCGCATGGGGACCGCGGCGCGAGCGGCGGCTGTTCGAATATTGGGCGCACGAAGCCTCGCTGCTGCCGCTCGCCCTGCATCCCTTGCTGCGCTGGCGCATGGCAAAGGCCGAACGCGGCGAGATCGGCTGGGGGTACCTCAGAGCCTTTGCCCGCGAGCGCCGCCCCGAAGCGGAGGCGATCTTCGAACGCATCCGCGCGGAAGGGCCGCTCGCCGCTTCGGATTTCGAGGAGGGCAAGGGCAAGGGCGGCTGGTGGGAATGGGGGGACACGAAGCGCGCTTTGGAATGGCTGTTCTGGACCGGGCGGATCAGCACCGCCACCCGCCGCGCCAGCTTCGAGCGGGTCTACGACCTCGCCGAGCGGGTCATCCCCGCCGCGATCCTGGCGCTGCCGACGCCGGCGGAGGCCGACGCCCAGCGGGCGCTGGTGGCGCAGTCGGGGGCGGCGCTTGGCATCGCCACCGAGGCCGAGCTGCGCGACTATTTCCGGCTCAAGCCCGCTGCGGGCAGCCGGGCGGTGGCCGAGCTGGTCGAGGAAGGCGTGCTGTTGCCGGCCGCGGTCGCGGGCTCGGCACGGCGCTTCTACCTGCACCGGGACGCTCGCCGGCCTCGGCGGATAAGCGCCCAGGCGCTGCTCGCGCCGTTCGATCCGCTGGTCTGGGAGCGGAGCCGCACCGAGCGGCTGTTCGGCTTCCGCTACCGGATCGGCATCTACACGCCCGCCGAGAGGCGCGAACATGGCTATTACGTCCTGCCTTTCCTGCTCGACGAGCGGCTGGTCGCCCGCGTCGACCTCAAGGCCGACCGCAAGGCGTCGCGGCTGCTGGTGCATCAGGCGACGCTTGAACCGGGCGCTCCGTCCGCCACGATCGAGAGGCTCAACCAAGAGCTCGAGCTGATGGCGCGATGGCTGGGCCTGGAAGCGGTGCGGACGCCGGCGCGATCATGAAGGCCGCGGCAAAGCGAGTACCGTCGTCGGGATAACGGCGGTCTTGCAGAATAATCCTCTCGTCTTTCGCCGCCAACCCGTTCTAAGAACGGTGGAACGAGAAAGCGAAAGGGGGCGGTTACCACGCGGATGAGGTGGCGGGCGGTCGTGATCTTCGGTCCCCGAAGGAACCCAGCCGGGCGGCTTGCCGGATTGGCCCTCGCGGCTCGAGCGACGGCCGAAGCCGTCGCGGGCGGAGCCACCGAAATCTGGCTCGTCCTGGGCGACTGGGAGTTGCCGCGCCAGGCCGAGCGCGAGCTGGAGCGGGTCCGTGACGGCACCCCGCTTCGCTTCGTTGCGGCTCGCGATCTGGGGCGGCAACTGGAGCTGGCGCCTCCATCGCCGACGATCCGGCTGCGCTGCGACCGCTATATCGCTTTCGCCGGGGAGCTGCGCCGCTTCGCCGACGGCCCGGCCGCCCGCCTGCTTTGCGGGGGGCAAATCGTGGCGGAGCGGGAGGGCATGGTTTCCGAATTCGAGGACCAGACCGATGCCCTCGATCTGAACCGGCCGGCGGCGGCGACGCGCCGGATCCTCGCCGCGACCGCCAAGCCGAGCGACGGGATCGTGTCGCGCCGGCTCAATCGCCCCGTCTCCCAGCGCATATCGGCCGCGCTGCTCCGTATCCAGGGCGTCCAGCCCTGGCATCTCACCGTCGCCACCGCCGCGATGGGGCTGCTCATGTTCGTTTCGTTCCTCCAGGTCGGCCCGGCCGGGCTCATCCTCGGGGGAATCCTCTTCCATGTCGCATCGGTCGTCGATGGCATTGACGGCGAGATTGCGCGGGCGACCTATCGCACCAGCGAGCGCGGCGCGATCCTGGATACCGCCGTGGACATGGCGACGAACCTGCTCTTCTATTTGGGCGTCACCGTCTCCCTCGCGCGCCTCTATGGGCCGGTGCATCTCCTCGTCGGCGGCTGGTGCCTGCTGCTCGCCGTCATCGGCCTTGTCCTGATCCGCATGCTCGCCAACAGCGCCGGCGATCGCGGCAGCTTCGACATCGTCAAGGTCTACTACAAGCATCGTTATCCGGACGGCATTCCGGCGCGAATCACGGCCTTCCTCGTCGCGATCACCAGCCGCGACTTCTTCGCGTTCGGCAACGCCCTCATCATCCTGTCCGGCTGGGGGATGCTGGTGACCTGGCTGCTCGCCGGCTTCGCGACCGTCTGGGTCGCCTACATTCTGATGGCCGTGCCCGCCATCCTGCGGGTCGGACGCGAGCCTGCCGGCGCCGGCGTCCTTGCGCCCGAACCGGTGCTGGCGGCGCGCCCCGTCCTCAGGGATATTTGAGCCTCACCATGGTGCGGGTGCCGGAACGCGGCACCGCGATGCGCACCCTGGCGAAATTCGGCATGCCGAGGAAGGTGGGCGGATTGTTGGAGAAGCCGAATCCCTCCGCCGGTAGCCCGATCGACGTGCGGTCGAAGCCGCGGTCGGCGTCGGCGTCGTGATAGACGGCGACGGCATAGGTTCCCGGGCGCGGCACATGGATGCAGACCTCGGTCCGGCCCTGCCGCGCCGGCACCCGGCCGACATAGAGCGAACCGCGCTTGGCGAGGAATTTCCGGCGCTCGTCGGCATAGAGGGTGACCGCGACCAGCCCGCGGCTCGCCCTGACGCCCTCCACCTGCACGAACAGCCGCGTGGGGCTCGGGGCGCCCGTGCAGGGGGGCTCGGCCGGAGAGACGGCGGCGGCCGCGGCGATGCCGGAAGCGACGAAGAGCGGAAACGCGATCAACAGGCCTACTCGCAAAAGCTGCCCGATCTTATTGGCCGAGCCTGCGCAAACCGCCAATAGCTTTTTCGCCTTTTCGGTTCCAATGGCGCGTGCTGGCCGCCGTCGCAGAAAGCGTGTAAGGCGGCGCGATGGGGGAGCCTCGCGAGCTGGACTTCATCATGATCAGGCCGTCGCATTATGACGACGACGGCTATCCGATCACGTGGTGGCGGGGTCTGATTCCGTCCAATTCGCTCGCGGCGGTGAACGGCCTCGCCCTGGACTGCGCCGAGCGGCAGGTGCTCGGGCCCGACGTCGCCATCAGGCTCACCGCGATCGATGAGACCAACCGGCATGTGGTCCCGGCCCGCATCGTCCGCAGCCTCAGGCGGCGCGGCGCGAAAGCCCTGATCGGCCTGGTCGGCGTCCAGTCCAACCAATATGACCACGCGCTCGACCTCGCCCGCGAGTTCCGCAAGGCCGGGCTGCCGGTGGTGATCGGCGGCTTCCATGTCTCGGGCTGCCTGGCCATGCTCAAGGAAGTTCCGCCCGAAATACAGGAAGCGCTCGACCTCGGCTGTTCTCTCTTCGCCGGCGAGTGCGAGGAAGGCCGGCTCGACGAGGTGCTCCAGGATGCCTGGAACGGCACGCTCAAGCCGGTCTACAATTACCTGAACGACCTCCCGAGCCTCGCCGGCGCAGCGGTCCCGGTGCTGCCGGCGGACGCCCTCAAGCGTAACATCCAGCATTGGTCGAGCTTCGATCTCGGCCGCGGCTGCCCCTTCCAGTGCAGCTTCTGCACGATCATCAACGTCCAGGGCCGCAAGAGCCGCTTCCGCACCGCCGACGATCTCGAAGCCATCCTGCGCGTCAATTTCGCCCAGGGCATCAAGGCCTTCTTCATCACCGACGACAATCTCGCGCGCAATCGCCACTGGGAGGAATTCTTCGACCGCCTTATCCACCTGCGCGAGACCGAGGGGCTGAAGGCGAATTTGACGATCCAGGTCGACACGCTCTGTCACCGCATCCCCAATTTCATCGACAAGGCGAAGCGCGCCGGAGCGATGCGCGTCTTCATCGGTCTCGAGAACATCAATCCGGACAATCTGCTGGCGGCGAACAAGCGGCAGAACAAGATCACCGAATATCGCCACATGCTGCAGCAATGGCACGAGCGCGGCGTCTTCACCTTCGCCGGCTACATTCTCGGCTTTCCGGGAGACACGAAGGAATCGATCCTTCGCGACGTTGAGATCATCAAGCGCGAGCTGCCGTTGGACGTGCTCGAGTTCTTCGTGCTCACGCCGCTGCCCGGCTCCGAGGACCACCGCCGCATGCACGAGGCCGGCGAGTGGATGGATCCCGATCTCAACAAGTACAATCTCTTCCACCGGGTCAGCCATCATCCGCTCATGTCGGACGAGGAATGGGACGAGGCCTGCCGTGCCGCCTGGGCTGCCTATTTCACCTGGGAGCATATGGAGACGGTCGCCCGCCGCCATGCGCGGCTGCCGGCCAACCGCCCGAAGAAGGCGCTGCAATATCTCAACGAGTTCAAGATGATCTACGAGATAGAGGGCCTTCACGCGCTCGAGGGCGGCATCGTGCGCCGCAAGCGCCGCCGCTCCCGCCGGCCGGGTTTCCCTCGCGAGCCGGCCTGGCTTTTCTACCCGCGCTTCGCTGCCGAGACGGCGGTAAAGATCTTCCGCTATTGGCGCGGCTATCGCCGGGAAAAGGCGCTGATCGAGCGCATCCTCGCCGATCCGGCACGGTACGATTACACCGACATCTCTCTCCAGCCTCCCTCGCCGGACGAGTTCGAGACGCTTGGCCTGTTCCAGGAGACGACCGGCGGCGCCGCCGCCGTCGCCAAGCAGCTTCGCCAGGATTCGCTGATCGAGGACGTCAGAGCAGCGCACCAGCCGGCGTGACCGGCGGAGGCGGACCGGCCGCCGCAAGCAGCCGCTCCTCGTCGCGGAACATATAGTCGCGCGTCAGCGGTGTCGCTTCGCGGCCACGCAGATACTGGAGCTGGTAGACGCCCATCGCCGCGTCGCGGAACAGGGTCAGCGAGGCGGCAAGGTAGAATTGCCAGAGCCGGTAGAAGCGCTCGTCGTACATGGCGACGATCCGGTCGCGATTGGCCGTGTAGCGCTCGTACCAGTGGCGGATCGTGTGGACGTAATGGAGCCGCCAGGTCTCGCAATCGGCCATGATCAGCCGTTCCTGCTCGCTGGCCGCGACGATCTCCGACAGCGCCGGCAGATAGCCGCCCGGGAAGATGTATTTCTGCATGAACTTGTCGGTCGTGCCCGGCCCGCCGAGCCGCGCCATCGTGTGGATCAGCGCGATTCCGTCGTCCGCGAGCAGCTCGCGGCACTTCCTGAAATAGGTCCTGTAGAAGGGCTGGCCGACATGTTCGAACATACCCACCGAAACCACCCGGTCGAATTGCCCGGTGACGTCGCGATAATCGATGAGCTCGAACTTGACGCGGTCCGAGACGCCCAGATCCGCCGCGCGCCGGCGGGCAACGTCGAGCTGCTCCTTAGAAAGCGTGATGGCGAGCACGTCGACGTCGGCGACCCGATGAAGGTAAAGAGCGAGGCCCCCCCAACCGCAGCCTATGTCGAGCACCTTGAGGCCGGGCCGAAGCCGCAGCTTGGCGGCGACATGGGTCTTCTTGTCGAGCTGCGCCTGCTCGAGGCCGTTGCCGAGGTCGCGGAAATAGCCGCAGCTATACTGGAGGTCGGCATCGAGGAAGAGACGGTAGAAGTCGTTGCCGACGTCGTAATGGTGGGCGACGTTCTGCCGCGCCCGCTTGCGCCAATTGAACTGGCCGAGCCGATGACGGAGCTTGCCGCCTTTCTTCAGGAATTTGTTGGCGCCCGCGCTGTCCTCCCATTTGTGGCTGCCGCGGATGATGTTGACGAGATCGAGGATATCGCCCTGCTCGATCACCAGCCGGCCGTCCCGGAAGGTCTCGGCGGCGCCAAGGCCGGGATCGCGGACGATGTCGCGGACGACCCGTGAGTCGGTGATGCGCACGGTGACCGGGGCGAATTCCGGATCCGGCCTGCCATAGCGGTAGGTGCCGCCCTTATGGTCGATCACCGTGAGCTCGCCGCGGCTCACATATCCCGTCAGCATCCTATCGAGCAGCCACATGCCAGTCCCCCCGGGCGATCTTCAGTTCGGCACCAGCATGCACCAGGATCATTGTGAAGCTCAAACGTCCCGGAGCCGCATCTCGAGGAAGGCGGCGATCCTCTCCGCCCGCGCGTCCCAGGTCAGGGTCTCAGCGGTGCGCAGCGCACGATCGGCGAGGCCGGCTGCGAGCGCCGCGTCGCCGAGGATCCGGTCGAGGGCGGCGGCCGCCGCTTCCGGGCGATCGGCGGGGACGAGCAGGGCATTCTCTCCGTCGCGCAGCAGCCCTTCCATATCGGGCGTAGCGGGCGCCAGGATCGGCCGCCCGGCGGCGAGATAGGCGAAGGTCTTGAGCGGCAGCACACAGCTGCCGAACCGCTCGAGCGGCGCGCTCGATGCGGGCACGAGGAGCAGGTCCGCGGCATAGAGATAGGGAGCCAGCGCTTCCGTCGGCTGCCAGGGAATGATGGCCACGTTCGCTCGAGCCGCGGCCGCGGCCTCGATCGGCCCGCGACCCTCCGAGCCGACGAGCAGGAACAGGGTTTCGGGCCGCAGATCGGCGAGCGCGAGCAGCTGGTCGAGCCCCTTGCGCGGGTTGATCCGCCCGGCATAGACCGCGATCCCCCTCCCAGCGGGCAGCCCGAGCCGGGCCCGCGCCTCCGCCTTGGCCAAAGACGGCCGCATCCGCTCGGGGTCGACGCCATTGTGGGCGACGAGCAATTTCTCTTCGGGGACGCCGGCGCGGGCATAGCTCTGTGCCGCGTAAGCGGAGTGGAGGACATAGCCGAGGCAGCGGCGATGGGCCGCAGCGCGGCGGACGAACGGGCGCAGCCACGGCCAATCGTCCGGCCATGGGCGGTAAAGATCGGTGGCGAAGGGCAGGGGATAGGGACCGGGCCAGGCGAGCATGACCGGCGTACGCGAATAGAGGAGCTGGGCACCGGCGATCGCGGCCTCGCTGAGCGCCTGCCGCATCCACAGGGTCGATCGAACCGCATGCTCGCCCGCCCAGCGGCTGGGTCGCTGGATGAGCGTGAAATCGCCGCCGACCCCGAACCACGCCCGCACTGCGTCCGCGTCCAGCGGCGGATCGCCGGCGCCGCGGGGAAGGATCAGGGTCACTTCCACACCCCGGCGGGCGAGTGCGGCGGCGGTGCTCACCGCCTGCTCCTGCGATGCCTCGCGGTCCAGGCGGGACCAGAGCACGGGGTAGGCGAGGCGCATCAGCTCGTGCCGCGCCCGGTGAGGGCGTCATAATGGGCCTCGAGCCGCGCCATCTGCCGGCCGCCATCGAACCGCTGCTCGGCGAGCGCGCGCGCCGCCGCGCCCATCGCGGCGCGCAGGTCGGGGCTGTCGAGCAGGGTCGAGAGGTTGCGGGCGAGGGCGGCGGTGTCCCGTTCCGGCGACAGCAAACCGGTCACGCCGTCGGTCACGGCTTCGGGGATGCCCGAATGACGGGTCGCGACCACCGGCAGGCCGGACGCGGCGGCCTCGCAGACCACCGTCGGCAGCCCCTCGGCGTCGCCGTCGCGGGCGGTGACGCTCGGCGCGGCGAGCAGCCAGGCGCGCCGCATCCAGCCGGCCAGGTCCGGCGGCGGCAGCGTGCCGAGGAAGCGGACCGAACCGGCCACGCCGAGCGTGCGCGCCTGCCGCTCGAGCGAGGGCCTGAGCGGACCGTCGCCGGCGATGGCGAGGGTGGCGCCGCGCGTCCGGGCGAAGGCGTCGAGCAGCTGGCGCGTGCCCTTCTTCTCGACCAGCCGGCCGACGTGAAGGATCAGGCCGGCCTCCGGCGGAGCGCCGGATGGATGGAAGAGGCTGGTGTCGACGCCGTTAAGATGGGTGACGGTGCGTGCGGCCGGATAGCCGGCGGCGAGGGCGCGCTGCCGGACCGCTTCGGAGACCGCCAGGAACAGGCGCCCGCGCTCGAACAAACGTGCCTGCAGCGCCGCATAGCGCATCCAGGACAGGCGGCCGGAGAAAAAGAGGCGCGTGCGCGAGCGGCTGACCTCATGGCCGTGGAGGGTGGTGACGAGCGGGACGCCGAGCCGCTCGGCGAGCGGCAGAGCGAGCAGGCCGTCGGTGCCGAAATGGGCATGGACCAGCACCGGTGCTTGCTCCCGCAGCCTCTCCGCCAGCCGCTCCGCCCGGCCGAGCAAGGTCAGCGCCAGCCGCTCGCCGGAGCCCGTCGGCAGATAAGGGGTTCCTTCCGCCTCGCCTTTTGCGACGAGCCCGACCGCGACCGCCCGGTAGCGGTGCAGGCCGGCGACATGGGCGCGGACGAAGGTTTCCGAGGCGTTGAACAGCGGCGAGCGGAAGACGGCGACCGCGGGCCGGGCGTCGGCGGGAGGGGGAGCGCGCATTGCCCCCTTGGTCATCGGTCGCCGCGCGGGATACAAGCCGAAAGTGAGGATGGCGGGCGGCGATGAGCGGTAACGAAGAAGGCGGCCCGCTGATTGTCCGCGGCGCCCAGGCGAGCGGAGCCGGATTCGCGGTCCGGCTCGGCGCCCGGCTGCTGTTCCTGTTCGTCGCCGGCAGGCTGTTCGGCGCGGCCGCCTTCGGCGCCTATGCGCTGGCGCTGGCGACGATCGAGCTGGCGGTGGGGGTGGGCAGCCTCGGCACCAAGAAGACCCTGTTCCAGCTCCTCGACCGGCATGGGGAGGAGAGGGGACGGCCGCTCGCCCACATCCTCCTCGACGCCGCCCTGCTGGTGATGTTGGCGAGCCTGCTCCTGTCCGCGGCGATCGCCGCCGCGGCGCTGGCGCTGCCGACCGCCCTGCTTGCTCCTGCCACGGCCTCGGCGCTGCTGCTGCTCGCGCCGATGGTGGCCGGCCAGGCACTGCTCGACCTGTTCCTCGCCGCCACCCGCTGGACCCGGGCGATTCGCTTCGAAGTGGTGGCGCGAAGCGTCATCGAGCCCTGGGGGTTGCTCGCCGGCTGCGTCGGGGCCTGGCTGCTCGGCTGGCGGGCGGAAGGACTGGCGATCGGTTATGGCTGCGGGACGCTCGCCGCGCTTGCCTATGCCGCCGCGGGCGCGCGCCGCCGGCTCGGCGGTTTTCGTCTCACCCGGTACCGGCCGGACCGCGTCCACCTCGCCCTGGTCGCGCGAGGATCGGCGGCCAATACCGCAACCGACTTCCTCAACGCCCTCTACAATCGCGTCGACCTACTGATCGTCGGCATCCTGTTGGGCGAGGCCGCGGCCGGCGTCTACGGCATGGCCCGGCAGCTGGTCGCGCCGCTGCGGCAGATTCGCCAGAGCCTGGACGGCTTGCTCATCCCGCTGGTGGCGCGCAGCCTGTCGACCCGCGGCGCCGGCGGCACCGGCGAGGCGCTCGCCTCGGCGACCCGGCTCGTACTCGTCCTGCAATTGCCCCTGCTGCTCACCCTGTATGCGGCGGGGGAGCCGCTGCTCGGCTGGATCGGGCCCGGCTTCGCCGCGGCTTATTGGGCGACGGTTGCGCTCGCCGCCGCGGAGACGATCCAGGCGGCGCTGAGCATCGGCGACCTCGTCTTCGTCTATTTGCGGCCGCGGGTCGGGCTGTGGCTGACGCTCGGCAGCATCGCCGCCGGGGTGGTCGCGGCCCTGCTGCTGATTCCGCCGCTCGGCATAACCGGCGCCGCCTTGTCGGTGCTCATCGCCTACGGGTTGCGCGCGGTCGGGCGGAGCTGGCTGCTGCGCGCCCAATTCGGCTTTGGCGTGCCGCGGGCGCACCATGCGGGGCCGATCGTGGCGGCCTCGCTGGCGGCGGCCGCAGCCATGGCGGCCGGCGCCGCCGCACCCTGGCCGCTCGCCCTTCTCGCTTCGCTCGTCACCTATGCGGCGGGGATCCTGCTGTGGCTGAAGGCGGCAGGCCAGCGGCTGAGCCTGTCGGGCTTCGCGCCGCGCGCCGCGCAGCCGGCGGAATCGGGGCCTTGACCGGCCATGCGTCCGCGCAGCCACACCGGCCTATAAATCGGATAAATGGCTTGTCAGCTTTCGCGGCTTGCCTATAGGGTTCGCTCCAGAGAAGCCCGAAAAACGGGCTCGCCCAGCTTGGGGAGGCCTAGATATGCGTCTCAAGACACTCGTCCTTTGCTCGTCGTCCGCCGCAATCCTCGCCTTCGTCGGGACCCCCGCCTTGGCGCAGGGCGACCCGGCGACGCCGCCGGACCCGAACGTCGAGGCGCAGACCAATCCCGCCGATCCGGACCAGGGCGCCCAGACCGACGACGCGGTCGAGATGGCGGAAAATGTCGCCGACGAGGACATCGTCGTCACCGGCATCCGCCGCAGCCTGCAGTCGGCGCAGAACATCAAGCGCAACTCGGACCAGCAGGTCGATTCGATCGTTGCCGAGGATATCGGCAAACTCCCCGACATCGCGGTTTCGGACACGGCGGCGCGTATTCCCGGCGTGCAGGTCGAGCGGGGCGGCGGCGAGGCGGGCGACGTGCTGATCCGCGGCCTTCCCGATTTCGCGACCACCTATAACGGCCGCGAGATCTTCACCGCGGAAACGCGGCTGGTGCAGCTCAGGGATTTCCCCTCGGCCAATATCGCGGCGATCGAAGTATTCAAGACGACGACGGCCGACCTCGTCGAGGCCGGTCTCGCCGGGCTCGTCAACGTGCGCTCGCGGCGGCCGTTCGACTTTGACGGGTTCGAGGCCGCCGGCTCGGTCTGGGCGCTCTATCCGAAGCAATCGCAGAAGATCACGCCGAACGGCAACCTGCTGATCAGCAATCGCTGGGATGCCGGCGGCGGCGAGTTCGGCGCGCTGATCAACTTCTCCTATACCGAGCTCCAGTATCTCGACTCCACTCGCGAGAATACCGACTTCGTCGCCGATCCGTTCATCAACGGCCAAACCGTCCGCTTCCCCGACATCCAGCGCGTCTTCTACGGCTCGGGCGACCGCAGCCGGCCCTCGATCAACGCCGCGCTGCAATGGCGACCCTCGCCGGGCCTGGAATTCTATCTGGAGGGCCTGTGGCAGGGCTTCCGCAACAAGGTATCGGACCGGATGGCCGCCGTGCCCCTGTGGGGCGGGCAGCAGTACAGCAACCTTACCTTCCGCGACGGCACCAACCTGCTGCAGAGCGGCACGGTGGTGAATCCGTTCCGCCCGGACGGCTTCCAGGGCGGTACATTCAACAAGACCGATACCTTCCAATACGCGATCGGCGGCAGCTACGATTCGGGGCCTTTCAAGATCACCGCCGATCTTGCCCGCACCGACAGCAAGTTCACCGGCTCGACCGCAAGCGTCGACTATGCCTTCGCCAATCCGCAGACGGTCAATTTCGTCCTCGACCATCCGGAGGCGGGGGGCGCAGAGTTCAGCTTCCAGAACTTCGATCCTAGCAACCCCGCCAACTACATCTACCGGGGCTTTTACGAAGAGGCCCAGGTCTCGCAGGGCGACGACTGGCAGGCGCGGATCGACGTCGAATATGAGACCGGCCTGTCCTTCCTGCCGACGGTCGACGCGGGCATCCGTTACACCGACCGCAGCGCGCACCGCGAGTTCGGCAACCGCTACTGGAATTTCGAGGGCAACCGGATCCCGATCACGGCCGTGCCGCTCGACTATCAGCTGTTCCACGCGGGCTTCCGCGGCAGCGACGTCCAGCAATTCCGCACCTGGCTTTCGCCCACTTATTCGAGCATCCGCGAGAATCTGGTGGCGATGCGCCAGTTCAACCGCGCGCTCGGCGGCACCGTCTTTGGCTTCGCTTCGGATGATCCGCCGCCGCCGGATCCGATGCAGACCTACGACGCCAGCGAGAAGACCACCGGCGCCTATGGGCAGGTCCATTATGCGTTCGGCTCCGATGACGGCATCCAGGTCGACGGGGTCATCGGGCTGCGCGCCGTCAAGACCGAGTTCACGGTCGACGGCACCTCGAACGTCGCCGGCGTGCTCACTCCCGTCTCGATCGACCGCAGCTATACCGACTGGCTTCCCAATGCGAGCATGCGCGTCCGGTTCACGCCGGAGCTGCAGCTGAGGCTGTCGGCGACGCAGACGCGGACCAAGCCGACCTTCGCCCAGCTCAACCCGTCGGCGTCGCTCGGCTCGCCGCCGACCAATTGCGCGCCCAACAATTCCGACCCGTTCGCCTGCGCGCGCACCGGCAATGGCGGCAATCCGTTCCTGACTCCGTTCACGTCGAACAATTACGACATATCGCTGGAATATTATTTCCGGCGCACCGGCCTCGCCGCGCTGGCTGTGTTCCGCCGCGACATGAAGGGCTTCATCGCGCCCGCCCAGATACGTTACATCGATCCCACGCTCGGGCCGGTGATCGTCAACACGGTGGTCAATCTCGACGACGTGCAGATCGACGGTCTCGAGGCGCAGTTCACGACCTTCCTCGATTTCGAAGGCCTGCCTAAGTTCATCCACGGCTTCGGCGTGCAGGCCAACGCCACCTATGTCGACCCGGATCCCGGCCTTACCGACGTCTCCAAATGGACCTACAATCTCGCCGGCTTCTACGAGGGGGGCGGCCTGTCGGCGCGCCTGTCGTACAATCGCCGCACCAGTTTCATTACCACCTCGCAGCCGCGCGGCAACGATCTGTATTTCGAGCGGGCGCGGCCGGTCAGCCGGCTCGATCTCTCGACCAGCTATATATTGACCAAGAACATCACCGTCTTCTTCGACTGGACCAACATCCTCGCCAAGCCGTTCCGTTCCGACCTGAGCTCGGCACGGGCCGGGCCGCGGGTCGAGTTCCCGCGCTTCGTCCGCTACGAGGAGAGCATCCTGTCGGGTGGCGTCCGCTTCCGCTTCTAGGAGCGCCACCGCTTATTCGAAGGGCCGGCGGACGGATTTCCCGCTCCCCGGCCTTTCCTTTTTCGCCGGCGTCGGCAGAGTGCATGGCATGACGCAGGGGGCACCGAGACGGCGCGTGGTCATCCTCGGCGGGGGCACTGCCGGGTGGATGACGGCGGCGGCGCTGGTCCGGCTGCTGCCGCACGCCTGCACCGTCCGGCTCGTCGAATCCGCCGATATCGGCATCGTCGGCGTCGGCGAGGCGACGCTGCCGCACCTGCGCACCTTCGTCGAGATGCTCGGCCTCGACGAAGCCGAGTTCATGCGCGCCACCCAGGCTACCTTTAAGCTCGGCATCGAGTTTCGCGACTTCGGCAGGCCGGGCGACCGCTACCTCCACCCGTTCGGCAGCTTCGGCACGGAGCTGGGCGGCGTCCATTTCCACCATTATTGGCTGCGCCTGAGGGCGGAGGGGCGACAGGACGACCTCTTCGCTTATTCGATCGCCAACGTGATGGCGGCGGCGAACCGATTCGCCCCGCCGTCCGCCGATCCCGACTCGCCGCTGTCGACCTACAGCTACGCCTATCAGTTCGACGCGACCCTGTTCGCGCCCTATCTGCGCGATTATTGCGTCGCGCGCGGCGTCGGGCGGATCGAGGGGAGGGTGGTCGACGTCGAGCGCGACCCCGCGACCGGCGACATCGCCGCCCTCAGGCTGGAGAGCGGCGAGCGGATCGAGGGCGACCTGTTCGTCGACTGCTCGGGCTTCGTCGGCCTCCTCATCGGCCGCGCCCTGGAGGCGGAATGGGAGGATTGGTCCCACTGGCTCCCGTGCGACCGCGCCGTCGCCATGCCGTGCGCCTCGCCGCCCGGGCCGGTCGAACCCTATACGCGAGCGACGGCGATGAGCGCCGGCTGGCGCTGGCGGATCCCGCTGCAGCACCGCGTCGGCAACGGCTATGTCTATTCCAGCGCGCACATCTCGGACGAAGCCGCCGCCGACGCGCTCGTCGCCGCGGTGGAAGGCGAGCCGATGGCGGCGCCGCGTCTGCTGAGGTTCCGTGCCGGGCGGCGCAGGCGGAGCTGGGTGCGCAACGTCGTTTCCGTCGGCCTCGCCTCGGGCTTCCTCGAGCCGCTCGAATCGACCAGCATCTACCTTGCCCAGGCGGCAATAATGCGGCTGGTGGAGCTGTTCCCCAACCCGGCGATCTGCGACGCGGACCGCGACGAGTTTAACCGGCTCGTCGACTTCGAATATGACCGGATCCGAGACTTCCTGATCCTCCATTACCACGCGACGACGCGGGACGATTCCAGCTTCTGGAACCACGTGCGGACGATGGACGTGCCGGACAGCCTCGCCGAAAGGATGGACCTGTTCCGCCGCGCCGGCCGCATCGCCAAATATAGCGAAGGGTTGTTCTTCGAGCCGAGCTGGCTCGCCGTCTATCTCGGCCAGGGTGTCGTGCCGGAAGGGTGGGACCAGCGGGCCGACAATATCGCCACGGATGCGCTCGGCGCCGCGATGGACCGGCTTCGGGCGCGCATCGCCGGCGCCGTCGCGCCGATGCCCGACCACAAGCAGTTCCTCGCTGCCCGGGCCGCCGCCTGAATGGCCGTCCAGGCGGAAAGGAGGATCCGCTCCGTGGCGGTGGTGGGAGCGGGGATCGTCGGCCTCTCCGCCGCCCTCGCTTTCGCACGCGCCCTGCCGGGGGCCGAAGTCACGCTTGTCGATTTGCCTGTCGATCCGGCCGCGCTGGCCGACCGGATGCCTGGCGCGCTGCCGACAATCCACCGCTTCCATGCCGCGATCGGGATCGACGAGCCGGATCTCGTGCGCCGGGGCATCGCACTCCACCATCTCGGCACCCGCTTCGAAAATTGGTCGGCCGACGGCGCGCCCTGGTTTCACGCTTATGGCGACCATGGCGTGCCGGCCGGCCCGGCCGCCTTTCATATCCTGTGGGCGCGGGCCCGAAGGCGGGGCAAAGCTCGGCCGTTCGACCGCTACGCTGCCGGGGCGGCGCTCGCGGAGGCCGGGAAGTTCGTTCACCCCAGCGCCGATCCGAACTCGCCGCTGGCGAGCTTCCTCTACGGGCTGCGCTTCGATCCGGACCTTTACCGCGAGCGGCTCCGGTCCGCGGCCGATGCGCTTCCGATCCGGTGGGCGAAGGGCATGGTCGCCGCCGTCGGCCGCCGCGCCGACGGCGGGGTCGCGGCGCTGGTCCTCGACGGCGGCCAGAGGATCGAAGCGGATCTGTTCATCGATTGCGCCGGGCCGTCGGCACCGGTTCGCTCGAAGCTCGACGAGCGCTTCGAGAGCTGGGCGGACGCACTGCCGTGCGATCGGTTGCTGATAGGTCGGCAGGCGGATGTCGGGCCGCCGCTGCCGGCGGACGTCGTCACTGCCCTTGCGGACGGATGGCGCCGCCTGTCGGGCTTTCCGGGCGGCGCGATTCGCGTCGAGGCCATTACCGGCGAGCGCGAGGGAGGGGTGGCTTTGCGACCCGGTTGCCGGCCGGAACCTTGGCTCAGCAACGTTCTCGCGGTAGGCGATGCGGCCGTCGCGGTGGACCCGCTCGAGAACGCCAACCTCCATCTCGCCCACAGCGCGATATTGCGGGCGCTGGAGCTGCTCCCCGGCCGCGACTGCCATCCGCTCGAGCTGCGTGAATATAATCGCCGTACCGAGCAGGAGACGCGCGGCGTCCGCGATTTTCTCGCGCTCCATTATCTTCGCTCGGGCCGACGCGACGGCCGTTTCTGGCAGGGGCTGGCGCAGCGGCCCGTCCCCAGCAGCCTCGCCCATATGCTCGAGCAGTTCGCGGCGCGCGGCCGCCTGCCTTTCCGTGAGGAGGAGAGCTTCGACCGGCACAGCTGGCTCGCCGTCCTTCTCGGCATGGGTCTCCTGCCGGACCGCGAGGACCCGATCGCGGGCGCGGTCGGCGACGAGGAGGCGGAGGCGGCGATGGAGCGCCACGCCCGCACCCTCGCCACCCTGCCGGCGCGGCTCCCTACCTATCCGGACTATCTCGCGCGGATGGTGCGCGCGCCGGCTACTTCCGCTCGACCGGGAACCTGAGCGCCGCTCGCCGCTCCGCCGCCGCGGCGATCGGTGGCAATGCGGCTTCGGGGCGGTCAAGGTAGAAATAGGCGACGGCGGCGACGTCGTCGCTTCGGTAGAAATTGGTATGGCCGTCGGGCAGGGACGGGTCCGACAGTGCGACGGGCGGAGTCTTGGTCAGCAGCTGCTGGAAATTGGTGCGGGAGCCGGGATCGATCGTGACCGGAATGAGCGGCACCCCCTTCCGCTGAAGGCCGAGCACGATCGCTTTCCTCGCGCCGCCCATCATTTGCAGGCGGACCTCGATATCACGGCTGAAGAAGACCGGATCGGGGACGTGGAAGCGGTAGAAGGTCCAGCGGCCGTCGCCGTCCCAAGTCGCGATCGGTGCGCCCTGGAAGCGGTTGACATAGGCGCCCTGGCCCCAGGCGGTGCCAATGTAATCCTCGGTGCCCGTGCCGACGAGCGTGGGGCCGTCCGGGCGGTCGCCGTCGAGCGTGATCTTGACCTCGCCCTCGCCCCACCATGTCTTCTCGTAAACCGGGTTGGTGAGCACAGTGACGCTCGCGCCGAGGAACCGCCCGCGGCCGCTTATGCGGGGAAGGATGCGAAAGTCGCGCGCGAGCCTGGTCGCCCGCTCGCGGCTCCACCAGGCGTGAAAGTAGAGCGCGTCCTTCGGCTGGCGGCGCAGCGCGCGATAGTCGATGTCGTAGAAGATCAGGTTGACCGGCCTTTGCGACTCGTTGGTGACGACGATCCGCGCACCCTTGCGGAACGGCATCGGGATGTAGGACAGGAACGAGCGCCCCTCCGGGCTGGCGAGCAGCGCCGTCTCCATCGGCACCATCTCGCCGGCGCCGTGGAGGAAGAAATCGCCGAGCGGCACCGAGACCGCGGGGGCGGCTGCGCCATCCCAGAAGATTTCGAGCTTGAGCCCGCGCAGGGCGTCGGGCGAGCGGTCCTCGATCGTCAGCCACATCCGGTCGATCGTGCCGGCTCCTTTGAGGTCGGCGAGGACGTGCGACGCTCCGACCGCAATGGTCTCGAAGGCGTGACCCTTGGCGCCGCGATTCTCGGCCCCGCCCGCGCCTTTCGCGCCGGTCGGATTCTCCGGGCTCACCCAGCGCGGTTCCTCACCGCTGCGGTAGCGGTAGAGGTCGGGAAACTCCTGCGCGAGCGCCGGCGACGCGCCGGCGAGGGCGGCACAGGCCAGCAGGCGAAGCTTGTTCACTTTCCGGCGGGGCGCAGGCTGGGGGAGATCACCGGCTTGCCGGCGGCGGTGAAGCCGATCGGTGCGATGTAGAGATAGCGCTTCTTGTCCAGCGGGCGGCAGCCGGGCGTCGCCGCCCAGGCGTGAAAGCCGATATAGTAACGGTCATGCCCCCGGAAGATGACCTGGTGCCCGGGCCCGCTGAGGCAGCCGGCCTTGCGGTCGTTGAAGCTGTGGAGGATCGGATTATCCGGCGCGTCGGTGCACGGCCCCATCGGGCCGGCGCAGATCGCATAACCCATCGCATAAGGCGAGAGCCGCTGGTGGGTCTCCCAGCCATAATGGTTGGCGGAATAGAGCATGGTGTAGCCGGTCGCGGTACGGACCATCGTCGGTGCCTCGATGACGTGCGCCTCCCACGGCTTGTCGTTGGTCATTCCGAGCCGGACCGGCGCGCCGACCAGTCCGGTGCCGTCGGCTGAAAGGCGCTGGCCCCACAGCTCGGTCGGCTTGGCGACGTGGTTCCCGTCATTCTTGAAATAGAGGTAAAGCTTGTCGTCGGTGTCGCGGAACAAATTGGCGTCGATCGTGCCGCCGAGCTCGGGCTGGCAGACGAGCGGTTCGGCCAGGGCGTCGCGGAAGGGACCCCGCGGATCGGCCGATGTCGCGACGCCGATGCACTGTATGTCCTTCTTCCGGTGGCGAGCGGTGTAATAAAGGACCCAGCGCCCGCCAATTTTTGTCACTTCCGGCGCCCAGGTGAAATCCTCGCGCGCCCAGGCGCCGAGCTCCGGCATCCCGTCCAGCGGCTTGCCTGGATTGCCCGGGTCCTTCACGACCTCCCAATTGACCAGGTCCCGCGAGGTGATCATCGGCAGGTTGAGCCCCCGGTTGGTCGCATAACCGATATACTCGCCCCGATGCTCGACGATCGACGGGTCGGCGAAATCCTGCTGGTAGACCGGCACGAACAGGGGCGGCTCCTTCGCGGCGGCGGCGGGCGCGGCGGCGCCCAACAGGGCCAGGGCAAAAGCGGCGAGGCGGGCTGGGCGGTTCATGGCGGGTCCGGGATGGTGGCTGGATGGGTTCCTATTATCATATGAATCGCCGGAACCAAGGCGCGGTCGAATCCCCCTCGGGAGAAGCGGGAGCAGGACCTTAGGCCGGGCCGCGGGCCTCGTCGATTAGTACGGTTACTTCGCGGATGATCGCCGCCATCGCGGCGCGGGCCCCGTCGGGATTCCGCGCCTCGATCGCTTCCAGCACGGCATGGTGGGCAGGCAGGCTGGCGGTGCGCCCCTTGAAGCGGTTGGTGAAGCGGATCGAGGTGCGCAGGGCGGTGGCGACGACGTCGCGGAACTGCCGGTAGAAGGGATTGCCGCACGCCTCGAGCACGGCGATGTGGAAGGCGATGTCGGATTCGAGCGCGTCGTCCCGGCCCGCCTCGGCCGCTTCCATCCGGCGATAGCCCGCCGCGATCGCCGCAACCGAAGCCGGCTCCGCCTCGCGCGCGGCGAGCGCCGCGGCTTCGGGCTCGATCGCGATGCGGAGCTCGTTGAACTGGCGCAGCAATTCGAGCGAGAAGCTGCGCTCGAGCAGCCAGCGCAGGACGTCGGTATCGAACAAATTCCAGGAGGAGGAGGGCTGGACGGTGGTGCCCTTGCGCGGGCGGGCGGTGAGCAGGCCCTTGGCGGTGAGCATCTTCACCGCCTCGCGCGTCACCGACCGGCTCACCGCATGCTGCGCCGCCAGCTCCGCCTCGGTCGGGAAGCGCTGCGACTCATAGGTGCCGGTGACGATGGCGCGGCCGAGCGCCTCCAGCATCCCGAAGGTCAGGTTGCGGCCCGCCGCGTCGCCGCGTTCGTCAATCTCCGCCACGGCAGCCATCCTTTCCCCACTTTCCCCGCTGGACAGGGCGCTTTAACCCTATAATTCCTTGGTCCGGGCGGCAACAACGTCGCTCAGCCCGACTTCGCCGAGAGAAACGGTGCGGGCGCGGGGGGAGGACGGGCGTGCAACTTTCGACCATCGATATCGTCGTCGTCGTCGCTTACGCGATCGGGATTTTCGGCCTCGCGCAATATGTCAGCCGCGAGAAGGCCGGGCACAAGAAAGATACGTCCGATTATTTCCTCGCGTCGCGGTCGCTACCCTGGTGGGCGATCGGCGCGTCGCTGATCGCCGCCAACATTTCGGCCGAGCAGATCGTCGGCATGTCGGGCTCGGGCTATGTCATCGGCCTTGCCATCGCCTCGTACGAATGGATGGCGGCCTTGACGCTGCTGATCGTCGGCAAGTTCTTCCTGCCGATATTCCTCCGCAACGGCATCTACACGATGCCGCAATTCCTCGAGCAGCGCTTCGGCCCCCACATCCGCACACTGATGGCCCTGTTCTGGCTGGCGCTCTACATCTTCGTCAACCTGACCTCGATCATCTGGCTCGGCTCGATCGCGGTCAACCGGGTCGCCGGCGTCGATCAGGACGTGGCGATCGTCGGGCTCGGAGCGTTCGCCTTGCTCTACCAGCTCTACGGCGGGCTCAAGGCGGTAGCGCTGACCGACATCGTCCAGGTCACCCTGCTGGTAATGGGCGGCCTGCTCGTCTCCGGCATCACCCTCAGCCAGCTCGGCGGCGACGCCGGCATCATCGGCGGCCTGCAGACGCTGACGACGCGCCTGCCCGAGCATTTCGACATGATCCTCGACAAGAGCAGCCCGCATTACAAGGAGCTGCCCGGCCTGTCGGTGCTGATCGGGGGAATGTGGATCGCCAACCTCAGCTATTGGGGCTTCAACCAATATATCATCCAGCGGGCGCTGGCGGCCAAGAGCCTCGCCGAGGCGCAGAAAGGGGTCGTGTTCGCGGCCTATCTCAAGCTGCTGATGCCGGTGATCGTGGTGCTTCCGGGCATCGCCGCGGTGATGCTGGCGCCCGGGCTTGAGAAGCCCGACCAGGCCTACCCAACGATGCTGCGCTATTTGCCCGCCGGCATACTCGGGCTCGTCTTCTCGGCGCTGATCGCCGCGATCATCGCCTCGACCGCATCCAAGATCAATTCGATCGCGACCATCTTCACCCTCGACATCTATGCCAAGTTCCGCCGCGATCCGGACGCGCCGTCGCAGGAGGGCGAGATCGCCCATCCCGAGGTCGACGAGACCGCGCCGGCCCAGGCGAAGCGCGAGAAGGAGCTGGTCCTGGTCGGCCGCATCACCGCGGTCGCCGCGATCGTCATCGCGATCGTCATGGCCCGGCCCCTCCTCGGCCAGTCGGAGCAGGCCTTCCAGTTCATCCAGGAATTCACCGGCTTCTTCACCCCCGGCATCGTCGTCATGTTCCTGCTCGGCCTGTTCTGGCGGCGCGCGACCGAAGGCGGCGCGATCGCCGCCGCGGTGTCGTCGGTGCTGCTCTCGTGGCTCGGCAAGCTCTACTGGCCCGAGCTGCCGTTCATGGACCGGATGGGCCTCGTCTTCCTCGCCGCTCTGGCGCTGGCGGTACTCGTCTCGCTGGTGCGGCCGGCGCCGGCGGCGTCGAACCTGATCACCATGGAAGGGGTGCGCTACAAGACGCCGCCCAGCTTCAATATCGGCGCGGCCGGCGTGATCGTGATCCTGATCGCCCTCTACGCGACCTATTGGTGAGGAGGGGATAGTCACCAGGGACAGTCACAAGTGACTGTCCCTAGACGAACGGCTCGACGATCTCGCGGCGGCCGAGGAGGAAGGCGTCGGCGACGATGCGCAGCGGCTCGCGGTCGACCTCGCTTCGGCGCGCCTCGACGAGCTCGGCGAAGCGGGCGTAGAGCGACGGATATTCGCCCGGGCCCTCGATCGGCCGCGGGCGGCCGTCGATGGTCAGGCGGGCGCCGCCGTCGAGCAGTTCGACGGTGGTGCCGTCCTCTGCCTCCAACTTGATCGTCCAGCTTTCGCCCTCGGTATAGCGCCAGTCCAGGTCCGCCCCGAAGCGGCCGGCTTCGCCCTCGAAAGCGAGGCGGGCGGCGATCGGAGTCTGCCGGTTTGCGGGGAAGCCGAGAAGAGCTTCGCGCACGATCAGCCGCATCGGCAGGATGCGGGTCGCGATCGACAGAGCGTTGATGCCCGGATCGAACACGCCGAACCCGCCCGCCGCCCAGATCCACTCCTGGCCGGGATGCCATTTGCGCACGTCCTCGTGCCACCTGATGTCGAGCGCGGCGACCTGCTTGCCGGCCAGCGCCGCCTTCGCCGGCGCAACGGCCGCGGCATGTTGCGAGTGCCAGGCGGTGAACAGGATTTGGTCCGATTGACCGCCGAGCCGCTCGATCTCCTCGATCTCGCCCAAGGTCGCCGCCGGCGGCTTTTCGAGCAGCACGTCGAGCCCCGCCGCGAAACAGGCCCGGGCGACGCCGAGCCGGACCGTCGGGGGCGTGCAGATCGCCGCCGCGTCGAGCTCGCCGCCCATCGCCTCGAGCAGCGCCTCGTGGCTGGTGAAGACCGGCACGCCGACGTCGGTGGCCGGCGCGCGCGGGCTGACCACGGCGGCGAGCTCGAACCTCGGATCGGCGGCGATCGAGGGGACATGCTGGTCCCGGGCGATCTTGCCGTAGCCGATGATGGCGATGCGGATCGGCATGCGGGACTCCTCGTGCTTGCGCGCCTGATGGGACGAATGGCCAAGCGACGCAAAGCCTAAAAGGTGCCATCGGCGCGGCGATCGGCTATGGCGTGCCTTCGGGAGGACACTCATGGCCGATCGTAACGTCGCGAGGCTGGTCGCGGGCGAGGACGAGGCCCGCCGCATCTTCGACCTGCAGCATGAAGCCTCGCGGCGGGGACCGTCGCCCGATGTCCGGCTGCGGCGCGACCGGCTCGAGCGGCTGCGCGCGATCGTCACCGGCCATGCGGCCGCCTTCGCTAGGGCGATTTCGGACGATTTCGGGACCCGCTCGCGCGCCGAGACCGAATTGCTCGAGATCGTGCCGACGGTGAGCGCGATCCGCCACGCCCGCCGGCACGTGACGCGCTGGATGCGGCCGGAGCGGCGCCGGGTCGATCCGCTGTTCCAGCCGGCCCGCGCCTATGTGCGGCACGAGCCGCTCGGCGTGATCGGCATCATCTCGCCCTGGAACTATCCGCTTCAGCTCGCTTTCTCGCCGCTGGTCGACGCGCTCGCCGCGGGCAATCGGGCGATGGTCAAGCCGTCGGAGCTGACTCCCGCTTTCTCGGAGCTGCTTCGGGGCGCGATCGCGGAGCGGTTCGACGAAGCGGAGGTCGCGGCGGTGACGGGCGGAGTCGAGGTCGGCCAGGCCTTCGCCGGACTGCCCTTCGACCATCTCCTGTTCACCGGCTCGACCGCGATCGGTCGCAAGGTCTACCAGGCCGCTGCCGCGAACCTGGTGCCGGTGACGCTCGAGCTCGGCGGCAAGTCGCCGGCCGTCGTCTGCCCGGATTACGACCTCGCCAAGGCGGCGCGCAGCGTCGCCTTCGGCAAGTTCGTCAACGCCGGCCAGACCTGCATCGCGCCCGATTACGTGCTGGTGCCGGAAGGGAAGGAGCAAGCGTTCGCCGAAGCGGTGATCGCGCAGGCGCGCCGCGCCTACCCGACCGTCGCCGGCAATGACGATTATTCGGGCCTGATCAGCGAGCGCCACCGGCGCCGGCTGGCGGACGCGATCGAGGCGGCGCGGGCCGCGGGCGCGACCCTGCTCTGCCACGAGGACGAGGGCGCGCGGGCGGAAGGGAAGATCGGACCGACTGTCCTGCTCGGCGCCGCGGAGGGATCTTTGTTCCTCACCGAGGAAATATTCGGGCCGGTGCTGCCGGTCATTCCCTATCGCGGCCTCGACGAGGCGATCGCCTTCATCGCCGCCCGCGAACGGCCGCTGGCGCTCTATTGCTTCAGCAGGCGCCGCCGCGACCGCGAGCGGGTGCTCGATGGGGCGATTTCGGGCGGGGTCACGCTCAACGGCACCCTGCTCCACGTCGCCCAGGAGCATCTGCCGTTCGGCGGGGTCGGCGCGAGCGGCATCGGCGCCTATCATGGCCGCGAAGGCTTCAGGCGCTTCAGCCACGCCCGCGCCGTGCACAAGGTGGGGTTCGTCAACGTGTTCGAGAAGCTGGGCCCGCCCTGGGGCAAGATGGCCGCGGCGCTGGGGCGGAGGCTGGCGAAAAGGCGCTAGCCTGACCTCGCCCTAATTGGGGCGTAATTGGGGACAGCTACCGAATTCGACCCGTTCGGGGCCAGCCCCCGCGCACCGGCCTGAATTGGGTAGCTGTCCCCAATTACTAAGCTCCTGAGGCTATTGATTTTTGGTGGATCAGGTCGCTGGCTTTCTCCGCGATCATGATCGTCGGGGCGTTGGTGTTGCCGGAGACCAGGCGCGGCATGATCGAGGCGTCGACCACGCGCAGGCCCTCGACGCCGTGCACACGCAGCTGCGGGTCGACCACCGCCTGCGGGCCATGGCCCATCGCGCAGGTGCCGACCGGGTGGTAGATGGTGGTGCCCCAGGTGCGGGCATGTTCGAGCAACTGCTCGTCCGTTGTCACCTCGGGCCCGGGCATCAGCTCGCGCTCGATGTAGCGGGCCAGCGCGGGCTGCCCGGCGATCCGGCGACCCCAGCGCAGCCCGGCGACGGCCACTTCCCGGTCGAGCCGGTCGGCGAGGTAGTTCGGCACGATCGACGGATAAACCGAAGGGTCGGGCGACCTGATGCGGATCGTGCCGCGCGATTCGGGCCGGAGCTGGCAGGGGGCGATGGTGAGGCCGGGCTCCTTCTCCAGCTCCATCTTCTGGGCGTTGGCGAGCTTGTCGGGGTCCATCGTCGCGGGGAGGATGTGGAACTGGATGTCGGGCCCGGCGAGGTCGGGCCGCGACTTGCAGAAGACGGCGACATGGGCGGCGGAGAGAGTGAGCAGGCCGGTCTTGCCGAACAAATATTTGAGCGTCTCGCGCAGGAAGCGGGTGCCTCGGACCAGCTCGTTGACCGAGACGATGCCCTTCCTCAGTCGAAACGTCTCGCCGGTGACGAAATGGTCCTGCAAATTCTCGCCGACGCCCGGAAGATCGTGAACGACTTCGATGCCGTGCTGGCGCAGCAATGCAGCCGGTCCGACGCCCGAAAGCTGAAGCAGCTGGGGCGAGTTGATCGCGCCGCCGGCGAGGATCACTTCGGCACCCGCCCGCGCCACCTTTTTGACCCCGTTCTGGACGAACTCGACGCCGACGGCGCGCTTGCCGTCGAACAGCACCCGGCCGGCGAGGGCGCGCGTCTCGACCTGCAAGTTGGGCCGGCCCATCGCCGGATGGAGATAGGCGACGGCGGCCGAGCAGCGTTTGCCGTCCTTGATCGTCACCTGGTACCAGCCGACTCCTTCCTGCTCGGCGCCGTTGGGATCGCGGCGGGGCAGGCCGAGCGCCTCGCAGGCCTCGATCACCGCCTCGGAGACTTCGTGGCCGGTGGTGGGGTCGGAGACGTTGAGCGGGCCGCCGACGCCGTGGAGGTCGCAGGCGCCGCGCTCCTGGTTCTGGCAGCGGCGGAAGTAAGGGAGGACGTCGTCCCACGCCCAGCCCTCGCAGCCCAATTGCCGCCAGCCGTCATAATCGGCCCGCTGGCCGCGAATGTAGAGCATGGCGTTGATCGACGAGGAGCCGCCCAGCACCTTGCCGCGCGGCCAGATGTGGGTTCGGCCGTGAGTCCCCGGGTCCGGCTCGGTGGCGTAGAGCCAGTTGACCTTGGGGTCCTTTAGCGTCGTCGCATAGCCGACGGGGACGTGGATCATCACGTTGGAAAAGAATTGCGACGGCTTCTTGAGCGGCCGGTCGTCGCCGCCCGCTTCGAGCAGGATGACGCTTGCGCGGCCGTCTTCGCTCAGCCGGTTGGCCAGCACGCAGCCGGCCGAGCCGGCGCCGACGATGACGTAATCAGCCTGCAGCGCGTCGGGCATGCGGTTCCTCTTGCCGCGCCGCGGCGCGGCGGACGAAGGCGGCCGTCAGCTCGGGCTGGGTGAAGGGCAGCATGTGGCCGCCCTCGACCAGCTCGATCTGCCCGCCGTCGATCTCGCTCGCCGTGCGCTCGCCGTGGAGCTGGTAGCCGAGCAGATTGTCGCCTCGCGCGTAGAGGATGCTGACCGGGACCGACAGCGTCGGATAGCGTTCGACCATTCCTTCCAGCTCGCCCTCGAGATCGACCAGGTCGGACGAGGAGGCGTAGAAATTGCTCGGCCGCATCGCCAGCAGGCCGCCGCCCTCGGTGCCGAAATCCGCCGGCACCGGCTCGGGCGCGAATATCTGCCCGAGCGCTTCCTTCGCCTTCATCATCCCCAGCGGCGTCGCCAGCGTCCAGGCGACCGCCTTGCGCACCGCCGGCGAGCGGATCACCATCGGCTTGAACACCGGCGGCACGTTCTCGATGGCCTGCACCTGGGTCAGCGGCGCGACGAGGGCGAGGCCGCCGACCACGTCGGGATGATTGAGCGCGAGCGACAGCGCCAGCGCGCCGCCGAGCGAATGGCCGACGATCAGCGGCCGGTCGAGCTTCAAGAGGCGAATCAGCTCGGCGATCGTCTCGGCCTGGACGCGCAGCCGCGCGGAGGCGCCGGCGGCGCGGGTCGAATAGCCCGAGCCGGGGCGGTCGACGAGGATCAGCCGATAGTCGCGGGCGAGATCGTCGACCATCGGCCGGCCGAAATTGCGCAGCTGGCCGCCGAGACCATGGATGAGGACGATCGGCGGACCCGAGCCGCGGTCGACGACATGGAGCTTCTCGCCATTCACCTCGATCAGCTTGCCGTCGCGCGGAACCGCTTTCTCGATCCTCCGGGCGGTGGCGCCGCTGAAGGCCGCGAGGCCGCCGCCGAGAGCGGCGAGGCCGCCGGCGCCGGCGAGCAGGAACGGGATCATTGCAAGGCCCTCCCGAGGAATTTCCAATAGGATACCGGCGCCAGCCGCTCGACGATAGCCATGAACCGCGCGTCGCCGCCGACGAGGACGCGCGGACGCTCCTTCTCGACGCCGGCGACGATGATCTCGCCGGCTTTCTCCGGCGGCATGCGCAGGAACTTCTCGAACCTTTCCTTCTGCGCCTCGAGAACGGGATCGTTGATGCCGCGCGGCGGCCGCGCATTCCTGGCGATCGCGGTGTTGACCCCGCCGGGATGGACGACGGTGACGCCGATCTTCGCCCCTTCCGCCTCCAGCTCGCGGCGCAGCGATTCGGAGAAAGCGCGGACCGCGAACTTGCTCGCGCAATAAGCGGTCTGGCCCGGCGGGGCGATGATGCCGAAGATGCTGGAGATGTTGACGATGCGCGCGCCGTCGCTGGCGCGCAGCAGGGGCAGGAAAGCGCGGGTCATGCGCACCACCGCGTTGAAGTTTATCTCCATCAGCCAGTCGAAATCCTCTTCCGCGACCTGCTCGAAGGTGCCGCCGATCGCGACTCCGGCATTGTTGAACAGCAGGTCGACGCGGCCGTGGGCGGCGAGGACGATGTCGGGGAAGGCGGCGACCGCGTCCCGGTCGGCGACGTCGAGCCGGTGCCGGCTGACCGTGACGCCCTGCGCTTCCGCCAGCGCCGCGGTCTCGGCCAGGCCGGCCTCGTTGAGGTCGGCGATCGCCAGGTTGCAGCCCCGCTTGGCAAGGGCCAGCGCGGTGCCGCGGCCGATGCCGCTCGCCGCGCCGGTGATGACGGCGGTGCGGCCTTCCAGCCTCATGCCGCTTCCATCTCGCACGCGGGCCGGCGCGCCGCCGGCGCGCCGCGCGGCAGGAAGCGGATGACGCCGTCCTCGACCGAGGCGAATTTGAGGCTGACCATGTCGAGCGCGTAATTCTGGTAGAGCTTCCACGGCTTTTTCGAGCCCTGCTTGGGCAAGATGTCGCGGGCGCGCTGGACATAGCCCGAGGTGAAGTCGAGGAACGGCACTTCCTCGATGCCGGGCTCGCGGGCGGGAAGGGCGATCTCGGTCCCGGTCTTCCTCAGATGGTTGAGCAGCCGGCACAGATAGCCGCCGGTGAGGTCCGCCTTCAGCGTCCACGAGGCGTTGGTGTAGCCGAACGAATAGGACATGTTCGGCACGTCGCTGAACATCATGCCGCGATAGCTCAGGGTCTTCGACAGGTTGCGACGCTCGCCGTCGACGGTGAAGGCGACATCGCTCAACAGCTGCACCTTGAGGCCGGTCGCGGTGACGACGATGTCGGCGGCGAGCTCCTCCCCGCTTTTGAGCCGGATGCCGTCCTCGGTGAAGCGGTCGATCTCGCCGGTCACGATCGACGCGCTGCCGTTGCCGATCGCCTCGAACATGTCGGCATCGGGGACGAGGCAAAGCCTCTGGTCCCAGGGATTGTAGCGCGGCGTGAAATGGGTGCCGACGTCATAGCCTTCCGGGAGGAGCTTCCTGACCTCGTCGAGCAGCTTCTCCTTGACCTTGGCCGGCCGCTTGCGGGCGAGGTTGAAGAAGAACATCTGGAGGAGGACGTTCTTCCAGCGGACGATCCCATAAGCGAGCTTCGAGGGCAGGGCCCGGCGCAGGGCGTTGGCGATATTGTCCTCGGAAGGGCGCGAAACCATGTAGGTCGGCGAGCGCTGCAGCATGACGACGTGAGCGGCGTCCTTGGCCATTTCCGGCACGATCGTCACCGCCGTCGCGCCGCTGCCGATCACCACCACCCGCTTGCCTTCGTAATCGAGATCCTCCGGCCAGAATTGCGGGTGGACGATCCGGCCGCGGAAGCTCTCCTTGCCGGCGAAGCCCGGATCGTAGACTTCCGAATAATTGTAATAGCCGCTGCACATGTGCAGCCAATTGCAGGTGAAGCGGACGCATTCGCCGGTGTCGGTGCGCTCGGCCTCGACCCGCCAGCGCGCGTCCTGCGACGACCAGTCGGCGCGCTTGACATGGTGGCGGAAGCGGATGTGCGGGCGGATGCCGTAGCGGTCGGCGGTTTCGTTGACATAGCGCAGGATCGAGGGGCCGTCGGCGATCGCCTTGGCTTCCTCCCATGGCCGGAACGAATAGCCCAATGTGTACATGTCGCTGTCCGAGCGTATGCCGGGATAGCGGAACAGGTCCCAGGTGCCGCCGATCGCGTCGCGGCTTTCGAGGATGACGTAGGTGTGGCCGGGGCTGCCCTGCTGGAGGTGGTAGGCGGCGCCGACGCCCGACAGGCCCGCGCCGACGAAGAGGACGTCGAAATGCTCGACGCCGCTGCCGGCGGGGCCGGCCTCGCCCATCGGGATGGTTCCGCTTTGCAACATTGCTTCCCCCGGCCCTTCCGGCAATCGACGCGTCCGCTTGACACCAATAAGGCGCAAGGGGATTGTGCGACAAGAAGCATAAAGTTGCCGAATGCAACCGGCACTTGGGGAGAACAGGCCCTTCTGGGTCTCGGGGGAGGAATTTCGCAATGAAGAAATCGGTGATTCTCGCGCTTGGCGCGTCCGTGTCCGCGCTCGCCTTCGCCACGCCGGCCGTCGCCCAGACCGTACCCGCCCCCGAGGAGGAGCAGACCGGCGACATCGAGACCGGCGCCGGCGCCGACGAGGCGGGCGAGGCCGAGAGCGGCGTCACCGAGAGCGCCGACGACGCCGACATCATCGTCACCGCCCAGCGCCGCGCGGAATCGCTGCAGAGCGTGCCGATCGCGGTCTCGGCCTTCACCGGCGAGGCGCTCGAGCGCCAGCAGATCGAGAATGCCAGCGACCTCCAGCAGAGCCTGCCCAACGTCACCTACACCAAGACCAACTTCACCTCGTCGAGCTTCACCATCCGCGGCATCGGCGATCTTTGCACCGGCTTCTCGTGCGATTCGGCGACCGGCATCCACGTCAACGACATGCCCTTGACCTCCACCCGCCTGTTCGAGACCGAATATTTCGACCTCGAGCGGCTCGAGGTGCTGCGCGGGCCGCAGGGCACCCTGTTCGGCCGCAACGCCACTTCGGGCGTGGTCAATTTCATCACCGCCCGGCCGGACCTCAACGAGTTCCACGCCAGCGCCAGCGCCGAATATGGCAATTTCGATTCGATGAAGCTGAGCGGCATGGTCAACGTGCCGATCGGCAGCGCGGTCGGCGTCCGCGTCGCCGGCTATTGGATCAACCGCGACGGCTACATCCGCAACACGTTCGACAACACCCGGGTCGACGATCGCGATCTCTATGCGGTGCGCGGCACGATCCGCATCGAGCCGACCGACGGCACCCGGCTCGACCTGGTCGGCTATTATTTCCACGAGCGCGACAACCGCTCCCGCATCCAGAAGCAGCTTTGCGCCCGCGACAATACCGGCATCCTCGGCTGCCGGCCGGACCGCCTCGCCTTCGAGACGGTGAACGGCAACGCCACTCTGGCGGCGATCCTCACCTCGCGCGAATTCTTCCGGATCAACAATGCGGCGCTGACCAATTTCGGGCTCGGCAGCCTCTACGGGCCCGACGTGTTCTTCGGCGGCGCCACCAATCCGGCGAGCCTGCGCACCATCCGGACCGACTTCGCGCCGACCTATTTCGCCGAGGAAAAGCACCTCATGGCCCGCCTCGAGCAGGAGATCGGCGACAGTTTCGACCTCACCGTCACCGGGGGCTGGACCAAGCAGGAGGTCGACAGCCGCACCGACTATAATCTCATCGCCGGCAACTCCCTCGCCGGCAATCCGGGCATTGCGACCTTGATCGCGACGGCCGCGGCGCCGGGCGTCCTGTTCCCGGGCGGGGTCAATCCCTACACCCAGGCGAGAGCCGCGCTGATCGGCGCCGGCGGCACCGTCTGCACCTCGGAGACCAATCTCAACTATACCGGCATCTTCGGCGGCTTCGTCAACCGCTGCACCGCGGGCAGTACCGACTATGACCGGTCGCAGAGCCATTCGCGCCAATATTCGGTCGAGGCCCATCTCGACAGCGACTTCGACGGGCCGTTCAACTTCCTGATCGGCGGCATCTACCTCGACAACAAGTTCACCGATTCGAACTATTACGTCGCCTCGTTCGGCCTCGATTATGCGGCCGGCATCCTCGGCGCGGCGACGGCGCTGGGCCAGCGGGCGGCGGGCAACACCGCCTTCCCCAACGTCTTCCTGGCGCCGCCGACCTACAACAGCGAGGTCAACCTCTTCTCGCTGAAGAGCTACGGCCTGTTCGGCGAGGTCTATTTCGAGGTTTCCGACAAGCTCAAGGTGACCGGCGGCCTGCGCTACTCGAACGACAAGAAGCGCCAGGTCGCCCGGGTGCCGCTGCTCAGCTGGCCGGTGCCCTACGGCACCACCGACGCCAACGCCTCGCCCTTCGCCGGCGGGTTCGACGCCGATCCGACGATCGCCGGCAACCAGCCCTACAACGACGCCCGCGCCGCGTTCGACGAGATTACCGGCCGCTTTGTGGTCGACTATGAGGTCACACCGGACAACCTCGTCTATGCCTCTTACTCGCGCGGCTACAAATCGGGCGGCATCAACCCGCCGATCAACCCGATTTTCAACGTGCCGCGCACCTTTACGCCGGAAATCATCAACGCCTTCGAAATCGGCTCGAAGAACACTTTCTCCAACGGCAGGATTCGCCTCAACCTCAGCGCTTTCTATTACGACTATAAGGGTCTGCAGCTCAGCCGCATCGTCGCCCGCACCTCGGTCAACGACAATACCGACGCCTCGATCTGGGGCGCCGAGGCGGAGGCGGTGTTCCGGCCGTCGCGCAACCTGCTGATCAACCTCTCGGGCAGCTACCTCAAATCCAAGATCAAGGACCTCTTGCTGTCCGATCCGCGCGACGTTTCGGGCGGCCGTAACGACACGGTGATCATCAAGGACGTCACCAACGCGTCCAATTGCGCGGTCATCCCCAACACGGCGGGCAATGCGATCGGCGCCAACACCCTGGTCACCGCCTTCAACGGCGCGCTCGGCCTGGCCGGGCCGGTTCCGGTTCCGGGCACCAACACGACCGGCGCCTTCTCGATCTGCGACGCGCTCGCCGCCACCATCGCCAACCCGTCGGCGCCGTTGCGCGGGCTGTTCGCGACGCCGACCGGGCCGCTGCCCTTCACCGTCTCGCAAGGGGTCCAGCTCGACCTCAGCGGCAACGAGCTGCCGCAGGCGCCGAACTGGAAATTCGCGGCCGGAATCCAGTACACCTTCCGCCTCGGCAACGGCATGACGATCGTGCCGCGGGCCGACTACACCTATACCGGCGACTTCTGGGCGCGCAGCTTCAACAAGGCGATCGACAAGATCGACGGTTATGAGGTGGTCAACGCCCAGATCCAGGTCAACGGCAAGGACGAGCGCTGGTTCGCCCGCGCCTTCGTCCAGAATCTGACCGGCAACGACGCGATCACCGGCCAGTACGTCACCGACCAGTCGTCGGGCCTGTTCACCAACGTCTTCACGCTCGAGCCGCGCCGCTACGGCGTCGCCGCGGGGGTGAAGTTCTAAGACGGGGACAGGCAAAGTCCCGAACCCCTCTCCCGTAAAGGACGGGAGAGGGTGTAGCGGGCTGCGACCAGCGCTATAGCCAGCCGCGACTCATCTGAGGGAAACGGCCATGCGCGACTATCTCGATTTCTACATCGGCGGCGAGTGGGTGAAGCCTGCCGAGCCGAAGACGCTCGACGTGATCAACCCGGCCGACGAATCCGTCGCCGGCCGAATCAGCCTCGGCTCCGCCGAGGACGTCGACCGCGCGGTGGCCGCCGCCAAGGCGGCCTTTCCGGCTTATTCGGAGACGACCCGCGAGCAGCGTCTCGAGCTCCTCCAGGCGATCGCCGCCGAATATCAGAAACGCTATGCCGAGATCGCCGACGCGATCACCGAGGAGATGGGCGCGCCTTCCGCCCTCGCCCAGCGCGCCCAGGCGGCGGTCGGCATCGGCCACATCCAGACCGCGATCGGCGTGCTCAAGGATTACGAGTTCGAGAGCCAGCGCGGCCCGACCATGATCAAGAAGGAGCCGATCGGCGTCTGCGGCTTCATCACGCCGTGGAACTGGCCGATCAACCAGATCGCGACCAAGGTCTTCCCGGCGCTGGCGACCGGCTGCACGATGGTCCTCAAGCCCTCCGAGATCGCGCCATTCTCGGGCTACATCTTCGCCCAGGTGCTCGACGCGGCGGGCGTGCCGGCCGGCGTGTTCAATCTCGTCAACGGCGACGGTCCGAATGTCGGCGCCGCCATCGCCGCCCATCCCGACGTCGACATGGTCTCGTTCACCGGCTCGACCCGCGCCGGCATCGCCGTCGCCAAGGCCGCGGCGGACACGGTGAAAAGGGTTCATCAGGAGCTCGGCGGCAAGTCGCCGTTCGTCGTGCTGGAGGACGCCGACGTCTCCGGAGCGGTCACCGCGGCGATGCGCCACATGCTGACCAACAGCGGCCAGTCGTGCAACGCCCCCACCCGCCTGCTCGTGCCGAGGGCGCGGATGGAGGAAGCGAAGCAGGCCGCCCGGGCGGTGGCCGAGAAGACCAAGGTCGGCGATCCCAAGGGCGACGCCAATCTCGGTCCGGTCGTCTCGGACGTGCAATGGGCCAAGATCCAGGGCCTGATCGAGCGCGGCGTCGCCGAAGGCGCGACCCTGGTGGTCGGCGGCCCCGGCAAGCCGGAGGGGCTCGAGCGCGGCTATTATGTCCGCCCGACCGTGTTCGGCGACGTCGACAACGACATGACCATCGCCCGCGAGGAGATATTCGGGCCGGTCATGTCGATCATCGGCTATGAGGACGAGGAGCAGGCGGTCGAGATCGCCAACGACACGCCCTACGGACTCGCCGCCTACGTCTATTCGTCCGATGCCGGCCACGCCCGCCGCATCGCCGCGCGGCTGCGCGCGGGGCAGGTCAACATCAACGGCGCCGAATTGGACTTCATGGCGCCGTTCGGCGGCTACAAGCAGTCGGGCAATGGCCGCGAATGGGGCGACCACGCCTTCGAGGAATTTCTCGAGACCAAGGCCATACTCGGCCACGCCTGATGGAGATCGCGCTCGTCGCCGAGGGGCTCGAATTTCCCGAAGGCCCGGTGGCGATGGCGGACGGCTCGGTCCTCGTCGCGGAGATCAAGGGCCGGCGGATCACGCGCATCTTGCCGGACGGTTCAAAGGAGATGCTGGTCGAGACCGGCGGCGGACCCAACGGCCTTGCCATCGGGCCTGACGGCGCGCTCTGGATCGCCGACAATGGCGGGTCCTTCTCGTGGCACGAGCAAATGGGGCTCGCCGTTCCCGGACCGACGCCGCCGGAACATGAGGGCGGGTCGATCCGCCGCTACGATTTCGCCAGCGGCCGTCTCGAGACCGTATACGACAGCTGCGACGGCCGCCGGCTGCTCGCCCCCAACGATCTCGTCTTCGATGCCGAAGGCGGCCTGTGGTTCACCGACCATGGCTGCACCACGGCGGACGGCCGCCGCTTCGGCGCACTCTGCTATGCCGACGCCTCCGGCATCCGCCGCCAGCGCGACGGGCTGCTGGCGCCCAACGGCGTCGGTCTCTCCCCGGACGGGCGCGTCGTCTACGTCGCCGACACCTGGCTCCAGCGCCTGTGGGCGTTCGACCTGGAGGCGCCCGGCGTGCTCGCACCGCCCGGGCTCGCGCCGGGCCGCGTGGTCGCCAACCTGCCGGGCTACCAGCTGCTCGACAGCCTCGCCGTCGAGGCGGACGGCCGGGTCTGCGTCGCCACCCTCGTCAACGGCGGCATCACCGCGATCACCCCCGGCGGCGCGACCGAGCATTTCCCCTTCCCCGATCCGATCTGCACCAACCTGTGCTTCGGCGGCGCCGACCTGCGCGACGCCTGGATCACCGCGTCGGGCACCGGCCGCCTCTACCAGGCGAGATGGCCGCGGCCCGGCCTGAAGCTGGCGTTCAACCTCTGAAAAGGGGACACGTACTTTTTGTTCAAAAAGTACGTGTCCCCATGTCCTCCCGCCATTTGGGGACACTTAGGGGACAGTTACCTAACTGTCCCCTAAGTGTCCCCGGGGCGGTCTTCATCGCACTTCTCCCACTAGGAATTGCCTCGCCGGACAGCCCGGCGGCACCGCCGGATCGAGCCAGCTATATTGCCCTTCCCCGCCTTTCACGCGGTAGTGGCGGCCTTCGACGACCGCTTTGCCTCCGACCAGCAATTGCCAGCCCCCGTCGCCGGAACGCACCAGCTGCGTCGCCCTCGGGAAGACCGGAAGGTAGGACGTTCCGCCGTCCGAGACGAAGACAAGGCAGCCGGAGCGCAGGAAGAACGCTCCCACGTCACTCGTATCGGGCGTTTCGTGATTGTCGTCGCGAAAACGAGCGACGTACGCGGTCGCCACCGCTTCCGCTTTCAGCGTATTCCCGTTCTCGGGCGTCGGGGCGCAACCGGGAATAAGCATGAGGCCGGTCAGGAGCAGAGCGGCGCCGAGCAAGCATCGTTGCTTCGGCTTGGCTGACGAATGGTACGGCGCGAGGACAGAGAAGTGAACGCAAGTACGCATGGCAGCTTTCGCGCGCCCCCACAGCAAATCATCCGCACGATCCAATTCAACAAGACATGCTTTTGCTTGTAAGAGTTCTATGATGATACCTCCGTTTCGGAGCTTTCAACGATACTTTGACCGGGAAAACGAAAGCCACGGCCTCGGCCTAGCGAGTGCCTCGTCTCAGCTCCGACCGCCACTGCGCCCGGATCATGTCGCTGGTCTCGCGCGAGCCGTCGTGGCTCCAGCCGGGTTCGCGGACGAGGTAGGCGAGCTTGGCCTTGAGGCCGGGCGCGCGCCAGGCGTCGCGGGCCATCTCCACCCATTCGTGGAACGCCGCCCAGAAGAGGTTGTACGAGCCGAGCGGCTTGACCGTGCCGTAGAGCGGCGGGTCGTCGTCGCGCTCGGGCTCGAAGCTGCCGAACATCCTGTCCCAGATGATGAACACGCCGGCATAATTGCGGTCGAGATAGCGCGGGTTGACGGCGTGGTGGACTCGGTGATGGGCCGGCGTGTTCATCACCGCCTCGAACCAGCCGGGCAGCCGCCGGATCATCTCGGTGTGGATCCAATATTGGTAGACCAGGTTCACGCCGACGCAGAAGAAGATCATCGGCGGCGGGAAGCCGATCAGGAAGAGCGGCAGCCGGAACAGGAAGTTGAGGCTGAGGAAGCCGGTCCAGGTCTGGCGCAGCGCCGTCGACAGATTGTAGCGCTCGGACGTGTGGTGGACGACGTGGCTCGCCCAAAACCAGCGCACCCGGTGCGCCGAGCGGTGGAAGACGTAATAAGCGAGATCGTCGAGCACGAAGCACAACAGGAACGCCCACCAGGCGTAGCCGATCTCGAACAAATGAAAGCGATAGACAAAGAGCGAGAGGCTGACGACCAGCCCGGCCGAGAGGATTCCGGCGACCAGGCTGCCGAGGCCGAGCCCGAGCGAGGTGGCTGTGTCCTTGCCCTCGTGCAGCCGTCGTTGCTGCCGCCGCGCCACCCACAATTCGAGCAGGAGCAGGGCGATGAAGCCGGGGATCGACCAGTAGACGGGGTTGGGAAGCTCGGGCACGGCGACAGCCTACATCCCCTAGCCGCGGGCGAAAAGCCGTGCGAAGGGGAGGGGAAGAAAGGGGCATAATTGAGCGACCTCGAATCCATTCCCGCCATCATCGAGCAGCTCTGCGAGATGTTCGACGAATCGGTCGCGGAATTGCGCAGCGCGCTGGCGCGCTATCTGATGCGCGGCGAGCGCCCCGACCCCGCCGAGCGGGCGCGCGGCCTGTTCGCCTATCCGGAGCTGCGCATCGACTACAGCTTCGACCAGCCGCCCAAATTCCCGCCGCGCGCGTTCGGCCGCCTCAACCAGCCCGGGCGCTACGCGATCAGCATCGCCCGCCCGCGCCACTTCCGCAAATATCTCGCCGAGCAGCTCGAATATCTGGTCCGCGACTATCAGGTGGAGATTTCGGTCGGCCATTCGCCGAGCGAGATTCCCTATCCCTACGTCCTCGACGGCACCGACGATCTGCGCCTCGACGACGTCATTGCCGCCGATCTCAGCCGCTGGTTCCCGGCGACCGAGCTCTCCCATATCGGCGACGAGGTCGCCGACGGCACCTGGGATTACAGCCGCCATCCCGACCGCCCGCTCGCTCTGTTCGACGGGCCGAGGGTCGACTTCAGCCTCGCCCGCCTGCGCCACTATACCGGCACCCCGGTCGAGCATACCCAGCGCTATTTGCTGTTCACCAACTACGTCCGCTACGTCGACGAGTTCGTCCGCTGGGCGAGCGAGGAGCTGCGCCGCGACGACAGCCCCTACGAGGCGCTCTCCGCTCCCGGCGGCGTCTTCGTCACCCGCGACTCCGAGGACCCGGTCGGCGAGGTGGCCGACGGCAGCTGGCGCAAGGTGCAGATGCCGGCCTACCATCTGATCGGCGCCAATGGCGGCGGCATCACCCTCGTCAATATCGGCGTCGGCCCGTCCAACGCCAAGACGATCTGCGACCATCTCGCGGTGCTCCGCCCGGAAGTGTGGCTGATGATCGGCCATTGCGGCGGCCTGAGGCCGAGCCAGACGATCGGCGACTATGTCCTCGCCCACGCTTATTTGCGCGACGACCATGTCCTCGACTCGATCCTGCCGGTCGAGATCCCGATCCCGCCGATCGCCGAGATCCAGCAGGCTTTGTACGACGCCGCCGGCGAAGTTACCGGCGAGGAGCCGCAGGAGTTGAAGAAACGGCTGCGCACGGGCACGGTGGTCACCACCGACGATCGCAATTGGGAGCTGCGCATCCAGTCCTCGGCGCTCCGCTTCAACCAGTCGCGCGCGGTCGCGATCGACATGGAATCGGCGACGGTGGCGGCGCAGGGCTATCGCTTTCGCGTCCCCTACGGCACCTTGCTGTGCGTTTCCGACAAGCCCTTGCACGGCGAGATCAAGCTGCCCGGCCAGGCTAACGCCTTTTACGAGCGGGCGATCAGCCAGCACCTCAGGATCGGCATCGAGACGCTGCGCATCCTCAAGCGCCAGGGCGGCAACCTCCACAGCCGCAAGCTGCGCAGCTTCGACGAACCGCCGTTCCGCTAGGGCTTTGGCGTGACGTCGCGGATGCGGTCCGGCGCCGGCGGCGTCAGCGGGCTGGACGCGGCGACCCAGGCTTCGAGCGCGTCGAGGTCGAGCGGCCCGCCCGCCGGATCGCGGCCCTCCTTGAACAGGGTGAAATTGTCGCCGCCGGTGGCGAGGAAGCTGTTCATCGCCACCCGGTAGACGGCGTCCTCCTCGATCGGCGCGCCGTCGACCATGAGCTCGAGGATTCGCTGCCCGGCCGGACGCGACAAATCGTAGGCGTAGCGCACGTTCGCCGAAGGCAGCAGCATGTTGGGCGACGTAACCGTGTTCGAGCCGCTGTCGAACTGCTGCTCGAGCAGGGCTCGGATCTGGCGGCCGGTGAAGCTCTTGACCGTCAGGGTGTTGCCGAACGGCTGGACCGCGAACAGCTGGCCGTAGGTGATGCTGCCGTCGGCCGCGGGCTGGAGGTCGGCGCGCACGCCGAAGCCGTTGGTGAAGGCGATGCGGGCGCCGGAGGCCCTGGTCGCGGCGAGATGGGCGTCGGCGATGAGATCGCCCAGCACCTGCTCGCGTGCCGGGCTCAGGGTGCGGGTCGCCGGCGCGGTCAACCGGCCGACGACCCGGTCGGCGAGCGGGCCGGCCTTGTCGGCGTAGCGCTGGACGAGGGCGGCGACGGCCGGGTCCGGATCGTAGCGGGGATAAAGATCGGTCGCGGCGACGCTGCCATAGGCCTGGGACTGCACGATGACATTGTCGGCGCGCTTGGCGGTCACCCGGCCGGCCGCCGGATCGATGGTCAGGCCGATGTCGGTGACGAGGGTGCCGTAGCGCCCGGCGCTGGTGACCAGGAACGGCCGGGCCGGATCGATCCGGCCATAGTCGCAGACATAGGCATTATGGGTGTGGCCGGAGACGACAAGGTCGACCGCCGGATCGAGCTTCGCCAGGATCGGCAGCAGCTCGCCGTCAATGCCCTCGCAGCCCTTGTCGTTATAGCCGACCTTGGTCGACAGGCCCTGGTGGATCAGCACGACGATCGCGTCGGCGCCCTCGGCGCGAAGCTTCGGCACCAGCGCGTTGATCGTCGCCGCCTCGTCGGCGAAGCCGAGGCCGGCGACTCCCGCGGGCGTGACCAGGGTCGGCGTTTCCTTCAGGGTCAGGCCGACGAAGCCGACGCGGACTCGGCCCGCGCCCTTGCCGAAGCTGCGGATGCCGTGGGACGGAAACAGGGTCGTGCCGTCCTCGGTCAGCACGTTGGCGGCGAGGAAGCGGAAGCGTGCGCCGGGAAAGGGCTCGAGCGCGCAGGGCTGGCGCGCCGTATGTTTCTCGCAGCCGCCCGTCTGCATGCGCAGCAGCTCGTCGCGACCCTTGTCGAATTCGTGATTGCCGACCGCGTTATAGTCGACCCGGATGAGGTTCATGGCGTGGATGGTCGGCTCGTCGAGGAATACCGCCGAGACCAGCGGCGAAGCGCCGATCATGTCGCCCGCCGAGACGACGACATGGTTGGCATGGGTCGCGCGCAGGGCGTTGATCGCGGCGGCCAGCCAGGCCGCGCCGCCGGCCGGGACGCGAACCGATCCCTCCTCGCGGCGCGGCGCCTCGACCGCCTGTTTCGGCGGCTGAAGATTGCCGTGGAAGTCGTTGAAAGCGATGATCCCGACTTCGACCGGCGCGCTCGCCCCGGTCGCCAACGGCCCCGCACAGCCCGCCAGCGCCAGCATCGCGCCCGCCGCCCAGATTCCGACCCGCATCCCATATTCTCCGTGAATCGCCGGCGGAGCGGTGGCACGCGGCGCGGCCGCTGTCACGGCCGTTCGCTCGCCACGCGGGCGGGCCTAGACCAGTTTGATCTCCCGCAGCCGTTCCTGCAGGAAATCGTGGGCGGTGATCGGCTCGGGATAGAGGTCGGGCCTGTCCTTGCGGCAGCCCGGCAAAGTCTGGATCAGGAAATCCGGCCGGAAGTGGAGGAAGAAAGGCATCGAGTAGCGCGACTGGCCGCGCCGCTCGGGCGGCGGGTTGACGACTCGGTGGGTGGTTGAGCGAAGCACGTTGTTGGTCAGCCGCTGCAGCATGTCGCCGATATTGACGGCGAGCTCGCCCGGCTTCGGGCTGACCGGCAGCCAATTGCCGTCGCGATCGAGCAATTGGAGCCCCGCTTCCTCGGCGCCGAGCAGCAGGGTGATGGTGTTGATGTCCTCATGCGCGCCGGCGCGCACGTTCGGACCGTCGCCGGGGATGGGCGGATAATGGAGCAGGCGCAGGACGGAATTGCCGTCCTTCACCGTATCCTCGAAATAATCGGGAGCGAGGCCGAGATGGCGGGCGATCGCCTCGAGAATGCGCAGGCCGGCCTGGTCGAACGCCGCGAACAATTCGAGGAAGGTGTCGTGGAACGATTCCACCTCTTCGGGCCAGACGTTCGGCGCCATCGAATCGCTGTAGCGGTGGCCGGGCGGCAGCTCGCGGCCGACATGCCAGAATTCCTTGAGGTCGTAGGCGGTCGCGCCCTTGGCGGTCTCGATTCCGAACGGCGTATAGCCGCGGGCGCCGCCGCCGCCGGCGATGTGATAGCGGCGCTTCACCTCTTCCGGCAGCGCGAAGAAGGCCTTGGCCTTCTCCTCGGCGCGGTGGATCAGCTCGGCGGGAATGCCGTGGTCGCCGACGATCGCGAAGCCGTAGCGTTCGAACGATTCGCCGAGCTCCCGGGCGAAGCCTTCGGGATCGGTGTCGGAAGCCGTCAGCGAGACGGAGGCGAGGGTGGGTTCGGCGAGCGTGGACATGGGTCGCTTCTAGCGCCGCCCGGCCTTTTCGTCACGTCCGTCGTAATTGGGGACAGCTAAGCAATTCGGAGCACGGCCAGCCCCCCACGCACCGGCCCGAATTCGGTAGCTGTCCCCAATTATGGCAGGAGCAGGCCGGCGAGGGCGGCGCTCATCAAATTGGCGAGCGAGCCGGCGATCAGCGCGCGGATGCCGAGCTTGGCGATCATCGGCCGCTGGTTGGGGGCGAGGCCGCCGGTCACCGCCATCTGGATCGCGATCGAGCTGAAATTGGCGAAGCCGCAGAGCGCGAAGGTAACGATGGCGAGGCTGCGCGGGCTGAGCGTGCCCGCCGGCATCGCGCCAAGGTTGATGAACGCGACGAACTCGTTGAGCACCATTTTCGTCCCGAACAACCCTCCGGCCGCGCCGGCCTCGCTCCACGGGATGCCGATCAGGAACATGATCGGACGGAAGATCGTGCCGACGATGGCCTGGAAGCTGAGCTCCGGATAGCCGAACCAGCCGCCGATGCCGCCGAGCAGGCCGTTGGCGAGCGCGACCAGAGCGACGAATGCGAGCACCATCGCGCCCACCGCGACGGCCAGCTTGACGCCCGTCTGCGCTCCCTGGGCGGCGGCCATGATGATGTTGGCGGGCTGCTCGCCTTCCTCGAACGTCTCGGCAACGTCGACCTGGTCGTCCGACGCCGGCGCCTCGCCGCCCTCGAGCGGCAGCTCGTCTCCGCGCGGGACATCCGGCATCATGATCTTCGCCATCAAAATGCCGCCTGGCGCCGACATGAAGGCGGCGGCCAGAAGATAGGGAAGGGCGGGATCGCCGAGCAGCGCGGCATAGGCGGCGAGGATCGTCCCCGCCACGCCGGCCATACCGACCGTCATGATCGTGAACAGCTGCGCGGGCGTAAGGGCGGCGAGATAGGGTCTCACCACCAGCGGCGATTCGGACTGGCCGACGAAGATGTTCGCCGCCGCGGACAGCGCCTCCACCCGGCTGATCCCGGTCACCCAGCCGATCGCTCCGCCTACCCAGCGGACGATGCGCTGCATGATTCCGACATAGTAGAGAATCGCCACCAGCGAGGCGAAGAAGATGATCACCGGCAAGGCGGCGATCGCGAACACCGTGTCTCCGTATTGGACCGCCAATTCGCCGAACAGGAATTGCGTGCCTTCGCGGGCATAGCCGAGCAGGTTCGAGACTCCGAAAGCCATGCCCTTGAGGACCCTCGTGCCCCAGGGGGTCGCCAGAACGAGGAACGCAAAGCCGGCCTGGAGCGCAAAGGCTGCAGCGACGATGCGCAGTCGGATGGCGCGGCGGTTCGAGGAGAGCAGGAAGGCGATCGCGAGGATCACCGCGATTCCGGCAAGCCCCAGCAAGATCCGGTTGACGTCGTTCCCCATATATTCCCCCTCACCAGACCATCTTGCGCTCGCCGGCCGCGGTGGCGGCGCCAAGGCGGTCGATCACATCTTCTATGTCGGTGCCGACCAGCAATTGCGCGCGCCGGGCGGGCGACATGAACCCGCTCATCGTGGCCTGATCGAGGAAGCCGATCAACCCGTCCCAGAAGCCCGAGACGTTGAGCAAGGCGAACGGCTTGGCGTGATAACCGAGCGCGTTCCAGGTCCAGGCCTCGAACAGCTCGTCGAACGTGCCGATGCCGCCGGGCAAAGCGACAAAAGCGTCGGTCAGGTCGGTCATCCTCGCCTTGCGCTCGTGCATCGAGGTGACGATGTGGAGCTCGGTCAGGCCGGTATGGGCGACTTCGAGGTCGATCAAGGCCTGGGGGATGACGCCATATGCCTCGCCGCCATTGTCGAGAACGGCGTCGGCGACGATCCCCATCAGGCCGAGCCGGCCGCCGCCGTAGACGAGGGCGATGCCGCGGCGCGCCATCGCTTCGCCGATCGCGCGCGCGGCCCCGGCGAAGGCCGGATCGGTGCCGGGACTCGAGCCGCAATAGACGGCGAGGCGTTTCACAGCGCCTCTACCAGCGCCTTCAGGCCGGCGTCGGGGCGGGCGCCGAAATGGGAAATCACCTCCGCCGCGGCCACCGAACCGATCCG
This sequence comes from Allosphingosinicella sp., assembly GCA_036378975.1. Classification (GTDB taxonomy): domain Bacteria; phylum Pseudomonadota; class Alphaproteobacteria; order Sphingomonadales; family Sphingomonadaceae; genus Allosphingosinicella. Next base: position 58,828 of record DASUVK010000048.1, on the reverse strand, counting down.
AAGCGATTCCTCGAGGGTGCGTCCCCGCGCCTGGCCGACCAGGAAGCCGGCCGCGAACAGGTCGCCGGCGCCGGTCGTGTCGACCACGCCGCGGCCGATGCGGGCGATCGGAACCGCGACGGTGCGCCCGCCCTCCACCGCCAGCGCCCCTTCGGCGCCGCAGGTGACGACGAGCAAGGGCACTTTGCCCTGGATCGCCGCCACCGCCGCGTCGCGGCCGGACTGGTCGGCGAGCTCGCATATCTCATTCTCGTTGGCGAAGAGGAGGTCGATCGCGCCGGCGTCGATCATCGCCATCATCTCGGCGCGGTGGGGGGCGATGCAGGCGATGTCGGAAAGGGTGAAGGCGACCTTGCGGCCGGCCTCGTGGGCGATCCGCATCGCCTCCTCCATCGCCGCGCGCGGCCCTTTCGAGCGCCACAGATAGGCTTCGAGATAGAGGATCGTCGCGGCCCGGATCTGGTCCGGATCCAGCGCCTGCGCGGACAGTTCGTGGGCGGCACCGCGAAAGGTGTTCATCGTGCGCTGCGCATCCGGCGTGACGAGGATCAGGCAGCGGCCGGTCGGCAGGCCGCCGGACAGCGGCGGCGTCCTGAACTCGACTCCGTGCGCCCGGATGTCGTGCGCGAAGATGTCGCCGAGCTGGTCGTCGGCGACCTGGCCGACGAAGCCGGCGCGGCCGCCCATCGCCGCCACCCCGGCCATCGTGTTCGCCGCCGAGCCGCCGCTGGTCTCGCGCGCCTGGCGCATCTTCGCGTAGAGGCGCGTGGCGCCGTCGGCGTCGAGCACCTGCATCGAGCCTTTGACGAGCCCTTCTTCCTCGAGAAAGGCATCGTCCGCGGTGGCGATGACGTCCACGATCGCGTCGCCGATGGCGAGGACGTCCAGGCGGGTTCCAGTCACGGGCGCCGTGATGGCGGCAAGCGGCGCGAACGGAAAGCCCTTTTTGCGCGAGGCCAAACCGGTTACGCAGCCGTCATGTCGATCCAGCCCGCCGCGCCCGCCATTCCCCGCTCGCTGTTCGTCTACTCGATTGTCTACGGCGGAATGGTCTGCATCGCCGGCGTCCTCGCCAACAAGCAGGTGGCGCTCGGCCCGCTCGGAGTCGAGGCAGGGATTTTCGCCTTTCTGCTGCTCGTCGTCATGTCGAGCGCGGTCGCCGAGCTGTTCGGGCGGGAGACGGCGAACCGGCTGGTGCTGATCGGCTTCGCGCCGCTGATCCTCTCGATCCTGCTCGCGATCCTCGTCCTCGCTCTGCCGCCGGCGCACGACATGCCGGCGGACCGGCTCGCCGCCTTCACCACGGTCATGGGCGGGACGCCGCGAATCTGGATCGCCGGAATCATCGCCTACGGCGTGTCCCAATTCCTCAACGTCACCATCTTCAGCGCCCTGCGGGGCAAGGGGGAGGGGCGAATGATCTGGCTGCGCGCCGGCATCGCCGCGATCCTGTCGCAGATCGTCGATACCCTGCTCTTCATCACCATCTCCTTCTACGGCGAGTTCCCGATCACCGACCTGCTGATCGGCCAGATGCTCGCCAAGGTGGTGCTTTCGATCGTCCTCGTGCCGCCGCTCGTTTCCCTTGCGGTGACGCTGGGCCGGCGACTCGACGCGCCCGGCAACGCCCCGGGAGCCTGATTCGCCGCGCCGGCGAATTCGGTCGCCAGGGGGCGGTGAGGCTTTGGTGCAACCGGGGTAAATTTTTTTGGGTCGCCGCACCAAAGAGTCTTCGAATTGCGCAAAGCGGGCTATAGCAGGCGGCGGGAAGAGGCGATTCTGCCTCCGAGGGGAATTTGCTACGATGAAGAAGCTCTCGCTGTTGTGCGCGACGACCGCGCTCGTCATGCCTGCCATGGCCTTCGCTCAGTCCACCGGTTCGCAGGACTTCGAAGAGGAAGAGACGATCGTCATTACCGGCACGCGGGCGCAGGAGGTCGGCGGCATCACCGCTCCCGACACGACCAAGGCCAAGGCCGCGCTGACCCAGGAAGTGATCGCCCGTCAGAATCCGGGCCAGACCATCCTCGACACGATCAACCTGATCCCCGGCGTCAGCTTCCAGAACAACGACGCCTACGGCTCGTCGGGCGGCACGCTCAACATCCGCGGCTTCTCGGCGGACCGCATCTCGCTGACCGTCGACGGCATCCCGCTCAACGATTCGGGCAATTACGCGATCTTCTCCAACCAGCAGATGGACCCGGAGATTATCGGCGAGGTCAACGTCAATCTCGGCACCACCGACGTCGACAGCCCGACCGCCTCGGCCGCCGGCGGCACCGTCAATTACCGCTCGATCGTTCCGCGTCAGGAGCTCGGCGCGATGGTGTCCGCCTCGGTAGGCGAGTACGATTTCCACCGCATCTTCGGGATGATCGAGACGGGCAGCTTCACCCCCTGGGACACGCGTGCCTTCATCTCCGCTTCCACCGCGTCGAACCGCAACCCGTTCAACAATTACGGGCGGGTCTACAAGCAGCAATATAATGCGAAGATCTATCAGCCGCTGGGCACCAGAGGCGACTTCATCGCGCTGGCCGGCCACTACAACCAGAACCGCAACAACTTCTTCGGTTCCTCGCCGCTGCGTCAGGACCTGACTCGAGTCGTCGGCGGCGTGACGGTGCCGCGCATCGTCGGCGGCCAGTCCAACAACCGCTATCCGACGAACAATGACGAGCGTGAATATCTGGTCAACTATCCCTGCCTGATCGACGTGCCCCAGGCCGGGGTCGCCGATACCGTGGCGCCCTCGTCCGATCCGCGCAACGGGGTGATCTTCTCGCCCGATCCGCAAGGGAATTTCGCGAGCTGCGGAACCGAGTTCGACCGGCGCTTCAACCCGTCGAACACCGGCAATTTGCGCATGGCCTCGCGCTTCACCGTCGGAGCGCTCACGATCACCATCGATCCGAGCTACCAATATGTGAAGGCGAATGGTGGCGGCACAGTCAACGGCCAGGAGGGGTTGCGGGACATTAATCCGGCCGGCGGCACGGCCAATCCGGCCGCGTGCCGCACTACTCCGAACAGCGCAACCAACACCTGCGTCGCGGGCTATCTGGGCGGTTCCCCCTTCTTCGGACGCGACATCAACGGCGACGGCGACGAGCTCGACGTCGTTACCGTGCTCGCCCCGAGCCAGACGCAGACCCACCGCTTCGGCCTCATCGCGGGCGTGCGCTGGGACATCAACGACGATCACGCCGTCCGCGCCGGCTATACGTTCGACCGCGCGCGCCACCGCCAGACCGGCGAGGTCGGCCTGCTGAACATCAATGGCGAGCCTTTCGACGTCTTCCCGGTCAACGATCCGCAGGCGGACGTCAACGGCGTCAACCTCCAGAAGCGCGATCGCCTCTCCTTCGCGATCCTGCACCAGCTCTGGGCCGAATATCGCGGCGAGTTCATCGACGGCAAGCTGGTCGTCAACGTCGGCCTGCGTGCGCCCTTCTTCAAGCGCGACCTCAACAATTTCTGCGCCGCCAGCTCTCCCACGTTCGTGGAATGCTTCGGCCGGGACGACCCGCGCTACGCGACCTTCGCCACGCTCAACCCGACCATCCAGGGGCCGCAGCAGCGCGTCTTCAAGTATGACGCTCTGCTTCCCAATGTCGGCTTCACGTTCGATTTCATGCCGCGGGCGAGCGTGTTCGCCAACTACGCCAAGGGCCTGTCTGTGCCGAGCACGGACAATCTCTACAACGCGTTCTTCTTTGCTCCGACCACGGCCAATGCCTCGCCCAATCCGGAGAAGACCGACAATTTCGACGTCGGCGTGCGCTACCGCAGCCCGAAGGTCCAGGCCCAGCTCGGCGCGTTCTTCAACCGCTATACGGACCGCACCGCCTCGGCCTTCGATCCGGAGCTCAACGCAAGCACGTTTCGGAACCTCGGCAAGGTCGATAAATACGGCATCGACGGCTACGTCTCCTATCAGCCGATCAAGCAGCTGAGCCTCTATCTTTTCGGTTCGGCCCTGAAGTCGGAGATCAAGGACGACCTGCTGCTCTTCAATTGCGTGGCAGCCCACGTAACCGCAAACTTCCCGGGCTGCACCGCCGCAGGCGTGTCGATCTTCGCGCCGACGGCGGGCAAGCGCGAAGCGGGTGCGGCGAAATACACGTACGGCGGCACCGTCCGTGGGACGTTGGGCCCGCTCGAGGTCGGGATCACCGGCAAGCGGACCGGCCCGCGCTTCATCTTCGACACCAATGAGCCGGTCCTGGCCGGCAACGTCATTACGCCGGCAAGCCTCACTCAGATATTTCCCGCGGCGACGCCTGCCTACTGGCTCTTCAATCTCGACGCCCGCGTGAGCCTGGCCGATTTCGGCCTCGAAAAGTCGTACGTCCAGCTCAACGTCTACAACCTCTTCGACAAATTCTATGTCGGCGGGTTTGGCGGTGGCCTCAACCAGTCGCTCACCACGACCCCGGGATCTAGCCTGGGCAACCTGGGCGGGCCTCCGTTCGTCCAGATCGGCGCGCCCCGCACGATCAGCGCGACCTGGGTCGTCGGCTTCTGATCCGACACGAGGGGGAAAGCGGCCGCTGCGACTCGCGTCGCAGCGGCCGTTTGTTTCAGCCGGCCTTGGCGCGCGCCCTTTTCGGCGGCTCGCCGGAACGGAGGATGCTGGCGACCGGACAACGCACGCCCTGGACGAGGATCGCACCGTGGCGGTCCAGCTGGTTGAGCGCAGAAGTCTGGAAGCCGATCGCGTTCGCCGCGCGCAGCCGCGTGCAGCGATTCGTCGTCCGCACGAAATACCAGTCGCCGTTGCCCCCCCTCACGTAGAGCGAGTCGTCGGACGCCGCCTTCCACTCCACGGCGTTGAGGCTGCTGAGGAAGGGAATGACGGTTTCGCTGGACGCCTTCTCGGCGGCCGCGGCCGCGCCCCCGGCCGCGAGGCCCAGCAACGCCAGGATCAGGCGGTTTCTCATGGCTCGGCTCCTTCCCCACGAATGTAGAATGTCGGACGCCGCTTTGCCAGACTCCGCCTCCCCCACTAAGGCGGCCCGATGAAATGCCTGATCATTGCCGCCGGGCAAGGGACTCGGCTGCGTGCCGTCGCGCCTTCCAAGCCGCTCGCCAGGGTGGCGGGAATTCCGCTCGTCGAGCATGTGGTGGCAAGCGCGGCGGCCGCCGGCATGAGCGAGTTCGTCGTCGCGACCGGCTATGAGGCCGAGGCGGTGGAGGCTTTCCTCGGCGACCTCGCCGCGCGCACCGGCCTGGCGATCGAGGCGGTGCGCAATCCCGACTGGGACCGGCCCAACGGTCTTTCCGTTCTCGCCGCCGCCGCCCGGCTCGACGGCGAGTTCGTCCTGCTGATGTCCGACCACCTGTTCGACCCGTCGATCCTGCGCGACATGATCGCCGCCGACCGGCGCGGCGCTTCGCTCACCCTCGCCGCCGATTTCGCCGTCGACAATCCGCTGCTCGATCTCGACGACGCGACCAAGATCGAGCTCGGCGAGGACCGCCGCATCGCGCGGATCGGCAAGACCTTGCCCCGCTACGACGCGATCGACACCGGCATCTTCATCGCCGGTCCCGCGCTCCCCGACGCGATCCGCGCCAGCCTCGCCGCGGGCGGGACCGGGTCGCTGTCCGAAGGAGTCCAGGCGCTGGCCGATGCCGGCGGCGCCTACGCCTGGGATTGCGGCGGACGCTGGTGGCTCGACGTCGACGACGAGGCGGCTTTCGCCAAGGCCGAGGCGGCTCTGAATCACCCCGCCGGGCGCCGCGCCCCCTCGACATAGGCCCGCGCCTTCGCCGCCGTCTCGGCCGGCGTCTGGCCCGGCTTGTAGAGGCCGGAGCCGAGGCCGAAGCCATCGGAGCCGGCGTCGATCCAGGGCTGCATGTTGTCGGGACCGATGCCGCCGACGATTAGCAAGGGCACCGCTTTCGGCACGACCGCGCGCAGCGCCCTGACCACGGCGGGGGACGCGCCCTCGGCGGGGAACAGCTTCAGACCGGTCGCCCCGGCGCGGAGCGCGGCGAACGCTTCCGAGGGCGTGAAGAAGCCGGGCAGCGACACCAGGGAGGCCGCGGCCGCCGCCTCGATCACCGGCGCAAAGGTGTTGGGCGAGACGATGATTCGGCCGCCCGCGTCCCGCACGCGGGCGACGTCCGCCGCGTCGAGCACCGTCCCGGCGCCGATCAGCGCCTCGTCGCCCAGCCTTCGCGCCAGCCGCCCGATGCTGGCGAGCGGATCGGGCGAGTTGAGCGGCACCTCGATGATGCGGATGCCGGCGCCGAAGATCGCGTCGCCGATCGCCTCGGCCTCGGCGGCAGTGACGCCGCGGATGATCGCGACCAGCGGGCATTCGGCCAGCCGGCGCTCGAGCTCTTCGCCAGGTTTCATCGCACCAGCTCCGCCAAATGCCGCACCCCCGCCAGGAACGCCGCTTCGCCGTCCACTTCGCGTGCGGGCCGCCCGGCAATCGCCAGTGCCGCGCGGAACAGGCGGGTGAGCTCGGGCCGGCCCATCGCCACCACTTCCCCGTCGCCGGCGAGGCGCAGCCCGATTTTGAGGTCGGCGCCGATCAGCAGGCCGCTGACATAGGCGCCCGCATCCTCGCGCGCCGCCTTGCCGAGCAGGGTGCGGGCGCGGACGGAGAACAATTCGGCGGTGAGGTCGTCGCGGTCGAGCCCATGCCGCACGCCCGCCTCGAATGCGGGTCCCGGCGTCGCCGGCGCGTCGAGAAGATCGGCGAGGATGCTGTGCTCCTTGAGCAGGCTGAAAATCTCTCCGGTCATCACCGTCCGGAAGGCGGCGATGCGGCCCTCGGCGAGCCGGACCCATTTGTTGTGGGTGCCGGGGTGGCAGAGCGCGGCGCCGGGCCCGATCCAGCCTTCGGCATGGGCGCCGAGCACCTGCACTTCCTCGCCGCGCATGACGTCGGCGGCGTCGGCGGCCTCGTAGGCGACGCCGGGCACGATCGCCGCCCGCTCCCCCTCGATCCAGCGCAGCTGCGCCGCCAGCTCGGGCAGGCCGGCGGGGCAGGGGACGTAGGGCGCCTCGACCCAGCCGCGGTTGGAGCCGACCATTCCGGCCATCAGCATGGGCAGGTCGCCCAGCCGAGCGCGGATATCGGCGACGGCCTGGTGGAAGCCGCCCTCCGGGACCGCGAGGATGCCGCGCTCATCCTCCATCTCCGCGGCGACGGCGCCGCCCGGATCCAGCCGCCACGCTCGGCGGTTGGTCGTGCCCCAGTCGACGGCGATGAAACCTTTAGCCCAGCGCATTCCCATCCTCGCGTCGTTAACGCCCTACGTGCGGCGAGCCCAGCGGTTTCACCGGCGCTCCGCGCGGTCGCCGCCGCATCCGGATCGCGAATTTGCTTGGTGCACCGCGGCGCCGGATCGATATTCGGCGCGGATGGGTGAGTCGCCACCCACCGCGATGTGGGGACGGGGAGGAACGCGATGATCATCGGCATGCCCATCTACGAGCAAGTGGACCTGCTCGACGTCGCCGGCCCGTACGAGATGTTCAACTGGGTGCCCAAGGAGAAGAATCTGAGCGCCGTCATCATATCCGAAGACGGCTGCCCGGTGACGTCGATGAACGGAGTCAGGTTCGAGGCGCATTTCAGCTTTGCCGACGCGCCGCCGCTCGACGTGCTTTGGGTCCCCGGCGGCGCCCCCGCGGCTCTGAGCAAGCTGATGAACTGCCCGGCCTATCTGGGCTATCTCAAGCAGGTCGCGGCGCAGGCCCGCTGGGTCTGCTCGGTCTGCGAGGGAGCGCTGCTGCTCGCCCAGGCGGGCCTGCTCGACGGCTATCAGGCCACCACCCATTGGGCGTTCGTCAACTGCCTGAAGTCGTTCCCGGCAATCGACGTCCTTCCGGGCAATCCCCGCTTCGTCCAGTCCGGCAACCGCCTGACCGGCGGCGGCATTTCGTCCGGGCTCGATGAGGCGCTGCGGCTGATCGAGATCCTGACCGACACCGGCACCGCCATCGGCGTCCAGGTCAACACTCAATATTTCCCGATCCCGCCGGTGCAGGGCACCATCCCCCCCGCGCCCGCCTGCCCGTTCACCTGGTAGGCGCGCTGCCGCGCCGGACGGTGATCGTGGAGGCGACATAGCCCTTCTTCGCCGTGCCATGATCGGCGGCGCGCATCACCGTACCGACCAGCGCCTGGCGCTGGTCGACGCCGTCCTGCCAGGGCGGGACCGCGAAGAAGATGTAATCGTAGACATAATCCTCGATTCCCGACCCCCTGCGTCCGGTGCCGCGGGCGGCGACGGTGGCGGGGCCGCCGCGGCCAGCGGGCGTGAAGCTGCCGACGAGATCCATCACCGCCTTGCCGCCGAAAGATAGCGCCGCCCGGAAGCCGCCGCGGTCCGCCGCGGCTATGGTCAGCTCGCCCTCGCCGAAGATCAGGTTCAGCGCGGCCTGCGGGTCGTCGCCGACCGAATCGGGATCGTTGACGAAGCTGCGGTAGGTCCACTCGCCCTTCAGCCCCTGCGATGCGGTCGCCATCGGCCCCTTCCTTGCAAGTCAAGCACGGGCGCGCAGCCTAGCACGCGATGCCGCGCCCGGCTGCAAAGGATGCATCCGGATCGGCGGCTAACCCGTGGGCGCCGCCTCGACCAGCGCCCGCATGCAAAGATCCGTCCGCCGCCCCTCGAACGGCGCCGCCCGCACGGCGCAGGCTGCTTTTTCTCCGTCGAGTTGCTCAGCAGGCGTGGCGCGCGTGCGCGTCAACCGCTAACCAGCATGGCATTACCGAACCTCACGGAGGCCCTCATCGCCAATTTCATTTTCGCGACCGGGATCGAGAACAGCATTCCGACCATCAACGGCGGCCGCACCCGGGTCGACCAGATGGAGGCGTGCGGCCATTACCGGCACTGGCGCACCGACTTCGACTGCGTCGACGAGCTCGGCATCCATTTCCTGCGCTACGGTCCGCCGCTCTACCGGACGCTGCTCGGCCCCAACAAGCACGACTGGGAATTCGCCGATCTTACCTTCGCCGAGCTGAAGCGGCGCAACATCATCCCGATCGTCGACCTCTGCCATTTCGGCGTGCCCGACTGGATCGGCAATTTTCAGAATCCCGATTTCCCGCAACTCTTCGCCGATTATGCCGGCGCCTTCGCCGACCGCTTCCCCTGGGTTCAGCTCTACACCCCGGTCAACGAGATGTTCATCTGCGCGATCTTTTCCGCCAAATATGGCTGGTGGAACGAGCAGATGAAGGACGACCGCAGCTTCGTCACCGCCCTGAAGCACATCGTCAAGGCCAACGTGCTGGCGATGATCGAGATATTGAAGCGGCGGCCTGACGCGATCTTCATCCAATCGGAAAGCTCGGAATATTTCCACGCCGACAGCCCGCCGGCGATCCACAAGGCCGAGCTGATGAACTCCCGCCGCTTCCTCAGCCTCGACCTCAATTACGGGCGCCGCGTCGACAGCGAGATGTACGAATATCTGATGGACAACGGCATGAGCCGCGAGGAGTATCATTTCTTCCTCAATCACCGGCTCAAACAGCACTGTATTCTCGGCAATGATTATTACATGACCAACGAGCATCGGGTGTTCGCGGACGGCCATAGTGAAAGCTCGGGCGAAGTGTTCGGCTACAGCGAGATCACCCGCCAATATTACAATCGCTACCGGCTGCCGGTGATGCATACCGAGACCAATTTGCGCGAGGGCCCACGCGGCGACGAGGCGGTGCACTGGCTGTGGAAGGAATGGGCGAACGTGCTGAGGATCCGCAACGTCGGCATCCCCACGGTCGGCTTCACCTGGTATTCGCTGACCGACCAGGTCGACTGGGACACGGCGCTCAGGGAGCAGAACGGCAACGTCAACCCGCTCGGCCTCTACGATCTCGACCGCAACATCCGCAACGTCGGCCGCGCCTACAAGAAATTGATCTCCGACTGGCGCGACGTGCTGCCGGCCTCGAGCCTGTGCCTGTCGGTGCCGATCGTCGCGCCCGCGCAGACCGACCGGGCCTTCGCCCGCGAGCAGCAGGAGGAAGCGGCCAAGCACCTCAAGGGCTTCGTCACCGAGCCCGCCACCCCGGAGGGGGGTTAATGACCGTTCCTTCGATACGGGCCTTCCTTCGATACGGGCCTTCGCCAGGCTCAGTCCCTACTCAGGATGAGCGGAAAGCTGCTACCGCTCATCCTGAGTAGCCGGTGAGCTTGGCGAACCGGCGTATCGAAGGACGTACCGAAGGACCGAGGTGAAGACATGAAGATCGCCCGCATCGAAACCTTCTACGTCCCGCCGCGCTGGCTGTTCGTCCGCGTCGAGACCGACGAGGGCGCCATCGGCTGGGGCGAGGCGAGCCTCGAGGGCCATGCCGAGGCGGTCGAAGGCGCCTTCGCGGCGCTTCGCGACCGCTTCGTCGGCCACGACCCGTACCGGATCGAGGACGTCTTCCAGATCGGCTATCGCGGCGGTTTCTATCGCGGCGGTCCGGTGCTGATGTCGGCGCTGGCCGGGCTCGAGCAAGCTTTGTGGGATTTGAAGGGCAGGGCGTTCGGCCTGCCCGCCTGGGAGATGATGGGCGGGCGGGTGCGCGACAAGGTCCGCGCTTATGCCTGGATCGGCGGCGACCGGCCCCACGAGATCGGCGAGGCGGCCGCCGCCCGCCGAGCCCAGGGTTTCTCCGCGGTCAAGATGAACGCCACCGCCGAATTGGGCTGGATCGGCACGCCCAAAGCGTTCGACGAGGTCGTCGCCCGGGTCGAGGCGGCGCAGGCGGCGGGCATGGACGTCGGCCTCGATTTCCACGGCCGCGTCCACCGGCCGATGGCCAAGCAGCTCGCCAAGGCGCTCGAGCCGCTCGGACTGCTGTTCATCGAGGAGCCCCTTCTGTCGGAAAACCCCGAAGGTCTGGCCCAGCTCGCCCAGCTCGTCTCGACCCCGATCGCGCTCGGCGAGCGGCTCCATTCGCGCTGGGACTTCAAGCCCTTCTTCGAAGCCGGCGCGGTCGACATCGTCCAGCCCGACCTCAGTCATGCCGGCGGCATCCTCGAATGCCGCAGGATCGCCGCGATGGCCGAAGCCTATGACGTCGCCGTCGCGCCGCATTGCCCGCTCGGCCCGCTCGCGCTCGCCGCCTGCCTCCAGCTCGCCGCGACCGCCCCCAACGTCGCCCTCCAGGAGATGTCGCTCGGCATCCACTACAATGTCGGCGGCGACCTCTACACTTTCGTCACCGACCCGGTGCCGCTCACCGCGGTCGACGGCTTCCTGCCGATTCCGGCCGGAGCGGGTCTGGGCGTCGACATCGACGAGGCGGCGGTGCGCGAAGCCGACAGGGACCGCCACCGCTGGCGCAACCCGGTGTGGCGCCTTGCCGACGGCAGCTTCGCTGAGTGGTAAGGGAAATCCCTCCCCGAGCTTGCTCGGGGAGGGGTAGCTGGCGCTGGAACAGTGGAGGGGCGCGCGAACCTCACAGGCCTGCGCAACCAACCCCTCCACCATGCTTCGCATGGTCCCCCTCCCCACCGCTTCGCGGCAGGGAGGATAGTTAAGCGACGATTCTGAGCTTGCCGGTCCGTCGCGGCGGCACCGGGCAGAAGCCCAGCTCGTCCTGCAGCCGGTTGAGCTCGCGCTCGCGCGACTGGCGATAGGCTTCGGCGTAGCGCGCGTCGCACTCCGCCTCTTCTTCGGTTTGCGGACGATAGAAGCTGACGCAGATGTGGCGGCCGAAAATATCGTCGCCCCGCATCTTCACTTCGGGTTCCGCTTCGCCGGGAAGGCTCGCCCGGACTTCCTGCAGCCGCTCGATCAGCGCGTCGAGCGACGTGACGTCCTTCACCTCGATAAAGTCCTTGACCCGTCTACTCATTACGAAACCCCTCCCAGCTCTCCCCGGGACGTAACTAGCTTGCCTCGGAATCCCCGTGCAAGACTAATCTATATTTACCCACAGGAGAGTTTCCCAACACTGAACAGGCCTTTATGGCGTCGTTCAGCCATGGCCGCCCATTCCTTTCTCACCCTGGCGCGCGGACCGCTCCAGCTCCGCCTCGCGCCCGCCCGCGGGGGCGGCGTAGCGAGCTTCGATTGCTGCGCGGCAAGTGGCGGAAAAATACCGATATTCCGGCCTCTCGACGAGAGCGCGGAATCGCCGGTTGCGCTTGCCAGCTTCCCGCTCGTTCCGTTCGTCAATCGGGTGCGCGGCGGCGCCTTCATCTTCCGTGGCCGCAGAGTCACACTCGCCCGAAATCTGCTGCCGGATCCCAGTCCGCTCCACGGCCAGGGCTGGCTCGCCGCCTGGGACGTGGAGCGGGTAACCGAGCAGGCCGCCGAGCTGGTCTATCGCCACGATCCGGGCGAGTGGCCCTGGGCCTATGAGGCGCGCCAGAGCTTCGACCTCCGCGACGACGGCCTCAGCGTCCTTCTCGCCTGCACCAACCGCTCGGACCAGCCGATGCCGTGCGGTCTCGGCCAGCATCCCTATTTCCCGTGCACGCCACAGACACGGCTCGACACCGGGGTCGAGAGCGTCTGGACGATCGACGAGCAGGTCCTGCCGATCGAGAAAGTGCCCGCCCATGGTCGCTACGATTTGCGCGACCGCCCGGTTTGCGGACAGGGGCTCGACCATGGTTTCGGCGGCTGGAGCGGCCGCGCAACGATCACCGACCCGGCGCTGCCGTTCCGCATCCGGTTGTCCTCGCCCGACGCCCGCTTCTTCCAGCTCTATTCGCCGCGCGAGGGCGGCATTTTCGTCGCCGAGCCGGTCACCCACGCCAATGCCGCGCTCAACGCGCCCGAACCGGATTGGCCCGAGCTCGGCCTGCGGGTGCTTCTGCCGGGCGAGACGATGAGGCTCACGATGCGGGTGGACGTGCTGCCGGCTCAATAATCCGGCTCGACCAGGCCGCCGATGACATGGTGCTGGATGACCGGCTTCAGCGCGTCCGTCACCCGGCAGGTAAGATGGTCGCGCACCCGCGGCGGCAGCGAGTCGAGATAGGCGCGGGTGACCTGCAGGTCGTGATGGTTGGCGTTGGTCGCGTCGGGCGCGTCGACTCCGACCACCAGCACCGGTCGCCACGCATCGGACCGGTTGGCGGTGCCGCGGTGGATGGTGAGCGCGGAGCGGGCGGTGATGTCGCCCATCTGGGCGAGCCTGCCGACCTTCCTGCCAATATAGCGCGGCCACCAGTCCTTCGGCGGGAACATGCCGTCCTTGCAGCCGGTGAGGTCGTCCCATTGGGTGCCCGGCGCGATCTCGAACGCGCCCATTTCGGGGACGGTGTCGACGGCGGTGAGGTTGAAGGCGAGCGAGTCGAGGCGGCGGCCGATGAGGGTCGCTTCGGGCGCCGGAAAGTCGCGGTGCCAAGGCTGGTCGGCGGCGCCGGGGAAGGGGATGTCGAAGCCGACCTCGACGATCCGGTAGCGGGGCCCGAGCACCGCCTCGCAGACGGCGACGAACCAGGGATGGGTGGCAATGTCGACGAACCCCCGGATCCGTTCCGGATGGACCTCGACATACCAGCGCTGCGGCCCGCGCGGCAGCGCTCCGCCCGGCACCTGCTGCGCTTCGTCGAAAAGGATGGCGATGTCCTCGCGCATGCGCTCGACCCAAGGCCGGGAGAAGGCGCCCTTCAGCGCGATGATGCCGTCGCCGTAGAGGCCGCCCATGATCGCGCCGATGTCGTAATCCTGCTCGTCGGTCCTCGCCGCGGTCGCCATGGCTGAATCACCCCGCCCCCTGAAGCGATTCGAAATTAATCCATTTGTATGATGATTGCGAGGCCGCTAACGGCCCGCCGATGTCGGAAAATACACGATTCGCCTTTGAAGTGGCTGCCGCCGAGGACGGAGAGGCGACCCGCTTCGAAATTCGCGCCGCCGGTGGCGGCGACGTCCTGACCTATCGCCTCCCCGGCGGCGACCAGGCGGATTATGCCGCCTTCTTCCAGCGGCTGGCGCAGGATTGGGGCACCCGCGTCCCCCACGCCTTCGCCGCGGCCGAGCAGGCGCCGGAGGCGGCGATCGAATGGCGGCCGCTGCTCACCGACAATGTCTCGCCGCGGATCCTCGCCGGTTATGGCGATCCGGCCGTGCTCAAGACCGACCGGGGTTATGTCCTGGTGGCCACGTCGAACGACGCGCCCGATGCCTTCCCGATCCTGCGCTCGGACGATCTCGAGCATTGGCACCATGAAGGCTTCGTCTTTCCCGAAGGCGAGGCGCCGACATGGGCGGCGACGGGACGGCGCGTCGCCGATTTCTGGGCGCCGGAAATGGCCCGGGTCGGCGACGAATATTGGCTCAGCTTCACCGCCCGCCAGGCGTCGAACGGCCTCGCCATCGGCCTCGCCAAGAGTGCGAGCCCGTTCGGGCCGTGGCGCGACCTCGGCCGGCCCCTGCTCGTCGGCCACACCGCCAACACCACCGGCCTGCCCGACGACCCGACCCAGCCGCGGCTGAGCGGCGGCGTGATCGATTCGCACATCTTCATCGACGCCGACGGCGAGCGCTATCTGTTCTGGAAGGCCGACGTCAACGGGCTGTGGCCGCGGCCGCTCGCCGGCCTGCTGCGCGAGCGGCCCGAGCTGATCGACCGCCTGTTCGGCCGCGAGGAGGATCGCCGCACCGCCGCTTTCGCCGCCGCCATCGTACCCTGGGCCAACACCCGCCGGCCGATGGAGCGCTTCTTCCTGATGCAGCCGCTGATCGAGGCGGCGCTCGCCAATTGGATCCCGGTCCGCGGCGCGCTCGAGCAATGCGGCCTCGCCGGCGCGATCCTCGAGGCGATGCGGACGCCGATCTTCGGCCAGCGGCTCGCCGCCGACGGCGCCTCGCTGCCGGGCGAGCCGACCATCGTCCTCGCCAACGATCTCGACTGGGAAGGCCATCTGATCGAAGGCCCCTGGGTCACCCGCCAGGACGGGCGCTACTGGCTGTTCTACGCCGGCAACGATTTCTCGACCCCCGCCTACGGCATCGGCGTCGCCGTCGCCGACCATCCGCTCGGACCCTATGTCAAGCAGCCCGAGCCGTTGCTGCGCTCCACCCGGCGGTGGACCGCGCCCGGCCACGCCTCGGTCGCGCCCGGCCTCGACGGCGCTCCGCAGCTCTTCTTCCACGCTTTCCATCCCGGCACCGCCGGCTACAACGTGTTCCGAGCCCTGCTCACCGTCCGCCTCGCCTTCGGCCCCGATGGAGCCGCGATTCTGCCCACGTGAAATGTTCACGCCGCCTTGCTGCACCGGCGAAGCCGGCTTGCGCCCGGCAGACCGCTCCGACAGCTTTCCAAGACAGTGTCGGGGAGCGCGGCGGATGGGGTTGCATTTGCAGGTTTTGAGCGTCGACAAGGGCGACACCGCCTGGATGCTGGTCGCGACGATCCTCGTCCTGATGATGACCCTGCCCGGCCTCGCCCTGTTCTATGGCGGGCTGGTGCGCAGCAAGAACATGCTGTCGATCCTCAGCCAGGTGCTCGGCATCGTCGCCGTCACCATCCTGGTCTGGGTGGGCTGGGGCTATTCGCTCGCCTTCGGCCAGGACGACCGGGCGGTGATCGGCACCTTCACCAAGGTCTTTTTCCGCGGCATCGACGGCACGTCGCTCGTGCCGACCTTCAGCCCCGGCGCGGCCATCCCCGAACTGGTCTTTGCCGCTTTCCAGATGACCTTCGCCGCGATCACCGCCTCGCTGATCGTCGGCGCCCTCGCCGAGCGGGTGAAGTTCACCGCGATCCTGCTTTTCACCCCGATCTGGCTGACCGTCGTCTACGCCCCTCTCGCCCATATGGTGTGGGCGCCCGGGGGCTTCATTTTCGCGATGGGCGCGCTCGATTTCGCCGGCGGTACCGTCGTCCACATCAATGCCGGCGTCGCCGGTCTGGTCGGCGTGCTCTTCGCCGGCAAGCGCCTCGGCTTCCTCAAGGAGGCGACTCCGCCGCATTCACTGGCCCTGGCGCTGGTCGGCGCGGGCCTGCTCTGGGTCGGCTGGTTCGGCTTCAACGCCGGTTCGGCGCTCGAAGCCTCCGGCCTCGCCGCCGTCGCCATGGTCAATACCTTCGTCGCGCCTGCCGCCGGCGTGCTGGCCTGGATGGCGATCGAGCGGATCGTCTCGGGCAAGCCGTCGCTGCTCGGCGGCGCGTCGGGCGGGCTGGCCGGCCTCGTCGCGGTGACGCCCGCAGCGGGCACCTGCGGGCCGCTCGGGGCGATGTTGCTCGCCGCCGCGGCAGCCTGCGTCTGTTATTGGTTCGTGGCGTCGGTGAAGCACCGGCTCCGCATCGACGACACGCTCGACGTGTTCGGGATACACGGCCTCGGTGGCATCACCGGCTCGCTCGGCACAGCCTTCGTCACCTCGCCCGATTTCGGCGGTTACGGCGCCGCCGATTATGCGATCGTCGACCAGTTCCTCGTCCAGCTCGCTGCGGTCACCGTCGCCATCCTCTGGTCCGGGGCCGGTTCGGCGCTCGCTTTCTGGATCGTGCGGCGGACGATCGGCCTGCGGGTCGGCCGCGACGAGGAGCGCGAGGGGCTCGACCTCGCCGACCATGGCGAGCGCGCCTACAATTATTGAGCGCGGCTCGGCGGCATCCCGTAGGCCTGGCGGAAGGCGCGGGTGAAGGCGCTCAGCGAGCCGTAGCCGAGCCGGACGGCCAGCTCGGTCGGCGACGCGGCGCCGTCCCGCAGCAGCCGTGCCGCCCCGTCCAGCTTCAGCCGCTGGTGATAGGCGAGCGGCGGCAGGCCGTGCACCTCGGCGAAGCTGCGGCTGAGATGGAAGCGCGACAGCGCCGCCTCGCCGGCGATGGCGTCGAGGCTGAGCGCCTGGTCGCGATGGTCGTGAATGTAGGCGCGGGCGCGTTCGACGCGGTGCAGGGTCTCGATGCGGGTCGAGCGCTTGAGGCTGCTCAGCCGCTCGAGCCGGCTGGCGAAGGTCGACAGATAATCCTCGGCGCCGGCGCCGACCTGCTGGACGATCTTCGGCGCCAGCGCGTCGCCCGCCTGGGGGCGCGCGGCGAGCAGCCGGGCATAGCGCCCCAGCAGAGGCGCGAGCGGCTCGGCGGGGCAGCCCTCGATCACGCGCGCGAGCGGCTCGCGCTCCGCGGCCGGCGCCGGCGCGACGCCGAGATAGACGCAAAGGCCGACCGTCTCATCGGGCCGCGGCGTCGCCACTTCGAACTCGGAGCCGGCCTCGACCAGCAGGAACCGGCCCGGCCGCAACGCCCGCGTGCGGCCGTCTATCTTGTAGACCTCCTCGCCGCTCAGCACGAACTTGACGGACGGCGCCAGCGCCCGGATCGCGCTGCGCCCGCCCGGCAGCCGCGACAGCACCACGCAGCCGCGCCGCAGCGGCAGCCGCTCGCCTTCGCCATGCTGCGCAATCTGGAAAAAGGGGGCCGGGTCGATCACAAGTGTAATCGTAAGCAAAATCGATGCCACGCAAGGCTTTGGCGGATTTCCGCGATTTCCGGCGGGTTGACCGCAATTGCTCGCGTCCGGAACCGGGCGCGGGCGTACGCTTTCGGACGGGATGCGGATCGCCACCTTCAACGTCAACGGGGTCAACGGCCGGCTGCCGCTGTTGCTCGAATGGCTCGCGCGAGCGAAGCCGGATGCGGTCTGTCTGCAGGAATTGAAGGCGCCGCAGGACAAATTCCCCGCCGCGGCGATCGAGAAGGGCGGCTATGGCGCGATCTGGCACGGCCAGCAGCGCTGGAACGGCGTCGCCCTGCTCGCCCGCGGGTGCGAGCCGGTCGAGACCTGCCGCGGCCTTCCCGGCGACCCGGAGGACGTCCAGAGCCGCTATATCGAGGCGGCGGTCGGCGGCGTGCTGATCGGCGGCCTCTACGCCCCCAACGGCAATCCGCAGCCGGGTCCGAAATTCGATTACAAGCTCGCCTGGAACGAGCGGCTGATCGCCCGCGCCGCCGAGCTGGTGGCCCTGGGCGAGCCGGTCGTGCTGGCCGGCGACTACAACATCATCCCGACCGCGACCCTGCTCGATGTCTACAAGCCGGAGAATTGGGCCGACGACGCCCTGATGCAGCCCGAGCCGCAGGCGCAATATCGCCGCCTGCTCGCTTTGGGCTGGACCGATTCCCTCCGCCGTCTTCACCCGGATCAGCGCCTCTACACTTTCTGGGACTATTGGCGGAACGCCTTCGCCCGTGACGCCGGCATCCGCATCGACCACCTGCTGCTCAACCCGGTTGCGGCAAAGCGGCTCAAGGCGGCGGGCGTGGACAAGGAAGTGCGGGCCCGCGAAAAAGCGAGCGACCACGCCCCGACCTGGGTGGAAATTGGGGACAGTTACCTAACTGTCCCCTAACTGTCCCCAACGTCGCCGCCATTTACACTTTGACCTTCGCCCAGGCACGAGAATGGCAGTTTTCCGCCATTGGCCCGGCTCTTGCTGATGACCGGACATGCTGAAGAAGGCGTTAAGAC
The DNA here is from genome assembly GCA_036378975.1 of Allosphingosinicella sp. Taxonomy (GTDB): domain Bacteria; phylum Pseudomonadota; class Alphaproteobacteria; order Sphingomonadales; family Sphingomonadaceae; genus Allosphingosinicella. The sequence continues at coordinate 40,411 of DASUVK010000048.1, read as the reverse complement.
TTTTCGTCATCAAGACCCGGTTCGAAGCTTGGGCGATCATCTACGCGCTCGCCGTCGGCGCCGTCGCCCGCGGCTTCCATTATCTCGATCGATATCCCGGCGTCGGCGGCTGGCTGCTGTTCGCCGCCTGCACCGGTGCGGTGTTCATGGCCGGCGCCAAGATCCTCGACGCCACCAGCGGCCCCCGCTACCGGCAGGGCAGCCTGCAACGCCTCGTCGCCCGGGCGAAAGCGCTTTGACGGAAGTGCCAACGGTTGGGATAATTTCCTAAATCTCGGGCGACCACCTGGGGGCCTGGATCCCGCTATAGCCCCGTTTTCTGCAGTTTCCCGCCATTTTCTGCACTTGGCACGGCCCTTGTAGCTCTGTCGGCAACCGCTGCGAAGCGGGGGAGCAACAGGTTTCAAGGAGTAGTCCAATGTTCGATTTCCACACGATCAAGGAGCATGCGGCAGCTGCGGTCCTGGCGATCCTGCTGTCGGCGACGGCGATCACCGCCGCGGTCGGCCCGGCCCGGGCGGTCGAAACCGGCCCGATCCTCTATGCGTCGGCGCCCGCCGCCACGACCCATGCCTGAGACGATCCTCGTACGCGCCGACAAGCTGGTGCGGATCCCGCCGCGGCCCGGCGGACCCCGCCGCTGCCCGGAGGCGCCGCGGAGCCCGCGCAGCCCGCGTCCGGCCCGGACCGCGTTCTCGCTGATGGAGTTACTGCCGATGAGCATCTTTTCCCGCACCCGCGACATCGTCGCCGCCAACTTCGCCGACCTTTTGGACAAGGCGGAGGATCCGGCGAAGATGATCCGGATGATCATCCTCGAGATGGAGGAGACGCTGGTCGAGGTCCGCGCCGGTGCCGCGCGCACGATCGCCGACCAGAAGGAGATGCGCCGCCAGATCGCTCGCCTCGACAAGCTCCAGGAGAGCTGGACCGAGAAAGCCGAGCTGGCGCTGAGCAAGGATCGCGAGGATCTCGCCAAGGGCGCCCTCACCGAAAAGCAGAAGGCGGCCGACATGGCCGATAGCCTGCGCGCCGAGATCGAGGCGCTCGACGATGCGATGCGCGCCGCCGAGGCCGACATCGCCAAGCTGCAGGGCAAGCTGCGCGAGGCGCGGATGCGGCAGAGCGCGACCCAGAGCCGGCTCGACAGCGCCAACCAGCGCGCCCGGCTGCGCGAGATGACCGGCGGCCCCAGGGTCGATGAAGCCTTTTCCCGCTTCGACCAGCTCGAACGCCAGGTCGACTATGCCGAGGGCCGCGCCGATGCGCTGGCGCTCGGCGCGCCGCCCAAGACGCTCGACGAAGAGATCGCCGAGCTCAGGAACGCCGAGAAGGTCGACGCCGAGCTGGAAGCGCTGAAGGCGCGCCTGGCCGGCCGGTCCTCCGGCCAGGAGGGCTGAGCCGATGGAGATCATCCCCCAGGTGATTGCCGCGCTCGGCGTCCTCGTCGGCCTGCCCTGGCTGATCCTTCACTATGTCACCCAGTGGAAGCGATCGGCTACCCTGACCATCGAGGACGAACGACTGCTCGACGAATTGCACGACCTTGCCGGACGGCTCGACGAGCGGGTCTGCTCGATCGAGCGGATCATGACGGCCGAAAACCCCAATTGGCGCAGCCTCTCCTGCGATCCCGTCACCGGCGGAATCGAGGCGGGGAGCCGCGGCATCGAGACCATCAGGAGGGAAAGATGAAAAAGCGTTTCTATCTGGATCGGGCCAACGGCCGCATCTTCGGCGTCTGCGCGGGCATCGCCAGGCACATGGGCTGGGACCCGACCTTCGTCCGCGTCGGCGTCGTCCTGATCACCTTGCTCGGCGCCTTCCCCTGGACCCTGATCGCCTACGGCGCGACGGCGATGATCGCCAAGTCGCGGTCGCTCGACGGCTCTGACCAGGACGAGGCGCCGGTGCGGGTGGCGCGGACCTCGACCTACGAGATCAAGCGCTCGATGCGCGACATCGACCGCCGCATGGCCGAGGTCGAGACCTATGTCACCGCGCAGAATGTCGGCCTCGCCCGCGAGATCGAAAGCCTGCGCTGACCGCGCGCCGAAGCGAGAGAACAGGGAGCGAGCTATGGACCCGGATTTTGTATTGAGCGTGGGGGTCGTGCTGGGGGCAGGGGGGCTGTGGATATTGCAGAGGCTGCTCGGATGGCTGCGGCGGCCCCGCCCGGCGAGCGCGCCGCGCGAAGCGGCGCCGGAGGCCGACGAGAGACGGCGCCTGCGCGAAATCGACGAGCTGCACCAGCGGCTCGCGGTGCTCGAGCGGATCGCAACCGATCCGGCCGAGCGGACGGCGCGCGCGATCGAAGAGCTGCGCTGAGACGACAGGAACGGAGGAAAAGATGAGCGAACCGATGACGATGGTGGCGATGGCGAGCTTCGGCCTGGTCGCGCTCGGCATCATGCTCTTCGCCGCCTTGAAGGGCTGGCAGGGCTGGCTGGATCTCAAGCGGCTGGAGCTGGGCAGCGGCCAGATGCGTCCGACGAGCCACGGCGGCATGGCCGAACGGATCGAGCTGGCGGATCTGAAGGAACGCATCCGCAAGCTCGAGAGCCTCGCCGCCTGCATCGATTTGTGAAGAGCCGTCGCCCAGCCTAAAGGCTGGGGCCCCAGCGGGTGAAGGGCGCCATCCCCCTCACCCCCTGGGATGCCAGCCTCGCCGGCATGACGTCCTAGGGCGCCAACCTCACCCTTGCCGTCCGCCGCGGCGTTCCCCACAAATGCCAGATATCGCCATAGTCCGTGTCCGCGAGGACCGTCGGCCGTTTCCCGCCCAGCTTCTCGACGATCTCGGGCACGGTGTTGCTGTGGCCGACCACCAGCACCGGTCCCCGCTCCACCAGTACCCGCCCGATCAGCGCGTTGGTATCGGCCGGGTCGTAACGGCGCACTTTCACCCTCAGCTTCCTCGCCAGCGGCTCGACGGTCTCGCGGGCGCGGCGCGTCGTGCTGACGTAGATGGCGCGCGGCGGCTCGGCGGCGAAGAAGCCGATCAGCCGCCGGGCGTTGGCCTGTCCTTTCTCGCTCAGCGGCGGATCCTGCCCCTCCGCCTTCTGGAGGTGCCTCATCACGTAGAAGCTCGGTCCCCTCGGCGCCGGCGGCGTCGTTTCGCAAGCGGTCAGCGCGAACAGCAGCAGCGCCGCGAGCGGGCGGAACAAGGTCATGGTGTCGCTCCTTCTCCCCGCGCATGCCTCGGCGCACGCCGCTTCACAAGGGCGGCGCCACAAGCTACGGGCGCACCCAGCCGCAACGAACAGGGTAGAGGATGAACAAGCAAGCCGAGCGCCCCAACCGGCCGGCGCTGTGCCTCCACGTCCCGGAGCCCTCGGCGCGACCGGGGGACGCGGTCGATTTCAGCCATGTCGAGATTCCCGCGGCGGGCAGCGTCCGCCGCCCCGACGCCGGCGCTGCCGCTGCCGAGACGCACGCGCTGGTCCATTCGCTCGTCCGCGTCCTCGACGACGAGGGCAAGGCGGTCGGCCCCTGGGATCCCAAGCTCGACCCGGAGACCCTGCGCCGCATCCTCAGGGACATGATGCTGGTGCGCGTCTATGACGACCGCATGTACCGCGCCCAGCGGCAGGGCAAGACCAGCTTCTACATGAAATGCACCGGCGAGGAGGCGATCGCCATCGCCGGCGCCCATGCGCTCGACCGCGACGACATGTGCTTCCCCACCTACCGCCAGCAGGGCCTGCTCGTCGCCCGCGACTATCCGCTCGTTCAGATGATGTGCCAGGTCTATTCGAACCGCGGTGACCCCCTGAAGGGCCGCCAGCTGCCGATCATGTACGCGTCGAACCATTACGGCTTCTTCACCATCTCGGGCAATCTCGCCACGCAATTCCCGCAGGCGGTCGGCTGGGCGATGGCCTCGGCGATCCGCGGCGACAGCCGCATCGCCGCCGGCTATATCGGCGACGGCTCGACCGCCGAGGGCGACTTCCACGCCGCCTGCACCTTTGCCGGAGTCTACCGCGCCCCGGTCATCCTCAACGTCGTCAACAATCAGTGGGCGATCTCCACTTTCTCCGGCATCGCCGGCGCCGAGCTCACCACCTTCGCCGCCCGCGCCGTCGGCTACGGCATTGCCGGCCTCAGGGTCGACGGCAACGACGCGCTCGCCGTCTATGCGGCCACCCGCTGGGCCGCCGACCGCGCCCGCGCCAATCTGGGGCCGACCCTGATCGAATTCTTCACCTATCGAGTCGAAGGCCATTCCACCTCCGACGACCCCTCGGTCTACCGCCCCCAGAATGCCGGCGCCGAGTGGCCGCTCGGCGACCCGATCGCCCGGCTGAAGCAGCACCTCGTCGGCCTCGGCGAGTGGGACGACGATCGTCACAAGGCGCTGCTCGACAGCCTCGACGCCGAGGTCCGCGCCGCCCAGAAGGAGGCGGAGAAGCTCGGCACCCTCCAGTCCGATCCCTATCTCGACATCGCCTCGATGTTCGAGGACGTGTTCGAGGAACTGCCCTGGCATCTGAAGGAGCAGCAGGCGCAGGCGCTCGCCGAGGCAAAGGCGAAGCGCCGATGAGCGTCATGAACATGATCCAGGCACTCAATTCCGCCCACCACGTGATGATGGAGCGCGATCCCGCCTGCCTCGTCCTCGGCGAGGATATCGGCTATTTCGGCGGCGTCTTCCGGGTGACCGAGGGCCTTCAGAAGAAATTCGGCAAGGAACGCGCCTTCGATTCGCCGATCAGCGAGAACGGCATCGTCGCCATCGCGATCGGCATGGCCGCCTACGGCCTCAGGCCCGTCGCCGAAATCCAGTTCGCCGATTATATCTATCCGGGCTTCGACCAGATCGTCTCCGAAGCCGCCAAGATGCGCTACCGCTCGGCCGGCGAATGGCATCTGCCGATGGTGATCCGCACCCCTTATGGCGGCGGCATCTTCGGCGGCCAGACCCACAGCCAGTCGCCCGAGGCCCTGTTCACTCACATTGCCGGCATCAAGACGGTGATCCCGTCCAATCCCTACGACGCCAAGGGCCTGCTGATCGCCGCGATCGAGGATAATGATCCGGTGATCTTCTTCGAGCCCAAGCGCATCTACAACGGCCCGTTCGACGGCTTTTACGAGCGCCCGGTCACGCCCTGGGCCAAGCACCCGGCCGCCGAAGTGCCCGACGGCCATTATACGGTGCCGCTCGGCAAGGCGGCCGTCGTCCGCGAGGGCGACGCGATCACCATCCTCGCTTACGGCACCATGGTTCATGTCGCCCTCGCCACCGCCGTCGCGGAAGGAGTCGACGCCGAAGTGATCGACCTTCGCACCCTGGTACCGGTCGATATCGAGACGATCGAGGAATCGGTGAAGAAGACCGGCCGTTGCCTGATCGTCCACGAGGCGACCCGCACTTCGGGCTTCGGCGCCGAATTGGCCGCGCTCGTCCAGGAGCGCTGCTTCTACCATCTCGAGGCGCCCGTCACCCGCGTCACCGGCTGGGATACGCCTTACCCGCATTCGATGGAATGGGCCTATTTCCCCGGCCCGGTGCGGCTGGGGCTGGCGCTCAGGAAAGCTTTGGAGGACTAGAGGGGCCATGGCGCGCTACGAATTCAAGCTGCCCGACATCGGCGAAGGCATTGCCGAGGCCGAGATCGTCGCCTGGCACGTCAAGGTCGGCGATGCGGTCAGGGAGGACCAGCAGCTCGCCGACATGATGACCGACAAGGCCACCGTGGAGATGGAGAGCCCGGTCGCCGGCAAGGTGCTCGAGCTGGCCGGCGAGGTTGGCGACCAGATCCCGATCGGCTCGGTGCTGGTGGTGATCGAGACCGAAGGGGAGGCCGCCGCCGCGCCCGCGCGCCACGACGAAGTCGCGCTCGGCGACGGGCTGGTCGAGGAGCGGCCCGAGCTCGCCGCAGCGATCCCCAGCACCGCCGAAGACCGCCGCGGCGGCGACCGGCGCGAAGGCGAGGACCGCCGGTCCGGGCCGCGCGAGGAGGCGGACCGTCGCCAGGGAGACAGGCGGGAGCGGGCCGGAGCGGTGGGCGGTGGCGCCGCCCCGCAGCCCGGCGAAGCCGAGGGCTTCAATCCCCAGCCCGATCCGCCGAAGGACAAGGGACCGGTCGTCATCTCTCCCGGCGACCTGGTCGGCCTCAACCCGCAGCCCGAGCCGCCGGGCTTCGACAAGCTGAAGATCCTCGCCTCTCCCGCCGTCCGAGCCCGCGCCCGGGACCTCGGCATCGACCTTGCGCAGGTGAAGATAGCCGGCGACCGGGTCCGTCATTCCGACCTGGACGCCTATCTCCTCTACAATGGCGGCGGAGTCTCGCGGTCCGGCGGCGCCCGGCGGCAGGACGAGACGGTCAAGGTCGTCGGGCTTCGCCGCAAGATCGCCGAGAACATGGCTGAGGCGAAGCGCCGGATCCCGCATTTCACTTTGGTCGAGGAATATGACGTCACCGCGCTCGAGCAGACTCGGGCGATGATGAATGGCGACCGCGGCGGCAATCCCAAGCTGACCCTGCTCCCCTTCCTGATAACGGCGATGGCGCGCACGCTGGCCGATTATCCCCAGATCAACGCCACCTATGACGACGAGGCCCAGCTCATCACCCGCGCCGGCGCCGTCCACATGGGCATGGCGACGCAGACTCCGAACGGCCTGATGGTGCCGGTGATCCGGGGCGCCGAGAGCCGCGGCATCTGGGACATCGCCCGCGAGATATTGCGCCTCTCCGAAGCCGCCCGCACCGGCAAGGCGAGCCGGGAGGAGTTGTCCGGCTCGACGATCACCATCTCCAGCCTCGGCCCGATGGGCGGAATCGCCTCGACGCCGGTGATCAACCGTCCCGAGGTCGCCATCCTCGCCGTCAACAAGGTCGAGGAGAAAGTGGTGCCGATCGACGGCGAGCTCGAGATCCGCAAGCGCATGAACCTGTCGCTGAGCTGCGACCACCGCGTCGTCGACGGCTGGGACGCCGCCAACTTCATGCAGGATTTGAAGAAGCTGGTCGAGAATCCGCTGAAATTGCTCAGCTAAATTCCTCCCCGGGCTCGCTCGGGGAGGGGGACCAGCCGAAGGCTGGTGGAGGGGCAAGGGGGAGTCCGAATTACCCCCTCCACCGCGCTTCGCGCCGTCCCCGTCCTCGAGACAAGCTCGGGGAGGAATTGATCTCCCCCCATTCCCCCGCCACAACATCGCCATGACTCTCGACCTCGACCGCCGCCTGCTGCTCAAGGCGGGCACGCTCGGCCTCGGCGCGCTCGCCGTGCCGGGCGTCGCCCAGATCGCTGCGGCGCGCGGCTTCGCCCATGGCGTCGCCAGCGGCGAGCCGCGCCAGCGCTCGGTGATGATGTGGACCCGCCACGTCCCCGGCGGCCGGCTCCACTGGCAGGTGTCGCGCACCGCCGATTTCGCGCGCATCGTCGCGGAAGGTGAGGTCGCCGCGGAGGCGGAGCACGACTTCTGCGTAAAGCCCGTGGCCACCGGCCTCAGGCCCGGCACATGGTATCATTACCGCTTCCGCGACGCTCGCGGCGCCGTCTCGCCGGTCGGCCGCACCCGCACCCTGCCCGAGGGCCGGACGCCCCGCTTCACCCTCGGCATCTTCTCCTGCGCCAACCTCGCCTTCGGCTTCTTCAACGCCTACGCCCACGCCGCCCAGCGCCGCGACCTCGACCTCCTCGTCCACCTCGGCGACTATTATTACGAATATGAGCGCGGCAAATATCCTTCGCCGCGGGAGGCGCTTGCCGGGCGCCTGCTCGATCCGGCGAACGAAGCTGTCGCGCTCGCCGATTACCGCCTTCGCCAAGCCGCCTATCGCGCCGACCCGGACCTGCAGCGGCTCCACGCGGCTGCGCCGATGGTGATGATGTGGGACGATCACGAGAGCGCCAACGACGCCTGGTCGGGGGGCGCGGAGAATCACGACTCCGCCAGAGAAGGGTCGTGGGACGTCCGCACCGCCGCCGCCCGGCGCGCCTATCGCGAGTGGCTGCCCGTCTCCGACAATGCGTGGGAGAGCTACGAGCTGGGCGACCTCGCGACCCTCTTCCGGCCGGAGACCCGCCTGACCGCGCGCAGCCGCCCGTTCGTCTATGGCGAAATCGTCCGCCGCGACGAGGACTACAAGGCGTCGCTGATGCGCTTCCGCGACACCGCCTGGCGCGATCCCGAGCGGACCATGCTGGGCTCTGAGCAGGAGGCGTGGCTGGCCGGCGCCTTCAGGCGTTCGACGACGCAGGGGACGCGCTGGCAGTTGCTCGCCCAGCAGACGGTGATGGGGAGCTTCGCCCTGCCGCCCGAAGCGCGCGCCTGGATTCGGGCCGACGCTCCGAAGCAGGTCCGCCGGCTGACGGCGATCGGCGCCGCCGCCGCCGAGGTCGGCCTGCCGCTCAATCTCGACGCCTGGGACGGCTATCCGGCCGCCCGCGAGCGCCTGCTCCGAAGCGCGCTCGACGCGGACGCCAACCTTGTCGTCCTGTCCGGCGACAGCCACAATGGCTGGGCCTTCGACCTCGACCTCGCCGGCACGCCGGCCGGCGCCGAATTCGCCGGTTCGAGCGTCACCTCGCCCGGCCTCGAAGCCTATGCGCCGGGAGTCGCCCCCGTCGAGCTCGAGCGCGCCGTCCGCGCCCGCAATCCCTCGCTCAAATGGGCCGAGCTGCGCCGCCGCGGCTATTTGACGCTGACCCTCACGCCGGACCGCGCCAGCGGCGAATGGCTGTCGCTCGACACCGTGCGAACCCGCTCCACCCGCCTCGCCGGCCGTCGCGCAATGAGCGTCCGGCGCGGCACGAACCGGCTCGCCTAGACCGTCCTCACTCCAGCCCCAGCAGCCACCTGTCCAGCATCACCGCCCGGATCCTGACTCCCGGCAGCGTCCGGTTGAGACGGGCGCGGTGGCGCATGATCCAGTGCAGGCAGAGAAGCTCGCTGTAGAAGGCATCGAACTCGTCGCGGCTGGCCCGCAGCGTCTCCGGGTCCACCGTGAACCGCGCACCGCGGCGGCAGCCCGGGGCGCCGGCCCAGTCGCGATGCGGGGCCACCACCGCCGCCACCCAATAGGTCCGGGTCGGATCCAGGCGGTCGACCTCGCACCGGTGCATCGGATCTCCTTCCGGCTCAGGCGGCCTCCTCCGGCGCGTGGCAGCGGGGGTCGCTGAGGTCGAAGCGGTCGGCGTTCATCACCTTGGTCCAGGCCGCGATGAAGTCGCTCACGAATTTCTCCCGCGCATCGTCGGCCGCATAGACCTCCGAAAGCGCCCTCAGCTGCGAGTTCGAGCCGAAGACGAGATCGGTGCGAGTCGCCGTCCACTTCTCCTCGTCGGTCTTGCGGCAGGTGCCGACGAACACCTCGTCGCCGCGATCGTCCACTTCCCTCCACGCCGTGCCCATGTCGAGCAGGTTGACGAAGAAATCGTTGGTGAGCTGGCCGGGCCGGTCGGTCAGAACGCCGTGCTTCGAGCCGCCATGATTGGCGCCGAGAACGCGCAGGCCGCCGACCAGCACCGTCATTTCCGGCGCGCTGAGATGGAGCAGCTGGGCGCGGTCGATCAGCAGCTCTTCGGTGGGCACGCTGAACCGGACCGACAGATAGTTGCGAAAGCCGTCCGCCTTGGGCTCGAGCGGCTCGAAGCTGTGGGCGTCGGTCTGCTCCTGGGTGGCGTCGGCGCGGCCCGACGCGAACGGCACGACCACCTCATGGCCGGCATCCCTGGCCGCCTTCTCGATTCCGACCGAGCCGCCGAGCACGATCAGGTCGGCGAGGCTTACCCTCCCGCCGCAATCGGCCCTGATGCCCTCGTAGACCTGAAGCACCCGGGCGAGCTCGCCGGGCTCGTTCACCTCCCAGTCCTTCTGCGGCGCAAGGCGGATGCGGGCGCCATTGGCGCCGCCGCGCTTGTCCGAACCGCGAAAGGTCGAGGCCGAGGCCCAGGCGGTCTTGACCAACTGGCTGACGCTGAGGCCGGAAGCGGCGATCTTGCCCTTGAGGGTGGCGACCTCCGCTTCGCTGATCGCCTGCCCGGCCGGGATCGGATCCTGCCAGATCAGGTCCTCGTCCGGCACTTCCGGGCCGAGGTAGCGGACCTTGGGTCCCATGTCGCGGTGGGTGAGCTTGAACCAGGCCCGGGCGAAGGCGTCGGCGAACTGGTCCGGATTGGCGCGGAAGCGCTCCGAGATTTCGCGATATTTCGGGTCCATCTTGAACGCCATGTCGGCGGTGGTCATCATCGTCGGCAGGCGGCGGTCGGGGCTGTGGGCGCCCGGCGCCAGGTCCTCGGGCTTTTGGTCCTTGGGCTGCCATTGCAGGGCCCCGGCGGGGCTCTTCACCAGCTCGTACTCATAGTCGAGCAGCATCCGGAAATAGTTCATCGACCACTGGATCGGAGTCGGCGTCCACGCGCCTTCGAGGCCGCTGGTGATCGTGTGGTCGGCCATGCCGCTCTCGTGGCCGCTCTGCCACCCGAGACCCTGCTGGGCGATGTCGGCGCCTTCCGGCTCGGCGCCGATCTTGGACGCGTCGCCGGCCCCGTGGCACTTGCCGAAAGTGTGGCCGCCGGCAGTGAGCGCGACGGTCTCCTCGTCGTTCATCGCCATCCGGGCGAAGGTCTCACGTATATCGCGCGCCGACTGGAGCGGATCGGGATTGCCGCCCGGGCCCTGCGGATTGACGTAGATGAGGCCCATCTGGATCGCCGCGAGCGGATTTTCGAGCGCTCTGCCCGATTCCTCCTCGATCCGGGTCGTGCCCAGCCATTCCTCCTCGGTGCCCCAGTAAATGTCCTTCTCGGGCTCGAACGCGTCGACGCGGCCGCCGCCGAAGCCGAAGACCGGTCCGCCCATCGATTCGATGGCGACGTTGCCGGCCAGGATCATCAGGTCGGCCCAGGAGAGCTTGCGGCCGTATTTCTGCTTGATCGGCCAGAGCAGCCGGCGCGCCTTGTCGAGATTGGCATTGTCCGGCCAGGAGTTGAGCGGCGCGAAGCGCTGCCCGCCCGAAGAGGCGCCGCCGCGGCCGTCGCCGGTGCGGTAGGTACCGGCGCTGTGCCAGGCCATGCGGATGAAGAACGGGCCGTAATGGCCGTAATCGGCCGGCCACCAGGGCTGGCTGTCGGTCATCAGCGCGGTGAGGTCGCGCTTCAGCGCCTGATAGTCGAGCGACTCGAACTCCTTCGCATAGTCGAAGTCGTCGCCCATCGGATTGCCGTTGAGACCGTGCTGGTGAAGGATGTCGAGCGACAATTGGTTGGGCCACCAGTCGCGATTGGTGCGCCCGAGCAGGGACCTCAGCGCGGCGGGTTCCTTGTTCGGGTCGCTGAGCGGGCTGCCGCTGGTCTTTGCGTCCATGTCTTCCTCTCCGATCTGTTGGCCGCGGCGAGTCGCTCAGCCGCAAAGCGGTGGCGAGGCTAGGCCCGCCCGGGCAATCGGGAAAGCGGCTTAAACCGACTTGTCTGATCGGCTCAGCCGATGACGCAGCGCAGCGAAAGCGTCGATGTTCTCTTTCCGTTCTAAATCTGCTACAAGTATCGAATCATGTCAGACCCGCCCGTCATCGCCTTCACCCCGGTGCCGCTCCGCCATCGTGCCGATGGCTGGACGCGCGAGCTGCAGCTCCGTTTCATCGTCGCGCTTTCGCAGGGGCTGAAGCCGGGACAGGCGGCGCGGTCGGTGGGCAAGAATCGGCAGAACGCCTATGCGCTGAGGAAATGTCTCGGCGCGGAGAGCTTCGCCGCTGCCTGGGACGCCGCCGTCGCTTATGCCCGGCGCGATGCCCGGCCGGCCCCGCCGCCGCGGCACGCGCCACCCCCGTCCCTGCCGACCGGCGCCGAGGCCGAGGGGATCGCGCGGCGGGGGCTCGAAGCCGTCAATCGCCTGGTGGCGGATTCGCCTGCTGCAGCCCGGCGCGCGCTCGATGGGATGCTCGACGCCCTCTATGGCCCAAAGAGCGACAGCGGCGACAACAGCGACAGCGGAAAATTTGGATCTATGGGAAGCCGAACTTAATGAAACTTCGGCGCCGCTCCTGTCGCTTTTGGCCGGCTCGGTCGCTAAGGCCGCCGCCATGCTGAAGAAGACATCGACGCCCGACCTCGACGCGCTGCGCCTGCTCGACGAGCGGCTGCGCTGGCTGTCCGCCTGGACCATCCACCACGCCAATCACCTGCGCGAGAGCCCCGACGGCCTCAAGGTCGGCGGCCACCAGGCGAGCTGCGCTTCGATGACGGCGATCATGGCGGCGCTTTATTTTCACGCGCTCGGGCCCAACGACCGGGTCGCCGTCAAACCGCATGCCGGGCCGGTGCTCCACGCCATCCATTACCTGCTCGGCTCGCAGAGTCGCGAGCAGCTCGAGAATTTTCGCGGCTTCAAGGGCATGCAGAGCTATCCAAGCCGCACCAAGGACCGGATCCCGGTCGATTTCTCGACCGGCTCGGTCGGCCTCGGAGTCGCGATCACCGCCTTCGCCAGCCTGGTCCAGGATTATCTGATCGCCCACGGCGAGCTGGCGCCGGACGAGGCGGGCCGGATGGTGGCCCTGCTGGGCGATGCCGAGCTCGACGAAGGCAATATCTACGAATGCCTGATCGAAGCTGCCAAGCACGACATCCGCAATTGCTGGTGGATCGTCGACTATAACCGCCAGTCGCTGGACGCGACCACCGCCGACCGGATGTTCAGCCGCTTCGACGAGATATTCGCGAGCTGCGGCTGGCGGGTGGTGACCCTCAAATACGGCAAGCGGCTCGAAGCGGCATTCGCCGAGCCGGGCGGCGAGGCGCTGAGAGCCTGGCTCGAGGCTTGCGGCAACGCCGATTATGCGGCGCTCACCTATCTCGGCGGCGCCGCCTGGCGCGAGCGGCTGCTCCGCGACGCGCCGGAAGCGAAGCCGCTGCTCGACGCCCGCGACGACGACGCCCTCGCCGCGCTGATGACCAACCTCGCCGGCCACGACATGGCGAGCCTGGTCGAGGCGTTCGACGCCGCCCGGGACGACGTGCCGACCCTGTTCATCGCCTACACGATCAAGGGTTTCGGCCTGCCCTTCGCCGGTCACAAGGACAATCATGCCGGCCTGATGAATCCCGGCCAGCTTGCCGCCTTGCGCGAGCGGATGGACATAGAGGAAGGGCAGGAATGGGAGCCCTGGGCCGGCCTCGGCGGCAATTCCACCGAGGCGGCCCGCGCCCTCGTCGAGAATAGCCGCATCGCCCGGGCCAAGCGCGACCGCGCCTGGAACCAAATCGAGGTGCCGGCGATTCCGGCCCCGGCCGGCGAGGAGCAGTCGACCCAGGCGGCGTTCGGCCGAATCCTGCTCGACCTCAGCCGCGCCGGCGGCCCGCTCGCCGACCGCATCGTCACAACCTCGCCCGACGTCACCGTGTCGACCAATCTCGGCGCCTGGGTGAACCAGCGCGGCCTGTTCCGCCGGAGCGCGCTGGCCGACGTCTTCGCGGCGGCGAAGATCCCGTCGGCGCAGAAATGGGGGGCGACCGACGCCGGCCAGCATATCGAGCTCGGCATTGCCGAGAACAATCTCTTCCTGATGCTCGCTGCGCTCGGTCTCGCCGGCGACCTGTTCGGCACGCGCCTGTTCCCGATCGGCACCGTCTACGATCCGTTCATCGCCCGCGGTCTCGATGCGCTCAATTACGCCTGCTATCAGGACGCCCGCTTCCTGCTGGTGGCGACGCCGTCCGGGGTCACGCTCGGGCCGGAGGGCGGCGCCCACCAGTCGATCAATCCGCCTTTGATCGCGCTCGGCCAGCCCGGCTTGCGCCATTACGAACCCGCTTTCGCCGACGAGCTGGCGCTGTTCATGGAAGAAGCCTTCCGGCTCATGCAGGCTGCGGACGGCGAGAGCGTCTATCTGCGCCTCACCACCCGCACGATCGTCCAGATCGAGCGTTCCGACGAGGGCTGGAAGGCGGATGCGCTTGCGGGCGGCTATTGGCTGCGCCCGCCCGCGCCCGGCGCCGAGGCGGCCCTGGTCTATGCCGGCGCTCTGGCGCCCGAGGCGCTGGCCGCCTGGCAAGCGCTGAGGGACGACGTTCCCGGCCTCGGCCTGCTCGCCATCACCTCGCCCGATCTGCTCCACCGCGGCTGGAGCGAGCGCCGCCGCGGCCGCTGGGGCGGAAGGGGGTCCGCCGCCTCGCATGTCGAGCAGCTCCTCGCGCCGCTTGCGCCGGACGCCGGCCTCGTCACCCTGCTCGACGCCGCTCCCGCCTCGCTGTCCTGGCTCGGCGGCGTCCTCGGCCACCGCGTCAGCCCATTGGGCGTCGAGCGCTTCGGCCAGACCGGCACGCTTCCGGACCTCTATCGCGAATACAGGCTCGACGTGGACGCCATCGTCGAGGCCGCGGCCGAACTGTTCCTGGAGTGAGGGAACTTCGATCCCGCTCCCGCGCTTTTCCGCCGAACTTCTCAAGGAGTTGGACATGATCGGCAAGATTGCGGGTGCGGCCCTCGGCCGCCGGCTGGCGGGTCGTTACAATGGCGGCACCGGCCTGCTCGTCGGCGCGCTCGCGCCGGTGATCGCCCGGCGCGCCTTCGGTCCGCTCGGCCTCGCGGTCGGCGGCGCCTGGGTCGCCAAGAAGCTCTGGGACCGCCGCCGCGCCGCGCGCACGGCCGGCACCCCCGCCGCGTAAGCCGTAATTGGGGACAGCTACCGAATTCGGTCGCCGGGCAGCCCCCACGCACCGGACCGAATTCGGTAGCTGTCCCCAATTACTGCTCGTCGGCCTCGACCGGCGGCTCGTCCCTCGGCGCCGGCGGCGCCGGCGGCGGCGTGATGGTCGGCCCGGGCCGCTCGCTCGGTGGCTCGTCGACCGGCGCTTGCTCGCCCGGCTGGGCCGAGATGGTCACGCCATTGTCGGTGACCTCGAAGCCGACCTCGTAGCCGGTGCCCTCGATCGGCACCGTCAGCGAGCCGTTCATCCCCTCCACCGGCACCGGCGCCTGCAGCGGCGGCGCCAGGCTGCGCGCCGGCCCGGCGCCGGTCGCCTTGCTCATGAAGTCGCGCCAGATCCGCGCCGGCAGGCCGCCGCCGGCGATCTGGCCGGCGAGCGGGCTGTTGTCGTCATTGCCGACCCAGACGCCGACCACCAGATCCTCGGCGAAGCCGATGAACAGGGCGTCGCGGCTGTCCTGGGTGGTGCCGGTCTTGCCGAAAGCGGGGACGGCCAGCGCGGCGCCGCGGCCGGTGCCCTGGCTGACGACGGCGCCGAGCATCTCCTTCAACTCGTCGAAGGCCGGATCGCCGCTGGTTCCGGTCGCCCGCTGCCACAGCCGCTGCCACCACGGCTTCTCCTCCTCGTCGAGCCCGCGCGGCCGGATCGGATAGGCGCCGGCGGCGACGGCCGCATAAGCCGAGGTCAGCTCGAGCAATGTGACTCCCGACGTGCCGAGCGCCAGGCTAGGATTGTCGGCCAGCGGGCTGGTCACGCCGAGATCGCGAGCGGCACGGATGACGTTTTGCCGCCCGACCCGCTCCGACAGCCGCACCGCCGCGACGTTGCTGGAGAGGGCGAGCGCGTCGCGCAGGGTCAAGGTGCTGCGATAGCGGTCGCCGTAATTCTTCGGCTGCCAGTCGCCGATCCTCAGCGGCGCGTCCTCGATCGGGCTGTCCGGAGTCATGCCGGCGCGCAGGGCGGCGAGATAGACGAACAGCTTGAACGCCGAGCCGGGCTGGCGCCGCGCCTGGGTGGCGCGGTTGAACGGGCTTCTCGCATAGTCGCGGCCGCCGATCATGGCGACCACCCGTCCGTCGGGCCGCATCGCCACCAGCGCCACCTGGGCGCGGCCGAGGCCGGCCCGTCGCACGGTCTGCAGCGCCAGCTTCTGAAGCCGGCTCTCGAGCGTCGTCGCCACTTCCTGCTCGCCATAGCCGATCTCGCCGCGGGCGCGGGCCATCGGCAGCACCCAGTCGGCGAAATAGGTGCCGGTCGGCACCACTTTCTCCCGTTCCACCCTGAGCCGCGCCGGCTTCAGCCGCCGCGCCTCGCGCTCGGTGAGCACGCCGTCGCGCACCATCGTCCCGATCACCACCTTGGCCCGCGCCCGGGCGAGCTTGAGGTTGCGGGTCGGGGCGAGCCGCGACGGCGCCTTGACCATGCCGGCCAGCATCGCCGCCTGGGCGACGGTAAGCTTCTCCGGCGGCACGCTGAAATAGTGCCACGAGGCGGCGCGCAGCCCGTAGACATTGTCGCCGAGATAGACGTTGGAGAGGTAGCGTTCGAGGATCTCGTCCTTGGTCAGCCAGGCCTCCAGCCAGAAGGCGATCAGCACTTCCTGGGCCTTGCGGGCGGCGGTGCGGTCGGCGCTGAGGAAGGAGATCTTGGCGAGCTGCTGGGTGATCGTGCTGCCGCCCTCGCGCACGCCGCCGGCGCCGAGGTTGCGCCAGGCGGCGCGGGCGATGCCGCGCACGCTGATGCCGAGATGATCGCGAAAGCCGCGGTCCTCGATCGAGATGAAGGCAGCCGGGACGTGTTCGGGCAGGTCGGCGATCTTCACCGGCTCGCGGATATCGGCGCCGCGCCGCGCGATCGGGTCGCCCTCGACCGAAACGAGGGTCATGCTCGGCGCGGCGATCGGCTGCAGCGACTTGGACAAAGGCGCGGTGATCGCCAGCCAGGCGACCAGCAGCATGAACAAGGCGAGGATGGCGAGGACGATCCGCTTCCAGCCCCAGCGCAACGGATTGTACCACGGACGGCGCGGCGGCGGCGGTGGCTGGGCGGGGCCTCCCGGGGCCTGATACTCGGCCGGGGTCGGTTGCCACTGGGCGGTCTGGTCCAAACGCATTCCTTTATCTTTAGCGGCAGAACGACGGCGCGGAAATCAGGTTGCGGGGCTATGCGACGAGCGGAGTCGCTCGGCCCGGACATGGCCCGGGAGCACGCCCAGTTCCGCCAGTCCCGGCGGCCATGGCGCGCCGGTGACCAGCGCCTCGACCGCCGCCGCCATCGCCGGCGCAGTCTGGAGGCCATATCCTCCCTGGCCGACCAGCCAGAAGAAACCGGGCGCCACCGGATCGAACCCGGCCGTCGGTACGCGGTCGGCGACGAACGAGCGCAGGCCCGCCCAGCGGTGAACGATGCGGGTGACGCCGACATGGGTATAATGCTCCAGCCGATCGGCCGCGAGCGCGACGTCATAATCTTCCGGCGCCGCGTCGCAGGGATCGTCGGCGACCTCGTCGACCGGCGAGACGAGCAATTGGCCCGCTTCGGGCAGCATGTAGAAATCGGCCGCCGCGCTGTGCGCGAACGGCCAGGCGGAGATGTCGGCGCCCGCCGGCGGGTCGACGACGATCACCGTCCGCCGCATCGGCAGCAGGCCGATCGGCGCTACCCCGGCCAGCGCGGCGACGCGGTCGGCCCAGGCGCCGGCGGCGTTGACCAGGACCGGCGCCGACCAGGTTCCGCCGCCCTCGGCGCGGAGGCTCCAGCTTTCGCCTTGCCGCTCGATGGCCTCAACCCGGCGGCCGGTCAGCACCTCGCCGCCGTCGCCGCGCACGGCACGGCCGAAAGCCTGGAGCAAGGAGTCGGCGTCGAGTTTGAGGCCGGTCGGATCGAGCACGCCGGTGACCGCGCCTCCATCCCCGGTGCGCAGCGCCGGGCACAAGGCCGTCATCGCCGCCGCGTCGACCCGGCGGGTGCGATCGGTGAAGCGGACCATCTCCGCCTCGAGCGCGTCCAGCGCCGGCCGGGTTTCCTCGGTCGCGAAATAGAGCGACGGTACGATGCGGGCGAGCGGAGAGGGGCAGAAGCCCGCGGGCGGCTCCTCGAAGAAAGGCCGGCTCCAGGCGGTGAGGCCGCGCACCGCTTCGTTGCCGATGCCGTAATGGCTGAACGAGACGCTTCGGCCCGAGCTGTGATAGCCGAGCGCGTCCTCCGCCTCGAGCACGACGACCCTGCCGTGGCGGACGAGCCGCGAGGCCGCGGAGAGGCCGGCGACGCCGCCGCCGATGATCAGGAAGTCCGCGAAACAGGTCATGGCGCGCCGTTAGCCGCCCGGCGGCTCCCGCGAAAGGCGGGTTTAGCGCGGCGGTGGGCTCGGGTGGCGGGTTTCGAGGTTGAAGCGGTCGTCGTCGGAAAGGACGTGGACGCGCATATTGTGCATCGACAGCGCCTGCTCGGGGCGCGCCTCGGCGAGATTGGAATAGCTGATATCGGCCCCGTCGACGACGTAGACGGCGCCGCTGCCGACCACCCGGAACATGTCGCCTTCGACGATGGCGGCGGTATTCTCGTCGAGGCCGAGGCCGAGGATGCGGGGGTTGTGGGCGACCGCGCCGATCAGCCGGCCGAAACGGCCGCGTTCGGCGAAATGCTGGTCGATGATGACGTTGGGCATCAGCCCGATGCCCGGCGCCATGTGGAGGTCGCCGATCCGGTGGGTGATCTTGCTCGACCCTCTGACCAGCATCATCTCGCTCATCACCGCCGCGCCCGCCGATGTGCCCGCCACCACGCCGCCCCGTTCGTAGAGGATGCGGACCTTGGCCTCGATGCCGGTATCGCTGATCTGGCTGACGATGCGCAGCTGGTCGCCGCCCGAGAAGAAGATGCCGGCGGCGTCGTCGAGCACCGACAATTTGTCGCGGTCGCCGGCGCGCGAGCGTTCCTCGACATAGAGCTCGACCAGCTCGCCCAGCCCCAGATCGGCGAAGGCGCGCTGATATTCCTCGAAATAGCCTTCGGGGCGATGGCTGGCGACGGTGGCGAGGACGAGCTTGCCGCCGTGCACATGCTTCGCCACCTCGCGCAGGATCACCCGCTTGCCGGCGGGGTCGCGGTCCTCGCCTCCGCCGATCAGGATCAGGCAGCCGCGGTGCCGTCGCTCCGGGCCGGTCACCTCAGTTCGGCCGCGGCCAGCGGCCCGCGGCCGGTGGTGCGCGCGGCCTCGGGCTCGAAATCGTTGACCTGCTGCCACGCGCCCTCGACGTCGGTCGGAGTGACGACGACGAGGTCGCCCGGCCTACCCATCGCCAGGGCGGCGGCCGTGGAGGCCCGTTCGCCGGCGATGAGATGGATATGGTCGGCCGAGCGCCCGCTCTCGAGCGCCCCGGACTTCAGGAGGTTCATCACTTCGCCGCGCGGACGGCCGCGCGTATAGGGGTCCTCGCGGAAGATCAGCGCGTCGAAGATGCCGGCGGCGATGCGGCCCATTTCGACTATGTCCTCGTCGCGGCGGTCGCCGGCGATCGAGACCGCCCCGATCGTGCGCTTGTAGCGGTGGCTGAGGCCCCTGACGACCTTGCCCAGCGCTTCGAGGCCGGCGGCATTGTGGGCATAATCGACGATCACCCGGAAGCCGTGGGCGTCATGGACGTTGAGCCGGCCCGGATTCTGCTCGAAGGTCGAGCGGAACTGGCTCATCGCCGAGCGCAGGGTGAGGATCGGCACGTTCTGCGCCAGCGTGATGGCGATCGCGGCGAGCGAGTTGGCGAGGTTGAACTCGGCCATGCCGTGCAAAGTCGCCGGAATGTCGCTCGTCTTCATGATCAGCTCGCGCCGCGCATCGTCGTAAAGGACGATGGCGCCGCCTTCCGGGCCCGGCTCGCGCACCACCGCCATGCCGCCCCGGTCGATATGCTCGCGCAGCATCGGCGACATGTCGGCGCCGCCGTTCAGCGAGAACCAGATCAGCCGGCCGCGGGCGCGCCGCGCCATCCTGACGGTCAGCGGATCGTCGGCATTGAGCACCGAGAAGCCGCCGCGCCGCACCGCTTCGACCACCACCGACTTGACGTCGGCGAGATCCTCGACCGTCTCGATGCCTTTGAGGCCGAGATGGTCGGCAGTGACGTTGAGGCAGGCGCCGATGTCCGCCTGCTCGTAGGCGAGGCCTTCGCGCAGCAGCCCGCCGCGCGCCGTCTCCAGCACGGCCACCTCGACCGTGGGATCGCGCAGGATCATCCGCGCGCTGCGCGGTCCGGTGGCGTCGCCGGAATGTGTCAGAATGTCGTTGACGTAGACGCCGGTGGTCGAGGTCAGGCCGACGGTGCAGCCGGTGTAGCGCAGGATATGCTTGGTCATCCTCGCCACGGTCGACTTGCCGTTGGTGCCGGTGATGGCGATGATCGGCACCCGCGCCGGCCGGCCGCGCGGGAAAAGCATCTCGACGATCGGCCGGGCGACGTCGCGCGGCGCCCCTTCCGAAGGCGCGATGTGCATCCTGAGGCCGGGCGCGGCGTTGACCTCGATGACGCCGCCGCCGGTCTCGCGGACCGAGCGGCCGATGTCCGGGCAGACGAAGTCGACGCCGCACACGTCGAGGCCGACGATCAAAGCCGCGCGGCGGGCGATCTCGGCATTGTCGGGATGGATTTCGTTGGTGCGGTCGACCGCCGTGCCGCCGGTCGAGAGGTTGGCGGTGGCGCGCAGCGGCACGACCTCGCCGGCTTCGGGGATGCTGTCCCGGCCAAGGCCGGAACGGGCGAGATGGTCCTCGACCTGCGCGTTGATGCGGATGCGGGTCATGACGTTCTCGTGGCCCTCGCCGCGGCGCGGATCCGCATTCACCTGCGCCACCAGCTGGGCGACGGTGCTGATGCCGTCGCCCACGACCTGCGCCGGAATGCGTTCGGCGACCGCGACCATCTTGCCGCCGACGACCAGGATGCGGTGGTCGTGGCCGGCGAAATATTGCTCGACGATGACGTCGCCGCGCCTGGCTTGCGCCCGCGCCGCCTCGAAGCCAAGCCGCAATTGCGCCTCGTCGGCGATGGCGATGGTGACGCCCCGGCCGTGATTGCCGTCGAGCGGCTTGGCGACCAGCGGGTAGCGCAGCCGCCTCGCCGCGCGAACCGCTTCCTCGACGTCGCGCACGACCACGCCGCGCGGAACCGGCACGCCGCTCTCGTCGAGCAGCTTCTTGGTCATGTTCTTGTCGCCGGCGAGGTCGGCGGCGACCAGCGACGTGCGCCCGGTGATCGAGGCGCGGATCTTCTGCTGATGCTTGCCGTGGCCGAGCTGGATCAGGCTCTTCTCGTCGAGCCGCATGACCGGGATGCCGCGCCGCTCCGCCTCCTCGACCAGCGCCCGGGTGGAAGGGCCGAGGGCGGTGCGGCGGACCATCCGCTTCAGCGCGTCGACGCGGCGGCCGAAATCGAACTCCCCCTCCAGCGCATGGACCCGGTCGAGCCCGCTTATGCCGCGCAGGTCTTCGGGGAGCAGCGAATCGACCAGCTCGAGCGCGATCCGCCCCGCCATCAGCCCGACCCGCTCCTCGTTATAGGCGAACATGACATTGTAGAGGCCGGGCCGGTTCTTGACCGAGCGGGTCTTGCCGCGGGTGGCCCGCGAGCCGGCCAGCGTCTGCAGCTCGAGCGCGACATGCTCGGCGACGTGGCCGAGCCAGGTTCCTTCGCGCAGCCGCCGCTCGAAACCGCCCCGCACCCGGAGCGAGCAGCCGTGGCGGCCGACGGCCGGCAGGATCCGGAGCAAAGCGTCGGCGAAGCCGGCGATGCGGTCGGTCGGCCATTGCTCCAGCCGGCCGAGGTCGAGCTGAATCCGCACCATCGACGTATGGCTGTAATAATGCGGGCCGCGATAGACGCCGACCTCGACCACCGTCATCCCCGCCGTCAGCTGGCGGGTGCCCGGATCGCTCTGCGTGCCGAAGAAAAAGGCGCCGCGTGGGCTTGCTTCGCCGACCGGCGCATCGGCCGGCGGGGAAGATTGGTGCGGAGGCGTCATGACCCGGGCAAAACCCCCGGAACGAGGCCCGAGTTCCGGGGTGAACGCCCGGCTCGGGACGACCGTCCCTGCTGTCAATCCCGCGAAATCGGGGCTCGCCCCAGCCTGTCCCTGATCATCCAGGGCAGCAAATAGGGACGGCCGAGCGCCTTATCGACCGCATAAGGCCACCACCCTGGGCCGAACGGGACATAGACCCGGACCGGCACGCCCAGCCGCCTGGCGACCGCCACGCTCCTTCGCGCCGGAAGGCCGCGCAGCTGCTCCAGCTCGCAGGGGGTCCCGGCGCGAAGCAAGAGGGTGAGTGCCCGCTCGGCCAGGCGGGGATCGTGCGTGGCCACGGTGACCGGACCGGCGCGCCCGGCGAGGCGCGCGACCAGGGCGAGATAGTTGGCCTCCACGTCCGGACCGGCCCATTCCGGGTCGGCCCATTCACCTTTCACCACCCGAATCCGGGCCGAGCTTTCCCGGAAATCGGCCGCGTCCGCCATGCTGCGCCGCCATCGTGCCGGCAGCGCGAAGCCGGTCCCGGGCAATTCGCGCAGAAAGCCCGAGACCACCGCCAGGGTGCGCTCCGCGTCCTTGGTCGCATGGGCGTCGAACATCAGCGCCAGGCCGGCCGCCGTCGCGGCGTCGGCGACCCGGCGGAGATGAGCGGCGTCGAACCCGAGGGGCGGGGCCTTCACGGACAAATATACGTCGCCGGAACGGCCGGCGAGGAGGCCCGCAATCGCTCTGTTGGCGGCGACGATTTCCTCGGCCCGCCCCTCGCCGGACTGGAAATAGCCCACCGTCGCCGCCAGCCCATTGCGATGGAGGGCGTGACAACGCCGGGCTGCGTCGTCCGGCCCCGGCCCGCGGACGACCCGCTCGACATATCGCGGGGCCGCGTAGCGGGCGTTCCTGAGCGCGGCCCGGGGGCCGAGCATCAGCCTCTCCCCAGCGCGAGGTGCCGGCGCAGCCAGGCGATCGCATCGGCGGCGAAGGCGATCGCGCCCCGCACATTGCGAGGATAGGCGCGCAGGCAGACGCAGTCATGCTGTTCGCGAGTCCAGAAGCGCGCAATCCACGGTTCGACATTCCCGAGCAGCTCGTAGGCGGTCAGCTGCCGGTCCGCCGCCCAGCCGATCGTGTGCAGCATCAACAAGGTGCCGGGCGAGCAGCGCTCGAACTCTTCGTCGAAGCCGATCTTGAACAGCCAGTAGCGGTCGAGCCATTCGAGCGCCATCTGCATGGCGACCGCCTGGCCGTCGATGCGCATGAAAGCGATCCGGAACGTGCCGCGCTCGCAGGCCGAGCGGAAGAACTGGCGGAAGCAATTCTCCTTGGCCCGGTCGACAGCGATCGCGGTCCCCGCCTCGCGCTTCCAGCTGCGCAGCTCGACGCCGACCGCCTCGTCGAACAGGGCGTCGAACTCGCCCGGCTTCGGCGACAATATCTCGAACGACACCTGGCCGAACTCGTTCGCTTTGCGGGCCGCGCGGCGAAAGTCGGAGCGGCGCCCCGAATTGAAGCAGGATGACGGATCCTTCCAGCGCGCGTCCAGATTTATGGTCGGCGTGGGGGCCGTCGGGCGGACCGATATCCAGCCCTTGCCGCGCATCGCGGCGCGCAACGCCGGGATCATCGGCGATCCCGCCGGAACGCGGTCCATCTCCAGCGCCCGCCCATTCCCTGCAATGGCCTCCGCCAGAAGCCGCGCGGCTTGCGGATTGCGGCAGAGGGCGTCGTTGGGCTCGCACACCTGGTGCGCGCCGATCATCGTCCAGCGGGCGAAATATCCGGGCTCGCGGCACAAGGGGAGCAAGGCGGCGATGTCGTCGCCCTCGCGGATGAAGAAGACCTCGATATCCGCTCCGGCGAGCAAGGTGTCGGCAAGCGCCGAGGCAAAGGCACGGCCCTGCATCGGCAACGCGGCCGCCGTCTCGAGCCGTTGCCAGGCGCGCGCCAGCGCATCGTCGTCGCAGAAACCGGCGAAGGGCAGCGAGCCGGGGGCAGTCGGGTCCTCGGCGACGTCGGGCACGGCCGCGGACGACCCCGGCTTCACGAAGGCAATGGCTCGCACCTGGTTCATCCATCCGTCCTAGCCGTCGCCGGTAAACATTTTGCGTCTTTGCCCGCGCCCGCGTCCGGGCTTAGGGAGGCGGCATGGACACCAATATCTCCCCTCCCGAGGCGGCGGTGCGCGCGAGCCATTGCTCGGCCGCCGATTATGACGCGATGTACGCCCGTTCGCTCGACGATCCCGACGGCTTCTGGGCCGAGCAGGCGCGGCGGATCGACTGGGTCAAGGCGCCGACCCGGATCGCCGCCGCATCGTTCGATCCGGTCGACATAAAATGGTTCGAGGACGGCGTGCTCAACCTCTGCCACAATTGCGTCGATCGCCACCTCGACGCGCGCGCCGACTTGGCCGCGATCGTCTTCGAGGGCGACGAGCCGGGCACGGGCCGCACGCTTACTTACGGCGAGCTCTACCGCGAGGTCGTGCGCATGGCGAACAGCCTCAAGGCGCTCGGCGCGGGCAAGGGCGACCGCGTCACGCTCTACATGCCGATGATCCCGGAAGCGGCGGTGGCGATGCTCGCTTGCGCCCGCATCGGCGCGGTTCATTCGGTCGTGTTCGGCGGCTTCTCCCCCGAGGCGCTGCACGGCCGCATCGCGGATTGTGCCAGCCGCTTCGTCGTCACTGCCGATGGCGGCACCCGCGGCGGCAAGCCGGTGCCGCTCAAGGCCAATGTCGACTCAGCCCTGGCCAAGGGCAGCGACGTCGAAGCCGTGCTCGTCGTCCGCCACCTCGGCATTCCCGTCCAATGGACCGAGGCCCGCGACCATTGGCTGCACGAGCTGGGCGAGACGGTTAACGACGAATGCCCGTGCGAGCCGATGAACGCCGAGGATCCCCTGTTCATCCTCTACACGTCGGGCTCGACCGGCAAGCCCAAGGGCGTCCTCCACACCACCGGCGGCTATGCGGTGTGGACCGCCGCCACCTTCCATTACGTCTTCGATTACAAGGAAGGCGAGCTCTTCTGGTGCACCGCCGATGTCGGTTGGGTCACCGGCCATTCCTACGTGGTCTACGGCCCGCTCGCCAACGGCGCCACCAGCCTGATGTTCGAGGGCGTCCCCAATCATCCCGATTTCAGCCGTTTCTGGGACGTGGTCGAGCGCCGCAAGGTCGACATCTTCTACACCGCCCCGACCGCGATCCGGGCGCTGATGCGCGAAGGGGAGGGGCCGGTGAAGAAGCACGACCGCTCCTCGATCCGGCTGCTTGGCACGGTCGGCGAGCCGATCAATCCCGAAGCCTGGCGCTGGTATTACGAAGTGGTCGGCGACGGCCGCTGCCCGATCGTCGACACCTGGTGGCAGACCGAGACCGGCGGCATCATGATCACCACCCTGCCCGGCGCCCACGCCATGAAGCCGGGCTCGGCGGGCCGTCCCTTCTTCGGCGTCGAGCCGCAGCTGGTCGGCCCCGAAGGGGAATTGCTGGAGGGCGAAGCGTCCGGCAATCTGTGCATCGCGAGAAGCTGGCCCGGCCAGATGCGCACCGTCTACGGCGACCACGAGCGCTTCGTGTCGACCTATTTCTCGACCTACAAGGGCAAATATTTCACCGGCGACGGCTGCCGCCGCGACGCGGACGGCTATTACTGGATCACCGGCCGGGTCGACGACGTCCTCAACATCTCCGGCCATCGCCTCGGCACCGCCGAGATCGAGAGCGCGCTGGTCAGCCACCCGAAGGTCGCCGAGGCCGCGGTCGTCGGCTATCCCCACGACATCAAGGGTCAGGGCATTTACTGCTACGTCACCCTGATGGAAGGCGAGGAAGGGGATGAGGCGCTGGAGAAGGAGCTGCGCCGGCACGTCCGCGCCGAGATCAGCCCGATCGCCACCCCCGATCTGATCCACTTCACGCCCGGCCTGCCCAAGACCCGCTCTGGCAAAATCATGCGTCGCATCCTGCGCAAGATCGCCGAGAACGAGTTCGACGCGCTGGGCGACACCAGCACGCTGGCCGAGCCCGCCCTGGTCGACAGCCTGATCGAGGGGCGGCGGAACCGCTAGCCGGAAGGCCTGCCGATCCGGCAAGTCCCGGACAGGGGCCGATCCGTCTTCGCTCGGCTCACGCCCGCCGTCGCCTCGCAAGCGCGTGGGCGAGATTGCGTATCTCCGCCAGCGGCTCCGCTGCCTTGGTCTCGCAATATTCCCGCATCGCCTCGGCGAGGCGGGCGAGCTTGGCCGGCCGCGTGCCGGCCCGCGGCGACCAGGTCTCACCGGCGAGGGCGCCCCCGTCCGTCTCCATCGAGAAGATGTAGGAAGTGCCGTCGAGGCCGGGCATCAGCTGTTCGCCAGGCCGCACCGTCTCGAGCATCCGCCGCCATGCCGCCGTCACCCCTGCCGCGACGGCATCGTCGACTGTCACCGCGCAGCGCGACAGGGGCAAATCGGACGGGTCGGCTGGGAGGTCCTTTTGGAGTTGCGCGATTGCGTCGGCGGTGCCGTCGCGGGGCTCGCTATCGGGGTCGCCGAGCAGCTTGTCCGGGTCGTCGCCGTCGCTGCCGTCGAAGATCATGACGCCCGCCTGGCCCGATTTGTACAGCTTGATCATTTGATAGGCCCAGATCTGGCGCGAAGGCCGCAGCGCGAAGATCTCGTAGCCTTCCCCGTCCTGCCGCAGCCCGACCGCATATTCGGTCTGGAAGGAGGGTCGGACGACCGCGCGCAGCCGCACGTCGGCGCCGAACGCGTCCCGGAACGTACGTTGCAGGTCCGCTTCATAATCGGCGAGCGCGCCCGGCGGCGGCTGCAGCGGCGCGAGCCGCGGATGAGTCGCCATGTTCCGCGGCTGGGCCGCCGCGCCGCCCGTCAGCAGCGCTGCCACGGTCACGGCGAGGGTGCGAAACCTCATGCGCGAGAGGATTGCAAAATTCGCCGGGCGCGGCAATCGCTTCGCGCGTCGGCGGTCGGATCCGGCAGAAGGATTCCGGGGGGACCTCAGTCGCGCGCCACGAACGGCGGCAGCGGCCCCCAGTAGAGCGTGTTGGCATTGTCGGTGGAGAGGTAGACGCCCTCGTCCCAGGTCATGGCCAAGCTGGCGACGTCGCCGGCGACGGCGGTCAGCAGGACATGGGCGTTGAGCAGCTCGAAGAGCGCGCCGCGGCCGGTGGGAACGCCTCGCCGCGGCGGCCATTCGCCGAGGTTGCGGGAGAATTTGACGCCGAGCCGGGCCTTGGCCGCGTCGCGCTTGCCGGAAAATCTGAGCGAGACCCTGAGGTCGTCGGGAAAGGCGTGGACGTCCACCCGGCGATAGCCGCCGCTCGAGGGCAAAGGCGAAGCGGCGTCGATGCTGCCGCGGGCGCTGGGTGGGCCGCCATATTTGTCATAGACCGAAAAGCTCCTGTCGAACCGGCCGTCGCCGTCGCTGTCGACGAGGCAGGGCCGCTGGTCGAGAATCGGGATGAACAGGGTCTTCGCCTTGTTGCCATCGGACCGGTCCTTGATCGTGCAATAGCCGATCTTTCCCGCGTCGTTGAACACCAGGTAGAGCAGGGTTCCCTGCGGCAACGCCCTGCCGCCGGCCGCGAGCGGCCCGGTCAGCTCCACCAGCCTGACCGGCAGCAGCCTCTGCTCGAAGAAGGGGGCGCCGAACGCGACGTTGCGCGGGGCTTGCGCCGCCACCGGCTCGAGTCGCCAGAACGTCCTGATCCGCTCCGCCGACGCCGGCGCCGCCGCGCCGAGCAACCCGGCGCCGGCTATTGCGGCCAGACCCTTCGCGAACCGCGCGCCCAAAGCGATCTCCCCTTCGCCGACCGGAAAACTATGTCGCCCTGGCCTGGGAAGCAACCCGGCTTGCGCCCGGCACCCGCTCGGCCGGCGCCTCGCACCGACCCGGCTCCAGCCCCGCATCGTCGCCGCGGCCGCTGCACCGACCCCGTGACTGCAGACGGCCGCCGCGATCCCGGAAATCCCGCGGTCCGGACCCGGCGGCCGTTACCGCGTCCCGTAAGTCCGGTCGCCGGCGTCGCCGAGGCCTGGGACGATGTAACCATGGTCGTTCAGCTCCTCGTCCATCCCCGCCGCCCAGATCGGCACGTCGGGATGGGCGGCGCGGACCGTCTCGGCGCCCTGGCGCGAGGCGAGCAGGCAGACGAAGCGCATGTCGGTGACGCCGGCTTCCTTGAGGCGGTCGATGGCGGCGATGGCGGTGTGGCCGGTGGCCATCATCGGGTCGACGATGATGACGAGGCGCTCGGCGCAATCCTCGGGCGTCTTGAAATAATATTCGACGCATTGCAGCGAGACCGGCTCGCGGTAGAGGCCGATATGGGCGACGCGGGCCGACGGCAGCAGGTCGAGCATCCCTTCCGCCATGGCGAGGCCGGCGCGCAGGATCGGGGCGATGACCAGCTTCTTGCCGGCAATGGCCGGCGCGTCGGTCACCGCGATCGGCGTCTCGATGCGGACGAGGTCGGTCGGCAGGTCGCGGGTGACCTCGTAGCAGAGCAGGGTCGCGGTCTCGCGCACCACCGCCCGGAACAGCTGGATCGAGCTGTTGCG
This sequence comes from Allosphingosinicella sp., assembly GCA_036378975.1. Classification (GTDB taxonomy): domain Bacteria; phylum Pseudomonadota; class Alphaproteobacteria; order Sphingomonadales; family Sphingomonadaceae; genus Allosphingosinicella. The sequence continues at coordinate 12,163 of DASUVK010000048.1, read as the reverse complement.
GTCCCTGAGGATGCTGAGCTTGTGCTGCACCAGAGGGTGCGAAACGATCGTCAGTCCGTCCATGTCAAAACACCGTTCCGTCGCTGATGATGGTGAAAGGGGGACCGCCGCCGGGGCGGCGCCTCGCGGCGAGGCGGCGGCCCGCGGTCCAGCTGCCGCCCTCGAGCATGCGGGCGAGCGGAAAATCCGCCTCGGCGACGCCGAGCCGCTCGCGCACCAGCGGCGCCATTCTGTCGAGCAGGGCGACGGTCATCGCCCGCCAGGCGACGATCAGCGGGTCGGACACCTTGTGGGGACGCTCCGCGTCGGCGGGATCGGTGAGCCTGAGCGCGCCGGCATCGACGAACAGGCCGCCGTTGCGATATTCGGCAAGGCCGGTCAGGCCGTCTATCTCGACGACCTCGATGCCGGCGTCCTGGAGCGGTTCGATCAGCGAGTAAGCGAGCCATTGCGACAATTTGTGCAGCGGCACCAGGCCGTCGCTGGCGTCGCCGCGCCGGATCGCCGGGTGGCGCCAGCAATCGCCGAGCGGGACGCCGCCGACCGTCAGCCGGTCCGCCCAGATCGGCCCGAGCGCCTCGAGCAGCAACTCGAGGATCGCCGCCGCCCGCAGCCGGCCGCGATCGGCCCGGGCCGCCAGGGCGTCATAGAGGCCGCCGACGCGGACCCCCTCCGGCGTCGCGAACAGGTCGGGCCGCGCCAGCAGCCGCTCCCCAAGGCGGCGGAGCAGGGCGGTCCGTCCGTCGAGGCCGACCAGCGGATTGTCGTCGCCGACCTGGAAGCCGCGCGCGAGCGTCGCCGTCTCGAGCGCGGCCAGCGCCGCCCCGTCCGCGCCGAGGGCGCCTGACTCGACCAGGCGCTGGCTGGCGACGGCGAGGCCTTCCGAACGGCTGAAAATGCCGCCGCCGACCGGGTCGCGATAGCGCCAGTCCGGTCCCGCGCCGGCGTCGAGCAGCACCGACAGGATGACGAGGTCGAAGGCCGCCCGCGCCCGCACCGCCGGGTCGGCCCCGCCCGGCAGGCGCGGCTCGCCGGCGACGAAATGCCGCCAGCGTGCATGGAAGGGGATGGCGAGGTCGGGATAGCGCTCGCGGGTGACCGACGCCGTCAGCTCGGCGGCGTCGCCGAGCCGGACCATGTCCACCGCCCAGCCCTCGATCCGGCCGTCAAGGGCGAAGCCGAGCATTTCGTGCGCCCGCTCGCGGACCGCCGTCGCGCTGAGCAGCCCGCTTATCGCTGCGTCGGAATCCTGCATGCGGCCTAGAACTTCCCCAGGTCGCGGCCGACCACCGAGCGCAGCCGGTCGGCGCTCGGTGCGCCCTCGGGCGTGAAATAGCCGGCCGCCTTCTTCGCCTCCATCTCGACGCTCGCGTCCTGCGGCACCAGCCAGTCGGGGATCGGCACGCGCTCGCCAATCTCGACGCCGCCGGCGACGAGCGCGTCATATTTCATGTTGGACATCGACACGAACCGGTCGATGCGGGCGATGCCGAGCCAGTGGATGATGTCGGGCATGAGCTGCTGGAAGCGCGCGTCCTGGACTCCGGCGACGCATTCGGTGCGCTCGAAATAGGTCGCCGCCTGGTCGCCGCCCGGCTGGCGCTTGCGCGCGTTGTAGACCAGGAATTTGGTGACCTCGCCCAGCGCGCGGCCTTCCTTGCGGTTGTAGACGATCAGGCCGGCGCCGCCGGCCTGCGCCTGGCGCGTCGCCTCCTCGATGCCGTGGGTGAGATAGGGACGGCAAGTGCAGATGTCGGAGCCGAACACGTCGGAGCCGTTGCATTCGTCGTGGACGCGGCAGGTGAGCGTCTTCGAGGAATCGCCGAGAAAGGCGGGATCGCCGAAGATGTAGAGCGTCATCCCGCCGATCGGCGGCAGGAAGACGCTGAGGTCGGGACGGGTGACGAGCTCCGGATACATGCCGCCGGTCTGCTCGAACAGGCAGCGCCTGAGGCTCGATTCCTCGACCTCGAACCGCTCGGCGACGCCGGGCAGCCACCAGACCGGGTCGACCGCGATCTTGGTCACCGAGACGTCGCCGGCCTCGTGGACGATGTCGCCGTCGACCTCGAGCCGGCCGGCGGCGATCGCCGTCTGGATCTCGCCCAGGGTGAGCCGCGCCTTGGTGATCGCGATCGACGGGCGGATGTCGATGCCTTCCTCGATCAGGCTCCCGAAATCCTGCGCCACCCGGTGTCCCCACGGGTCGAGCGAGACGATCTTGCCCGGATCCCCCCATTGCGGGTGTGGGCCGATCTCGCAAACCGGGGAGGTATCCTGCAGGTCCGGCTTGGCACTCGGGTCCATCGCGCCCGACGAGATCGCCAGGGCGCGATAGATCGAATAGGAGCCGCCATGCGCCCCGATCGCATTGCGGTCGGCGCGCGCATTGACGGTCGCGATCACCGGGCCGCGTTCCTCGGCGGTGGCCGCCCCCCAGACCAGCGGAAACCGCGCCGCCCCGCGCGCGCCGGGATGCGACGTCAGCCGGATGTGGCCGCTCTGTCCCTCGGGCTTCATCGAACTTGTCCCCTCGCTGCTCTTTCCGGGCCCACCGGCCTCGCCCCGACGCTACGACAGGCCGGGCAGGGTTGCTAGGCCGCTGATGAATCCGCAAGCCATGGTTCTTCGCCGCCGATCATGTATTGATGTCATTGCAAGCAGTTCAGGGATGGATTTTGGAATGATAGCTGGTTCGTTTCGCGCGGCGTCGATCGTCTTGTTCCTGGCGCTCGCATCGCCGGCGGCAGCCGGGCACGGGTCCTCGGCGGTCGAGGCGCTGCCGCCCGCCGCCCGCGCTCCGGCCGAAACGGTCGACGCGTTCCACGCCGCGCTCGGTCGCGGCGCCACCGAGGCCGCCCTCGCCTTGCTCGCCGAGGACGCGCTGATCTTCGAGGAAGGCCGGGCCGAGCGCAGCAAGGCGGAATATGCCGCCCATCATCTCGGCGCCGACGCCGCCTTCTCGCAGGCGGTCCCGGCCGTCAGGACCCGGCGCCGGGGCGACGCCGCGGCAGATCTCGCCTGGATCGCGACCGAGGGCCGCACGAAGGGCAGCTACAAGGGCACCGACGTCAATCGAGTCACCGCCGAGACCATGTTGCTGCGCCGCGTCGGCGAAGCGTGGAAGATCGTCCACATCCACTGGTCCTCCGCCCAGGCGTCGACGGAGTAAACGCCGCCGCGGCTCATGCTCGGCCGGGCCGGCATAACGGTGCATCGGATCGGGGCAAGCTCAGCGACAAGATACGGGAAGCGTTTCGGAGCTTCCAGGACCACACCTGTTCGTTCTTAGACGATCCATAGGCAAGTGTGCGCCCTCCATTTGTCCGGGGGGACAAGGAAGCTGCGCAACAGGCAAGTCGCGCCAATTTCTGCTCCGCCGAGGTTCGGCAGATACGGCAGCTTAGGTCTCGAAGCGCCGACTTCATCTGTACCGGCGCTGTTCGCCACTCGCTCGAACGAGCTCAAGTCTTGCAAGCAGCGATTGCGGACGCGGCGCAAAGGGCATAATAAAAGTCCTTCGCGCATAGGAGGAAGAGATGGGCACTTACATCAATGATCCCGGCGAGAGCCCGGACGCTCCCGGCTCACCGGACTATGCCGACACTCCCGACTTCGTCGATAAGCCCGACGCTCCCGATTATGCCGACGGCCCCGACGCGCCGAACTATGTCGACAGCCCGGACTTCGTCGACAATCCCGATGCGCCGAACTATGCCGACAACCCGGATTTCGTCGACAATCCCGACGCGCCGCCGCAGGACAGCCCTGATTTCGTGGATAATCCCGATTTCGTGGGCCGCGATTCGCCGGACATTGCCGGGAAGCCCAGCCCCGACGGGCCCGACGGTCCCGATGGCCCTGATTTTCCGGATGGCCCCGATGGCCCCGATGGCCCTGACGGTCCCGACGGTCCTGATTTCCCGGATGGCCCGGACGGTCCCGATATTCCGGACCTTGCTGACGCTCCGGGCGGCCCGGCTCGGGGCGGGTCGATCTGACCAGCCAGCCGCCGCATCGCAACGGCCGGAACTCCCGCGCGCAAAGGCGACCGCGACCGCTGTCGCTTCGGGGCGCGCGCGAGCAACTTCGAGCGATGCTTCGCGACCGGGCGATCGTCAAAGATTGCCCCGAGCATCCGCTGAGGGGGCCGGGGGGACGCAGGATCCCGTGGGTCTATTATTACTGGGCCGCCGGCCTGGACTTTGAGGGACTGGCGCTGAGCGCGCGCTGCCTGCTTGACGAGCTGAGAACATTCTCCGCGACGCAATTGGCGGCTTATGGGCTGACCAGCGTCCCGATCGTGTCCGCGTGCGTGCTCGCCGGCAAGGGCCGCTACTCCGGCCTGGCGATCCGCAAGGTTCGCGAGGCGCACGGAACGGCGAGGCAGATTGAGGGCAATGGAGATCCCCGACTCCCGGTCGTGGTGCTGGACGACTGCATCGGCTCGGGCGGGTCGCTCTATCGCGCGATCAAGCTGCTGGAAGCGGAGGGATTTCGGGTCGAGGGGGCGATATGCCTCGTGAACCTTCCTTGGAAGGGCGGGGTCGAATGGGCCGAGGCTCTGGGTCTGAAGGTGCGGACCCTGTTCGACGTGTGGAAGGACCTCGAGCAGCCGATCGCGGCTTATGAACCCCAGGCCGGCCGCGAGCCGCCGGAATGGTGTTCTTCGACGAAGCTTCCGGACGGCCTCTCCCCGGCGGCGATCGCCCGCCTTGTGGCCGAAGCTGTGCTCCTCGGCCGGCCGGTGCCGCGGCCTCCGGCGAGCTTCGACCGGGACCATGATGGCCGCGGCGGGGTTTTCGTAAGCATCAGGAAGAAGCGCGGCGACCGTCGGCTGGCCAGAGAAGGCTTCTTTCGTTTCGAAGCGGGCGAGCAGGATCTCCCGCGCGACCTGGTATGCGCCGCTTATGCCGCGGCACGGACGCTCCCCCAGCAGGGTCCGTTTCCTCTCGAGGAGCTGAAGTTCGGCGTTTCCCTTCTGACAGAGCAGGTTCCCAGCCGCGTCGCGGACCTGGACTTTTCGCGATACGGCATTGCCGTCAGGAGCAAGGTTCAGCCCTGGAAGGTGGGCGGCGCGCTTCCCAACACGCAATTCTTTACCAGCGAGATCGAACAACTGCGCCACGCCTGCTCGACCAACGCGCGTCTTGGACGCCATGAGCCGCACGAGATTTTCCTCCATTCGGTGGCGAAGTCGATCGAGCCGGGCGAGGAATGGCCGCCGTTCGGATCTTCTGCCGCGGTGAGCAGCGTGCCGGCCGCCTTCGCCGAGCGTCTGGCGGCCCGCTGCCGCCTGGTCGTCGAGCGCTCGGGGGCGGGCGAACCGCTTGGCGCGGACGAAGCATTGGCGGCCTCGGAGGTGGGATTGAGGGGCCTCGGCGTGACCCTGTACGGCGACGGCCGCCTGGTCGGTTGCTGGCTCGCCTTCGGCGGCAATCCGGACGAACTGGCGATCCGGGCGACCGGCCTCGCGCTCGCCGATCCACGCCACGCCGACAAGCGTCGGCCCGGCGCCAAGCCGGCGCTGTTGCTTTCCCTGCTGATGGAGGGGGAATGGATCGGCCGGCAATCGAAAGAGCATGTCGCGAAACGTCTTCGCCTCGGACGGGACACGCTGGCGGTCGCGAATGGGAACGACTGGACGGTGATGCTGGCTCAGAATGCGAGTCATTGGGACTGGACGTCGTCGGATATGGTGGATTCGCTGATCGCCAAAGCGGGTACGAGCTCCGAAGCCTCGCGCTGGCGGACCTACGATACCCACTGCTTTCTCGAGCGCGGAGGCGGCGTCCTCCCGCTGACCTTCGGTTATGCGGGCGATTCCGGCCGCAGCGTGGAGGCCACCGCCCGGATGGTCGCGGAATATATTGCCGGCCAGTGCGACGCGGACGGCATTCCGGCTTATTATTACTGGCCGACGCGCGATCGAAGCCGCCGGTCGGGAACTCTGGGGCGCGTCGTCCTGGCGCTGGTCGCTCTCGCCCGCGCCGGCCAAAGTCTCGCCGAGCCCGCCTTCACCGACCTCGCGGAGCGCGGCCGCGCCACCTTGCTCGACTCGCTGGTCGTCGAGGGGAATGAGCCGCGGCTGCGGCATCCCGATTTGCAGGACAGCCTTGGCGCACGGCTGCTGTTGATCGACTGGCTGGCGTTGGACGATCACCGGGCGCTGTCCCGGCACAAGGCCGGCGCGGCGCTGGTCCGCGAGCTGCTCTCCTCGTTTCACGAGGACGGTGCAGTCACGCCGCTCAAGGCCGGGATGCGGCTCGGCGTCGATCACGACCTGCTGCCGGGCGTCGCCTTGCTCGCGCTGGCGCATCTGCGCTCGGCAGGCTTGGCCGAGGGCGGGATCGACCTCGCCGCCACGCGCGCCTGGTATCGCCGGCGATTCCGCCTCACCCGCTCGTGGGGACTGGTCTGGTGGCATCTCCAGGCCTGGTCCGCGCTCCATGCGGCCGGCGGCGATCGGCAGGACGTCGATTTCATCTTCGAGCTGGCGGACTGGGCAGTCTCACAGCAGCTGGGCAAGAACGGTGCGTTCCTGGTCGATTATGCCGGGGACGGTCCCGGCTTCCATACCGGCTGCGTGCTCGAAGGCCTCGCCGACGCGGTCGGCGCCGCCCGGCGCGTCAATGATGGTCGGCGTCAGCGGACCTATCAGGCGGCGTGGGCAGCCGGCCGACGCTTCATGGACACGTTGGTGATAGGCCAGGACGATCTTTATTGCATGCCTGCGCCGGAGCGGGCGCTGGGGGCGGTGCGCGAGAGCAGCACGAAGAGCCGGGTACGCATCGATTATCCGGCGCATTTCCTGTGCGCGCTGGCGAAGCATCTCGCCGCCGCGGACTAGCGCCTGGCGCTACCGCAGCACGCCCCGCTTCCGCATCCCGAGCGCGTAGGCCAGCAGGCCGATCGCCGCCGCCCAGATTGCCAGGTTCATGACGATCATCGCGCCGCTCGTCATGTCCTCGGGCGGGGCGTTCAGCACATATTGGTAGACGGTGCTGATGGCGAGGCCGGCGAGCGAGACGGCGAAGGCCGTCGCCGCGTGGCGGCTGCGCGCCAGAAGCAGCAGGGAGCCGGCCAGCCCGCCCCACACGCCGCAGGCCCAGGCGGCTTCCATCCAGATCGGGAAACTGTCGAAATAGACGCGCTGCGGGTCGGTGAAATTGGCGAGATACTGCTCGTTTCGGGTCTGGGTCATCAGATAATCGTAGCAGCCGAGCCCGTTCCACAAGGTCGCCAGCCCGGCGACGATCCACAGATGCACCGGTGTCGTGCGCGCCATCATCCGCCTCCCCTGCTGCGAGCGGCTTAGCCGCTTCGAGCCGAAAGCTCGCATCGTTCGCCGGCCTTGGCAAGCGCGCGATCTCAGAGGCGCATGACGCCCTTGCGCGGCTCGCGGGTCGCCATCGTCGCCTCGGCAAGCGGCGCGTCGGCGGCGAGCAGGGCCTGCCGCCGTCCCGCCGGACTGGCGCCGAGCTGTACCTGCTCGAAGGGGAGCAGGTCGGCGAAGCAGGGGTGGGCGAGCGCGCGCTCGACGAAGCCGGCGGTGCGCGGCCAGCGCGTCCGGTCGACCTCGACGCCGACATGGGCGGCGTTGCGGAAAAAGCTGGCGATGGCGATGTCGGCGAGGCCGATCCCGTCGCCGAACAGGAAGCCGCTCGCCGGCAGCTCACCTTCCAGCCAGTCGAGCTCGCGCGGCAGATCCTCGGCCAGCGTCTTCGCAATCCGCGCCTCGTCGCCGGGCTCGCCCCAGACGATCGGGTGGACGAACTTCGGGTAGAACAGGCCCCAGATGAAGACGTCGCCGAGGCGGGTGTCGGCATATTCCTCGAGCCACCGCGCCCGCGCCCGGTCGTTGACGCCCGAAGGCAGCAGCGGCGGCTCCGGATGGGCTTCGTCGAGCCAGGCGCAGATCACCGACGAATCGCAGAGCGTGAGGTCGCGGTCGACCAGCACCGGAATGCGGCGCAGCGGGCTCAGCCGCTCGAATTCGTCATTGCCGTAGAAAGGCGTGATCGGGTCGATCTCATAATCCAGGCCCTTGAGCGCCAGGCAGGCGAGCACTTTCCGGACATAGGGGCTGACATAGCTGCCGATAATCTTCATTCTGACCCCGCCATTCCCGCGCAAGCGGGAATCCAGTCGTGCGTTCGGGACCCGCAACGCCGTCGTTACTGGATTCCCGCGTTCGCGGGAATGGCGAAGAGCGTTCACCGAGGAGGAGGAAGATGGGCGTTGCGGGAAGCTGCCACTGCGGAGCCGTGCGGATCGAGGCACCGTCGGCGCCGGAATGGGTCGGGTCGTGCAATTGCTCGCTCTGCACCAAGCTCGGCTGGCTGGTCGCTTATTATCCGGACGCCGGGGTGCGGGTCGAAGGGGCCACGGCGGCTTATGTCTGGGGCGACCGGATGATCGGCATCCATCACTGCCCGGTCTGCGGCTGCGGCACCCACTGGAAGACGCTGGGCGAGGATTTCGGACGGATGGGCGTCAACGCCCGCCTGCTCGACGGCTTCGATCCGGCCGCGGTCGAAGTGCGGCGGCTGGACAATGCGGACCGCTGAACCCGGGTTCAGAGCGAGCGCGACACCACTTCCTTCATGATCTCGTTGGTGCCGCCGAAGATGCGGGTGACGCGGGCGTCGCGCCACAGGCGGGCGATCAGATATTCGTTCATGTAGCCGGCGCCGCCGTGGAGCTGGAGCGAGGCGTCGCACGCCTCCCATTGCAGCTCGGTATGCCAGAGCTTGGCGGCGCTGGCCTCGGCGGCATCGAGCTCGCCGGCGACGTGGCGGGCGATCGCCCAGTCGAGATGGGCCCAGCCGACCTGGAGCTTGGCGGCGAGGTCGGCGAGGGTGAATTTGGTGTTCTGGAAATCGAACACGGTCTTGCCGAACGCCTTGCGATCCTTGGTGAAGCGGACCGCCTCGTCGAAGGCACGCTGGGCGGCGGCCTGGGCGGCGCAGGCGATCGACAGGCGCTCCTGCGGCAGCTGGTTCATCAGATAGGCGAAGCCCGCGCCTTCCTCGCCGAGGCAATTGGTGATCGGGACTCGGACGTCGTTGAAGAACAGCTCCGACGTGTCCTGCGAGTGGAAGCCGATCTTGTCGAGGTTGCGGCCTTTCGCATAGCCCTCGCGGTCGGCCTCGACGAGGATCAGCGACACGCCCTTGGCGCCGGCATTGGCGTCGGTCTTGGCGACGACGATGACGAGGTCGGCATGCTGGCCGTTGGTGATGTAGGTCTTGGAGCCGTTGAGGACATAATGGTTGCCGTCCCGCTTCGCGGTCGTGCGGATGCCCTGCAGGTCCGAGCCGGCGCCGGGCTCGGTCATGGCGATGGCGGTGGCGGTCTCGCCCGACACCATGCGGGGCAGCCAATGGCGCTTCTGCTCCTCCGAGCCGTAGGCGACGATGTAGTCGGCGACGATGTCGGAGTGGAGGGTGATGCCGGCGGTCGAGCCGGCATAAGCCAGCTCCTCGTCGATGACGGCGTTGAAGCCGAAATCGAGGCCGGGCCCGCCATAGGCCTCGGGCACCGTCGGGCAGAGCAGCCCCGCCTCGCCGGCCTTGGTCCAGAAGCCGCGATCGATGATTCCCGCTTCTTCCCAGCGGCTGAGATGGGGGATCAGCTCGCGCTCGAAGAAGCGGCGGACGCTGTCGCGGAACTGCTCGTGCTCGGCGGCAAAGGCGGTTCGGCGGGAGGTGTCGAGCATGGTCAGTCCTTGGCGGTGAAGCGGGGAGCAGGAGCGGGCTGGATCACCCCGTCGAGGTTGAGGAAAGTGGAGCGATGTGAATTGTGCGGATCGAGCGGAGCCTCGGCCAGAGAGAGGATCGGGGCGACGCAGGCGTCGGAAAATCGCAACAAATCGCAAAAGTACGACCTGTTTTCGCTACGGAACTTGTCGACAAGCTCGTCGCGCAGGCTGGGATCGTGCTGTTCGCAGCGCAGGTTCAGCTTTTGCTTCAGAACGGCGAAGAATTCGGGCTCGAGCGCCCCCACCGCCACCCACAAGCCGTCGGCGCATTGATAGACGTCGTAATAGGCCCGGCCGGTGTCGAGCAGGTTGACGCCGCGCTCGTCCCGCCACATCCCCGCCGCCTTCAGCGACCAGGTCAAGGCCGACAGCAAGGCGGCGCCGTCGACCATCGCGCAGTCGATCACCGTGCCTCGGCCGGTCGTCCGCGCCGACAGGATCCCAGCCAGCATGCCGAAGGCGAGCAGCATGCCGCCGCCGCCGAAATCGCCGACCGCGTTGACCGGCGGGGTGGGGGGGCCGCCCTCGCGGCCGTAGGTGTGGAGGGCGCCGGCGAGCGCGATATAGTCGATGTCGTGGCCGGCATAAGCCGCCAGCGGCCCGTCCTGCCCCCAGCCGGTCATCCGCCCGTAGACCAGCTTCGGATTGTCCTCGAGCAGCACCTCGGGGCCGAGCCCGAGCCGCTCCATCACCCCGGGCCGGTAGCCCTCGATCAGCCCGTCGGCATCGCGCGCCAGCTCGCGCACCCGGGCGACGCCCCTGTCCGACTTGAGGTCGACCCGCACGACCGAGGCGCGGGCGCGGCCGAGCACGTCATATTCGGGCGGGATCGCCGGCGCCCGGTCCTCGCGCTCGACCCGGATGACGGTGGCGCCATGGTCGGCCAGCATCATCCCGGCGAACGGCGCCGGGCCGATGCCGGCCAGCTCGACGATGCGTATCCCCTCGAGGGCCCCGGCCATGACCGCAGGATAGAGGGGCAGGGGACGGGCGGCTAGGGCGCGAATCGGGCGCGGCGGCGGCCGGCGCGCGGGCGCGGCGCGAATCGCGCCCGGTCGCGTCCGCGCCGTCCAAATCTTTGAAAATACGAGAGGAATCCGCGCCGAAAATAGGATTTGCAAAATAGGGTTTGGTTTGTTCTACTCCTGTTCTCCGGGGCGACTCGCCCGCCGGGACGATCCGGCGGGCCGACGTGGGACAGGAAAGATGACCAACCGACCCGGATTGCGGGCGGCGGCGCCCGGCGCCCTGCTCGCCCTGCTCGCCACCACCGCCACCTGCGGCCTCACCGCCCAGCCGGCGCAGGCGCAGACCGCGCGCCAGCACCGCGCGCTCGACGCCAACGGCGTCGACCTCGTCCATGGCGACTTTGTCATGGCGTTCGCCGAAGGCTCGATCGGCTCGGGCGACGGCGAGCTCGCGCTGGTCCGCACCGGCATCGGCAGCGGCAACGGCAGCTGGCACGTCAGCTCCGGCGGCCACCAGTGGGACGGCCTCTACCTGATTCGCTCGGGCGGCGCCGGCACGGCGATCAGCGTCAACAAGGATAATCGCTACGAATTGTTCAGCGCCATGGGCACGCTGCCGACCGGCTCGAGCCTGGCCGCGGCCGGCGCCGAGCATCATTACCGAAGCGCCGACGGCACGTTGATCGTGTTCGGCGACCCGACCGGCAGCTGGAGCCCCGCCTCGACCTATTGCAACGGCAGCGCCGGCCAAGGCGGCTGCACCCAGCTGCCGCTGTCGATCGCGACTCCCGACGGCCGGTCGGTCGGCCTCGACTGGGAGATCTGGCAGAGCTGCGAGGACGAGATCATCGATCCCGAAAATCCGCCCGACTGCAGCTACTGGGCGCGGATCGCGCAGGTGTCGAACGGCTCCGGCTACCGGATCGCCTTCACCTACGCCTCGAACGGCAATTCCAGTCAGAACGGCGTGCCGCCGCCCGACAGCTGGCAGCGGCGGACGAGCGCGGCGCTCTACAACGACCTCGTCAGCGCGACCAGCCCGCAGGCGAGCCTCTCCTATGCCTATCCGTCGACGAGCATCGTCGAGGTCACCGACAGCGGCGGCCGCGTCTGGCGGTTCGCCGGCACCGGCCTCGGCATCACCGCCATCCGCCGCCCGGGCGCGCCGTCCGACACGACCAGCGTCAGCTACGGCACCGGCAATGTCGTCAGCTCGGTCACCAGCGAAGGCGTGACGACGGGCTACGCGCGAAGCGTCTCGGGTTCCACCGGCACGATGATCGTCACCGACGCGCTCGGCCAGGTCTCCACCGTCGTTTCCGACCTCGCGATCGGCCGGCCGGCCTCGGTCACCGATCCGCTCGGCCGCACCACGAGCTATCAATATGATTCGAGCGGCCGGCTGACCCGGGCGACCGCGCCCGAGGGCAAT